>JBAXIB010000010.1:0-100854 GCA_037138595.1 Actinomycetes bacterium | reverse complement strand
GGAGCCTTCTTAACCGGAGCCTTCTTAACCGGAGCCTTCTTAACCGGAGCCTTCTTAACCGGAGCCTTCGCTGCTGCCTTGGTCACGTGATTCCTCTTTATCGGCGAGTTTCGAGTCGCCGTCGTAGTTGTGGTTCGACGGTCTTGAAGTTCACGGTCGATGAGATCGACCCATGAGTTGTTAGTGCTTCTTGGCGTTCGACGCTGGGGTGTTCAATCTGGCAAAATCGGACATTGAGACCAGAGTCAGTACCCGCCGAAAAGGTGCTGGACCTTACGCCGAGGGAACTTTCAAGTCAATCGCCGGCTCTACATCGCCGCATCTGTACCACTCGAAACATGGTTTCGGTCTCGCTGATCTGCAGCACTGCGTCGGGCACCTAGTGTGGCATCCATGCCATTTGGCCCCGTTGACCCCACTTTCGACTTGGTCGCCCTCGAAGACCGAACCTTGGACAGTTGGCACACTCAGGATGTCGTCGCCCAAGCACTGCACCTGCGCGACGGAAACGAACCTTGGATCTTCTATGAAGGGCCACCAACTGCAAATGGCCGGCCTGGGTTACACCATGTTTGGGCGCGCGTGTTCAAAGACCTCTACCCACGTTTTCAGACCATGCGGGGCCGAAGTGTGCCGCGCAAAGGTGGGTGGGATTGCCACGGCCTTCCAGTCGAACTGGAGGTTGAAAAAGCACTCGGTCTGCACTCCAAGCAGGAGATCGAGGCCTACGGAGTGGCCGAATTCAATCAACATTGCCGAGACTCAGTTCATCGTTACGTTGAGGACTGGGCCGCTCTTACCGTTCGATCCGGAGCATGGATCGACACCAACGATGCGTATTGGACATTGTCGAACGACTACGTCGAATCAGTTTGGTGGCTGTTAAGCCAACTTTGGGAAAAAGGGCTTCTCTATGAAGGCCACAAGGTCAGCCCCTACTGCGCTCGATGTGGCACCGCACTGTCATCGCATGAGATGGGCCAACCGGACGTCTTCAGAGATGTCATTGATCCCTCGGTATTCGTGCGGTTCCCACTCATCGACGATGCAGTACTTACTGACGATGCTGTCGGCGCCGACCTTCTCATTTGGACAACAACACCGTGGACATTGATTTCAAATGTTGCCGCCGCGGTCGGATCCGACATTGAGTACGCAAGAGTTCCCGCCGAAAGTTTCGGGACCACCGGCCGGGACCTCATCGTTGCGGTTCCGCTGCTACCAGAAGGCATTGCGCCGATCAGCACCTGGAAAGGCTCGCAACTTGCAGGGTGGCGCTACGAACGGCCATTTTCCTTTTTGGATTTTGCCGCGGATGCCAACGCCTGTCGCATCGTGACCGCCGATTTCGTAACCACCGACGACGGCTCCGGAATTGTTCACCTTGCTCCGGCATTCGGTGAAGACGATGCAACCGTCGCACGGCTCGAGAACCTTCCGGTCCTTAACCCAGTCGAAGCCGATGGAACATTCGACGAGCGGGTGGCGCCCTGGAAAGGGCTCTTCGTCAAAGATGCCGACCAAGGAATCATCGCTGACCTCGAGGCGAGGTCACTGCTGGTGCGCGAACTTCCCTACGAGCACAGCTACCCCCATTGTTGGCGATGCAGCACACCACTGATCTATTGGGCGAAAACATCGTGGTTTGTGCGCACGTCGACCAAACGCGATGACCTGTTGCGGGAAAATGAGACTGTCAACTGGCAGCCGGAGCACATCAAGCATGGTCGCTTCGGAAAGTGGCTCGAAGGCAATGTCGACTGGGCACTGTCGCGAGATCGCTACTGGGGAACACCGCTGCCGATATGGCGGTGTGAGCACTGCGGCGACGAACGCTGCATCGGTTCGGTAGCCGATCTCTCGCTTGCCGCAGGTCGGGACTTAACCGAACTCGATTTACACCGTCCCTATGTTGACGAGATCGCGCTCGCTTGCACGAAATGCGATGGAACCGCGAAGCGGGTTGCTCCCGTACTGGACGCTTGGTTCGATTCAGGTTCGATGCCGTCGGCACAGTTGCATTATCCGTTCGAGAACCAAGACGCATTTGCCCGCGCCTATCCGGCAGACTTCATCTGCGAAGCAATCGATCAGACCCGTGGTTGGTTCTATTCACTTTTGGCCGTCAATGCTCTCGTCTTCGATTCGGCGCCCTACAAAAATGTGGTCTGCTTAAACCTGATCGTCGATGAGACCGGTCAGAAGATGTCTAAGTCACGCGGCAACATCATCGCTCCTTGGGACATTTTCACCTCGCACGGGGCTGATGCCCTTCGCTGGTATTTTTTTTCTGCCGGACAACCATGGACCCCAAGACGCGTATTCGAAGAGGGCATTCGCGAATCCACTCGCCAAACTTTGCTCACCCTTTGGAATGTATTTTCATTCTTCGCCACCTATGCCGATCTTGATGAGTGGACTCCGAATGCCCCAGCCGCTGATCCGACTCACGTCCTCGATCGGTGGATTCTCAGCGAGCTAGACGGCGTCATCGCCGGCGTTACCGACGCACTCGAACGATTTGACGCGCTTGCGGGTGCGACACAACTCGCAACATTCATCGACGACCTTTCAAATTGGTACTTACGCCGGTCACGACCCCGATTTTGGAAAAGCAGTGATCCAGTTGCGCATGCCACGCTGCACGAATGCCTCGTTAAAACCTCACTCCTGCTAGCGCCGTTCTGCCCGTTTTTAGCCGACGACATTTACACCCGCCTTACTGGCGAAGTTTCCGTCCACCTCGCGGACTGGCCCATCGATCAAGGGCGAAACGATCAATCACTCGGCGATCAGGTAGCTGCGGCGCGACGCCTCGTCGCTCTCGGTCGGGCTGCTCGAACCGACGCGAAAGTTCGCGTTCGCCAACCGCTTAGCCGTGCATTACTGCTGCACCCTGGCATCGAGCTAGATGCCGACATCGAAACTGAAATTATGAGCGAACTCAACGTGAAGACGCTCGAGCGAATCGACACCTTGTCGGGCTTGATGACCTGGACAGTCATCCCAAACTTCCGAGCTCTCGGGCCTCGGCTCGGTCCTCAAGTCAATGAAGTAAAAGCGGCACTCGAAACAGCTGATGGTTCTGCATTACGACTCGGCCTTGAAACCCAAGGATTTATCGAAATCGCCGGTTTCCGACTCGAACCGGGCGACGTTGATGTCCGTGCTGATCGCCATGCCGACTTTGCCCTCGTTGAGGACGACGGATGGGCGGTTGCGCTCGACCTTGATATTGACCCTCAACTTCGACGTGAAGGTCAAGCACGCGAGTTGGTTCGAGCATTAAACGATCAGCGCAAAGAACTCGGATTCGCCATTGCTGATCGAGTATCAATCACCATTCAGGCCGGCGATACGCTCCAAGCCGCCCTCGATGAACATCGCACGTGGATCGCCGCAGAGGTTCTGGCCATCGCGCTCATTGACGGCAATTGCGAACGCACCATCGATGTCGATGGCAGTTCGGTCGGACTTTCAATTCAGCTCACCGCAACCCCTGCGGAACCGACGGGCTGAACGTTCAGTCAGCGACGGCGACCAAAACGTTGCTTGGATCGCACTTCGTCGGCCAAGTCCTGTTCGAAGAACGCTCGCATCGCCTCATCCGCTGCAGCGTCGGGCTCACCTAACGGTGGCGCAACGACCGGCGCAACTACTGGAGCAGCGGCAACATCAGCTGACGCCGCGGGTTCATCGACGTCAGGCACCGTGAACAGTTCGGTCGCCGGTCCGGTATCCCCGCCAACCATGTCGGTCGAACCGGCGGCATCGGCCGAATCGCCAAAAAGTTTGCTTGAGGTGCTGTCGGCTTCAGTCAATGCAGACTCGGTTGCGACGTCGGTGACGGGATCTTTCGTCGGCCCTAAGTCGATCTCCGGAATCACCGGATTAGCGAGCTCAGGTAGATCGGCGACCACCAAACCGGTCGGATTGTCGAGCATCGCCGAGATGACGTCAAGTTGTTCGTGGAGTCGCGCTCGTTCGCCTGCCAGATATTCGTCAAGTGCGGCAACGTCGTTTTCGAGCTCGGCACGAGCGGTATCCAGAGTCGCAACCTGAGCTTGCAAATCTTTCGCTCGCTCCACTGTGTCGGAATCGGCATAGGCGCGAGCAGCGGCCAAGATCTCGTCTCGATCACGTTCGGCTTCGGCCAGCAGATTCACTGCCTTGGCCCGAGCATCCGCAACCGTTCGCGTTGCGGTTGTATTCGCTTCAGCTACTGCTTGGTCAGCGGCGCGCTGGGCCAGCACGAGCACCTTGGAAAGTTCACCGTCAGTATCGACCTCGCTGGCATCAGGCTGCGGGGCTGCTGTGGGTTCTGCCGGGACAACAGCCGCCGGAGCCGGCTGGCTCTGCTGACGCCTTGCTTCAGCAACTTGCGCATCCGCCGATTCGGCTCGCTCAGTCGCCTGGCGCAACTTGTCCTGCAGTTGGGAAACCGCGACGCTGACTCGCTCGAGAAAGTTGTCGACCTGATCCGGGTCGTAGCCGCCTCGTTTGAGCTTCGTAAACTTCACATCGGTCAATAGCTGGGGTGATCCGTCCATAGGTCGGATGCTAGCCACCACTGCGAGTCACGGGGGCGATGGCATCCGGGGTTCCCGATGATCGATTTGGCGGACTAGCCCAGAAGTCGAAGCAAAATGAAAATTCCCAGAATCAAAATGGTCGGGGAAAGGTCAAGCGCCATTGAGCCAGCCCTCATCGGGGGTAGCGCCGATCGCAGCGGAGCAAGAATTGGTTCGGTTGCGGCGTAGAGGAATCGCTGAACCGACACCATGATTCCACTCGCTGGAGGTGGAAACCAGCTCAGGACAATCCGACCTAACAGGATGAATAGATACACCTGAAGCAGCGTGGTGATTATGGACACAGGCACCTAATTACTAGTCGGACTGTCGGTCAAAATGTCTTGAGATCAAAGCAATCGAGCTTCGAATCCGTCATCAATCACGCCTCGCGAAAACCGCGTTCCTTGAGGCGTCCCCGCTCTTCCGCCGATACTTCAACGTTATTCGGCGTCAACATATAAACCTGCTGAGCAACCTTTTCCATCTGCCCACCCAACCCGTAACACAGACCGGCTAAGAAATCGAGCAAACGACGAGCGAGTTCACGGTCGGCGCCTTGAAGGTTGACGATGACTGGTTGTGCCGCTTTGAACTTGTCGGCGATTTCTTGGGACTGATTGAACGTGCGGGGAGCGATCAAAAATGGTTTCGCGGTGGGCGGAACTGGTCGCACCACGCCACGCGGCTTCGCAACTGGCTCATCGCTGGTTTTCGTCGGCAGCGGTCGAACCGCGGAAGTCTCATAAGGCTCGCGAGTCAGCACTGGTGGAGGAGGATTCGATGACATAGACCGACTACGAGTCGGAGGCGCCGAGGTTCGGGACGTGCTTGCGGTGGGCACGGTCTCACGAACGGGCATCGCTGAGCGCCCAACCGACGATCCACCATCGACATCTTGGTCATACTCTTCATATTCGTCGTCTGGACCTAAGCCCAGATACAACATCGTCCGTCGCCACATCGAATCCATCGGAACCTCCTCAACCGTCGGCCGTCCAGGGTGGGCGCCGGTACCCCTCCACAAGGTAGCGCCCAACTGTAGTGACTCTGACGGTGCCCGTCGTCGAAAGGCGGTTTTAGGTGCGCACTGGGCGTTGGCCGAATAGGCCTTGACCAACCCGGACCATGGTTGATCCTTCTTGAACGGCCACTTCGAGATCGGCGCTCATTCCGATCGATCGCACCGGAAGGTTATAGCGATCCGCTATCGCCACTAAGGCGCGAAAACCAGGCCGAGCCGCTTCTGGAGGCCCTGCCGGTCCCACCCCCATGAGGCCTTGGACGTCAAGGTTCACCGTTCTGGCATGATCGATGAACGCATCCGCTTGGGTAAAGGTGCAACCACCTTTGTTGGGATCTTCCGACAGATTTATCTGAATGAGTACCGACGCGTTTGGGGCTCGTCGAGCTAGTTCATCAATCAGTTCAAGTCGATCCACCGTTTGCCAAAGTGTCACCAGCGGCGCAAGGTGTCTGACTTTGTTCCGTTGGAGTCGACCGATGAAATGCCAGCGCGGCTCTGGCAACCCATCTGCATCATCTGAGGCTCCGTCGTCATGGCGAGTCGCGCTCATTACCGCCGCTTTTTCGATGAGTTCCTGCGCATAATTTTCGCCGACATCGGTGAGTCCTGCTTCGAGTGCAGCCGAAACTGCATCTGGTCCGAAGCCCTTGGTTACCGCAAGAAGTTTCATGTCGGTAGATCCGCCTGCAGCCGTAATTCGTGCGCGCACCAACGCGGCGCGATCGGCGACCATCTTCGCCAAATTGGTTGCGTCTTCGGCATTCATTGGTCACCTGACCTAACGGACCGATTCGCAACCTCGCCCATCCAAATCACCGTTGCCATGCGACCAGATTCGGCTCGTGCCCGATGCGAGTACCACCGTGGCGCATCACATGCAGTGCACGAATAGTCATCGACGATCCGTCGAACGCCCGCATTGGCCAGTGATGCTTCGACCAATCGCGCCATGTCGAGTGCTGGACCTCCATTGGCAGTTTTCCCACGGATCGGCGGCCCGAACCGTGACGCAAGTCGATCGAGGTCTGCGTCGCCGAACTCATAACACTCCACGTGTATGTAGGGCCCCACTTGAGCATCGATCACTGTCGCGCCCATCGCCCGCATCGCGGCGGTTGTTGTGCCCACGATGCCGGCCTCGAGGCCGCGCCAGCCTGCGTGGGCAATTCCGATCACACCTTCCGCGCTCCAAAATGTAATTGCTGCGCAATCTGCAGTCTGAACGGCAAGAGCGATAGCGGCATCGTTCGATACCAACGCATCACCGTCAGTACCCGAAATGTCCGACAGATTGGCGGCACTCGCTGAAACAACTTCAGCGCCGTGAACCTGTCGCAGCCATGCCCACGGCAAGTCGACGACGTTTCGACGACGCGTTTCGAGCAATGCACGATTGCCGTCGATGGCAAAATCGCCATCAACCCGCGTCGTGGTAACGATGTGAACCGTTGCGAGCTTCTACTTCAAGAACGACGGCACATCGAAATCGCCGTCTTCGTCGTCAAGGTCAAGATCGTCGTCATCGCTGCCGAACACGTCGGTCACAGGCGCACGATCATCTCGGCCCGTTCGACCCGATGATGCCTGGTCGCCGCCACCCTTGGGGTCATCCCACCGATCGAATCCGGCGGCAATAACCGTGACCCGAACTTCATCGCCCATCTCGTCGTCAATAACGGTACCGAAGATGATGTTGGCGTCAGCATGCGCAACGCCATGGATGACTTCAGCGGCCTCATTGACCTCGAACAAACCGAGGTCGCTACCACCAGCGATGGTCAGCAAGATGCCCCGGGCACCTTCTATTGAGGCCTCAAGCAAGGGACTCGAAATCGCGGCACGAGCGGCAATGAGTGCACGTCCTTCGCCTGACCCGTAGCCGATGCCCATCAGCGCAGAACCGGCATCACTCATGATCATTTTCACGTCAGCGAAGTCGGTGTTGATCAAACCAGGCGTCGTAATCAAGTCGGTGATTCCCTGCACACCCTGGAGCAAAACTTCATCAGCCATCTTGAACGCGCTGAGTACCGATGTCTTGTCGTTAGACACGGTGAGCAAGCGATCGTTGGGAATAACAATGAGGGTGTCGACTTTTTCTTTGAGCTTCTGGATTCCCTGTTCGGCTTGCACCGATCGGCGCCGCCCTTCGAAACCAAACGGCCGGGTAACGACGCCAATGGTCAGCGCGCCAATTCCCTTTGCGACCTCTGCTACCACCGGTGCGGCACCGGTACCAGTGCCACCGCCTTTACCGGCGGTGATGAACACCATGTCCGCACCCTTGAGGGCCTCTTCGATTTCCTCACGGTGTTCTTCGGCAGCTTGGCGGCCAACTTCAGGGTCGGAACCAGCACCAAGCCCGCGGGTGAGTTCGCGACCGATGTCAAGCTTCACGTCGGCGTCGCTCATGAGCAACGCTTGCGCATCGGTGTTGACGGCTATGAATTCAACGCCTTTCAACCCAGCATCAATCATGCGATTGACGGCATTGACGCCACCACCGCCGATTCCAACGACTTTGATGACCGCGAGATAATTTTGCGGGTTTCCGGCCATGACGTTCGCTACCTCCGTGTTAGGAGCGGGAAGAGTTGCTAGTGGTGGACTTGTTACCGTTTCGGGCGGTTCTGCGCTTGATGTTTCAGACACATTGTCAACTTCGAAGAGGCCGGGTTGATTTGCTGGCGTCGGGATTGACCGAAGCCGACGTCCACCACGTTCGGTCATTGCCGCCCCCGAAGAAGTCTCGACCTATTATGGAGGGTTATGTCAGCCTCATGCGATGGTCGACAGCGTAGGTGGAATAGCCGGCTGAGGTCAACCGTCTCGCCTGCGCTATCGATCAATCCCAAACCTGGGGTCATGGTTTTTTGAGCCTGGTCACGATGGGACTATTCGGAACGCAGACATTCATCGTGGCTAGATCCGTGTCGTCGACTTGGGCGAAAAGTGTCGTCAGGCTGCGGAGTTTTTCGGGCAACCGTTCCGGTTGACAGAGGTTCACCACTCCTTGCGGTCGAACCTTCAAGTCAATCGAACCATCCGCACCAACCACGATCGCCTGCACTCGACTCTTCAGGCTCGGGGTGAGCGCAGCCAAAATCGCCAGCGGAGCGTCGCCACCCGGACCGATTTCAGCACCAGGAGCCACTGGGGCAAGTCCTTCGATAGCAATCGGCAGCCCCGCGTCCGCTGCCGCCGGCGCAATCGCACGGCCGGATTGGTCAATGAGGTCAAAACCCCCTGCCCCATCGCTCATCGCTGCGGTTGGCACGCGCTCGGTCACTTGTAGGTGAACGGTTCCCGATCGCCAGTTCACCGTGACGTGCGCATCGTCAACCCAAGGCAAAC
Source organism: Actinomycetes bacterium (assembly GCA_037138595.1). Classification (GTDB taxonomy): domain Bacteria; phylum Actinomycetota; class Acidimicrobiia; order Acidimicrobiales; family Acidimicrobilacustridaceae; genus UBA4742. The sequence continues at coordinate 91,902 of JBAXIB010000010.1, read as the reverse complement.
TGCGTAGGCGATTTCGAACTGATTCAGGATTGATACCCATGAGTTGATCCCCAATGGCGATGCCTGCGGTTTCGGTCATTTGCTCCACCGAGACATGCTCGCTGCTGTCGAAGCTCAATGTGTTCACATCGAGCAAGGGGCTTTCGAGCGCGGCATAGACCACCCCAGCAAGGCCAATCGCCACCACCACGACCGCGAGTCGCCCGAGTCGCCGGCGATGCCGAGCGTTTTGCACCTGATCGCGCCGGGCTTGAATTCGGGGATCCACCACATCTGGTCGCTGACGTTCGATCGTTCCGGTACTCATAAACCCTCGATCACAGATTTAGGGTTTGTCCCCGACAATGAGTCGATACGTGCGTCGTCGAATCCGACCAGACGGGTCTCACATCGCAACCGCACGCCAGAATCGGACTCGACTCGCGCTTGAACTTGGCGCATCAGTTCGATGACATCAGCGGCTCGACCACCTTCATCGGTCTGAATGAAATTGGCGTGCTTCGAAGACACCTCAGCTGATCCGACCCGAAATCCTTTGCAACCTGCGGCGTCTAGTAACCGTCCAGCCGAGTCGCCAACAGGATTCGTGAAAACCGAACCCGCATTTGATCCCCCCGGCTGATTGGCCCTGCGCCAGCGAACAATCTCAGCAATCATCGCTTCAGACTTGACCTGATCGCCGCGTTGCAGTTTGAGTTCGGCGCAAAGCACGACCTGAGAATTCGTCAAGTTTGAATGGCGATAAGAAAGGTCGAGGTCGACAGCAGACACCCATGCATTGTCCCCGTTCGCGACATCAAGCACGCGGACCCTCTGAAGGGATTCGGCCATGTCGGAACCGTGGCCGCCGGCATTCATCGACACGGCTCCCCCGATCGAACCTGGCACTCCGACCGCCCATTCGAATCCAGCCAATCCAGCCGCCGCTGCGCGACGAGCGACAACTGGCAATTTCGCGGCACCTCCAGCCACGACGGTGGTGTCTGAAAGGTCGACGGACGCGAAATGCTCGCCCAGAACCAGGGCGATACCGCCAAAGCCGCTATCGGCGACAAGGAGGTTCGATCCCTTGCCAATGACGAGTACCGGTATCCGTGTCGCCCGAACTGCCGCGCTTACCGTTGCCAATGCATCGTCGTCGGTTGCCTCGACAAACAGCGCTGCTGTTCCGCCTACGCGATAGGTCGTGAAGTCGCCGAGGGCAACATCTCGACGCGCAACATCGCCCAGAAGTTGCGCTGCCGTTTCGATCGCTTCAAACTCGTTCAATGTGCGGCCTGACCAGTGCGGTCGACTATGCGCTGCTGGACGACGTCAGGAAGTGAGGTGAGATCCCCAGCGCCCAATGTCAGACACAAATCACCCGGTCGAAGTTCTGAGGCGAGAAAACCCACGACGTCAGTCCGTCGAGGCAAGTACGCAAGGCGCCGCCACGGATGTGCATCAAGGACGGCATTTGCGATCAGTTGCCCCGACACTCCGGGACGGGGCGCCTCACCCGACGGATAGATATCAGTGACGACCAAGACATCAGCGTGACCGAATGCATCGGCGAAATCTGCCCACAACGCCGCGGTACGGCTATAGCGATGCGGCTGGAATACACACACCACTCTGCCCCAATCTCCCTGACTCGTTGCATCCAACACGCTCGAAACTTCGCTGGGAAGGTGCGCGTAATCATCAACGAATGTCACTCCCGCCGCTTCACCACGATGCTCGAATCGACGGGCAACGCCGGCGAATCGCGCAAGTGCTGCGCGACCGTCAGCAAACGAAGCACCCAATTCGAGACCCATCACTAATGCCGCGGTTGCATTGCGAGCGTTGTAATTACCTGCGATCGGAAGGCGAATCTCGCCTAGATCAGTCCCGTGATGAACCACATGAAACCGCGATCCGCTACGAGTACCAACCAAGTTGGTCATCTGATAGTCAGCGCCGTCTGCAGTCCCATAGGTCACAGCGCCAACAGATTTACCGATCTGAAACGCCAATGGATCGTCAGCGCAAATCACGGTAGGCCCATGGGTCTCACGCACAAACTGTTCGAAAGCCGATTGCAGCGCTTCGAACCCGCCATAAAACTCGAGATGATCGGGTTCGACATTAGTAACGATCGCCCCCAGGCGCGGCAACTCGAGAAATGTTCCGTCACTTTCGTCAGCTTCGACAACGAGGTGTGCGCCTTCGTCCCAAACCGCGCCCGTGCCAATCTCGTTTACGTCTGCGCCGATAATGAATGACGGACGAAAGCCCGCCTCGATCAAGACCAACGCCAGCATCGACGAGGTCGTCGTCTTTCCGTGAGTCCCCGCTACGGCAATTGCATCGCGCGTCGCGGCAATTGCCGCCAATGTCTCTGCCCTGCGATAGACCCGAACCCCGAGTGCGCCAGCCGCAACGACCTCGACATTGCTCGGTGGAATCGCGGTCGAAATCGTGACGGCATCAACGTGCGGCGGCACGTTGGTTGCATCGTGACCGACCGTGACTGCGATGCCCAAAGCACGCAGTCGTTCAAGCCCAGTCGACTCTTTCAAGTCACTGCCTGATACCTGATGGCCCATGCCGGCGAGCACGGTTGCTATGGCACTCATTCCGGCTCCGCCGATTCCGATGACATGAATCCGGCACGGTCGACTGAGATCGAGCGAAGCGCTAGCTCGAACCGGGGCGGCTCTCGGAAATCGTTCGGAATCAGTCATGGCGGGCGTGTTCCTCAATGAGTGCGGCAACTCGATTCGCGGCATCGCGCTGGCCCAATGAACGCGCAGCAGATGCCATAACCGTTAGTTTGCCGGGCGCGTCCAGCAGCGCGGACACCTCCGCGATCAGGCGATCGGAGTCGAACTCCGCATCAGGAACTGCGACAGCCGCGCCAAGCGCCACTAATGGTTCCGCGTTAGCCGTTTGATGATCTCGCGTAGCGATTGGCAAAGGCACCAAAATGGATCCGACACCCACGATCGCTAATTCGGCAACCGTTGAGCCACCTGCGCGCGAGATTACAAGGTCAGCCGCGGCAAGCATCTGCGGTATCCGGTTTTCGTAGCGCACGCGCTGATAGTCGATGCCGGTGGCGCCTCCATTGACTTCAGACGACGGCGACTCGCCTGCTGCATCCCAGTCACGAGCCCCGATGACATGGTGAACAGCCAAGTCGCTACGTGTTGACCAGCGACCTACCCAACCTTCGACCGCTTGGTTGATGCGCCGCGATCCGAGCGAACCCCCGAACGCCGCAATAACGATTCGGTCTAGGGGAAGTCCAAGCTCGCGCCGAGCATCGTCGCGATCGCGATGTCGATCGATCTGAAGAATCTCTGGCCGAACTGGATTACCGGTCATGACTGCACGCGGTAACCCCGTTGTTGAGAATGCAACCGCGCTCGCACGAGCAAACCGACCGGCCAATGTATTTGCTGCTCCCGCACGAGCATTTTGTTCCATCACCACCATCGGTATCCGCCAAATAATGGCTCCGACGGCGGCTGGCACCGCCGCGTATCCACCGAGGATGACCACAACCTGAGGCCGTAATCGCCGAATAATGCCAACGCCGCTCACGACACCCCGCACGATCCCCCACGCAGCTTTTATGCTCGCCACTGAAACCGTTCGGGGAATTCCTCGGCCAGGGAGGCCAATAAGCTCGAATCCCGCACCGGGCACCATCGTGGTCTCGGGGCCACGGCGTCCCCCAATGAAGCAGATTGAATCTCGCTCTCGACCGCCCTCAATGAGCGCTTCAGCAACTGCAAGTCCGGGGATCAGATGGCCGGCCGTTCCACCACCAGCGATGCACGCGAACGTGCGAGTCATCAGCTCGCCCGACGAGTTCGGCCGCGTGCAGTCGTCAGTTCATCAGATTGGCTCGAACGAGGTTTGCGAATTTGACGAGCCACGTTCAACAGCATGCCTACTGCCACCATGGTCACTAAAAGTGACGATCCACCGAAACTCACGAACGGCAATGGCACGCCTGTGATGGGCAGCACGCCCACAACTGCGCCGATATTGACGAACGCCTGCAAGAGAATCCAGGCCGTGATTCCGGCCGCTAACAACATTCCATAACGGTCAGGTGCACGAAGCGACGTTCGAACTCCCGCAACCCCCAACGCAACGAATAGCGCAACGAGTAACAGCGCACCGATGAGTCCGAGTTCATCGGCGATGATCGCGAAGATAAAGTCGGTATGAGCGAACGGCAAAAAACCAAACTTCGCGCGGCTATGACCGAGTCCGCTGCCGGTAATCCCACCATGGGCAATCGCCACCTGCGACTGGATCGTTTGATAGCCGGTATTCGATGCGTCCTTCCATGGATCGATAAACCCAGTAAGCCGACGCCAGCGATACGGCACCAACGTCGCGAACAGCACGCCCACGACGAATACGATTCCCATCGGCAGGGCCAGATGTTTCCCCGACACCCCCGCCACAAACAGCATCACGAAAACAATGCCACCGAGAAGAATAGTGGTACCCAGGTTTGGTTGGGCCATCAACAAAATTGCGAACACCGTGAAAACGCACAGCACCGGATGCAACGTGGCACGCGGGTTGTCCATCAGTTTTGCCCGCCGAGCCAGCAGGTCAGCGATGAATAACAACACGGCGAGTTTGGCAAACTCGGACGGTTGAATCCTGAATATCCCCACCCCGAGCCATCGAGATGACCCGTTCGCACTGACGCCGACACCTGGCACCATCACCAACACCATGAGGAATCCCGCAAAGGCCAGGATCGCCTTGGTCCATTTGCGCCACACGTGGTAGTCGATGCGCATCACCGTCAACATCGCACCGATACCAATTATCATCCACATCAATTGTTTCTGGAACAAGTACCAACTTGACCCGTATTCGTAGAGTGCCGTCGCAGAAGACGCCGAAAGCACCATGACCAATCCAACCAGGTTGATGACCATCACAATTGCCAAGATGAAAACGAATAACTTCGACCGGTGACCCGTTGGACTCCTGAACAGTCGCCGCGCCTTGCCACCTTGCACTGCAGGTTTCGAATGTGATGTCCTCGCTGACGAAAGTGACGTCACGTGGCATCACCAACGCCGCCAAACAAGGCATGGACCGACGCTATAAAATCATCGCCCCGCTCCCCATAACTTTGGTACCAATCGAACGATGCACACGCGGGCGACAGCAAAACGGTGTCTCCAGTTTTCGCCAAGTTGGCGCCAGTCGCAACCGCTTCGGCCATTGACGCCGCAGGAACCACTGGACACACGCCAGCGAATACCGCCACGATTTCGGTGGCCGCTTCGCCAATAGCGACCACGGCCCGCAGGTGTGGTGCTCCGACGGCTAACACCGACAGGTCAAGACCTTTATTCCGACCTCCTGCGATCAATACGACCGACTCAAATCCACCAAGCGCGGCAAGGGTTGCGTGGGGCGCGGTCGCTTTTGAATCGTCGAACCAACGAATTCCATTCCACTCGCCGACGAATGAAACTCGGTGAGCGAGGCCGGTATAGGTCCGCAACACATGCCTTACTGCGTCGAGGTTTGCTCCACCCTCTATCGCGGTAGCGGCAGCCGCCAAGCTATTGCTGATGTCATGGGGTAACTGCCGCGGCAACTCGAGTTGATCAATGAGCAGGTCGCCCCCGTCGGTTACCAACGATGTTCCTTCGACGTGATAGCCGCCGTGGCCTTGCACACCAAACGTGACCGTACGCGCTATTCGATTGATGTGATCAACCACAATCGGATCGTCTGCGTTGGCAATGGCTACGCCCGAATTTGGCCCGAGGTCACGCCAAATTCGTGCCTTCGCCGCGACATAGGAATCGAATGATTCATGCACATCAAGGTGATCCTCGGCCACATTCAGCCACGTCCCTACCGCTGGTTCAAAGTGCCGTGTATGACCGAGCCGAAATGACGATGCCTCGACGACAAACACGTCAAGGTCGTCGCGCCCGATCGCCTCGATGAGCGGAATGTCGGTATTTCCGACTGCGGCGGAGCCAAACCCCGACTCCGTCATCATGTCGGTGACCATGGTCGTCACGGTGGTCTTACCATCCGTGCCCGTGATCGCGAGCACAGGACGGTCATCCCAACGCGCCGCCAAGTCGAATTCGCTGAATACCGGAACATCTGCCGCTCTTGCCAGAGCGAACACCGGATGACGGTCGGGGACACCAGGACTCGGTAGCACCACATCGGCTAGCGCGATGAGAGCCGCCAGTTCGTCTATTGCGGGTGATTCAACCAGTTCCACGGCCTGTAATTGTGCTGCCCGTCGCGCCTCGGGCGAGGGATGGTCGTCGACGACAATCACGTCAATCTCCCGCTCAATGACGGCGCGAGTCATTGCTTGGCCGGTGATAGCAAACCCAACCACCAGTGCTCGACCAATGACGAGATCCCGGGATGCTCGGGGATCGATCAATCCAATACTCCGAGTCCGACAAAGTCGGCGTAATACAGACCTAAGGCCAACGCAGTACATAACCCCGCCAAGATCCAAAAGCGAATAATGACGGTCGTTTCCGGCCACCCTCCGAGTTCAAAGTGATGATGAATCGGTGCCATCCTAAAAATCCGGCGCCCAGTCATCCGGAAACTCCCCACTTGCAAAATGACTGACACCGCCTCCATCACATTGAGGCCACAGATCAACGGCAACAACAACGCGGTATTAGTACTTAACGCCAGACACGCCAACGCAGCACCAATCGCCAGCGCTCCGGTGTCACCCATGAATATTTTGGCCGGCGCGGCATTCCACCAGAGGAAGCCCGTACACGCTCCGAGCATGGCTGCCGCGACAATCGCCAGGTCAAGAAAACTTTGATCGCCATAGACCGAAGGATGGCGAAATCCCCAGAAACCAATGACGACGAAGGCGGCGAAACCAAAAATCGCTGAGCCGGCGGCGAGTCCATCGAGACCATCGGTGAGATTCACCGAGTTGGTGACCGCCAAGATGATCAAGATCGCCCAAATCGCCCATGCAGCTTTGCCGATTTCGATACCTGGCATGTCGTAACGGGTGAAGGAAAATGTTGTCGAGACATTGGTGAACACCAAGGTGCTGATCGCAAAGGCCGACGAGACGACGAGTAACCCGATCATTTTCGCCCGTTTGTTCAATCCAAGATTTCGTTCACGCGAAACTTTGAGCCAATCGTCGAGAAGGCCGACGATCCCGGCACCAAGTGCCGCGCCCATGACCAGAATTCCGCGACGGGTGAACACTCCACCGAATAAGTCACTCAACATCCAGCCCATGCCAGCGGCGATAACAATCGCAACGCCACCCATCGTCGGGGTACCCGACTTGGTCTGATGCCCAGCCGGACCATCCTCTCGAATCGGCTGGCCGATTCGATGGCGGGTGAGCCAACCGATCAACAGTTTGGTTCCAAGCAACGAAACCATCATCGCGATGCCCGCGGCGATCAAGAGTCTGGTCACGTCGTCATCCCTAGCATTCGCTGCAACTCACCACGAGCTACTTCTCGATCATCAAACGGAACGACTGAGTCACCAATAATTTGGGTGCGCTCGTGACCTTTGCCGGCGATCACAACCACGCTATTTGGCACCGCCAACGCCACTGACTTGGCAATAGCGGTTCGTCGATTCGGTTCAATAACCAGTTCACGACTACGGCGGTCAGGTGATTGTTCATAACCCATCCGCACAGCATCAATGATGACACCTGTGTCCTCGCTCCGCGAGTTATCCGACGTCAGAATTACCCGATCAGCAAGACGAGCCGCGACCGAACCCATACCAGCTCGTTTCGCCGCATCACGATCGCCCCCACAACCGAAAACGACGGTTACGTCATCATCGGGATGGACCTGTTGTACGGCTGCAAGCACCTGCTCAAGACCATCGGGAGTATGGGCGTAATCGACAATGACCTGAAACGGCTGACCGACGTCGATCAGCTCAAAGCGCCCTGGGATCTGCATCGGCCGACTTAGCCCGGCAGCGATGACTTCTGGATCGACTCCCAGCGCGACTGCCGACTCCCCCGCCGCAAGTGCATTCGCGACATTAAATGAGCCGCCCAAATTCAGGGAAACACGTTGGCCGCGCCAAGTAAAGTTGCTACCCGTTGCGTGGAACTCGAGATCGACTACGTCGGCGATCGCGAAACTTGTCGTTGGTATTTTCGCGGCGTCACTCAATAGTCGGCCATAGGGACTGTCGGCATTCACAACCGCTTGGGACGCGAGTCTCGGCTCGAAGAGTTGAGCCTTTGCCTCGAAGTACGCCTCCATCGTGGTGTGGAAATCCAAATGCTCGCGACTGAGATTCGTGAACACCGCCACCGCGAAATGGCAGTCATCAACCCGATGCATCATGAGCGCGTGCGATGAAACTTCCATCGCGACGATGCGGATTCCGTCGTCACGGAGCGACGCTAATTTGCGCTGCAACTCCGGCGCTTCGGGCGTAGTTCGCGCGCCGGAAAGTGTGCCAATAACGTCGTTGGCCAATCCTGCTTCATCGAAAATCGCCTTCAGTAGGTGGGTAACCGTTGTCTTGCCGTTTGTACCAGTAACGCCGATGACTGTTACCGACGATGAGGGGTGCCCATAGAAGTGGGCAGCCAGTGGCGCCATAGCAACGCGCACATCAGGAACGACGACCAGCGTGACGCCAAGGGCTACAAGTTCGTCAACGCGGTGGTCAACCATGATCGCAACTGCACCCGAATCAACTGCCGCACCCGCAAAATCGTGGCCGTCGAATGCCGCGCCTCGAAGGCAGCAGAACATGCTTCCGGGCCGCACCGCCAATGAGTCAAAGTCGATCGCAGTCACATCACGTGAACTGCTCGCCGGTTCCGAATTCGCGATGAACGCTCCAGGAACGGCAGCTACGAGTTCATCGATGATCACCCGATTATGGCTTTCGCGTTGTGGTTGGACTCGAAACAGCGCGCTTGGATGCTGAAATCGGTGGACGAGTCGTGACTGTGACCGAAACCGGCGGAGCCACAGGCATTCCTGCCGGCATCGCCCGAAGTTTTCCGTTGGGCAGTCGCTGAATGGTGCCGACCTGAGGATCCGTAGCGCTGCTGGCGGTTGCGCCTGGCATCGCGATGCCACCGGCAGCACCATCAGTTACTGGCGGGGGCACCGAGAATCGCTGCAATCCAAATGATGCAATTTTCGAGAATGCGGGGGCGGCTACTGCGCCACCGAAGTAGGAGCCTGCTGTCGGCTCATCAATGATCACGATGACTGACAATGCGGGCGCTTCGGCCGGAACCATCCCAACAAATGTCGACTCATAACGAATCACCCCACCGGCGTCGTAATAGCTGCCACCAGGTTGGACTTTGCGTGCAGTACCAGTCTTTCCGGCGACGGTATATCCATCGACCGCAGCCAACAGTCCGGTGCCTCCGGTGACCACCCCACGCAGCATCAGGTTTACCTTGTCGGCTGTTTCGGTCGAGAGTGCTCGGCGAGTTGCATCCGCCGGCATAGGGTGTTCATTGCCGTTGGAATCAATAGTCGAATCAACCAATCTCGGTCCGACGTAGAGTCCGTGATTCGCGATGGTGTTGTAGGCCTCGAGTACCTGAAGTGGCGTAGCCGATACGCCCTGCCCAATTGGAATTGTGCCGATCGATGTCGCTGACCACTTCGATGGTGCAAGCACGTTTCCGTTTGCTTCGTTGAGGAAGTCAAGCGACGTTCGGGCACCAAAACCAAGATTTTTCAGCGAGTCGTAAATGCCCTGTTTGCCGAGTTGTTCGCCAATCTTGATGGTTCCAATATTTGACGATTCGGCCAGAATCTTCGCGACGGTCATTGATTCGGTTGCGTGAGGCTCGGCATCGGAAAACAGGTGGTCTCCGACTTGAAAATGATCTGGCACCGAAAAGGTTGTGTCCGGAGTGACCTGCCCTTTTTCAAGTGCGGCCGCGATAGTCACGATTTTCATAACCGATCCCGGTTCGTAAACCGTCGTCACCGCCGCATTGTTGCCACTGGGTTTCACTTCTCCGGTCGTGGGGTCAGTCGTGACATTGACCATCGCAAGGACCTCACCGGTGGCCGGTTTGGTCACGATCGCGATGCCACCTTTGCCTCCGGCAGCCTTCACCTGTTCAGACAACACTCGTTCAGTCTCAAACTGCATCGATCGGTCGACCGTAAGGACGAGGTCGTCGCCTTTGACCGCAGGCGTCAGTTGATGGTCGCCGACAGGAATCGTGTGACCTTGAGGATTACGTTCAAGGGTCAGCGAGCCAGGCGTACCGGTGAGTTGATCGGCATATTGGCGCTCCAATCCCGACAAGGCATTGTTATCGAGGTCGACCGAACCAATGAGTGACCGAGTGGTATCGGCGCCTGGTGTGTCCCGAACGGTTTCATCCAAAAACTCGATGCCAACAAGTTTGAGCCCAGCAACAGCATCAGACACATCCTTGGTCACTTTGCGTGCCAAATAGGTGAACCGATTTGGCGCTCCGAGTTTGAGCGCAAGATCTCCCGCATCGAGACCGAGTATCGGCGCGAGTTTCGCAGCATCTTCAATGGGGTTAGCAATGAGTTTGGGATCGGCAAAGACAGACTTGAGCGGGACCGACATTGCCAGTTCAGTGTGATTCCGGTCGTAGATAGTGCCGCGATCGGCGGCAAGAACTTGCGAACGAACTGTTTGCGACGCGCCCACACGCAAGTAATGGCCCGGATCAAAAACTTGAAGTTTTGCGACCTGAATCACAATTAATCCAAACAGGATCACTAAGCCGATGAGCAATATGAACAGGCGCCGACGACTCTGCTCATGGCGGCGCGCGGTCGTCGACATTTTCGCCTTCGGTGACACCGTGTGCTTCGAGCGGTGAGCGCGTGACGAGGTCTTCTGCGTAGCTACCCGACTGGACACTTCGCGGCCTGGCTTCAAACGAATTGACCTGGCAGAAGCCGCCTTTGGGGAACGCGACTTGGCAGAGGTCGAGGGTGACGAAGTGCGATCAACCTTCAGCGTCTTTGATGCGGCCCGGCCGTTAGGCAATCCCCCACTAGTCCGACGCTGAGGTGGTCGAAGTGACTTCACCGTTGTCGTCATGGTTTCTTAGCCGGGGCGACGACCGTTGTCGGCGACGACTTCGAAGTCGCGGTCGTTTTCGTGCCCGTCTTCGCCGATGGAACCTTGGTCGCCGCCGCTGGGGCGATCGTCGTCGATGGCGCCTTCGACGTGGCGACCGAAGGAGCCTTCTTGACCGTTGTCGGTTTCGTAGCAGGAGACGGCGGCGGAGTAAATGCCGCTAAGAGGTCGTCTCCGGGGGCCGGAGTGAGGTAAGCCACGTCCGTCGGACTGATCATGCCGAGACGGTCACGAGCTGCCGCGACAATTCGATCCGGAGATTCAAGGTCAGCAACTTGGCGAGTGAGGTCTTTCGAACGTTCCTTTTCGGCCGCGATTCGAATCGAAACTCGGTCGAGGTGCGCTTGGCCCTGAACGATCAAGGTTTGAAAAATGACGACACCGAAGACCGATACGAACAATGCGACCGCAGTTAACGTCGCGATTCGCCCGAAGTTGCTTTGTTCACGAAACGCGCTTACCGAGAGCGACATGCGCCGCCAGCCGAAGCGCCGATGGTCGTCTGCCTTGACCGCAGTAAGGCGCGATCGCGGACTTCCCGGCCGAGGCTCTGCGACCAACTTTCGAGCTGCGGAACCTTCTACCGATGGGCTCATGCTTTCGGCCCTTCGATTGCTGATGGAGATGCAACTTCGCCGCCGCCACCCAAGCGCTCCGCTGCTCGTAATCGCGCGCTTTCCGATCGGGGGTTCTGCTGGCGCTCATCGATCGACGGGGTCCATCCACCGCGCTTGAGCAGCCTCACCGTTGGCGTTGCCCCGCAGGCGCATGGCAGCCCAACCGGGCAGGTGCAACCTCCGGTTTCAGCTTGGCGAAAGCGATCTTTTACGATGCGGTCTTCGCCAGAATGATACGAGAGCGCCGCGATTCGACCGCCGGGGACGACGAGGTCTAATGCTTGGTCGAGCGCAGTTGGTAACACATCAAGTTCGCTATTGACCTCGATGCGAATCGCCTGGAACGTGCGCTTCGCTGGATGGCCACCTCGACGGCGCGCCGGAGCCGGAATCGCTTCGCGAACAACACTTGCAAGTTCGCTTGTGGTGTGAATGGGTCGAGCCGCAACGATTGCGCGAGCAATGCGCCCAGCGAACCGCTCGTCACCATTGGTTCGAAGGACAGCTGCGAGTTCGCCAACCTCATAGTCATTGACCACGTCCGCGGCGGTGCGAGTTGCCGTTCTGTCCATCCGCATATCGAGCGGACCATCATTGCGATAGCTGAATCCGCGATCGGCCCAATCAAGTTGAGGCGAGCTCACGCCAAGATCAAATAGCACTCCAACGACCGGATCCGATCCAGCATATTGAGCCGCTACCTCACCTAGCCGATCGAACCGAGCCCGGACCGCAACCATTCGACCCGGAAATGTCGAGATCAGAGCCGAAGCTGCCAACAGCGCGTCGTCATCTTGATCAACGCCAATGATGCGAATCTGCGGATGGGCTTCAAGGATTGCTCGGCTATGTCCGCCGCCGCCAAGCGTCGCGTCGACTATCGCCCCGGTTGGGACCGCAACGAAGAGTTGGGTGATTTCGGTCACCATCACCGGTTGATGCCGAAAGCCAGATTCACCCGCCATATGGATGCCTTCAGGATTGTGGCCAGTCGGCGTTAGCGACCGGCTCAAGGGTGAACGGTGTCGAATCTCGCAGGTGAATCCAGTGACCAAACTGCCTCGATTTAGCCAACGAGTGCACGGGTTTTGGCAATGCACAACCGTTGTTTTCATGCGGCAGGTGGATCGCTCATCGGCAGCCCTTCGGCCGGCGGGCGCTCGTCGGGATTTCTCCCCGATCGAGCTAGATGGGAAGCGGGCGGAGTAGGGGCCTTCCATCGTGCCGGCCGAAAGGCTGCGAATGAGCGATCCGGGTCCTGAAATTCGTGGGTATTGATTTTTGGTGTCTTGCGGCCGAGCGATTTGGTAGATCGGTTGTTTGAAGTGCCTTCCGTTGGTGCGGTTGCGAAGTTTGATCAAGGAGTTGCTGGTAGCTCTCATGCCGCCCGAGAATCCTCATATCCCCAAGGCAGTGACGGCTTGGACAAGGCTTTCATCGGCTCCTGCGCTGAGATCACCCCAGCGTTGGGCGTTCCAAATCTCAATTCGGTCAATCGCTCCGATGACGACGACTTCTCGGTCAAGGCCAGCGAATTCCCGCAACCGTTGGGGCAGCAGTATGCGACCCTGCGAATCTGGTTTGACCTCAGCGGCGTTCGCCGAAAATGCTCGCATTGCCGCCTGTGGTGCGAGGCCTTCACGAATTTTGTCCGTGAGGCGCTGGGCCACATCAGCAAAGCCTTCTTCAGTCCAAACCCCTAGACAATTGTCGAATTGGGAAACGAAGCCGTGTTTCGTCAGATGACTGCGGAACATTGCGGGCAATACGACTCGACCCTTGTCGTCGAGCGAATGCTCGAAGGTTCCGACAAACACGATGACCTCTCCACCGGTGAATTGCTCGCCCGGTCAATCTGATTCCTCGGAACTGCTTGGATTGCAGTTCCCTGGGACACTGTGGTGGGATCAGGATGGCCCTTTCCCCACTGCTCCCCACTCTATGCCACTTCTCCCCATTTCGTCAACCCTTTCCAACATCGGCCTCCTCTTCGTGGCTCGCAGGTGATCTCGCAATTCGCGCGCACCGTGACTCCTCCTGCATCGGCGTCACGCCGCGTGGTCACAACGGCCAGGCGCCGTCAGTGCCAATGCGCCGAGGGAATTTCGATCTCCGCGGGCGCTCTCGCTCGGATAAACGCTCCGGCCGAACGATCAATGTCAGCTTCGCTCTGGTGCCCGATGGGGTGAAACGGCTACCGTACGGCGAGAGAAAGGGGAGGTTCAGGAATGTATCAGCACGAATTCAGCCCTGTTTCAGCCCCGCCACCAATACTCTCAGTGATCGCGAAGTAGCTGAGGGTGGGGGCACTGGGAATGCAAGCACATCGATTGACACGACGTTCCGGGTGGACGCGCGCAATTGAACCAACCCTCGCGGATGGCGATCGTCAAGCTGTCCAGGCACTCGAACCAACCGGTGTCGAGTCGAGCCCCGTGCAACTTCCTGAACCGACCTCGAAACCAGTCGACCTCCGGCGTCGATTGATCGGACTTGATGCCATCTGCATCACCGCGTCCTGGTCACTCGCATTTACATTTGGCATGAGGTCAAAGTTGATCGAATCAACTGCCCCCCGACTCATTATTGAAGTCATCGCCTTGACCGCCTTAGGGCTTTTGCTCACCAGTATTTTCGGGCTCTACCGATCACGGGTGAGTGCTACTCGGTCGACCACCATTGAACGACAGGTTCTCGTCGCGCTCATCTTGGGCAGCACGGTCTGGGCCGTCGAACGCTTGGGTCATCCGCACCCCACCATCATGGTTCCAGCAATGGGCACAATCATGTTGATTGCCCTGCTGCTCGTGATGCGACCGTGTTTCGACGCGTGGGTGACATTGCAACGCCGACGCGGCTTGTTCAACCGCCCCGTCGCGCTCGTTGGCGGCATCGCCGAAGTTGAACACCTCGCCGATCTCCTCAGCGCACATCCACAACTCGGCTATCGCGCCTTCGGCTATGTCAGCGAAACCAAGTCAACCAATCCCTGCCTCAGTCACATCAAATGGATCGGCAATCACCGCAACGGTGCCGAGGCGATTCTCGAGTCGGGGGCGACCGGGGCGATTATCGCGGCGAATGGCATGAGTTCAGACGACCTGAACCTCATGGTTCGAACACTGCACAACGCTGGTGTGCACGTTCACATGTCAAGTGGCCTGAGCCGCATCGGTCACCGGCGAGTCCGACAACTGCCGATGGCCCACGAACCTTTCTTCTATCTCGAACCAAATCGAGCACAGCCCGCAGCAATGGCGGTAAAACGAACCCTCGACGTTTTCGGCGCCGTTATTGTTCTCATCGTCACTGCACCAATCACTTTGGCTGCCGCGGCATGTATCAAAATTCAGGACGGTGGCCCGATCTTTTTCCGCCAGGTACGCATTGGCCGCCATGGAAATCAGATCATGATTCGCAAACTTCGAACCATGCATGTCGACGCCGAATCCCGACTCGAAGAACTTGAATCGAAAAACTCTCGCACCGGACCACTATTCAAAATTCCCAATGACCCGCGCGTGACGCGAGTCGGGCGCTGGCTTCGAGCCAGCAGCATCGATGAACTCCCTCAGTTGATCAATGTGATCGAAGGCTCATTGAGCTTGGTCGGGCCGCGACCGGCGCTACCAGACGAGGTCGCACAGTTCGACAGTGAACATCTCACTCGACAAGGGATCCGGCCAGGAATTACCGGGCTGTGGCAAGTGGAAGCACGACACAACGAATCGTTTTACGCGTACCGCCAACTCGATTTGTTCTACGTCGAGAACTGGAGTCCCGGTCTCGATACCGCAATCCTGATTGCGACGATTTTGGTCCTCATCGAAGACACCCTGGGTTCATTGAAACGGGTCAAGACTCGTCGGCGTCACCCATCCGCCACTGGACAACAGCAACGGTCAACTGTCGAACCATTTATCGTTGACCCAACCGATCCTGCGCAAGACTCGATGAACTCCAACCCGACAGACAACGAGCAAATTGCGCCCGACGCTGATCTGCAAACGCCATCGGAGTTGACCACGGTCACCGAATTGACCACGATGACCGGGTGAGTGGTTCCTCCGCGGCCGACCACACCCGTACCGGCCATGTACTGATCGTTGTGCAAAATCTGCCGGTGCCACTTGATCGCCGAGTTTGGCTTGAGTGCCAAACCCTCGTTAGCGCCGGCTACCAGGTTTCGGTGATTTGTCCGAAAGGACCTAATGACCCGCCTCGACAGTCGCTCGATGGCGTCACGTTGCTGAAGTACAACCCGCCCAAGCCGGTCAACGGTCTCATCGGGTTTGCCTGGGAGTGCGCCTATTCGTGGGTGCACGCGGCGCGCTTGGCGCGACGACTTTTTCGAGAGCAACCATTCGATGTGATTCAGGCATGTAATCCGCCCGACACCTACTTTCTGCTTGCGCGCATGTTTCGGTCCCGACAGGTTCGGTTCGTATTCGATCATCATGATCTGTGTCCTGAGATTTATCGGTCACGCTTTGGACGCGACCGTGGAATCGGAATCGAGTTTTTGCTAGCACTTGAACGCGCCACTTTTGCCAGCGCCGATCACGTGATCTCAACGAATTCGACCTACCAAGGCGTTGCGATCCACCGCGGACGACGTTCGCGACAAGACACCACAGTGGTGCGAAGCGGCCCGGATCCAGCCGTCATGGTGGCGGGTGAGTCCGACGAAACGCTGCGAAACGGACGCGAATTTTTGTGCTGCTACCTCGGCATCATGGGGCATCAAGATGGCGTCGATTTGGTCATCAAAGTTGCCGACGAGTTGGTGAATGAGCGCGGTCGCCGCGACGTGCAGTTCGCGCTTCTCGGGTTCGGCGACACCTTCGACGATCTGCGAGCATTGACGACCAAGCTTGGCCTTGACGAGTACGTGACTTTCACCGGACGGGCCGATTTACCCATGATCTCGTCGTACCTTTCGACAGCAACGGTTGGACTTTCCCCTGACCCACCAACACCATTCAATCAAGCATCAACAATGAATAAGACGCTTGAGTACATGGCATTCGGCGTTCCAGTACTCGCCTTCGACCTTGCCGAAACCCGAGTGTCTGCCGAAGGTGCGGCGGACTACGTCGCCGATGGGTCCCCGAGCGCGTTCGCCGATGCCCTCGAAGTGCTCCTTGGCGATCCAGCGCGCCGCAAAACAATGGGCGTCGAAGGTCGATGCCGCATCGAAACTGAGCTCGGCTGGCCGCGGCAGGCGCCGGCATATCTCAGCGTCTTCGATCGTTTGCTTTCAGGCCAGAAGTAAATTCGATGACCTCCGATGGACTGCCGGCCGATCACGACGGTTTGCCACAACTTTCAGTGGCGCGTCTGGCGCGGCTCATTCGTGAGGCTATCCACAATGTCGAACTCGATCTTTCCGGCGCGGTGGTTCTCACCGAAGCTGCGACCGGGGCCTACGCTGTCACTCCAGTTATCGCCGCATTGGCAGGAGCACTCCGAGTTACAGCTCTCACCCAAGACTCCCGTTTTGGGACCGTGGCGCAAGTGACTGAACAGACCAATGCGCTTGCCGAGGCGGTTGGCGTTCGCGACCGCATCACTATCACCTCGACTCGAGACCTCGACCTATTCGCCGAAGCTGACATCGTCACCAACAGTGCACACGTGCGGCCGATCGACGCGACGGCCGCGGCGGCCATGCTGCCGGGCACGGCCTTACCACTGATGTTCGAAGCTTGGGAGATACAAGCCGGGCGTGTCGATCTCGATCTCGATGCACTGAACGAACGTGGTGTGCTGATAGCCGGCACGAATGAACGACACCCACTGATCGATGTATTCAGTTATCTCGGGCTGATGGCAATTGTTCAGCTAGCCGACGCGGGCGTTCCAGCTTTGGGAAGCCGAATTGGATTGCTGTGCGATAACCCGTTCATTGAGTCAATGACCGCCGGGCTCGCATCGGCGGGAGCCACGGTTTTTTCTGGCTCAACCCTTGAACACCTTGTCGTCAACGCGCCGCTCGACGCGGTCATTGTTGCAATGACGCCAACAGGTCGACCACTTATTGCTGCCGCAGAAGCTGCGATCGTCGTCGATACCGACCCCGCGATGACGATCGTCCAATTTTGGGGTGACATCGACCGCGTCGCGCTTGAGCAAAAAAGCATCAGCTACTGGCCTCGCTTCGACCCAGGGACTGGACACATGGGGGTACTGCCCTCTCGGGTCGGACCAGAACCGATCGTGAAGTTACAAACCGGCGGATTGAAAGTCGCACAAGTGCTTCGCATCGCGCCGGGTAATCGCACCGCGGCCGATCTGCGCTTCCTCAGCATCATCTGATCGGAAAGCAAGCGACGACCGCTGATTGATGCGCCTGCTACAACGCGCGCTTTGGGCACAGATTGCTTAGAGATTCGCTAAAGGTGACGGCCCGATACTGCCGATTGGAGGGGATGGAACTCCCCCACTCAACGGCGAAATCAGCGGCGGAAATCACCCGCGGATCGAGCCCCCAACGGTCAAATCCAAAGGAATCTCAATGACCATCTTCGGTAAAGACGTATCTCGATTCACCCAGTCGACCAAGCTACGCCTGAGGGCGTTATTGGTCGTTGCCGTCTTGTCGCCCTTGGTGTTCGTGGGTTTGTCGAGTACATCAGCACCAGCCGGCGCAGTCGCCGCTCCCCAGACGATCTTTGGTTCGGACAAACCGACCAACGGAAGCGATACTGACAACCAATCCGTTGAGGTGGGGACCCGATTCACCGTCGTCACCAGCGGCACAATCAGCGCAATCCGCTATTGGAAAAGCTCGGCAAACACGGGACCACACACTGGCGCGTTGTGGACCAACGCTGGAGCAAAACTTGCTTCGGTCACTTTCGTCAATGAAACCGAATCAGGTTGGCAAACCGCCAACCTCTCCAAGGCGATCACCGTCAAAGCAGGCCTTAAGTACGTCGTCTCCTACCATACGAACGTTGGCCACTATGCCGCCGATGCCGGTTACTTTGACGGCAAGGGTGCTGGAGCGGGAGACGTGAAGGCAACCGCGAATGCGACGACAAGCGCCAACGGGATCTACCGCTATGGCGCTTCGGGGTTTCCAAAATCCACGTGGCATTCCAGCAACTACTGGGTAGATGTTGTATTCAACGCATCTTCGACGACCGCCGCACCGAGCGCGACGACATCAACTACCAGCACGTCAACTGCGCCAACCACTTCCACTACTGCGGCCCCCACCACCACTACCACGGCTATGCCAGTCACGACCACAACAACACCGACAGCCGGTCCTTCGGCATTGAGTGGCGAGGTACCTTGCGCATTGAATGGTGCAGCTGAGGCTTGCTGGGCATCCCACACCGGTGTTCCGGGCGTGACAGAAGCTCAAATCTTGGCCGGCAATTCATCGCTACGACATGTGACCGGTGACCTCACCATTACCACGGACGGCACGGTGA
This sequence comes from Actinomycetes bacterium, assembly GCA_037138595.1. Taxonomy (GTDB): domain Bacteria; phylum Actinomycetota; class Acidimicrobiia; order Acidimicrobiales; family Acidimicrobilacustridaceae; genus UBA4742. Next base: position 72,713 of record JBAXIB010000010.1, on the reverse strand, counting down.
TTTCAGATACCTGGCTCGATGGTTGCATCTCGGTCAAAGCGAAGAACGTCACCATCCAACGGGTCTTGGTGCATACCCTCAACCGTTGCCGCGGTGGAGATGGCGCAGATGCCGGCGGAGCAATCGATACAGGGCAGAACGAGGCCATCACCACCAACCTGCAGATCATCGACACGACGATTGATGGCATGAACGAACCGGTGGATCGAGCCGGCGTCTCCGGTTCTGGTTGGTCATGCCTCCGATGCAACGTCTTCGGGTTTTCCAAGGACATGATCCCGATCGTGCACGTGACCGTCACTGACAGCTACCTGCACGACATCACTCCGAACGCGGGAGCGGCGCACACCAACGTGTTCTTCTTCTTCGGCGGCGGCCAGGTCAAACTCGCCCACAGCTTTGTCAAAGCAAGCGGTGGCGGGGGTTACATGACTTCAGCGATCAGCATCCTTGGCACCTACGCCGGGGCGGGGGTAACCATCGACCGCAACTATGCCGAAGGAGTCACATCGGCTGACATTGGTCCCGCCGGCGGTTCAATCGTGAACCAGGTTGTAGTAACAAACAATGCGCTTTCACCGAACAACGGTTGGGGCGGCACGGCCTTTGCAAATCACTTCGATGCCTCCAAGTCCGACAACGTCTGGACAAACAACTACAACTCCGAAACGATGGCGATCATCGGTGCGCCTTCGGTGTAACGCTCACAGATGATCTGAGTTCGATCATGCCGGGCCATTGGCGCCCGGCATGATCGCGTTGGTTACTCAACCGCGTTTGCGCAGGGTTCGCTGAAGACTTGCTGGCAGATGACCGATCAAGCGGCCAAGGTTCATGAGCACTGAGTGAATCTCTCGCACATTTGCACGAAATCCCATGGTGGGGCTCAGCAGCGATTCGGCTCGAGCGAGGTGAAGTCCGGGGTGGACCAACGGCAAACCGTTGAACTGCTCTGACGCCTCGACAAGTGCCGAGAGATTCCGGCGTTGGTATTCGTCATCGCTTACGAACACCAGCAAGTTTTGGGCATACCAGTAATCGACTTCCGCGTTGAGCCAAAGCCTCGGTCGCAGCACATCGAGGCAGACAAACCCTTGCTTGGCAAACAGATCGATCCAATAGCTCGGCCACTGTTCGTTGACATGGGTCGTGCCACCCTGAAACGGGATCGCGGCCGAGAACACGATGACCGAACCATGGGTAGTGAGTGACTCCACGAAGGTCGCTGAATCAGCATCAGCCAGATGTTCTGCTACCTCTACCGTCAGCACGAGGTCAAACGTGCGGTTGAGTGAAACCGGTTTGGCGAGGTCAGTCGGTTGAAATAAATCGACATCGATCTTGAGCATCGAGCGATCGACGTAGTTACCGTCCAAACCCAACACATCGCCTATGCCGGCATTGACGAACACACTCAGCCAGCTACCGACACCGCAACCGACGTCGAGGACCGAGCGTGGTGCAAACAGCTCCATCAGCATGGGCACCACTGTTTGGGCCGAGCGAAGCGAACCCACTGCCATATCTTCGAAGAAACCCTTGGAATAGCCCACCGAAACCGCCCCTACCTGTCGTGCTGTGACTGCGACACAAACCATGCAATCGATCGGCGTTGAGTAGCAAGCGTAATGCAACTACTCCTGGGTAGATTCCCGAAAAATATTGGTCAGTTCCTAGTCACACCCATTTCGGACAACACTCGGTCAGCAACATTCGGCCAGGTAAACCTTGACAGCGCTCGCCGTTGAGCGGCTTGGCCCATTGCTTCGGCCGATGCCGGATCGACCAACATGGTTTTGATGGCTGCGGCAATTTCAGCCGCGTTGCGATTGGCGAGGATTCCTGTCTCGCCTGACACAACCATTTCTGGTCTACTCCCTTCGTTAGTCGAAACGACAGGTACACCCAACGACGCAGCCTCAAGGATCACGATCGGAAACGGGTCGAAATCCGACAGAAGAACCAAACACGTAGCCCCGGCGTAGAGATTCAATAAGCGCGCCGCATCGACCGGGTCATTCTTATTGAGAAAGCCCACTACCTCGACGCCATCTTCATGAATGTCAGGCTCGCATCCGACGATTCGAAGCGCCACGTCTGGGTAAGCCAAGCGAACATCACGAAACGCGTCAAGCATCAATCGACCACCTTTGCGATGCCAGTCGATACCAATGAACAACAGGTAACGACGTTGAGGGTCGACCCGACGCGAAACCTCCGAATCCAGATTGCCACCGGCTCCCACGACCACCACTCGGTCACTCGAATAGCCGTAATCGTCGATCACGCTCTGCGCCGCCCACTGACTAAAGACAAAGACCTTCTCGCAACTCTCAAATACTTCGCTCTGATACTCGATGGCTTCGGCAATCACTCGATCAGACGCTCCGGCTACCGAAAACTGTCCGGCGGAAACAGCTTGCGCCACGGTGACATCAGTAATGCAAAACGATCGGTAGCCCGAACGCGACGCACGCACATGGGATCCCACCTGAAGAATGACTCCTTCACCTCCGATCATCGATAACTCAAGATCAAATCGTTTGCTGAAACGCTCCGATGTTCGGCGCGACCAATACCAACTTGATCGAATTTTCGGATGCGCTGAATCACCGCGATGGAGAAGTAACGACACCGGATTCACAGCACCGGTCGCGACATCCGCGACTCCCAAGCGACGCGAAATGATGGGCGTCACGGGACTCCCAAGACTCTCAATTGCCGCAAAGAGATGCGCGCTGCACCCACTAAAGGTGCGCACATCAAACGGGTCTTTAGTCGCAACTCCGATGACACGTTGGCCGCGAGAACCACCACCGTGGACAACGTTCGGCACCCGATCAATCTAACATCCCCCTGTGGAAACCGTGAGTTGGAACTGATGAAAAAACGGAATTCACAATCCATTACAAAAGCAACACCCGCTTTTGTTTGTATGGCTGGTGTGGACTGGTGGTATATGAGCCACGCCCACTCCGAGATCCAGCTCATGAGTCGCGTCGCTCGCAGCCGCCGCGTGTTATTTGTCAACAGCATTGGCATGCGCATGCCGTCACCAAGCACCACAACTGAGCCCAGCCGACGAATCTGGAACAAGATCAAGAGCATCGGTCACCTAGTTCAAAGGCCAATGCCGGAACGTCCCAACTTCTGGGTTTTTAGTCCACTCAGCCTTCCATTCTTCCGAAGCAGCCGCGGACGCGCCATCAATTCGGCACTCGTACGCTTCCAGCTCCGGGTCGTACTTTTTGCACTCCGGATGCCAACGCCAGTTTTCATCGTGACCTTGCCAACCGCCTGGGAAGTGATCCGGCACCTGCCGCGGCGTGCGCTCATTGTCAACAAAGCCGACAAGTTCTCATCCCAACACGATGTTGATCAGGCCTATGTCGCCGGCCTGGAACACGAACTGCTAGAGGCTGCCGATCAAGTTTGCTATGTAAGCCGCACGCTCATGTCCGAGGACGAAGCAGTCGTCGGGACTCGAGGAGTATTCCTTGATCACGGAGTTGCAATCGAGACATTTACCCGTGCCGGTTCCGAATCGATCCCCGAAGACTTAATGACACTTTCCCGACCGGTCATTGGCTATTTCGGCAATCTCGCTGGCCACCGGATCGACGTGGAACTTCTGGCGCGAATTGCCAGCGAGTTTCCCGACGCGAGCTTGGTACTCATCGGCGACATCGCTCCAGCGATGTCGCGCATCGCAACGCTGCCCAACGTTCACCTCCTCGGATCTCGCCCCTATGACCAAATTCCTGCCTACGGCTCCGGCTTCGACGTCGCGATCATGCCTTACGTGCAAAGTGAATGGATCCGAAATAGCAATCCGATCAAAATGAAGGAATACCTCGCGCTGGGACTTCCGATTGTTTCTACTTCGATCCCCGAAGTATCGAAATACACTGACTGGTTATTCATGACCGACAACGACGATGAGTTCATCGAAAAACTGGGCCTCGCATTGCGCGGCGATGCGCCATCAGATCCAGCCGGTCGGCGAGCAGCAGTAGCCGAGTTCTCCTGGGAAACAAGGGCCGATCTCATGATCGCCATGGCCGAGGCCAATAACCTTGGCTGATCAATCGACGCGCTCAACCGGGAACGAGTTCCCAGACGAGAGCTCCAAGGGCCTGCGTGAAGCAATAACGGTTGTCATCGTGACCTACAACAGCGCAACCGATATCGGGTCGTGCGTCGATGGAGTGGTCCCGATGTTAGTCAACGCCGCTGATCACATCATCGTGTTCGATAACGACTCCGCCGACCACACCGCTGAGTTAGTCGAGCAATCTTGGCCACGCGTTGAGGTCATCCGTTCGCCAAGCAACGTCGGGTTCGCTCAAGCGTGTAACCGCGCGACCGAGAACCTTGAAACCCCCTTTGTACTGCTCCTCAATCCCGACGTCATCGTCGAGCCTGGCTGCATCGACGAATTATTCAACCTGGTTGCCAAACGTCCTGCGGCCGGGATCTTTGGCGGACGCGGCTTCGCGGTTCATGGCGAGGCGCCGACTGCATCCTGTTGGGGCCGTCCAACTCTTTGGAGTATCACGTCGTTCGCCACCACGTTGTCGACCCTGTTCCGTAACAGTGCACGATTTAATCCCGAGCAGATTTGGCCGTCCCAACTTGGCCCAGCAAGCGAAGTCGCGATTGTTAGTGGTTGTTTGATGTTGATCGAACGCAGCGCTTGGCAATCGCTCGGTGGTTTTGACGAACGGTTCTTCATGTACGGCGAAGACAGCGAGTTGTGCATTCGCGCCACACGTCAGGGTTACGCCCCCGTCGTAACAGCCGACGCGCGATTTCGCCATTCGGTTGGTGGCTCGTCAACTCCAGTCGAGAAACTTTGCCTTTTATTCAAAGGTAAAATGACCTTACTGCCGCTGCTTTTCAATGGTCCTTCACTGAGGTTGGCAATAGCGCTGATGACCATTGGAGTTTGGATTCGGGCGAAACTCGTACCGATTAGACGGTGGAATTTCCGTCGAAACCAGGTTCGACGAGACGCTATTTCACCCGCTCCGTGGCCAGAGTTGTGGCGTCAACGCGATGATTGGATACATGGCTGGGCCGATCACACTGCAACGCGTGCTCCATGATGTGAAGTGCTGACTGATCGCCTGAACGTTTACTAGTCCAACCGATTCGACCCGCAATGACCGATTATTTGCTGGTATCTTGTCGTGGACTGACAAGGCTGCGGAAACTCAGATTGTGCTCTGCAGTACAGTCTCACAGCTACTGCAGTGCAGGCGAAGGGGCATTACCGTGGAGTTTTGGAGTTCGGTGCGCGTCATCCTTCGACGCTGGTACGTCGTCGTAGGGTGTCTTGTAGTCGCTGGCATCATTGGGGCAGTCGTACTCGCATCGATCAAGCCTTCGTATGTTTCCAATGGTGCGCTGGTTTTTCTCGAGAAAAACACTGCGACCGAAGCGGGAGCACTAGCAAATACCAACCCCTATCGAAGTCTCAATGCTGGGACCAACGGCTTCGCTAATCTCATGGCAACAGTGATCGACGATCCGGCATTTCGTGCGAATGTTCTAGCCGCTGGCGGGACCGACACCTATGTCGTCACCGCCCCCATGGGCCAGACCTCGGTGCTCGGCTTAAGCGTCACGGATAAATCGGGGGAAACCTCGATAGAGGCCTACAAAGTCCTTGTCCGATCGCTGCGGGCCGAGATGCAAACGCGCCAGCAAATCCAAGGTTCTAACCAAGATGACCTCTATACCGCAGCCGACCTCACCGTTCCGGAAATCGCAGTCATTCAAAACGCGGCACGCATGAAAGTCGCGATCGTCATTATTGCCGTCGGCGGTCTCATCGCCTTAGCGATGGCATTTCTAGTTGACGCATTTGCTAACGGCGCGGTTGCCCGCAAATCCACTGATGAAACTGATGCGCCCGCGGAACTTCCCGAACCACCTCGCAATCGGGCTATGCCGAAACCAGCCCATGCTGCGAACCCTTCGAGCCAACACACTTCTCGCTAATCCATGCAGCTTGAGCTCGAAGCACATGAAAGCGCTCCTCCCCCTCCGCCATTGAATCGATGGCAGCGCCTTCCTGGCTACCGAATTGATGCGGTTAGCGCGCTAACGCTTTTTCTCATCATCTCGTTTTGTATTCCGGCACCCCTTATTTTCAAACCAGTGGGCGGTAGCGGCACCCCAGGAAATCTTCTTGGCATCGCGTTTCTCTTCTGGTGGGTGCTGGCGAAACTTGGTTCAGGACTTGGAGTTGCTCGCGGCCGCCAACCAATTCGTATAGCACTGTTTTTCCTGCTACTTACCGTACTGATCAGTGCCGTTCCACTTTTTCTGCGCCCTCGCATATCAGCTGAAGTGACTGGCATTGGACGCGGCCTCATGCTCATCGCGGCCCTTTCGGGTGTAGCACTCCTTGCCGCCGACGGAATCACCAGCATGAAACGCGCCCATGTCTTAATGAAGCGAGTTCTCGATGGCGCATTCTTCGTCGCCCTAACTGGCATCGGGCAATTTCTGACTGGTTTCAACCCTGGCCGCGATATTTCGATTCCCGGATTGACCCGCAACATCATCGTGAGTGATCAAGATCGATCCAATTTCACCCGTGTTCAGGGCACCACGCTGCACCCCATTGAATTCGGAACACTTATGGGAATGTTGCTGCCCATCGCCGTGCATTTCGCGTTCATGGCAAAGGGACGCCGGTCACGGCAGTTCGCATGGCTCCGAGTTGGTGCCATGACTGTGGGCCTTGCCTTTGCCATCACGCGCACTGGCATCATTGTGGCCGGAATCGGCATGCTATTCATCGCCGCCGAATGGACGTGGCGACGTCGACTGCAAGTTGCCGCGATGGCAATGGTGATGATAGCGGCAATGCGCTTGGCCATACCGGGGCTCATCGGGACTCTCACGGCCATGTTCACGAAACTCAACCAAGACAACAGCACGCAAGGCCGAACCGCCGATTACGCCATTGCCGGCAAATTGTTCGGTGCGCGACCCTGGTTTGGAAGAGGATTCGCGACCCTCTTTCCGGCCACGCAGAAAATCTTTGATAATGGTTGGCTCTCGATCGCTATCGAACTTGGCATTATCGGCATCGTGGCATTCGCCATCTTCTTCTTCATCATCACCTTCACTGCCCGAGGCATTCGGTTACGGTGCACCGATCTCGAAACGCACGGACTCGCCCAGGGTCTCGTAGGTTCTTTCGTCGGTGTCGCAGTAGCGTTTGCCACCGCCGACCTGATGAGTTTCACCATGCTCATGGGCGTGTTCTTCCTCAATATCGGTATTACCGGTGCGCTTTGGCGACTGACCGGCGGACCAACTGGGGTCAAGCCCCAACCGCGCAGGGCCTACCGATCGTGGAAGCCCGGTTCAAACGTCCAACGTCAAAAAGGCGATCCAGGTTCTGATGCTCTCGAACCGTCCGGCGAGTTCGTCGCGTAACAACGCCGTTCAATTGCCCGCACGACCGATGCCTGTGCTGGCTCCCACGACATGGTCTGAACGCTCGCCGACATTTGCCGCAAAGTGTCTTTGTCGGTTCCAAGGTCGATGACTCGACACATCGCGTCGGCCATTGCAGAAGGCGTAGCCCTAGACCATTCGACAAAAGGATTCGTGAGGTCACTTCGAATGAACGGATCAGCATTGGCTATCGGTACCGTTCCCGAAGCGATCATCTCGGTAGCCACCAATGACAAATTCGTGAATGAGAACGCGAATCCGGCGATGCACTGATTGTAAAGCGCACTCAGTTCGACTGGGCTTAGGGCCGGATGGACCTTGGCGGGGAATGGCAAGTTCGAAACCCGTCGACCGAATGTATGGATAACGACTTCTGGGCGGCGACGATGCACTTCTTCAAGCGCCAAAATACCTAGTCCGTAACCGCGCCGAGGCGTGTCAGGCTTTGAATAAAACACCACTCCGTCTCTCAATTCCATATTCGTTAGCCCATAGGTTTCTATGTCGCATCCGAATGCCGCGACCTCAGCGATGATGTCAAAGCGCTTCCGAAGTTCTTCAGCCAAATGTTGACCCACGGTTATGCAGTGAAACCCGAACCGGTACGTGTCTTCCGCAAGGGCATATTCGGGGCCCCTCGCATAAAAGTACGGTTCGAAATCTTGCACTAGGTAAAAACGCTGCCCGCTATCGGTCGGTCGAGATGCCAGTACGTGGGCGGTTGGCCACGAAGTTGCTACGTAAGCATCTAACGGGGGCAGCCCACCGCTTACTTGACGAACCTCGGAGTGAACATGGGGCCACCACGCTCGAATCGTCTGAGTTTGGTTCGGCAAGGATCCGCCAAAGCGGTCGTAGAGGTAGATGACACAGGTATGGCCCGCTGCCTCGAGTGCTTGGATGAATCGAAAGGTCGTGGTGTGACCACCTGACCCGCCCGCCGGCGGCGTCATGATGAACCCAATTGTCAGCGGACCAACGCTCTTTGTTGGCGCCAATTGGACTCGTGAGATTTCGGCCGAGTCGGCAATATCGTCGACAAGAATCGGAAACGCAGCGACATCAGCTCCGATCGAACGCGACATGGCCCAGACCAATCGCCGGGCGAAAGTCACTATTCCCTTAGTTCGCAGTATTCGAAGGGCGTCACTGGCTCGGCGAATGAGGTGTCGAATCGTCATGGGCCCTTCTCGGAATCCGGAAAAAAAAGTAAAACGCTCGTTCATACCCCGGTTCGCTCCCATCGGGCGTACCAGCGTTTCTCTCGCATTCGTCGAACCACCGCATGGAAGAAGAATGAAGGAACCCAACGCGACCAGCGCGCGCCAACGCTGATCCGGCGACGCAACTCGGCCCACTCTTCAAGCATCGTCGCCCGAGGATAAACCCCGAACGCGAATGCCACGTATTGATCTACTGCCGCGAGATCACGTGTGCCCCGATCGAACTCGCGACACGCTCGATCAAGCCCGTGGCGCGCCAGCGTTCTAGAAGCCGCCTCTCGAAGCAGGTCACGATTCGGCAATCGGAGATTTGGATCGCTGAAAAACACCTCGAAAACTGCCTGGCGTTCAACGAGGTCGCCTAACACATCGTAATCAGCCGCTGCAGTCAGACTTGCTGAGTGATCCCGATGTAACGCTTGATCCGGGCCATTCACTCGACCAACGTCGCTCACAGCAGCCGCACGTAACCACATCTCCATGTCAGGAGCGACAGACAATTCGCCTCGCAATGGTCCAATTGACTCGAGGACAGATGCCCGTATGACTGCTTCAGGACTAGTAATGCAATTGACCGCCTGTTGGCAGCGCGCCGAAAGCCATACGTCACCCGACCAAACCGTCCAACTATCGACCAACGTTTCAAAGTGAGTCGGAACATCCGACGTGAAGTGCAGCGGATGTCCATAGACCAATCCCACCGACGGGAACGCTTGCAAGAGCCCGGCTGACCGAGCGAGCGAACCGGCTGTCAATAAGTCGTCAGCATCAAGTCGAACGATGAAATCGCCCTCGGCGTATTTCAGCCCATCATTAAACGCGGCAACGAAGCCGGTGTTGGTGTCATGTTGCACGACGCGAACTCGGTCGTCATGACTAGCGAAACGCGTAGCTACCGCACGTGACTCATCGGTTGAGGCATCGTCAACAATGATGACTTCAACATCAACCCCTTGTTGGTCAAGCACGCTCTGCACGCACTCCGACAAAAATCGGCCATAGTTGTGGCACGGGATGACAACTGAAACCCGAGAACGAACGCTCATACTCGTAACAGGCGCATCAACCTGTCGCAAAATAGGCATCCGAGTATCGGGCCCAAGCACAAGTCGGTCGACGATCTGGCCAGGCCAATTGATGAGCACCGAGTTTTTCAAGGCCATATTCATCGTGGATCCTCAGAGAGCTCGATCACATTTGTGCGCAAACCCAGTCCAGATACTTCCTCGAATGTCGACTGGATCGCGTCAAGGTTAGTGGTCTGACGATTGCGTCTTACACCAGAGATAAATCCACGGATCACCGAGAAGTTTCCAAAAACATAGATCGCAATTCCCGCCAGTCCGCCGACGAGACAGGCGAGAATTGGCCGCTGAAATTGCTGGCTCACCACATAGGCGCCAAGACCGGCTGCGATCGCCCAGGCGATCGAAGGAACTACTGCCCGAGCAATTCCACGAGTAGAGATCGCACAGCCTCGAAGGAAATACACATACACCGGGATCATAAATCCCACCGCCACCAATGCCTGTGCGAATCCAGCACCGAAAATCCCTCGGCGCGGAACTGCGATGACGAGCGCAATGGTCAAGGCGAACAACCCGGGTAGCTGCGCCAAAAAGACCGCGCGGGTCCGTCCTACTGCAACCAAAAAGTCAGCCATGAGCTCCATGACGATTCGAGCAGCACCTAGCACCGACAAGCCGATGAGCGCGGCCGAGGCCAGAGTCCATTTTTCGCCGTAGATGACAATCACCAGTGGTCGGGCGAGCGCACCCAGAATCAGGCACAGGGGCATCGAGAACCACACCACTGTTCGAAGCGCCATCAAAAAATGCTCCGGTAACGCTTCGCCATCTCGACGAAGTTGGGAAAAACCAGGCAGCGACACGCTGCGAACGATCGCCCCGATCACCGTCATCGGCCAACCCGAAATGTTGAATGCAAGCACATAAAGCCCCAGCGAAACCGCGCCCAGCATGCGTCCCACCACCACATAATCCACATTCAGGATCGAAAAGGTAACGATGTTCGCCCCGGCAAGCGGTAGGCCAAATGCCAGTAAGCGACGAGCCTCCGATTGGTTCCAGCCCGGCCAATAACGGCCAGGTTTATAAGCCAACAAGATCACCGCGGTGAGGCAATTCCCCGCCACCCACGAGATCGCTAACGCCATCGGTCCGAAACCAGCAAGCGCTAACGGAACTAACACAAGCAACGTCGCCAATGTGTTGGCCAAATCTGCTACGAAAATCCAATTCATGCGAAAATCACGACGAAGGAGCGCCGATGGCACCGCAGTAATACCGGCGAGCGGCAAGGTAAGCGCCATCACTCGGATCACGCCAGTCGCGCTCGCATCACCGAGCATCGAAGCGAAATAGGGCGCACCAATTGCCATGAATGCACCAAGCACGATGCTGCTGCCAAGCGCAATCGTTGAAACCGTCGGAGCAGAAGCGGCGATGTCCTCGACGTCATCTCGGATGAGGGCAGCACTGACCCCCAACTCACTGACATTAATAATGATCGCGTGCACCACCAGCGCGATGGCAAAAACGCCAAAAGCCTGAGGTGCCATAATCCGCGCAACGATCACGCCCATTGCGAATTGGGCAAACCGGCCAACTCCGACGTCGAGCGCAGTCCATGCCATGCTTCGATTGACCTGCATCCGCAATGTTTCCGAGGCGCGTGCCTTGGTCATACCCCAGACCACCTCCACCGACGCCAACGGACGCGATTGGTAACTTCGCTCCAACCCGCCCGCAACGAAGCGATGCGACGTGGCCGCCGGTTCGCTGCAGTTGCCGCGAGCGACTTGGACACACGGTTCCACTGACGTAGGCCGCTGGCATCGGGATAGATTGCTCGAGCGAATGAAACAAATTGTTCGGCTTGGTCGACATCACCAGAATCGTGGATGAATCGATCGGCATGAGCCAATGCCTCGATTGCCATTGCCCGGCATGCCGTCCGATACAGCATCTCACCGTTGTCCAATGCACATTTTGGTCCCATCAGGCTTGACGCAAATGCTTTGTGGCGCTCGGTAATGTCAACCATCAAACCCGAGTAGGTCGTTAGGTGCATATTTTCGTCGTGGACCCGATACCACGCTTGTGAGGCCCCATTTACGCGTCCGATCTCGGCACTTCCAGCCGCACGCAGCCACATTTCGTTGTCTCCCGTGACGGGAAGTTCGGGGTCATAGCCGCCAATATCTCGCTGCAGCGAAGTTCGCATCACGACTTCGGGAGTCATGACGCAAAATGTCCCCCGTCGGCATACTCGCTGGATCCATTCATCTCCCTGCCAAACGGTCCAATTTCGAACTTTAGTCACTGGCATAGGTGGTTCACCCGCGAACGACAAAGGGAATCCATACACCATGCCAACTGATTGATTGTGTTCCATCAATGCGGTGGATCGCGCCAGAGAACCGGGTGTCAACATGTCGTCGGCATCAAGCAACACGCTGTAATCGCCCTGCAACGCAAACAGGCCTTCGTTGTAGGTCGCGATGTGTCCCTGGTTTTTTTGATGACAGATCACTTTCACGCGACTGTCTTGTTCAGCGAGGCGAACGGCAATCTCTGCACTGCCATCGGCAGACGCATCGTCGATAATTAATACGTCTACGTCTACGCCGTGTTGGTCAAGCACACTGCCAACAGCATCGGGCAGAAAGTGCCCATAGTTGTAACAGGGCACCAACACCGACACTGTTGGTCGACTAGCGAGGGGAACTGGCCGAAGGTGTCGACCTCCGCCGATGATCACGTCGGCTCCATCTCCATGATTCGCCTATCGCGATTCGATGGCGACAAAGATCGACGTACAACTAACGCTGTGAGGAAATGTCGCCTTCGAGCACATAGCCAACGCTGCGGATCGTCTTGATCACTCGCGGTCCATACGCTTCGAGATTTGCTCGAAGTTGACTTACATGCACTTCGACCAAGTTCACGTCGGACCAGGTAAATCCCCAAACGGCGTCGAGCAATTGCGTTTTGGAAAGCACGTGGCCGGCATGGCGACAGAATGTTCCAAGGAGCTTGTACTCGATGTTGCGCAGCGGAAGGACATTGCCGGCACGGGTTGCGACGTGTGCTCGATCGTCGATACGGATGTCGCCCACTTCGATCACCAATGAAGTGAGCTGATTCGAACGGCGCAACAAGACCTTCACCCGAGCGAGCAGTTCGGCCATGCTGAACGGTTTGGTCAGGAAATCGTCCGCACCCACTTCGAAGCCAGCGAGCCTGTCCTCGACTCGATCCGACGCGCTTACGAACATCACCGGCAGATCGCTCAATGCGCGTAGCCGGCGCGCGATGGCCACACCATCGGGCCCTTCGGTGAAGTGAAGATCGATCAGTGCCGCGGATGGTCGGAATTCGGCCAGGGCTCGGTCGATCGAGCCACCGCTCGCTTCTACCCGAACGACATAACCTGCTCCGGTCAAAGAAATTTGCATCGCTTCGGCCATAAACGGGTCGTCTTCGATTACCAACAGACGAGGCTGAGCCGACATTGAATCCTTCAACGTGATGGGGTCGGGAACCACTTCCCTTACTCCGCGATAGTGCAAGAGACCTTACCGGAACGGCGTCCTTCCGGGAACCATCACGATCAATTGTGAAGGCGGCAAACTTGATCACGGTAGTAAATCTTCGAGCTTGGCCGCGATGTAATCCTGCTGATTGACGGTCAAATGCGGATGCAACGGCAACGACAACAGTCGTTGCGCGGCGGCTTCTGCGTTCGGAAAATGACCTCGACTATGGCCAAGCATCGATGCAACACCTTGCAGGTGGAGGGGAATTGGATAATGAACCCCGGCACCGATACCTGCGGTTTGCAACCCTTTCAGCACGTCATCACGATGCTCAAGACGAATGGAGAACAAGTGCCACACGTGGTCATTCCCCGGCATCGTTTCGGGCAGCCACACCGCCGAGTGGTCGCTCAATATCTCGCGATATCGCTCCGCGGCATGCACCCGAGCTTGGTTCCAGTCGGTCAGGCGCTTCAACTTGGCCGAAAGCACCACTGCCTGCAACGTATCGAGCCTCGAATTGAAACCGAGTTCGTTGTGGTCATATTTCGACGTTGCTCCGTGGTTGCCCAGCAATCGGACACGTCGAGCCATTTCAGCTCGGTCCGTGAGCACCGCGCCACCGTCACCGTATGCACCAAGATTTTTGCCGGGATAGAAACTGGTTGCGGCGGCGATGCCCACTGTCCCCGCCGCGGCGCCAAATCTACGAGCACCGTGTGCTTGGGCAGCATCTTCAAGCAACACGATGGGACGATCGGCTACGACCGACGCGAGATCCTCCATCGGGCTGATCTGACCAAAGAGGTGCACAGGGATTACCGCTCGGGTGCGCGGTGTAATTCGATCAGCGACGCCTTGTGGATCAATCAGTAAGTATGTCGGGTCCACATCGACTAACACGGGCTTCGCACCAGCCCGCAACACTGCAGTGAGGGTTGCGACAAATGAATTCGCAGGCAAAATGACTTCGTCACCTGGCCCAATGCCGGCGGCACGAATCATCAACTCCAACGCGTCGGTGCCGTTGCCAAGCCCAATAACATGGAGGCGACCCCACCACTCGGCAAGTGCCTGCTCGAAAAGTGCAACGTCTGGGCCGCCGACGTAGGAAGTGTTAGCCAATACCCGCGCGAAGCCTTCGGCAACTTCGTCGGCAACCTCCGCGTGTTGCGCGGCAAGGTCAACCAAGGGAACGTCTATTCCCGGAACAACCGGCGATTTCGTCACATCGATCATTGCCTTGGAATCGATTCATCGTCAGATCTACGACTCGATCGCAATGCGATTGTTGTCATCGGTCAATCCTCGCTGCTTGGCGAATCACCGCAACAACCCGATCTTGATCGCCGTCAGTCATCCCATGAAAGATCGGCAGAATCAGCGACTGAGCAGTCAGCCGTTCGGTAACGGGCAGCGAAGCCATCGCCACCCCCGCTGTCGCATAAGCCGGTTCGAGATGCGATGCCATGATTCCACGACGACAAGAGATCTCTGCCGCAGCAAGTCGTTCGAGTAACTCGTCGCGCGTGACCGGAAAATCATCGGGCAGCACCACCCAATATGACTGAAAGTTCGAAGTTCCGTAACTTGGGTCACTCGCCGATTGCAGCCCAGCGATCACACCCAATTCACGCTGATACCGACTCGCGCGTTCCCGGCGCTCGGCCACAATCTGCGGCAATCGGGCGAGCTGGGAAATACCAATCGCCGCTTGGATATCGGTCATCCGATAGTTGAAGCCAGGTTCCAAGTACTGCTCTGCAATTGGGCCCGATGCCGCATGGCGGTCGAACGCACTGCGAGACATTCCGTGCTCGCGCAACCGTCGTAAACGCGCCGCTGAGTCAGCGCTAGTCGTCACCACCATCCCACCTTCGCCGGTCGTGATGATCTTGCGGGGATGAAATGAAAACACGGCGAGATCAGCGTCAAACCCCACTGGCCTTCCGCCCAATGTGCTCCCCAGCGCACAGGCTGCGTCTTCAACGATAGCGATATTGCGTCGATCACACAGCTCGGTGATGGGGCCAATCTCGGCTGGCACTCCGGCTTGATGCACGACCACAACTGCTCGGGTACGAGGCGTAATCGCAGATTCAATTGTCTTTGCAGTCAGATTTTGGGTTCCTTCATCAACGTCAGCAAAGACGGGATTTGCACCCGTTTGCACGACCGAGTTTGCGGTCGCGATAAACGACAGCGATGGGACGACGACATCATCTTTGGGCCCAATTCCCAGCAGGTGGAGGGAAAGATGAAGTCCTGCAGTGCAACTCGAAAGTGCGACCCCTTCAGCGGTCTCGACGATTTGGGCAAGTTGCTGCTCGAATTCACGAACCTTTGGTCCCTGGGCAATCCAACCGGACTCCAGGACTTCGGTTACCGCCGCGAGTTCCTCCGTGCCAAGCCACGGCTGCATAACGGGAATCGTCATGAGATTTGCTCGCCGTCGAGTGGTGGCGATGCGCGCCACCAACCCACCAAATCTCGAAGCCCTGCTTCAAGCATTATCTCCGCAGTGAATCCAAGCAGATCGCGTGCCTTAGTGATGTCAGCTTGGCGAGACTGCACGCCATTGGTTGCTCGCGCTGGCCCATGAACCGGCGTTAGATCGGGCGCGCCCATGACGTTGGTCAACATCGCAGCCAGCTCAGCCAAACTGGTCGAACTTCCCGATGCGACGTTGAACGTTTCGCCCACATGTCCGGTGCTCGCGGCCAGCACATTGGCTCGAGCAATATCGGCCACGTGGACAAAGTCCATAGTCTGAGTTCCATCGCCCAAGATAAGAGGTGGCTCGCCCGCTTCGATGCGTTCCATCCAACGCACAAGCACTTCGGTGTACACGCCGTAAATGTCCATCCGTGGTCCATAGACATTGAAATAACGCAACGCGACATAGTCGAGACCGCGCATTTGGCGAAATGACTGAAGTACACCTTCATTGAATGCTTTAGCAGCTCCGTACAACGTGTCGTTGTTCCATGGATGATGGTTTTCACCGGTGGGCAACTGGTCGGCTTGGCCGTATACCGACGCCGATGACGCGGCGATTACTCTGCTTACCCCCGCATCAACTGCTGCTTCAATCACGTTGAATGTCCCATCGGCGAGCACTTCGAGTGCGACACGCGGCTCCTCGGCACACCGAGTGATCCGTATCGCGGCCTGGTGATAGACGAGGTCAATGCCTGCCATCGCCGAACTCACCGCACCGCGATCGCGGATGTCGCCCTCAATGACTGAAACAAGTCCTGTTGGAAGGGCCGAGTCAAGATTGGCGACGCGACCGCGACTGAAATCATCGAGGACCACGATTTCGCGCGGCGAGCCGACAAGGATCTGATCAATGATGGTTGAACCGATGAGGCCGGCTCCGCCAGTGACCAGAATGCGTTTGTCGGTAAAGGCTTCGAGCGGATTTTCTAGCGACATTACAGCGCCTTCCCCACTGGGATAGATGTCCCGCCTGCGTCAAGACTGCGGGTTGCGGCGTCGAGAAGTTCGATCACACGCAAGCCAGCCTGACCATCAGTCAACGCTGGCCGACGTTCCCGAATTGCGGATGCCAGTTCCGTCACCATGGCCATTAGCGCTTCCCGTTCTGGCAATGATGGAGCGACCATGTCGCCCAACCGATAGGCAACTTGCGCTTGAAATTTGGACGCCTCGTCAATCGCCCCCATCTCGATGCCGCGGTCATAGATGCTGAGCGGCTGTGCCGGTTTCATGTCGTCCCACACGACCATTTTTTTGGAACCGCCGATGAGCGTGGTTCGAACTTTGATTGGACTCAACCAGTTGACATGAACATGGGCAACGCCATGCGCACCAATTGGCATGGTGAGATAGCCAATGCACGCATGCCCTGCACCAACCGGATCAGCCCCCGAAGCTGCGATGTGGGTTGGCCGAAGTTCGGCAGGGAGGATGAAATCCAAAATCGATAAGTCGTGCGGAGCGAGATCCCAGAGCACGTCGACATCGGGTTGCACGAGGCCAAGGTTCACTCGCACCGAGTCGAAATACTGCATGTCGCCGATCGCGCCTGAGGCCACGAGGTCGTGAATGTGCTGCACCACCGGCGTGTAGCAATAGGTGTGATCCAACATCAGTACGAGGTCGCGCGCCGCCGCGGCCTCAACTAGAAGTCGGGCCTCTTCGACGGTTGGCGCTAATGGCTTTTCGACTACGACATGCCGTCCGCTTTCCAGACATGCCAGGACGACTTTGGTGTGGGTCGCAGCTGGAGTTGCAACGGCTACGACGTCGACCGTCGGATCATTGAGCACATCAGCGAGGTCATCGCTGACCCGAACGTCGGCGGCATAACTAACGGAACGACGCGCTCGTTCAAGGTCAAGGTCCACCGACCATCGCAGATCCCAATCCGGACTCGCCAGAAAGTTCCGCATCAAGTTCGGGCCCCAGTACCCGGCGCCAATAACCGCTACCCCTAACCGTGACATCGCTGCGTATTCCCCTTTGTTAAAAATCGCCTAGCAAGTCTCTGACTGGCTGAAAGTAGATCGGCAGCGACGTGGGCCAGCCTGCTTTGCAGGGCCGACTAGGACTATGGCCAATGCCTCTGAAGCCCCACTTAAACTAACCTGAAATTTTCCTGAAGCGCTAAGTCAGGCCGCCGGCAAACGAACGATAAACCTTGCTCCGGATGGCTCGATTGCCTCGTGGGAGACCATCCCGCCCATTTTCGCCACCATCTGCATCACCAAGGCCAACCCCAATCCCGCGCTCTCAGCCGTCGCTAATGCGTGTGCATTGGGCTGAAATTGCTGATCCAACACTTCTTGAGGCACTCCCGGACCGTCATCTTCTACGGTGATGCGTATGTCACCGTCGATCGAACGAGCAGCGACGGCGACCTGCGCCTCGACGCCACCATGACGACATGCGTTCACCACAAGGTTTGCTATTACCTGATCGAGCAATAACCCATCAGCCATGACCTTCAAGTCGTTTGGCACCTCAACCTGCACCCGAGCGCGATCGCTGGGAATCAACGCGGAAACCGCAGATTGCACTACGGCGCGTACGCCAACTGCTTCGATCTGCACCTCGACGCGGCCTTCTTCGAGTTGCGACAACGCCAAGAGTCGATTGGTCATGGTCGCGATGCGGTCGGCCTGCGAAGCCAATGAACGCAACGACGATGCCAGCTGTTCAGGGTCACCCCGCAGCGCTTCTCCCGCAAGTGCTGAAGCCATGAGTGCAATTGAACCAATCGGGCCGCGCAATTCGTGCGCGGCTTGAGCCAAAAATGCCTGCCGATCTAGATCGCGCAGCCGCAACTGTCCAACCTCTTGACTGACCGCAATGAGGCGCCCAATCTCGACCGACACATCAATGAGCGCGGCAACTGTCGGCGACTCAGGCGGCTCGGCCTCATCGGAGAACAGTTCCAAGACCGCTCCGACGCCATCACCCAGGATGACCGGCAACTCGATGACATAAGTCAAGCCCGAAGTCGCTGCTTCCGAAAACCGACCTCGGATCATTGGCGAGTCAAGCGCGGTCACAATTGGAGTTGCCAGCATCAACAAGTCATCAACGAGGTCGACATCAGCCGACCACGGCCCGTCAGAGACTTCCTGACGTAACTGACCAAACGGAGCGCCATCGTCCCCTGGCCATGACGCAACCGACCTCAGCGACGTCGCGTTCCCTTGGGCCATGACCGCGTGCCCCGCCGGCCATCCGAGATAGCCACAAATCGCTTCGACGGCATCACGGAGGATTTCCACCGGCCCGTTCATGTCGGTTTTTTGTCGCGTCGTTGCTTCAAGGCGCCGCCGGATACCGATAGCCGTTGCCAGCTCCAGTTGCTCGTCATGAGTTTCGGTCACATCTCGCGAGATTGAGTCGACCGCGACGACATTCCCGTCGTCGCCATGAACCAATGTGATCCGATGGTCGAGCACTCGCAATGACCCATCACGATGATGCACTCTGATGGTGAGTGGTTCACCCAGATCAGTTCCCGCTCGCGCAAGCTCAATGGCGTTGGCGTAACTCGCTGACGCAACCACAATGTGCTCGAAAAATTCGGGATTCGCATAGAACGTCGTCGGCGAATAGCCGAGCATGCGTTCGGCCGAAGAACTCACGTACTCGAAACCGATCGATGGCCAAAACCGGTAACGCATAATGAGATCGGGGACCTGCTCGACGAGCGCAGTCGTGACGTTATGGAGACGATCGATGCCTCGATCAACGGATTGCCGATGTTCAATCAATTGGATCGACTGGACCGGTTGGAGCCCGATGACAAAACCACCCTGAGGTTGACTCAGTTCCCGGGTCCAATCGTTGGCCGAACCCGGAAGGTAGGTAATCGTTACCCGAGTTGGTCGGGGCACGCCGAATCGGTCAAGTGCCAGGGCGTCAATGACGGTAACTCCAAGCCCAGCCTCGGGAAGTCGATCTGCAAGGTGAGTGAAGCTATCGGTGCCAGCAAGTTCGATGAGGTCGTCGACCCGTGAACCTATGAGTTCTTCCCGTCGACGTCCAAGCAAGCGACAGGCTTTCGAACTGGCGTCAACCACGGCACATGAGCGGTCGCAACGGAGCAGGCCAATCGCGGCAATTGAGCGAGTGCCTGACTGACTTACCATCCAACCCCCCCCGTACTCTGGCCGCCAGGAGACCGACGACACGACCGACTAAGCAAACCAGCCACATCACGACCAGCGGTCGTTTTGACCACTTTCCGTGACTTTATCGGTTCATGAACCTGAAGTCACGCTGATCAAGGATCAGACTTTGGTAGCTTCACCCCAATGAGCGTTGATCCGGCCGTCAGTGTGCATCCAGCCGCCATCTGCGAATCCGATCACATTGGGCCCGGCACCCGAATTTGGGCCTTCGTCCACATCCTGCCAGGCGCGATCATTGGCGCAGACTGCAACATCTGCGACCATGTATTCGTCGAAGGTGGCGCTCACATTGGCGACCGCGTGACGGTGAAGAACGCCAGCCTGATTTGGGATGGCGTCACCATTGAAAGCGACGTATTCATTGGACCTCGGGTCACTTTCACCAATGACCTCCGTCCCCGAGTCGGTTTTCCACTCACCGGCGGCGCATTCATCCCTACTCGCATTCGGCAAGGCGCAACCTTGGGCGCGAATGTCACCATTGTCTGCGGCGTCACCGTTGGCGAGTCGGCCATGATCGGAGCGGGAGCAGTCGTCACCGCTGACATCCCTGCCCATGTGCTGGCGGTCGGCGCACCGGCCCGGGCAATTGGCTGGGTTTGCACCTGTGGCCAAAGCATCAAACCAGACCAAACATGCAGTTGCGGTCGCACATTCCAGCTGACTGCAGATCAAGGACTCAGTCCGGCTGAGTGAAGTAATCCGGCGAGCGAAGGAACCCAACTGAGCGAATTGGGCCGAAACAACTGACCGACCCAATCCGAGATTCGACGGTGAACAGGCTCCATGCAACGAGAAATCGGACCCTGCATGCGCGCACCGCTCACCATCGGGCACACTTGCCGTCTCGCATGCCAAAAATCAAGAGACCGGCCCCAACCATGATCGCAACGGAGTCAACCGACTCCGGGCACTTCCAGCCTCGATTGAGTCTGACCAACGTGGTCATTGGCATCGTCGTGGTCGCGGCCGCGATCAGCGCGGCAAGTGCCGGATGCCACCCGTCGGGATGGCGACCAGGCGACATCATCGTCACCGGCGCGGTCGCGGGCTTGCTTACCTGGATGGCCAGTCGATCAGCACCGTGGACCTTGCTACTCGTCTTGGCCCCTGGCACTGTTCTCGCCTCGAATGGGCTTGGTCTCATCGGCTTGATCGCCATGGTGGTGCTGGCGATAACGATGGTCGGTTCTGAAAAGCCTCATCCGATTCTCGGCGCAGTCACTGGCGCGATCGGCATCGACCTGCTGGTGCGACTGCCAACGACACCCACCGCGTTGGTCCCATCGCCCCCACCAACCGGCATTTGGACAGTTCTAGCCGTGGTCGCGTGTGTCCCCATGGTTTGGACCGCGTGGCACAGTCTCGCTCCCCTACCCCGCCGTCGACTGATCCTTAGCGGCATCACGGTAGGGAGTTTTGTCGTCATCGCGACCTGCGGCTTCGCAGTCGCCGCGCTCAGCGGGCGGACAGTCATGAGTCAAGGTATTCGGCACGCGCAATTTGGGCTGTACGCCGCCGAACACGGTGACCAAATCGAAGCCGAAAAACGACTTGACCAATCAGCAAAATCCTTCTCGCAAGCAACTCGTCGTTTCGACGCTCCATGGGCTCGGCCCGCACGAGCAATACCCATCCTCGGGACTTACGCGGCGGCGATGGTTGAACTCGCCGATTCCGGACATGACGTCGCGCAGGACAGTGCGGAATTCGCGCGAGCGGTTCCGTATGACCACATTTCGCCTCGACATGGTCAGGTAGACCTCAGTCTCATTGCGTCGATCTCGGCTCCGGTAGCCGCAGCGACTTCCCAGCTCAAGAGCTCGTCGGAACGCATCCACGCCGTCAACACCACCTGGATGATCCCACCGCTGATTCATCGCATCGGCAACTTGCTGAGCCATCTCGACGTGACCCTCGGCGAAGCGGAAAAAGTTGGCCAAGCCATCGATTTGGTTCCCTCGATGCTTGGGCAAGATGGACCACGGCATTACCTCGTCCTCTTTGGGAACCCAGCGGAATCTCGCTTCGGTGGCGGATATGTCGGCGCCTATGTCGAGCTCAATGCGACCGCTGGAAAAGTGTCGATGGGCCGCACCGGTCGCACGGCCGAATTGATCACCGATCCAGCGGTGAACCCGATGGCCACCACTCCCGAGCTTGCGTCTCGATACGGGCCCTATTTCATTGCGACCAATCCTGGCAACGTGACCGCGACACCAGATTTTCCAACTGATGCGAAGATGGCCGCCGCGGTCTATGAACCGCTTTTGGGTGAACATATCGACGGCGTGTTGTACGCCGACCCCTACGGCCTTGCGGCGCTGTTGTCGTTAAGCGGTCCAGTGAAAGTTGACGGTCTCGAACTTTCGCTCAACACCAGCAACGTCGCCGAATTCTTACTCCGGGATCAGTACATCAACTTCTCGGATCGAGCCGACCGATTCGATTTCCTTTCCGAGATAGCGCACGCAACCTTCGACCAAATCATCAATGGCGAACTTGAACCGCCCCAATCCCTGTTTAGCGTCCTATCCCCAGCATTCAGCCAAGGGCGCCTCGCGTTTGTTGCACTGAGTCCCGCCGCCGACCAACTCCTCACCTCAATCAATGCGACAGGCGCGTTTCCCAATGCCAGTGGCGGCGACCTGTTTGGGCTTCGGACCGCAAATAAGGGCCCGAATAAACTCGATTCGTTTCTCGAACGGCGGGTCCACTACGACGCCACAACTGACGCGAGCAGCGGCGAAGTCGACGCCGTTGTGACCGTCGAGTTGACCAACAATGCGCCTGACGGCCTTCCCACGTATGTGTCGAGCAACCGCGACTTCATCGAAAAACGCGCCAATCCTCGGCCAATCGGCACCAACACGTCACTTGTTTCGGTCTATTCGGCGCTCGAATTAGGCGAGATTCAGCGGGATGACACAACGCTTCCCGCAACGTCGCAGCCAGATGCTGGCGTCAATACCTACTCGGTCACCGTTGATATTCCGCGCGGTTCGACGGTGAATCTCACGTTCCGCCTCCATGGTTTTGTCACCCCCGGGCCCTACAAACTCGTGCTTGCCCACCAGCCGGCCGCCAGCGATGACCTCATGGACATCACGGTCCAAAAGGCAGGGCACCGCAGCAATTCGGCGTGGCACGACAGCTTCTCGTTGTCGGAGAACATGGTGATTCGGCCATGGAGTGGCAACGACTGAAACAACCTTCAGCAAACCGAGGTGGACTGATTTGGCCGACCCTGCCATCATGGGGCTGTTCGTAGCTCAATCCTCTCGAAGGAATCGCGCCATGTCAGGACCGTCCCAGTTCCTTAGCCGAGTTGGTTCAGCACTTCTCGTGCTCACCATGACACTCGGCCTTTCGGTCACTCTCGCGGCGCCCGGCGCATCGGCCGAAACCGCCGGTAATGACTGCTCGACAATCGCAGCAATTTACGAAGGCACTTCGACCATCATGGCTGATCCTGCGTCGGCCAACCCAGGCGACACCATTGAAATCACTGGCCGAGGTTTCCCCCCCGGAGTTCCGATCGTCATCCAGGTAGGGACAACTGACGTCGCCACGGTGACTCCTGATGCGCAGGGCAACTTCGTCGCCCCCATCACCGTCCCCATGGATGCGTCTGGCGAAATCACTATCTGCGCAACGTGTGACCCACTCAAGATCACCACGACGGTCAAGGTCCTCGGCGAAGACGTCACAAGGGTTCTCGGCGAGCAGCGGTTGCCGAAAACCGGCAGCAACGCGTGGCCCCTCACCCGTCTGGCAGTCGCACTGGTCCTCGTCGGAGCCGGACTCGTCTTCGTCACGAGGCGCCGAACTAGCCGCGACGACGAAACCATGGACAGTTCGGTTTCAGATACCACTTCGGTCTAGGTACACCTCGCGCAAAGCGACAACGGGCCCGATGCCCGAGTTGACCTAAGCGGTCACCACTCGTCGGTGGTGATGTTTCGGAGTTGACGAAGAAAAGCTGACTCAACACTGGGCAATGACTTGTCGACCTCAAACACGGCTGGCAACGCGCTCATCGTCAGGCCGCTCAGCACCGAGAGCGGTTCAGGATTCCACGTTTGATAGACGACGGTCTGGAATCGCGCTCCGACTCGAGTGCGACGTTGAGAAAAGCCGACTGCCTTCGAGCCTGCACACGACACCTCGCCCGGGCCGAGTCCGGCGAAACAAACCTTGGCGCTCTCGCTCGTCGTGACCATCGCCGGTCCATGAACTTCAGCCACATATCCCAAGTCGCGCAACGTCGATGCCCAAAGCGAACCGAGCCATTGAAACGACTGACTGATGTCTTCTACCCAAACGGCATGCCCTTTTGGAACCAACAGGTCGATCCAAAGCGACGATCCTGGTTCGAGCAGCACCGCACCTCCGCCGCTGTGGCGATGAGCCAGTTCGATACCCATGGCTTGAAGCTTCGCCGTATCAACGTCGCGTTCCGATTGGGTCGAACCGAGCACCAATGCCGGTCGATCTAACTCAAGCAACCACATCGTGGGCACCAGCGGATCAGGCCAAATCTGCCCGTGAAGTGCCTCGGCTGCCCCCCGCCATCGCTCGACCTTCCATTGGCCAACCACCGACTGCTCAACCAATTCCGCAATCCGTTTTTCGCCGCCCGGCGATTCAAACCCGCTGGCGGTCATCGGCGAAGGGTGATGCGTTCTACAAGGGTGGTGAGCAACCGATCCGTGCGGGGTGTCACGCCGATTCCGTGGCCGGTCGGCGCGTGCATCAAGCCATCGTCGCCTAACGCAATCGGCTCGGAAATGTCATCGTCGAAATACCAACCGCTTGGACCAAGATCAGTTGCCTCAAGTCCAAGTGCAACGCCGACGGCCAATGCTGTGGCCCGGCCAACTCCAGTTTCAACCATTCCGCCCAAGAACATCGTCGGAACCTCACCCGAATGACGAACGCCGACTGAACCGAGGAGTGTCATCGCGTTTTCGATGCCACCGACGCGTGCTGGTTTCAGATTCACAATTCGGCATGCTGCAAGGTCGCATGCCGACACGACATCAGCGGACGAGCCGATTGATTCGTCTAACGCCACTGGCAGCGCTAGTTGACCAGCGAGCACTGCAGTACCGGCGAGATCAACTCGGGGCAGCGGTTGTTCCACATAGACACGCGGCGCTATTGCACCACGAATCGGGTGCTTAGACCGCCATTGGTGGGTAGCGTTCGACAACTTGTCTGCCAACTCGACCATGGCCTGCTCGTGGCCGTGATAACTCCCATTCGCATCGACTGCCAGCGGCATCGCCGCGAACTCGGCCAAGAACTCACCTACAACACCAGCGCCACATGTCGGATCAACTTTGATCTTCAAACCTTCCGCTCCCAGGTCAACTGCTTCGTCAGCGGTGTGGGTCACGTCGGAGTTTGCCATGGTTGGCATTCCTACGACTGCGGTCCACGACAGCCTCGCGTCGGGAGATGCGCCGAGAGCTTGGGCAAGCGAAATCTGCTGCCTTCGAAGATGCACATCAATCATCGCCGTGGAAATCGCAGTTCGTGCCATGGGATGCCCGCGCCCAATGTCGGGTGACGTTCGACTTGCGAGCAACGCCGGTACCAAGTGGTCGCGCAACATCATCCACGCACCGTCGGTGTATTCATCGCTATAGGTCGGCGCTTCCAACGCGCTGCATTCACCCCAACCTTCGACTCCATCCCGAGCAATCAGCCGAACGAGGACGATTTCACGAATCGACTCGGTGCCATGAGCGGACACCAATGCGTGGCGAAGCGGAAGTCGAACGCGAATCAGTTCGGCCGCAACGATTGCCTGTGACGGTGACCCGTCATCGGCGCCACCGGCCCGTAATTCTTCCGACCAGTGGTCGGCCAAAAAAAGTTTGGATGCGGTCACGTCATGCCGGAATCGCTGTACCGCCGAGATAGGGCTCCCATTGCTCGGGAACTCGACCAACGGCTACCGCTATCCAACTGAGGTGGCGGGGTGCGTGAGGTGTTTCGCGAAGCTCCATCGACGTCTCGTGGAGGTAACGGTCACGCTTTGCGGTGTTGCAACGCCGACACGCGGCGACGACATTTTCCCATTCGTGCAAACCGCCGCGACTTCGCGGGATCACGTGATCGATGCTTTCGGCACGAGCGTTGCAGTACTGACACATGCCGCCGTCGCGAACAAAAATACCCTTTCGACTAATCGTT
This sequence comes from Actinomycetes bacterium, assembly GCA_037138595.1. Lineage (GTDB taxonomy): Bacteria > Actinomycetota > Acidimicrobiia > Acidimicrobiales > Acidimicrobilacustridaceae > UBA4742. The sequence goes on along the minus strand of JBAXIB010000010.1, from coordinate 46,569 downwards.
GCCCGATGTTGAAACGGAACTCGGACGAATGATCGCAACCGCACGACTGACGGCACCGGAATGCTCAACCGTTCGGAATGCACTACCTCACCTGACTCGTGTAACACGTTGGCCTTTTCGCTCAGCACCAGGACCACCGCCCGGCGATCCGACACGATAGAGAGTGGCTCATAGGTGACATTGAGAACCAGCGAACGGCCCATTCGTCGAAGGCTACCGGGATGACCCAACCCATGACGGGCTGTTTTCCTGTCTGCTTAACGGGTGAGTCGCGGCCATGCCCGGCACCAGTGCAGATAGGTCACGAGATCGGATGGATCGGGTTCTCGTTCGGAATCGCCGTAAGCGGTTTGCATACGGAATCGCAAATAGTCCGGATCTGGCAGCGGCACAAAGGGCCAGTGCTTCCACCATCCAGTAGGCGCCAACAATCGCACCTGACGAAGCGATGTTGTCCAAAGGCTTGGATGGCGAAGCACCGCCAACCCAGCCCGAGCAGCCCAGCGTGGACTCAACGTACCTGGTCGATCACTCACACCCGTTGCTGCTGCAGTTCTCGCCATGTTCCTCGGACTCCACCCGGCTCTTTTGGTAAGCCGAGCACCATTTCACCGATGATATTTCGCTGCACCTGGGAAGTGCCTGCATAAATAGTGCCAGCTCGTGCAACCAGAAACGTTCCGACCCATGAAGCACTGTCGTTCGGTGCGCCCGAATCGTCAGTTTGGAACGCATTTGTTGGCCATCGTCCCGACGGGATTAACGCGTCAGCGCCAAGAATGTCGACCGCGAGTTCGGTGACGATCCGGTGGTATTCGCTCCAATACAACTTGAAGATTGACGAGTCAGGCCCGGGGTGACCGCCTGCGAGGTACTTCGTCAATGTACGCATGCCTAGGTAACGCATAATTTCAACTTGGCTATAGGCCATGGCGAGCCGTTGTCGGATCATGTGATCTTCGCTCCGGCCACGCTCACTTGCTAAGGCCATCAAACGAGTGAGTTCAGTTCGAAACATGATCGGAAACGTTGCGGCTGCCTCGCCTCGCTCGTAACCCAACAACGTCATCGCGACAGCCCAACCGTTATTAATCCCGCCCACAACATTGCTCTTGGCACAACGTGCATTGGTAAAGAAAACTTCGTTGAACTCCGAGTCCCCGGTGATCATTTTGATTGGCCGCACCTCGATACCGACTTGATCCATCGGCACCAGCAAGAAGGTGATTCCTTTATGCTTAGGCACGTCGGCGTCACTTCGCGCGAGCACGAAAATCCAATTTGCTAGGTGTCCGGCGGACGTCCAAATCTTTTGGCCGTTAATGACCCATTCGTCGCCGTCCAGGTCAGCTCGACACCCCAAATTTCCCAGGTCAGAGCCGGCGTTTGGCTCCGAATAGCCTTGGCACCAGATGTCCTCACCCGACAAAATGCGGGGCAAAAAAGAGGCCTTCTGCTCATCGGTGCCCCATTCCAAGATGGTATTGCCGACCATTTGGATCCCGAATACATCGTTGCCAGCACCGACTGGCACGCCAGCTTTGAAAAACTCCTCAACCAAAATCACCTGCTCGAGTTGACTTAATCCCCCGCCGCCATATTCGGCCGGCCAAGACGCCGCCAGCAGATGGTTGCTATGAAGAATCACTCGCCAATCAGCGGTGAATTGCTCAGCCTCATGTCGTTCGAGCGCTCCGATTCCCTGCCATTGAGCGGGCAAGTGTTCGGCCAAGAACGCCTGAATCTTTTCTCGGTATGCCTCAGCTTCAATCGAATAGGTCGGGTCCATGAGCGGCAACGCTAGCCGCTTGAGACGCAGCGATACCTCGGCATCGAGCGCCGGTCGACTGCCACATGGTTACGTCTCACTCGATGCCGATTGGCCAGCCAATGAGTTGGAACCCAATAGCAGCAGCGCCCACTAACGGCGCTTCGGCGCCTAGTGCCGCCGGTCGGATTGCACAGTCTCGTGCGAATTCCAAACGCGCTCGAGTATCGATCTCGGCCTGAGCAGCAGCAAAAAATCGTTCGCCGAACCCGAGCGCAACTGAGCCAGCCACGACCGCTAATTGCAGATCAAGCAACGTCGCCACCGTCGCGACTGCTTGGCCAACCAAACGGCCCGTCCGCTCGATGACTTCCGCCGTTGCTTCCGCGGCGGGTCGACCAGTGATCGCAGCGATTGCGGTGCCCGAGGCTTCGGCCTCAAGGCAGCCAACGTTTCCACATCGACAGCTTCGACCCTGTGGCTCAACGGTGATGTGACCAATGTGTCCCGCGTTGGCTTGGGTGCCATGTAGCAGCCGACCATCAAGAACTATCCCACCCCCGACGCCAGTCGAAACAACCATGGCGAGATAATTCGCAACACCTTGAGCCGCACCGATCCAACCTTCGCCCCTGGCGAGCGCCTTGGCATCATTGTCAACGCCGGTTTCAAGCTGGAGTGCCGAGGCGACACGGTCTCGCAACGGAAAATTGCGCCAGTGCGGAATGTTCAGCGGTGAAACCGATACACCGCCGCGCAACATCGGTCCACCGCAGCCAATTCCACAAGCAACCGGATCAGCAACTCCCCTTTCGCGAGCCGTCGCACTGACGCGTGCCACCAGGCCGATCATCGCGCTAAAAAGTTCCTCGCCACTACGCCCCGGTTGTTGGGTTGGGATCTGCTGAGATTCCAACACCACACCAGCAGCATCGACTAAGCCTGCTGCGATCTTGGTGCCACCAATGTCGATCGCGATTACGACCGAGTCTTGATCAATGGTCACTTGGCGGAGGTTGCCCGACGGGGCAGCGACCACACCACCGGCCGAGATTTACCCACGACTATTCCTCGCGCTTGAAGCGATCGCGCATTCGTGAACTCGTCGACCCGAAATATTCGCGCAGTCCCGCGGTATGCATTGATTGGGTGATCTGTTCGATACCAGCCTTGCCCATATGGCGCGCGCTTCGTTCAAGTGCGAGCGCCGCGACCAACATCACAAGAAAGCCGACGAATGCCAGCACGAAGCTGACCGACAATGTCAGAACCAACATCACCAACCCGATTACGAACCCGAGCATCGCCCATTTCAAATTGCGATAGGCGTTGGTATAGACCGTCGTATCTGCGATATCGCGAGCCAATGCGGGATCAGTCTCGTACAGTTTGGCCTCAATCTCGCTGAGGATTCGCTGCTCTTCTTCTGATAGCGGCACCCCGCTACTCCCTCATCTGTAATCGTGGCTTGCCCACGGCGGGCCTATTCAATGCATGTGCGCTAGTAACCAGCCAGACTGCGACCGGTCACAACCGCTGGGCACAGTGTTCCACAGCAACTCCCCTCCGACAACGCGGATCGCCAAGAACCTTCAACAGCAACTGGCGAGTACTGCTCACTAGCGGACCTCTCGATCGGGTCCCGAAGTAAGCGTCGCAGGGCCAATCGCCCCAATGCCGAAACGATCACGGATAGCGTCAACGGCAAGATTTGCGTCTTCCCAGGAGCCGACTTCGAGCTCGTCGAGGCTGAGTTGCCGCGAAGCACCTGCAGCAAGACCACTGACGCTGACTCCGATTAAGCGCACCCCCGCGCTTGGGTCGATTTTCGCCAGCAGCGCTTTAGTTTCCTGAACGATGATCTGGGCCGAGTCGGTCGCGCCACCAAGGGTGATGGATCGGGTAACGGTTTGGAAGTCATGGAATCGAATTTTCAAGGTGATGGTTCGACCGGCCACGCCACCCGAGCGGAGCCGACTCGCAACCGAATCGCTCAATCGAACCAATTCTCGTTCGAGCGTCGCATGCTGGTGGTGATCAACCGAAAAGGTTTCCTCATGCCCAACCGACTTCATGTGCTTATTCGGTTGAACTTCTCGCTCGTCGATACCGTTAGCCAATGCATGTAAATGCTGACCAGACGATTTGCCCAGTGCGGTGATGAGCACGCTCGGCGGCATTGCCGCGAGTTGACCGATCGTTCCGATCCCCAAACGTTGGAGTCGACCGAGCGTCACGGGCCCGACTCCCCAAAGCGCGTTAACCGGCAGCGGATGCAAAAATGCCAACAGCTCGTCGTCGCCCACCACCTTGATACCAATTCCAGGAATTGGCCCGCCGACCGAGGCACGAGGTTTCGCAAACTCAGATGCAAGTTTCGCGACGAACTTCGAAGAAGCGATGCCAACCGAACACTGCAATCCTTCTTCGTCGAGTACCCGACTTCGGATAGTCGTCGCAATGTCAACTGATGATCCATGGAGACGCCGAACCGGACGGACATCAAGAAAGGCCTCATCGAGCGATATTGGTTCAACCAACGGGGTGAACGATCGAAAGATTGACATAACTCGAGCGCTTACTTCGCCATAACGAGCATGCCGACCGTCGAGAAAAACAGCATGCGGACAAAGGCGTCGAGCTTGCACTGATGACATCGCAGAAAACACGCCATAAGCGCGCGCTTCGTAGGACGCTGCGGCGACGACGCCACGCCCACCGGCACTTCCGACGACAACGGGCTGGCCCCGCAATTCCGGCCGGTCAAGCAGTTCTACCGACACGAAAAATGCGTCCATATCGATATGTAACATTCCCGGCCCAGTTGCGGGCGACACCGATTCGCGACTTTGCTCGACGCTCACCGACGCGTTACCGCGTAATTTGCCGCGTCGCTGCCAGCAACGTGATAAGCGAACGAACGGCTGCCGTCCCACTGATCAGAAATCCATGCTCCGAGCGGTTCGTGTACCCACCGGTGTCCATCGGCGAGTCGCGCTCCACACTGATCGAGTTCGACAAATGCTGCGTCGACAACAATGCCATCGGGATCATCAACGAGTAGTTCCCCCGACCACGCGACCGCGCGAAATGCCTCGACTCGCAAATGCCAACCAAGATCAGGTGCAACGACATCAATGTCGTAAATGCGCTCGGACCACTCCGCTACGACTAAGCCGGTTTCCTCAAACACTTCGCGTGCGAGCCCGTCATGTACCGATTCGCCGTCATCGATCACGCCACCTGGGGGCGACCAATCTGTTGTTCCATTGCGCCGACGATTGTGAACGAGGAGCAGACCACCGGGTCCCTCAAGCACTGCGCCAGCGACTAGCCAATCACGCATCACCGTAGTGTGCCCGACTTCTGTACCCGAAGGGCGCCGTTTCGTGAATCAGGGAGTAGCGGTAACCGGTGCCGCCACATCAGGGCGATTGACTTGGTTCACGTTTCCTGACGCATCTCGGGTCGCTACTTGCGCATCGCCAACTGCAGCTACGTTCGGAGCGATCTGAGCACCATTGAGACCCTCACCGGCGATGACCACCGGTCCAGCCGAGCCATCAGGAGCGCGGGTAACGGTCAAAGGCTGACCGATTTCGACCGTGTCGGTCACAATGACGGCACCATTCGCTGGATCTGACGGTTTGACATTGCCGGCCGGCGAAAAAATCAGCGCACCAGCAACGGTCAGCGCAACCAAGACTCCGGCGGCAGGAAGAAGGACACGGCCCCGAAGGAGTTTCGATCGATGTTGGAGGTCAGCTGAAGGGTTGACCATCATCTCTTCGAGACGCTCAGTCACCTCAGGTACTGCGAGGGCTAGCGCTTGGGCTAATACGTCAAGGTCGCGATCTCGAAGCGGCACACGGGTACCCGGCGTTGTTGATCGCATCGTATAAACGAGCGCGAGATAACTTGCCAACACTTCGTCTGCCGTCGGCGTCGTACCGGCGAGTGGCTGGGTATGCCCCGCCGTGACCAACTCCAACCGATCAAGATCAACCTTGAGATCGGTGCGTCCTGGCACCAATTCTTCGGGATCGACTCGGTACAACTCGACAACTGCCGCGATATCGGTTTCAGTGAGTTCGTGGTTGCCGGCCTCAATGTCGGTCAGCTCCGCGAGGTCAAACCGATCGCTCGACAATGCCATATCGGCAAGGGTGCGCCCATCGCGGTCTCGAGCATTCCGGAGGAGCGCACCGAGGCGCCACGTGGGGATGAGGGAAAGCGTAGTGGCGGTCACGCTCTGTAGTATGCCCGACGCAGCACGTAATACACATAGGCCATCGGTCCTTTTTTTCTAACCAAGCAAATACGGGCCGAAATCAGTTAATTTGGCCGACTTGTTGGCCCTACATCACGACTGGTTGGGCGCCGCGATCCCCTATGGAGTAAGCGATCGCGTATCCCCCACCAGGTGACCATGCCGAGCGCTTCGAACACGATAAAAGAGCTCATTTTTGACGAGCCCCGCTGCCGGCTGCCAAAAGTGATCGGAACCTCAACGATTCGACCGTCGTTATTGGCCACGGCGTAGGCCATTTCGATCTGAAATCCATAGCCATCGGCCTTGACCGCATCAAGGTCAATACGAGTGAGCGCGGTTGCTGCATAGGCCCGAAAGCCAGCAGTGAGGTCACGCACATGCAAGCCAAGGACCATTGCGCCGTAGATGTTGCCGCCCTGAGAAATAAGGCGTCGCGACCGTTTCCATCCGGGAACCGACCCGCCGGGCACATAGCGCGATCCGATTGCGAGGTCCGCGCCATCTTCTACCGCGTGAATCAATGCGGGAAGCATCGCCGGATCGTGTTGTAGATCAGAATCCATCTCGATCAGGATTTCGAAGCCCCGCTCGAGTCCCCATTGGAAACCAGCGCGATAGGCAGATCCAAGGCCCGATTTTTCACGGCGCCGCAATACGTCGACACCGCCATTGTTGGAGCCCCACTGCTCGGCAAGATCAGCGGTTCCATCGGGGCTGCCATCGTCGACCACCAACACCGCGACCGCAGGCACGTGTTTTCGAACCAAGTCGAGGATGATCAAAATGTTTTCCGCCTCGTTAAACGTCGGCAGGATCACCAGGGGCTTCACGGACCTTTACTGTAGATGCCCCAGCTCGCACGTTTGGGACGCACCGCAATTGTGCACGCTCACTCTCGTTGTGCCCATAGCATGGGCGGCGATGAGCACCGACCCGACCGAACCTGCCACCTCCCATCCGGTCAATACCACCCCCACGGCACTGCCGTCACTGACGGCTCGCATCCTCGGATTCTTTGCCATCGTCATTTCCGGGGTGATCGGTGCGTTCATCGGCTACGGATTCACCGATCTACAAAACCCGAGCGGATCGACAACGGCCAATGCTATCGGTGCGTTGATCGGCGCAACTATCGGCGCCGGCGGGGTCGCAGTCGTCGTCGTGCTGGCATTGCGGGCCATGGGCGAATGGCAATCACTGCCGCGAAAAGCAATCGAGCCAAAGCGGGCCGCAACCCCCGCGGCGCAGCGCCCGCGAGTTCGTTAAATCCGCTCAGGCTGAACCAAAGCGGAGCACCCGAAACGCTTCCGCGTAGGCAAGACCTGCGTCGCTTCCAGCCGATGCCGCTCGCCTTCGCACGACGTCACCAACGAGTTCAGCTTCATCGCCGACTTGCGTCCGATGGCAACACAGTGCGTCGACCTTGCGGTCAACGGTGGTCCCGATGTCTTCGATTGTGTCTGGCTCTAGCGTGCCAGAAAGATAAATCGTCGACACTTGGTGCGCCGGCCCTGCATCAGGAAAATAGCGGGGACTTGATGCGGCCGGCGCGCAGGCATCAAGCACTGCGAAACCTACGTTGCGGTGATCGTGATGATTGACATAACGACTGCCGAAGAACACTGCGGTTGGATCACATGAGACGACGACGTCTGGCCTCAATTCGCGAATTCGGCGAACGAGTTCCTCGCGTAATGCAAGGGTGTTTTCGACTTCGCCATCAGCGAGTCCCAAATTGTCGTGACTAGCCAGACCCATGACTAGGGCCGCGGCGTCAGCTTCAGCGGCTCGGTTTCGCACTAAATCGGCTGCATCAGAACCATCAGCGATTGAGCCCTTATCTCCCTGAGCACATACCACGAGGTGGACCGCGGCGCCTTCATCAACCCAGCGGGCCAGCGTTCCTGCACACGACACTTCAGGGTCGTCAGGATGGGCATAGATAGCCAAGACACACATCGGATGATTGAAATCGTCAACGGGCACACCGCCAACCTAACAAGCGGTAATGATGGCAACGATGAACTCCGCCCCGCCGCCGCGTCGACCGACCAGACACAACGGGGGCGTTGAAGTAGATCACTCCCGTTGGAATCAGTTGGCCGACATCGCCCAAATCGTTGCCATTCGCGCGGCCGATCTACTCGACAGTGGTCTCGAACGGGATGATCTGGTGTTCGAAACAAAGTCCAGCGCCACCGACATGGTCTCGCAGATGGATCGCATGACCGAGCAACTCATCGTTGACCACTTACTGGCCGTCAGGCCAGCCGACGGCATACTGGGCGAAGAGGGCGGCGAACACCACGGGCAAAGCAACGTCCGGTGGGTGATTGATCCTCTCGACGGAACGACCAATTATCGCTACCGCCACCCTGGTTACTCGGTATCCATCGCCGCGGAAGAATCGGGTCGCGTCGTCGCTGGAGTCATCATCGATGCCACGAGCCGGGAGTGCTTCCGCGCCGTGTTAGGTGAAGGCGCAACCCGAGATGGACTCCCCATTCACGCCTCAAACGAAACCGTCTTGGCGCACGCACTTGTTGCGACCGGGTTCAATTACGACCCACAGCTCCGCGCCCACCAAGCACGGGTTCTCGCCAAGGTCATGAGCGATATTCGCGATATTCGGCGAAGCGGTTCTGCTGCACTCGACCTGTGTGCCGTTGCGTGCGGCCGGGTCGATGCCTTCTATGAATTGGGTCTCGCCCCCTGGGATTTCGCCGCGGGGAGCCTCATCGCGAGTGAAGCAGGCGCCGAGGTCACAGACTTGTCCGGCGATGACCTATCGACAACCCTCACCGATTCCAAGCGCGTCGTTTTTGCTGCCGCTCCGGAAATCGCCGCACCGCTCAGGTCACTTCTGCATGCCGCTAGTGCCGACGAAACGAACCATCTGTCCGCTTGACCCTGAAATCGGGCACCATGGTGGCGTGGGTACTCGCATACTGGCCGTCGAAGACGACGAACGAATCCGAACTGCAGTGAAGATGGCGCTCGAGGATGAGGGTTGGACCGTTGCCGAAGCCGAAAATGGCGAAGACGCACTCGAACAATTCAATCGCCAGCCAGCTGACGTTGTCCTTATCGACATCATGTTGCCCGGTATGGATGGTTTCGAAGTATGTCGATCGATTCGTCGCCAAAGCGATGTCCCTATTGTCATGGTGACCGCCCGAGCCGATACTCACGACGTCGTAGCAGGACTTGAAGCCGGAGCCGACGACTACCTCACAAAACCTTTTGCTCCGAAAGAACTCTCCGCACGGATTCGGGCATTGCTTCGTCGAGCACGCACCACTGATCCAGCGATCGCCCACCTCAAATTTGGTGATCTTGAAATCATTCCCGAAGAAGGAATGGTCTTGCGGGACGGCAGCGAAGTGCACCTCACGAAAACCGAGTTCCGCCTTCTCGTTGAACTGGCTTCGGGACCCGGCAAGGTCTTTAGCCGCGAGGTACTCCTCGAACGGGTGTGGGGCTACGGTTATTTCGGCGATGGCCGGTTGGTCGACGTTCATGTTCGTCGACTTCGTACAAAGATCGAAACCGACCCCGCCAATCCCCGCCATGTCGTGACCGTGCGAGGATTGGGCTACAAGCTCCTGGTCTGACTGGGAGCGACATATCCAGGTCGACTCGACACGCACGAGGAAAACGTTGCGCCTTAGGCGAAATCCACCACGACGGAGACTTGGTCTGCGCACCAGACTCACCGTGACCTATGCCCTCGGCGCGGCCCTGCTTTCGATATTTCTCGCCGTCACGACTTACGGAATTACTCGGGCCAATTTGCTGCAACAACGTGAAGACACCGCGGTGGCACGCGCATTTGCTAACGCGGTACTTGTTCGAGGCGGTCTCGACCCAAGTACTGAAAGCATGGAAAGTTTGCTTGACTCGCTTCCCACCCCCGAGGGTGCACAGCCGATTATCTACTTCAATGGCAAGTGGAATACGAAAAGCGCACTCGGCTTTTCAAAAGACGCATTGCCGCAGTCGCTGCGCGACGAAGTTGCGGCTGGGATTGCTGCCCACATGACGTTTGACTACGCCGGCGATCCGTACATCGCCGTCGGAGTTCCCATCCCCGCGATACATGCTTCGTACTTCGAGGGAGTTTCCCTCCACGAAGCCCAACGTACGCTCGACAACCTTGCACTCACCTTGCTCGGCGCAGCGTTCTTTGCCACCTGTGCAGGTGGATTGCTGGGCTGGTGGGCGGCGCGGAGGGCCTTGGCTCCGCTCATGGACGTAGGAACTGCTGCTGAAGCAATCGCCGGCGGTCATCTCGACACGCGCCTCAAGGTTGGTGAAGACCCCGATTTGGACGTCTTGGCCATTCCGTTCAATCACATGGCCCAAGCCCTTGAGGACCGCGTCAACCGGGATGCGCGATTCGCGTCTGAGGTCAGTCACGAGTTGCGATCGCCGTTGATGACCTTGGCCGCATCAGTAGAAGTGCTTGAAAACAGTCGCGACGAAATCCCCGAGCGGGCGCAAACCGCGCTCGACTTGTTGTCAGCCGATGTCGACCGATTCCAACAACTGGTCGAGGACCTGCTCGAGATCTCGCGCTTTGATGCCGGCGCGATCAAACTGCATTTCGAGGAAGTGCTCGTCGCTGAAATGGTCGCTCAGGCCGTCAGCATGCTCGGTGGAGCAGGGCTACCAGTGCTCTACGATGACGAGGTCAATACCGTTGTAGTCCGAGTCGATAAACGTCGCTTTGCACGCGTCGTCGCGAACTTGCTCGACAACGCTGAGAAATACGCTGGTGGATCAACCGACGTGACCATTGATCTTGTCGATGACGTTGTACAAATCGGGATCGAAGACAAGGGGAACGGAGTCGTCGAGGCTGAACGCGAAGTCATCTTCGATCGGTTCTCGCGCGGCAGTGAAGGTGGAAACCGATCCAGTGATAGCGGAGTCGGACTTGGGCTCGCTCTCGTTGACGAACACATGCGACTGCACGGTGGTCGCGTGTGGGTCGAACCGCGACGCGATGGCGAGCCCGGGGCTCGATTCGTCGTTGAGCTCCCGATCGTCGAGATCCCTCCCCACGACGCGACCGACGATTTCGACTCTGCTCTCGAAACCCCCGACACCGTTGTCGAACCAGATGAACTGCTCGCGCCATGACCGTTCGGCGCAATCCGACATCGGCGGTCGCGACATTGATCGGATTGGCCATTGCAATCATTGTCAGCGCCTGCGGCATCCCGACTGACGGCCAAGCGCGAGCCATTGATCGCCAAGCCTTGCCCTCCGGATTGATCGCGACGCCCACAACGGTCGCTTCTTCCGGACTGAGCACGCTCGATATTCCAGTCAGCCTGTATCTCGTTGGTGCCTCGTATCGAGACGGCGGGAATCTGGTTGAAGTGCCGAGCAAAATTGGAGATGTCGTCGATGGTGCCGACCTGCCCCGCCGAGTGATCGAGCAACTCATCAGCCAAGAGCCCCAGGACCGCAACGGTTCCAACCTTACCAATGCGATTCCATCGAGTGTGCAGTTACTGAATGCATCGCTTGATAGCGATGTGCTCACCGTCGACTTATCCAACCTTGGGACCATTGAGCTAACGCGGCAACGCCTCGCTGCCGCTCAAATCGTCTTTACCGCCACCAACCTGCCCGGGATCAACAGCGTTCGGTTCTTCATTGATGGGCAAGCAAGTGCTGTTCCCCTAGCGTCGGGATCGTCGACGCCGGGCCAAGCGATCACGCGCGACGACTACCAGGGTCTGCTCACCGGCAACTGATGCCCGCACGGGTTACCCGCCGAAAAAAACTTCGGCTACGCCATGGAACAACGCCGGGTCGACGAGTTTCGGTTGCCCGACTCCGTCGGCAAGCGGAACCCTAACGATTGCATTGGATTGCAACGCCATCATCGTTCCAAATGCCCCGTCGTGGACCGCGTCGATCGCGGCAATCCCAAATCGGGTTGCTAAAACCCGGTCAAATGCCGTAGGCGTTCCGCCTCGCTGCACGTGACCGAGAATCGTCATGCGCGTTTCATATCCAGTTTGAGCCTCAATTTGATCAGCCAGCCATTGACCGATCCCACCCAAACGCTCGTGCCCAAATCCGTCAAGGGTGTTTGACACCGTCGAAACAGGTCCTTCTTGCGCAGTCGCACCTTCGGCGACAACAACAATTGAGGCAAAGTTCCCGAGTTCGTGCCGGCGAGTCAGTGCTTCGCACACTTTGGCGATGTCGAAAGGTTCCTCGGGGATCAGAATCATCGTCGCCCCACCCGCGATACCTGCCCAGACCGCAATGTGGCCAGCATGACGACCCATCACTTCACACACCATCACTCGATGGTGAGATTCGGCAGTGGTGTGTAGCCGGTCGATTGCGTCGGTAGCGATCTGCACTGCAGTGTCGAACCCAAAGGTCATTTCGGTCGCGCTCAGGTCATTATCGATCGTCTTCGGGATCCCAACAACTGGCAGACCGAGACCGGCGAGCCGATCGGCTACGCCGAGCGTGTCATCGCCACCTATGGCAATGAGCGCGTCGATATCGAGTCGCGTCAACGATGCTCGGCACATTTCGACTCCGCCGTCGATGTTGAATGGGTTTGTTCGAGACGAACCGAGAACTGTGCCGCCTCGCGGCAACATCCCCCGCATAGTTTCGATCGTCATCGGCATGGTCGAGCCATCGATGACCCCTCGCCACCCATCCAAGAATCCCACGAGTTCGTCGCCGAAGGTCTGCTCTCCCTTGCGGACAATTGCCCGCATAACCGCGTTGAGCCCCGGGCAATCTCCGCCTCCAGTCAGCATCGCCACCCGCATGGTCCTCACCGCTCCTTGGTAACTTAAGACCGCTGGCTCACCCTAGCGAGCCGAACCGCCTATCCTGCGCGGCCATGGCTGTAGTTATCGCAATCGATGCAGGTACGACTGGTGTTCGCGCCATGGCGTTCGATACCGATGGCACGATTGTCAGTTCGTCCTATTCGGAGTTCCCGCAGTATTTTCCGCAACCGGGTTGGGTCGAACATGATGCCAACGAGATCTGGCATGCAGTCGAGACGATGTTGGTCACAGTTACTCGTGAACTCGATGTGCTTGGCCAAACCGTTGCGGCAATTGGGATCACTGATCAACGCGAGACAACAGTGATTTGGAACCGGGCGACCGGCCAGCCGGTTCAACCCGCGATCGTCTGGCAGGATCGGCGCACCGCCGCGTTTTGCGACCAACTGCAAGCTGAAGGCAACCTTCCCCTAGTTCGTGAAACCACCGGTTTAGTTCTCGACCCGTACTTCTCAGCTTCGAAACTTGCATGGATGTTCACCGCTGGCGAGATAAAACCCGGAGCTGATTTAGCGTTCGGGACTATTGACTCGTGGTTGCTGTGGAATCTCACTGGCGGTACTGAATCGGCCGGCGCGGTGCACGCAACCGACGTCTCGAACGCGAGCCGCACGTTGTTGTTCGACATCCGCAATCGCCGTTGGTCTCCGCAGTTATGTGAACTGTTCGGAGTCCCACTTGCCATGCTGCCCGAGGTCAAACCATCGAGCGGCCGCTTTGGGATTACTGCGAAAAACACCGCAGGGATCGGCGGTGGTGTGCCAATCAGTGGCATCGCCGGAGATCAGCAAGCCGCGCTGTTTGGCCAAGCATGTTTTGAACCCGGCATGACGAAGAATTCCTACGGGACTGGCTCATTTGTCCTGATGAATGTTGGCGAGGTCTGTCCAGACCCCGTTGATGGCTTGCTCACGACGATCGCCTGGACGCTGCCCGGAGAAACTCTCGGCGGCTCGCCCGGCTCGCCTGAGGTAACCCACTATGCGCTTGAGGGTGCAATTTTTGTCACTGGCGCGGCGATTCAGTGGCTCCGCGACGGGCTGGGAATCATCAATCAGGCCGAAGAAATCGGGCCGCTCGCTGCGTCGATTCCCGACAGCGAAGGTGTCGTTCTCGTGCCGGCTTTCACTGGCCTTGGCAGCCCATGGTGGGACCCGTACGCACGCGGCACATTGCTCGGCATAACACGAGGAACCAGCCGCGCACACTTGGCGAGAGCAGTAGTGGAATCGATGGCATACCAAACCCGAGATGTGGTTGAGGCAATGACCGCGGCATCCGGACGCGATGTAAACGCGCTACGCGCTGACGGTGGTGCTTCAGTGATGGACCTACTGCTGCAAATCCAAGCCGATCAATTACAGGTTCCGGTGAGTCGCCCAACCGTTCAGGAAACGACAGCCTTGGGCGCGGCGTACCTCGCAGGCCTCGCCGAAGGCTTGTGGGCCTCGTGCGCCGACATCACCGCAAACTGGGTGCTCGATACCCGAGTTGAACCGGTCGCAACTTCTGATGTTGCCGATGTCGCCTATGCGCGTTGGCTACGGGCGGTCGAACGGTCGCGGAATTGGGAAACAACCTAGGAAACCAATCGCTGGGCCATCGCCCAGTGGATCAAACCTCGAGTTTTACGAGTGCCCGACGCAGATTACGGATTGCTTGGCCTGCTCGTTGTTCGTTTTCGATCAAGGCAAAACGAACATGTCCGTCGCCGTCAGGGCCGAATCCGACACCGGGTGAAACCGCCACCTGTGCCTCTTTAACCAAGTAAGACGCGAATGCCACTGAGCCCATCTCTCGATAAGGCTCAGGGATTGGGGCCCAGACGAACATCGTCCCTTTAGGTGGTTCCACCGGCCAGCCGATTCGGTTCAGTCCACCGCAAAGTGTGTCGCGACGGGTTTGATACATCTCACGAACGACGGTCGGATACTCGGGATCTTCGTTCAGTGTCACAGTGGCCGCGATCTGAATTGGCTGGAACGCCCCATAGTCCAAATAGCTCTTCAGTTTGGTCAGCGCGGCAACGATCTCGGCATTGCCAACCATGAACGCCACTCGCCACCCAGCCATCGAAAATGATTTCGTCATTGAGTACAACTCAACGGCTACTTCTTTTGCGCCTTCTGCTTGCAGGATCGACGGCGGCGAATAACCATCGAATCCAATCTCAGCATAGGCATTGTCGTGCACAACAACGACTTCTTTTTCGCGCGCGAAATCGACAACTTTTTGCATGAAGTCAAGGTCGACACATGTGGTCGTCGGATTATGGGGAAACGACATCACGATGACGCGAGGTTTCGGCCACGAGTATTCCCAAGCTTCGGTCATGCTGGCGAAGAAGTCGTCGCCGCCCGAACCCAGGCGTACCTCGCGAATGTCTGCGCCGGCCAAAAGCGGACCATAAATATGGATGGGGTACGAAGGCGATGGGACCAATGCCGCATCGCCGGGCTGCAGCAAGGCCCACATCAGATGTGAGAATCCCTCCTTGGTGCCGATCGTGTTAATCACCTCAGTATCGGGGTCGAGCTCAACTCCGAAACGGCGTAGGTACAAGTCAGCTGCGGCTTGGCGCAACTTGGGGATTCCCTTGCTTGATGAATAGCGATGGTTTTTCGCGTTGTGCACTGCTTCGGCGAGCTTGTCGACCGCGATATCCGGCGAAGGGAAATCGGGATTGCCGAATCCAAGGTCGATGACATCGATACCGGCTCGGCGTGCTTCGACCTTGAGCGAATCAATAATGGTAAAGACATACGGCGGTAGCGACGTGATCCGGCGAAACTCCATCAGACCAAGGTAGCCGGAGCGGTGTGGCTGCTCGGACCGGACTCAATCCCGGACAAGCAGATCAGCAGCCAGCATCCCCGCCCCGATTGCACCAGCATCAGCTCCGAGTTCGGCCCCAACTATGCGCGATGGCGGACGATGCTCATAGGCCAACACCAACGTCGCATACGCAGCCCGGGTTGGCGCAAGCAGCAACTCCCCCGCGTCAGCCAATCCTCCACCAATGATGATGACTTCGGGGTCAAGCAAGTTTTCGAGGTTGGAGACGCCTAATGCAACCCACCACCCAAACTCCGACATCAAGGCCAATGCCTCGGGTTCACCTTCGGCTGCTGCGGCGGTGACGTGCTCGCCACGAACTGCATCTACGTCCCCACCGGCGCGAGCCACGATGGTGTCCGCGTTTCCGGCAGTGGCAGCGTCTCGAGCAATTCGCCCAAGTCCACTTCCGGAAGCAAAACGTTCCCAGCAGCCGCGTCGACCGCATGGGCATGGTGGGCCGTGGCGGTCGACCACCATGTGCCCGGGCTCACCGGCGAAACCAGCAAACCCTCGTTGAAGTTCGCCAGCGACGATCACGCCGCCGCCGATGCCGGTCCCCAAGGTCACGAGCACAACGTCGTCGGCTCCGCGTCCAGCGCCAAGCCGATGCTCAGCCACAGTCGCGGTGTTGGCATCGTTATCGACGATGACCGGTAAACCAATGGCGTGGCTGAGCTTTTCGCGCACATCAAGGTCGACTACGCCCGGCAAATTCGGAGCAAAGCGGATGACCCCTTCATGGTCAACCAATCCGGCGACACCGGTACCAACCGCAACCAAGGGTCGGTCATCTTTATCAGCCACCTCAGCACGAAGCGACGACACCAACTGGGCCATTGCATCGATGATGCCTTTGGCCCCCGATGGAGTGTTGACCCGGTGGGATACGAGCGCGACCTGAGGATTCTTGGGGTCAAAGACCTGACCCAAGATCTTGGTCCCGCCTAGGTCGAGCCCAGCAACGAGGCCTTCACCTCGTGGTAGTTGCGTTGGCGTAGGCATCAGTAACGCAGTATGGCTCCAATACGACCCAGCACGTCAAGATCAGCGTTATCGGTGCAAATTTCGACGTGACAGGACTGGCCTAATGCCGTGTCCACCGCTTGTTCGACAATGTCAGGAACCGCAACAAGTTCGGCTCCGCAACTCGGGCAGGTACGTCCAACTAAACCGAGGTGACCACATGTCAAACAGTGCCAACCCGACTCGGTGAATCCAGCTGAAACGAGTAATTGTTCAACTCGTCGTTCGAACAACGCGGTGAGCGTAGGGGCGAGACCAACCACGGCTCGTTGAGCCGTCGCCTGATGGTCTCGCAAGCGTTCGACGGCGGCGGACTCGCGCTGGCGCTCGACCAGTCGCTCCACGTCAAGGGTCGCTTCGCGAATCTCCGACAGGCTTGCGTGAACGCCGACATCAATGCGGCTCACTAAGCGTTCTTGTAAATAGGGATGCAAAGCATGCTCAACGGCGCCGGCTAGCGCACTCGGCGCCCCAATGGTGAGGTGTTGGAACGGTTCTTGTTGAAACTTATGAAATGCCACTGCGGCGGCGTGTCGCACGTGGACAGCCGCGAGTTCAGCCACATGGCTGGTGACGTCACCTTGGTCGTTGTGGCCGCGGGTGTCATAGTCCCGCGGCAGTTCATCAAATAACTCAGAGTGTTCGAGTAACTCGCCGAACTCAAACACCAGGAGTCGTGCTTGCTGTTTGTCGACTAGCAGCACACCGAAACGCTCAAACTCATGGGCGATCGACTCGAGTTGCGCTACCGCGGCGGACTCATTGATCACAATGCGGCTACGCACGGGAACCGGTAACGGAATCACCTGCCAAAAATCACTGGCCGCGCAGGAAAACATGGCCAATCCTCGAGTTGAAGATCGATCAAAGCCACCGCGCACATATTCGTCGATGCGAACTAAATCGGCCTCGACCGAATCAGTCAGCCGTCCGCTAGCACGCGCTGACCGCATGATTCTTTCAAGTTCGTGTTCATAGTCTTGATGCCGACTCAGTCTGCGCCCGTCAACATCGAGATAACAGCTCGTCACCGGAGCTTGATCGCCTCGGAACCCCGCCAATTCACGAATGGCAGATTCAGTAATGACACCCATGGCGCCTCCTCATTATGGATGTTCTTGGACAAAACATCCTTGATTCGATCGTATGCACCCGATTGCGATTGCGCGCGTCTGATGCCCGGAAACTTTGGCATCGACCGGCCGGCATCGAGCTAGTTCGCCTCGGGTTGACCCGACACAAATGCCGCTCGATGAATCCCAGCGGCATTCGCCCAATCCATAACAGCGGGATCATCGCTGAGGTAGATGACCTGTACCGCCCCCGCCATTCGATCAAGCTTGTTCAATAACGCCACGGTGTCACTCGAGTCGAGGTCAGATAGCGCGTTATCGATCACCATCGGAACCGACCCGGCAAATGAGACTGACCGTTGCGCGGCAAGTCTCGAGAGCAAATAAAACTCAATCGCTTCGGCTCCAGCATCGGCGTCGGATGGGTCGACCTCGAATGCGGGGTCACTTCCCGGCCGAGGCAGCTCGCCAGCGGCACCAATGCCGCCACCGGCAGTTGCGATCAAACCCGCCGCGATGGCTAGTAGCCGTTCGGTGGCAGTGGCCTCGACGCTCGTTGCCGCCTCGACCAGCGCGACGTGGCCTTCGAGCAATTCCGCATAATCAGCCGCCTCGACGTTCGCTAGTTCAAGCTCAGCTGCGAGCAATGCGAGCTCCTCGTTGCGCCGCTCGGTTTCTGCCGCCGTATCAACCGCCCCGTCGCTGCCGACATCAGCGTCAGCGCCTCCCCCGAGCTCGGCCTCGTCAGCGCCTAGTCCACCTCCCGATTCATCGGCGGACCCGTGCTCGGTTTCAGCCTCGTTTTCAGTCTCAGGCTCAGCTTCGGCAATGGCTCGCTCAATTTCTACGATTTCCTGGGCGACCCGCTCACGCCCAACCTGCAGTTCGGCGAGTCGATCATCAATACCTTTGACTTCCCCCAAGAACATGTCCGCAGCAAGCAACGTCCGGTCAATGCCCGGGTCATCAGATCCGACGTCAAGACCAACTAGCGAGAGTTGATACGCGAGCGCATCGACAAGTTCGTTGATCGTGACTTCTCGCAACGGCTCACGAAATGATCGCAAAGCCGCTTCGAGATCTCCTTGCTCATCGTCGCCGCCCAACAGATCAAACGCTTCGAGATAGACCACCTCAAGGCGATCAAGCAACGCCGAATACTCAGGGTCGGACTCGATGATTTCGGCGATCTGCGCCCACTGCATTTCGGCCTCTTCGACACCAGAGCGAGCCCGTTCGAGATGGTGCTCAGCGACCGGATCGATTGCCCACAGCCCTGCGCCCATCACATACGAACTCCAGGTGGTGAATCCGACACGGTCAAGCACGACCTGCTCAGCGGCGCGGGCTTCGTCAAACTGCTTTTGGCCACCGCGGCGCCGCCATCCGGACATCGCTGATTCGGCATCGATGACTGCACGATGGGCAGTTTCGAGTTCGTCCACGTCGGCCGGTGAGAGCGATGGTTTGCGAATGGACCGCTCCGCGTCAGCGAGTTCGGATCGAGCGTGCTCAAGCCGTTCAAGCACCCCAGCAGTGCCACGACCTTCAGCTTCGAGTTGCTGTTCAAGTGCAGCAACCTGTGATTGCAGCGACACGAATTCATCGGCGAGTTCCGCTGCTCGCTGTGACGGGACTTCCTCGCCCTCTTCGGGATTTCGGATGGCGTCAACCAGTACTTCAATTGGCCGAATATCGAGATCGGACAATTCGGAGAGACTCTTGTCGATTCGACTCAGTTGCGATTCAAGATCCGTCCGTTGTATTTCGAGGTCAGTCTCGGTTCCGGAACGAGATGACGCTCGATTCACGCTCATTCCGTCGAACTCGCTCACCACCGATTGGCCACCATCGACCTCGGCAAGCGCTGCCGCTGCAGCCTCGGCACGCACGACTGCTGCTGCATAGTCCGCTCGAGACTTGTCAGCAGTGGCGCACAAGATGGTCAGTGTCTCATTCGCCGACCGTTGTCGATCTCGCCCCGCGTCGAGGTCGGGATAAGTTCCCTTTGGAGCGCCAGCAATAAACCGTTCAGCTTCAATTCGGGCGAGCGCATCGGGATCGCCTACCACTCCAGTTAGATCGGCTTGCACGACTAGGGGATCGATATCGGTTCGCATGTCGAGCAATGCGAGTGTCTCGGGAGAAAGATCGAGCATCACGCCGTGGGCCTCGAGTAATCCACGAAGGGCCGGCAATCGGCCCTTTTCAGGATTGCCGCCAAGAGGTAATGCGCGAACCACTTCGATAAAGCGCTGCCGGTCGGCGTCATCAAGGCCGCCGACAACCGTCATCATTGGATGCAGGTCAAGCGGTGGGCTCATGGCGCCGTGAAGCTCAAGTTGCAGCAACCTCATGTTGTTTCGTCCATCAAATCCATTCCACTCAATCGGCACGGCCTGAGGCATGCCGAGCGTAGTTCGACGAAATCAAAATGCGACGCCTATCGAGATTTACGACACCCGGATGTGCTGTACACGGGAAGCGCCTTCCGCGTCAGCGCTCGTTGGCTGCGGACGAGACCGGTTCGGCGCAACCTTCGAAACCGCCTGAGACGCGGCTTGGGCAACCGAACTCAAGGTGTCCACGAGCGATTCAAGGGCGTCACGATCGTGGACTACGCCCTCAACTGCATCAATGAATGACCGTGCGGCCGCGATCATCTCGCTAGCTGCTGCTTGGAGGTGCTCGACGCCATCGCTGCCCGGGCTACCGGTCGAACGATTGCTCTCCTGATCATCCATACCCATCGAAACACCCTTGTCTTCGAGCGCACTCACTGAGTCGCGAACACTACCCGCAGCTCACCATTTCGCAGTTTTGCCGAACTTATCTCGCGTCGGCGAAGCGAATCAGGTAACACGATGGCTCGGCGATACGGTCCGACACGCACGAGCAGTTCATCGCCGCGTCGACCGAGTTCAAGGTCATCGTGATCAGCGAATGGCAGTTCTTGGGTGAGCACACACGTGTCACCTTTCATCTCGATGCGCAGCGGATCCGAGTCATGGAGAACTGCTGCTGGATCGTCGTCTCGGTAGACCTCGTCGCCGAAAGCTCGCAATCGATCGAGTCCGACCAGTTCCTCAGCCGCGAGGCGCGCCTTGAGAATCGGCAGCGGGGCAAACGATTCAGTGATGGTCTCGAGATGCTCTTCGTGGGCGAGTTTCCATCGGTCGAACCACGGATCGGAAATCTCGTCGGGCAACAAACGATTCGCGATCACCGCGTCGACTCGATAGCCAAACAAAGACAGGTAGGTATAGGTACGTCGAGCTTCAGCGATCACCATTCGTTCGGGGTTCACGACCAGTCGGACGCTGGTGATCTCGGGGTTAGATAACAACTCCTTCACTCCGTCGAGTCGTTCATAGAATCGTCGTGAAGCTCCGAAAACCTCGTCACTCGCAACCGGCAATTTCGTGACGCGACCAAGGACTGGCCCAATCACCCGATTGAGGCGGCGGCCTGCCGGAAACACTCGCTCCATGTACCACTCCAACAAATCAGGCAAGCTCAAGAGCCGGATCGTCTCGGCGGTTGGGGCGCAATCCACAACCAATACGTCCCAGAGACCCGACACCGCGTGGGTCTTGATGTCGCCGAGCGCGAAGACTTCGTCGAGGCCTGGCACCACGGCGAGTTCTTCGGCCTCGATCGCTTCGACCCCCGCCCAATTGAAGACTTCAACCAACCAGTTTTGGATCTCGCCCCACGAGTCTTCCATCCGCTCTTGGCTGTCAAGTTGCTGGCCGGACAATAACGAGGTGATTTCCGTCGGCTCGCTTCCAAGCGGCAAGCCAAAACTGTCGGCAAGTGAATGGGCAGGGTCGGTTGAGATAATCAACGTCCGCAGGCCAGCGTCAGCGCATCGAACCGCAGTCGCGGCCGCCACCGATGTCTTACCTACGCCACCCTTACCCGTGAAGAGTAAGACCCGCATTTAGGTTCCGCTGGAATCGTCGTCGAGGTCATCTTCGCCGATGTCAACCACCGGGCCACCCTCGACTCGCGCTTTCAACTCCGACAATGCAGTCTTGAGGATTCGAGCTTCGGCGCGACGTTTTACAAATCCCGGAATCGGAACAATCAGATCAACGGCAAGTTCATAGGTGACATCAGTCGTTGTCGGATCGGTTCCTGGTTGCAGTAAGTAGTTGCCGTCGAGTTCGCGCTCGAGGTCGCCGCTCAACAGTTCCCACCCGAGGCGATTCGGAGCACCGTCATAGTCATAGTGCAATTGATAGGTTGTGCTTCGTCCCATCGCCGCGGCGCGGAACTCGACGACCACGGGTCGTTCCTCATCGTCATAGGCGATCACCGTCGCCTGTTTCAGGTCGCCCGCCCATTCAGGGTAGGACTCGAAATCGACAAGCGTTCGGAAACACTCCTCGACTGACGCCTGAATAGTGGTCTGTTCTCTCGCCTGCTCGGCCATGGGGGCTGACGATACCGGAACTACGGCGCAATGACGGCCAAGAATTCATCCACGAACCGGAAACGTGCCGAACTTCGCTCCCCATAAGCCCATGACCCCGAGGCCGTACATGGGAGCGAGAAGCCCAAACGCCAGTGGATTTACGGTTGATTGCGAAAAATGTGACGAAGCCACGAGCCAAACCGACGCGGTAGCAATCGCCACGATCACCTCAACCAGAAGGGAAACTATGAGCGACCGCTGCACCGATTTCGGCGCGCTCCCAGCCAAAAAGAACAAACCACCCATGCCGATCGCATCGGAACGACTTCGACCGACGGCGACGGCATAGGCGCAAACGAATGCTCCGACACCGATGCAAAACAGGCTGAGTGCCACCGCGACCGCCAACGGCGCAAAGGGATCGGGGGCGACCGCGGCAAGCGTTGCCGTCACCGCAAGGCACGCTGTCCCGATCCATGACGATCGCACGATCCAAAGTGCCAACCCACTTTGGGCCGGTTCGCTGGGGTCTGAAGTTTCAGTGCGGTCGGGGTCCACCATTCGATCAGCCTTGCACTGTGGCGATCGCGCCGGCCAGACGCGCCGCGAGCACGTCGTAGGTGAATTCTGTTTCCACGCGTCGTCGTCCGTTATCAGCCAGTTCGCGCCGCAGTGATGCATTGTCGATCAGGTGTTTCAGCGATCGGCGAGTCTCCTCGACCGATGACGGATCCATGATCACCGAGCCAGTGACGCCGTCGACCACTGCCTCGTGGGACCCACCGCTCGTACCAGCCAATTGAGCGACACCTGCTGCCGCCGCTTCGAGAAATACGATGCCGAAACCTTCTTGTTCAAGTCCTAACCATCGGTTGCGGCACACCATCGCGAACACATCCGCACACCCGTGCACGAGCGGCAGGTCGTCATCGTCGACTCGACCCAGGAACCTCACCGATGCGCCACAGCGACGAGCGACCCGCTCCAGTCGAGCGCGATCGCGTCCGGTTCCGGCAATGACGAGTTGCAGTTGCGGATGGGTTGGAGCGAGCCGAGCCGCTGCCTGGATAACAACATCAAACCCTTTTCGAGGAACTAAGCGGCTCAGGCCAAGGACGATGATGGCCTCGGGGTCCAAACCGAACCGACTCCTCGCCGCGATGCGCTCGGCGTCGCTCAATCGCTGAAAGCGATTGACGTCGACTCCAGGTGGAATCACCACTGAAGGGAGGCGACCGCCAGCGGCCCGCGTCGCCTCAGCTTCGGGATAGCCACCCGCGGCAACTACCAAACTGGCGCCATTCAATACCCGGGCAAGAAGCGTGTGACTTCCCGGCAAGCGCCCGGGGACTGCGATTTCAGCGCCGTGGACGACAACACCATAAGGCCGCTCTAACGATGGTCCGATCAAGCCGAGCGGAAGTGCCGGATCGAGCAACACGATTCGGGCATCGACTTCTGCGGCAAGTGCATCGATGTGCCGACGAAGCATGGGAGTCGGCAACGCGACCCTCCCACCAATTCTTTCAACTCGAAATGGTTGAGCAGCATCCCATTGGCGGGCGTCGGGATGTGCGGTGGTCAGCACCGTTGTGTCGTGAGGTGGAAGTCGTCGCCAGAGTTCCCATAAGTACGATTGGATTCCTCCGACCTTGGGGGGAAAGTCGTTGGTGACGAGGAGGTGCCGAGAATGGGCGTTCGTCATCATCTTGGCAACCCAAGCGAACCGTGCGGTACGGACCGAGAGGTGACGGCTCGGTCAAGTTCGGCTCGCACCATCGGATCGGTTTCGAATCGCAATTCGGGCGGCAACGGATCAAGACCGAGCCGCCGCGCCGCCCAAACCGCATGCGATCGTACGATCGGATCGGTATCGGCGAGGCCGCGTTCAAGGGCGTCGGTGACACCAGGAGTCGTCAGCGTCGCCGAATTACCTAGCACGATGAATGCATTGCGCCGCAAATAGCGAGGCTCGCGCCTCGGGATGTACCAACGCCCGAAACGCGCGAGCAACTCGGCATCATCTGTCGCCAGCATTTCCAACACGTCAACCCACGATCCAGATTGGGCATGAGGCCCTGGGTCTCGCTGGTCGGGGTCGAGCAGCGGGCGACGGGATGGCGGACACACTTCCTGACATTCGTCACACCCGTAGATGCGGTCCCCCAACGCTTCGCGATACTCGATGGGGAACACGCCCTCAGCCTGCACCAACCACGCGAGACAGCGACGAGCATCTACTACTCCTGGACCGATGATCGCACTGGTTGGACAACCATCGATACACCGAGTGCACGATCCGCAACCGTCAGGCACTTCGTCGTCGTTGTGAGGCAACGGAGCATCGGTCAGCACTGATCCGAGTACCACCCAACTGCCGATACCTGGGATCAACACATTTGCGTTCTTGCCATACCAACCCAGTCCAGCTCGATGGGCCGCGGCACGATCAACGAGCGCGTTGTCGTCGAGTACGACTCGGGCCATCCAACCATCAGCCGATAGCCGTGCCGCTACCGCATCGAGTCCGGCGCGCAATTGTCCGTAATGGTCATCGGTTGCATAGCGAGCAACCCGCGCCATCGGGCGATCTTGCGACGGCGACGGCACAACCGAGCGATCATAGCGACGCGCTCCAACGACGAGGGACGCCACCGTGGGCATTGCGTGAGCCGGATTCGTTGAGCGTTCCGGATTTCGATAAGTGAATTGCATCGAAGCGGCTAGGCCTTGCGAACGCCGCTGTTCGAGAATGCGCCGCGTGGCATCGAATGGCTCAGCTGATGCAATGCCAACGCGATCAAGGCCAGCGGCAAGGCCAGCCTCACAAATTTCTTCGCTATAGCGGTCACTCAACACCATGCCATCGTCGCACGCGCAGCCCGATCGCCTCGACTTCGAGACCTTTCGCGGCGTCGGGCCGCGCACGTATCGGGTGAGCGAACCGTTCCTAACTGATTTGTCGCTGGTGTCGGAGTGGTGATGCCAACCCAGTTTCGGCGAGTAGGCGAAGGGCTCGAACTTCGCTGACTTGGATCACGACGGCCTCATCAGGCTCTCGAGAACATAAGAACGTCACAACACAGTCGGCGCAGGCCGTGGTGTGTTGCATCACACACTCGTCGCAGTCGATCGTGAGGGATTCATGTTGGATTGCCATCGTTGCTCCATTGACTCATTCGACGACCGGTCACCCGGCCACTACGCCCAACGACAACCTACGAAGGGGGTATGACAGCAACCAACGAGTTGGCGAATTACTGGGCCGTTGCTTGATCCACACCGACGTCGGTTGGCTCAGACGCTCCGGACAATGCGGCGACATCATCATCGGAGAGTTCAACCACCGCAGCGGCCGTTCCACACCATCGGCACGAAACCTCTTCGATGGATTCATCGAGTATTTCAAGGTCCTCGACCTCAAGCTCACCGCCGACCGAATAGTGATGAAACCCTCGGGTGCGACGAGTGGTCGTCACGTCGAAGCGGGTCAGGTTGCCACAGGCGCTGCAGCGGTAGCGAGAGGAAGTCACCGTGGGATGGTACCGCCAGCGTGAGCCTCTCAGGTCCTTGACTGACGAACATTTGTTCGCTACACCTGTGTCGATGATTTCGTTTGACCATTCGGTCCCTAGTCCCCCGTTACCGATTCCCCCGGTGGCGTCAGCTGATGCACGCGCATCACATCAGCGCAGCTTCGACGAACTCGGCACGCCCCTGTTCGATGTGACCTTCTGTGTCGTAGACCTCGAAACCACTGGCACCTCGGCACAGCTATGCGGGATTACTGAAATCGGCGCAGTCAAAATCAAAGGGGGCGAATTCATTGGCACCTTTCAAACCATGATCAACCCTGGCTCCGTCATTCCGCCAGAAATCACCGTGCTGACGGGCATCACCAATGCCATGGTCTTGCCCGCACCGAGAATCGAATCAGTGCTTCCGACATTGCTCGAGTTCATCGGCGACGCCGTGATCGTCGGGCACAACGTCCGGTTTGATCTCAGTTTCTTGCAAGCAGCGCTTGACCGAGCCCAACAACCAAAACTCACCAACCAATCAGTCGACACGTGCGGATTAGCCCGTCGCTTGGTCCGCGACGAAGTTGCGAACTGCAAACTTGGCACCCTCGCTTCACATTTTGGTCTCGCGCATCAACCCAGCCATCGAGCGCTCGATGACGCGCTCGCAACCGCCGACCTGCTCCATGTGCTCCTCGAACGCTGCGGTGGCCTTGGCGTATCAGGCCTCGACGATTTGATCACGCTGCCGAAAATGGCCGGACATGCTCAAGCCGACAAGTTACGTCTGACCACTTCGCTTCCCCGCCGTCCGGGGGTCTATGTGTTTCGCAATCGCGCCGGAGCGGTGCTTTACGTCGGTAAAGCCACCAATCTTCGAGCGCGAGTTCGTTCCTACTTCTCGAGCGATACGCGTCGAAAGATCGGCCAGCTGCTCGCCGAAACCCACTCGATCGATCACCGTGTGTGTGCCACCACGCTCGAAGCCGCGGTCATCGAAGTCCGCCTCATCCATGAGCACCTACCCCGCTATAACCAACAATCCAAGAACTGGAAGCGCTACCCGTATCTCAAGCTCACACTGAATGACCTATACCCCCGACTCTCGGTTGTTCGCCTTGCGCCTGACGATGGCTCGCTCTATCTCGGGCCATTGCCATCGACCCGCATCGCCAAACAAATCGCGGAAGCGATCGAAATGGTGGTCCCACTTCGCAAATGTTCTGCCATCCCCGGACACGCGTCGCGATCGGGGGTGTGTGCACCAGCCCAATTAGGCATCGCCGTCTGTCCATGTGCCGGCGAGGTCGAAGCACATGACTACGCCGTTACCGTTCAACGCACCGTCCGCGGTCTACTCACCGATCCTGATTTGTTGTTGTCACCGTTGATCGCTCGCATGGGCGCACTTGCGGCCGAGCAGCGATTTGAAGAGGCCGCCGACGTGCGCGAACGGGCTGCTGCCCTCACGATGGCCATTAGTCGACAACGCCGATTCGCTGGGCTCATCGACTCGGGCCGAATCGTGGTTGAGGTCGATGGCGCCGGAAGCGTCGAACTCAGCAACGGTCAACTCAGCCGATCCTGGGACCCCAACGCCGACTCTGCCGACCCGACGTTACTGAGTGCACCACCACTTCCGTTCGCGCCGGCGATGTGGGGAAACATTCCGAAACCACTTGGCCAAGACTTAGCTGATGAACTCAATTGCGTCGCGAGTTGGCTCGAAGTCCACGCCGGAATGTTTCGATTAGTAAGTACCGACCGGGGGCTGGCTTCCCTTCTGCCGCGCTTACCATCGCTTGATCCGCGACATTCCGGGCTCGTACGAAGCGAGCGACGCGACGGGCGAGATGATCCACGCCATGGGCGTGATCATCGTGACCGGCGCAAGCGGCACGCGGCGGCCTGAGCAACAATTCGTTCATCGTGCGCTGAGACCCGCCACCAAATCGGGTCCTATCAGCGATAGCCTCAGCCCGTGGGTCGCTTGCTGATCGTCGTCGTCGCAGTGCTCGTTACTTGGTGCATTTCGATCGGCTTCGTTTTCGTCTTTCTGCGCTGGCGACTCGCTCGGTCGAATCGGGTGAGTCCGGCTGTGAAGAGTCCGGCTCCGATCCGTTGGTTGTGGTTACCAACCCGCGTCGCCCGCATGCACCGACGCCTGCGAACTGCAGTCGCCATGATCCACCTCGCACCTTCGCGGCGTGTTCGAGAGTCTCCGTCACTATCGGTGGATCAACTCCGACGCGAACTTGAATATCAAGCGGTCGAACTCGATCAACATCTCGTCGTTGCAGCGCATCACCCACGTTCGTTTCGGCGCGGCTTACTGCGATCATTGGAAACACAGATTGCCGAAGTCGAAGCGCTTGCCGTCCGACTTTCCGGCATGATCCGACCCGACGAACTGCCCGCTTCTGGTTGGATGTTGCCCGATGCTGCACCCGAAGTGCTCAACCGCATCGCGACCCAACTTGATTTACTTGATGCAGCCCAAGAGCAACTCGCCGACATCGAACGAGCGAGCGGGCTCGTCGACATCGATTCACTGCTGAGCGAAACAAACGCGGCCGTCGCTGTCGTTCCTCCACCACCCAACATGCCAGCCCCGCTCGAAACCGGCCATAGCCACCGCTCCCAGGCTTAACTGTTTGAGAGCGTGACTAAGTCTTTAAGCGCTTTGGCTGCGTGGCCGTTATCAATCGCAGCAAACGCCAACGCCAATCCTTCAGCCATGTCCGTCGCCTTTCCGGCGATCAGTAGTGCAGCGGCCGCATTCATCGCAACGATGTCGCGGTAGGGACCGGCTTCGCCACCAAGTACGCGATGGGTGATCTCAGCATTCACGGTCGCATCGCCACCGCGGATCTGATCGACATCAACAACGGTGAGGCCTAAATCGGTCGGATCAATCTCGTACTGACTCACATCACCGTCGCGAATTTCCCACACGGTGGACCGGCCAGTGATGGTTAACTCATCGATGCCAATGTGACCATGTACGACCATCGCCCGCTGTGCGCCGCGTTTTTGCAACACGCCAATCACCGTTGGTGCCATCGCTGGATCATTGACGCCGATCAGTTGACGAGTCACTCGAGCCGGGTTTGCCAGCGGCCCGATGAAGTTAAACACGGTCGGAATTCCGAGTTGCGTTCGTACTGGCCCGGCGTATCGCATCGCGGGATGAAATGCTCGGGCGAAACAGAAACCGAGTCCGATCTCCGCGACCGATCGCGCAATTGCTGGACCGTCAAGATGTATTTCCACGCCGAGCTCAGCAAGGAGATCAAACGATCCACTGGTGGATGACGCCTTCAGGTTTCCGTGCTTGCAGATATGGCCACCTGCACCCGCGACAACGAAACACGCCATGGTCGACACGTTCAACGCGTGTGCTCGCCTGCTCGCGCCACCACCAGTTCCGACAATGTCAACAACGTCATGCAGGTCGGGCGACAACGTGATTGGTTCGGATGCTTCGAGCATCGCATCGACCATCCCCGCTACTTCATCGATCGCTTCGCCCTTCATCCGTAATGCGACGATGAACGCTGCAATCTGACCATCGGATGCCTCGCCCGCCAAAATTTCCGACATCGCCGCTTGACCTTCGGCCGACGTCAGGTCACGGCCCGAGGTAAGGGCGAGCAAGATCGGAGTCCATCCACCAAGGTCCTCGAGTGTCAAAGCCATCGATACCTCAGTCCGGTAGGAAAACTATGCGGTGCGTCGACGTTGCCGAATGATTCGACGGCGCTCACGTTCGGTTGCGCCACCCCAGACGCCATCACGCTCTCGGGCACCGAGCGCGTGTTCTAAACAGGCCTCGTGGACTGGGCAGACATCACAAACTGCCTTTGCCTCGGCACCGTCCTCGTCATCGAGGGGGAAGAAGATTTCGGGGTCGAGCCCTTGGCATGCTGCCTTGGACCGCCACTGCTGTTTCATCGGAACTGACCAACTCCTGCGAGGAGATGCCGTAAGGGAAGATTTGAGTATCGCCGCGCCTGTCCCTATCTGTCCAAATGGCCGCAATTAACCGGCCAAATCAGCGAGGAGCTCGGCCCTCACCTCGGCCGACAGTTCAACCTGGTGGCGATAATTCGGCTGCTCGAAGCCGAGGTCAATGCGATCGGCGGCTTGGAACGCCTGCACCTGCTCGGGGCTCAGATCCCAACGCAGATAGTGAACTGCCGCAGTAATTTCGTCCCGGGTAAGCAGTTTTTCGTGCTCTTCGTCAGGAGTGCAATTGACGACAGTGGTAGATCCAGCCAACTTGAGGTGCAAGGCTGCCGACTGCTCGATGCCAACCAATTTCGGAAGCCACTCCCGTAATTCGCCGTCATTGGTGAGTTCGATGAACAGCGTTGCCGACAGTGAACCGGCCTCGGGAATTAGCGGGTTATACGCTCGCAGTTCGCCTTCGATTGCCTCATCGCTGATGAGTTTTTCTACCCGCGCCATTTCCTGAATCTGAAACCGCACCGTTTCACGGTTTTCGAAGACCAACGTGACAACTGGTCCCACATGCACCCGGCGACGCTTTTTTAGGGCGATGATGTGCGTGCGAAACTCGGTTCTTTCGCGTTCGTATGCACGCTGGTCTTTAATGTCGTCAAGGGTCAGTTTCGTCACGGCTTCGCCTCTTCTTCTATGCCATAGGCCCTGGCCATGAGTTGCATCGGATGAACCGGTTGCATGCCAGTTTCTTGCAGGATGCCGCCATTGGCGAGGTTGCAATCGCCGGCGATGACTTCATTGCCAGCTTGTTCAATTTTCGCCGCCATTTTTTTGGCGATCTTGCGTGCCGCCTCGTAGTTCTGGTCGCGAAGGCCCCAACTGCCGTCGATCGCGGAACACTCGGCAACCACGGTGATCGTGGCGCCGGTGAGTTTCAACAAGTCACGACTCTGCATACCAATATTCTGCGCTCGCAGGTGGCACGGAGCGTGATAGGTGATTGCCGAAGGGACCTCTCCGCTAAAAGAGGTATCAAGTGACGTCGATCCGCTTTTGTGAAACTTCATGAGGTATTCGGCGGAGTCGTAGGTATTAGCCGCGACGAGCTCAGCGTCGGGCCCGCCGATGTAATCGACGTAGTCCTTCTTGAGTACATAGCCGCACGTCGCCTGCGGAACCACGATGTCGTGTCCAGCCCGAACAGCACGTGCCAGTATTTCAACGTTCTTTCGACCTTGGTCAACGAACTTCTCCACGTCGCCGCCGTGAAGCCACGGGGCACCACAACACACTTGACCTTCGGGAAGCGTGCAAGCGATCCCGTTTCGTTCATAGACTTTGACCAAGTCGTGGCCAATCGCCGGGTTGTTGTATTCGACGTGACAGGTAGGAAACAGCGCCACGGTGGCCTGTTGATCGCCACGCACTGCCCTAGCCGTCTTTTTGAACCAAGTCGAAAATCGCGTACGGGCGTAGGGCGGAAGTATCCGCTCAGACGCGATGCCGAGCGTCGCTGCCATTGCCTTGCGGGTAAAGGAGCCTGGCGTGCGAATCGCACTATTGGTGATTGATGCGAGCCGCGAATTGACCTTGCCAACAAGATCAGTGCGACCGAAAACCTGATTTTCGAGGCGGTCCTTGACCGAGACCTCTTTGCCACGAACTCGCACTTGTTCGGCCCGCAGCATCAGGCGAGGGAAATCGAGGTTCCATTCGCTTTGTCCAGGGATGTAAGGACAGTTGATATAGCAAAGCTTGCAGCCGAAGCACTCATCAACAACCTGGTTCTGTTCGGCGCGGGTCAGATGGGCGGCATCTTGGTCTTCGTGGGCGTCGATCGCCGCGAACAGGGTGGGGAATGACGTGCAAAACTTGAAACACAGGCGACAACCATGGCAGAGGTCGTAGACCCGGGTAAGTTCATCGCGCAGGTCCGCGTCATCGAAGTAACTCGGATGAAACGGGTCATAGGTTGTGGTCACTGCGAGAAACTCCTTAGTACCGGGCAAGCGCCTGACATGATCAAAAAACGCACTAGATGGTTTTGTGATGTTGATGAAGTGCAACGGCTAGGTGACGGCGAACCGACCCCAACCGTTGCCACGACACCAAGTGCGATTACGACAGGCTTGCGAGGCCCTCGGTGAACCGACCCGCATGGCTCTTCTCCGCCCGAGCGAGCGTCTCGAGCCACTCGCTGATCTCTTCGAAACCTTCGTCGCGAGCGGTCTTCGCGAACCCGGGGTACATCTCGGTGTACTCATAGGTTTCGCCGGTGATGGCCGACTTGAGATTGTCAGCGGTGGGACCAACGGGCACGTCGGTCACTGGGTCGCCGACTTCGGCAAGGAAATCGAAATGGCCGAATGCATGGCCGGTCTCGCCTTCGGCAACTGAACGAAACAATGCAGCGACATCGGGGTAACCCTCGATGTCGGCTTTCTGGGCGAAATACAGGTAACGGCGATTGGCTTGGCTCTCGCCCGCGAACGCTTCTTTCAAGTTTTCTTGGGTCTTGCTTCCGTTGAGTTCAGGCATTGACTTGCTCCTCATGCTTAGTGGTGGGTAGCGCTTTGGTTCTAGGTAATGGGTTTTCGCATTCGGCACATGATCCTCGAAAGACGATCTGTGTCGAGGTAACCGTGAAGCCAGTTCGGCCCGACGAAGGGACACGCACTGCCGTCGCATCGACATCAACGTCAACCACCTTGGAGCACTCGTCACACACCAAGTGGTGGTGCCGATCAAGGTTGGTATCAAAACGGCCTGAGCCATTGCCAAATTCAAGATGTACCAGTTCTCCCATCGATGCGAGATCGTTGAGCGTCTGGTACACCGTGCGAAGCGAGATTGTCGGCATCTCGTTTATGACGGAGGCATACACCGATTCGGCGGTTGGATGTTCGAGGTTGCCATACAGCGCCGAAAAAATACGTTGGCGTTGGGGGGTGACCTTGAGACCCTGATTCCGAAAGAGTTCGGTGAGTTCGGCCGGTGACTTCACGAGCGCACTCTAGCGCCAATTTGCAATAATTGTCATTTAGCCACGAAAGAAAATTGGACCAAGGTCTCGGTCCCTCGGTTCTTCCTCAATCCCGACACCCTCGTAGACTGCGGCCGTTGTCAAGCCTCTCGAACCTAGCCCGGGCACCGAAAGCGAGTTCTTGTTCATGTCAGGCACTTTTAACCGAACCGATTCGCTTCGCCGCCTCGCCGAAACCCAATTTGACGTCTTGGTCATCGGCGGAGGGGTCACCGGATGTGGCGCCGCGCTCGACGCCGCATCACGCGGTCTGCGCACTGCGCTTGTCGAACGCGACGACTTCGCCTCAGGAACCTCGTCCAAATCATCGAAAATGGTCCATGGCGGATTGCGGTACCTCCAGCAGGGCGATGTGCGACTCGTCTATGAAGCGCTCGCCGAACGGCAACGGCTTCGCAAAAATGCACCCCACCTAGTCAAAGTGCTTCCGTTTTTGCTTCCCGTGTTTGGCAAGGGTGGGGTCATCCCAAAAAAACTGTCACGCGCCCTTGGCAGCGCCATGTGGATGTACGACCTCACCGGCGGCGCGCGTATCGGCAAACTCCACAAGCGAATTAGACCCGCCGAAGCACTCGCCCACATGCCGACGCTCCCCGCGGAAAAACTTGCATCGTCATACCTCTATTACGACGCCCGCGCCGATGATGCGCGTTTAACTCTGACTCTCGCTCGCACGGCCGCTATCGACCATGGGGCAGTCGTCGTGAATGACACCAACGTGGTCAACATTGTCAAGACTCCTGAAGGCAAAGCGTGTGGCGTAGTCGTTCGGGCAACCGATTCCTTCGGTGAGACTCTGCAATTCGACGTGCGGGCCCGCTCCATAGTCAATGCCGCTGGGGTTTGGAGCGACGAGGTCCGCACCCTCGATGAAGGGACCGACCCCGACTCCATCCGCCCAGCGAAAGGCATTCACATCACCGTGCCTTGGTCCAAGGTGCGCAATGACATTGCGGTTGTCGTTCCAGTTCGAAAAGATAAGCGATCAATTTTCGTCGTGCCGTGGGGTGACTTCACCTACATCGGTACGACCGATACCGACTATTCCGGGCCAATAGATGACCCGCAATGCACTGCCGAAGACATCACGTACTTGCTTACCGCGATGAATGAGGCAATGACTGTCGAGCTAACCGAGGCCGATATCACCGGGACTTGGGCCGGGCTGCGCCCACTCGTACGTGACGCAGGAAGTGAAAAAACCGCTGACCTCTCGCGACGTCATCGAGTAGCGGCGTCAAAGTCTGGTGTTGTCACCGTCACCGGCGGCAAGCTCACCACCTATCGCGAGATGGCCGCCGACACAATCGATCGTGTCGTCAACGATGTTCTCGGTGCGAATTCAGTGAACCGAGGTGCCAAACGCAGCCGGACGAAACGTTTGGCATTGCGCGGTGCCGATGGCTACGCACAACTCATCGCGTCAGTTCCTACACCCGTTGCTGGAGCACCCGAAGACGTCGTCACCCACCTCGCAAATCGTTACGGAGGTGAATCCAACGCTCTGCTCGCCATGATTGAAACCGACCCAACCCTGGGCCAGCCACTGATCGATGGCTTGCCATACCTTCGAGCCGAAGCGATCTATGCCGTGCGTTACGAGATGGCTCGCACGCTTGATGACATTCTCAGTCGGCGAACTCGGGCCCGGTTGTTGGGACGAGACGCGACAAGTGACGCGGCAGCCACAGTCGCAGCACTTGTTGCCATCGAGCTTGGTTGGGATGATGCTGAGCAAGGTCGGCAAGTCAGCAACTACCAAGCCATCATCGAACACGAGCGCACCGCGGCCTCGCTTCCCGAAACCTTGCTCGACGCTGCAACCGGTGCTTAAACACGCGGCTTGATACTTCGGCGTAGCCTCAGCGCCATGACTACATCTCCTGCCACTGAGGCTTACCTCGGCCCCGGCGCACCAACGGCGCCAATTCAGATCGCTGGCAACGCCGCCGATTCGAAACCGCATTTCACCACTGCCTGCGTCGACGTGCCCGAGTCGGTACTTACCCAACTGCGCGACCTTGGTGTCGATGTGCAGATCGACGCCGCAACCCGCGCGGAATCAAGTCGCGACTGGTGGCCACTGGCGATGACTTGGGCTCTCGATGGCGAGGTGCCCGCGATTGCGGCTGCGGTCGTTCGCCCGACCACACCCGAGCAGGTTGCGGCGGTCCTCAAGATTGCGAATGCTGCGGCTATACCGGTTACCGCTGCTGCCGG
The DNA here is from genome assembly GCA_037138595.1 of Actinomycetes bacterium. GTDB lineage: Bacteria > Actinomycetota > Acidimicrobiia > Acidimicrobiales > Acidimicrobilacustridaceae > UBA4742. The sequence goes on along the minus strand of JBAXIB010000010.1, from coordinate 11,585 downwards.
ACGCAGCGGCGTCTGTGGATCATCCGTTCCGTTGTACGGCGGAATCGTGTTGGACCTTTGCGAGCTTCGCGGCATTCGAAGTGTTGACGATGAATCGTTAACCGTCGATGTGCTCGCAGGCACATTCGGTGATCATTTCGAACACGAGCTCCGTTCAACTTACGGGCTGACCTGTGGGCATTGGCCCCAGTCGATCGCGCTCTCCACGGTTGGTGGCTGGCTTGCGTGTCGCGGCGCCGGTCAGCTTTCGACGCGGTACGGAAAAATCGAGGACATGGTGATCGGCCTTGACGTCGTGCTCGCCGACGGAACGATGGTCCACACCGAGGGCAACGCGCGTCAAGCAACCGGCCCGGATCTCAATCAACTTTTTGTCGGGAGCGAAGGTACCCTCGGCATCATCACCGGAGCTCGGCTTCGCCTGCATCCGGCACCCACCCACGAGCGGCGCTTGGCCTATGGATTCGCGTCATTCGAAGATGGACTTGAAGCGTGCCGAAAGATCCTTCGCCGCGGCGGAACTCCGGCGGTATTGCGACTCTATGACGCGATTGAAGCTGACCGCAGTTATAAGACTGGCGAACTTGCGGTTCTACTCGTGTTTGACGAAGGCGACCGAGTACTCGTCGATGCCACCATGGAAATTGTCGAGTCCGAATGCGAACAAGGCCAGCGCCTCGATGTCGCCCTTGTCGAACAATGGATGGGCCATCGCAACAATGTCGCTCAGCTCGAAAGTCTTATCAGTGGCGGATTAGTCGTTGACACCATGGAGATAACCGGTCCGTGGTCGCAACTTCCTTCGATTTATCGCAAGGCACTCGACGCCATTGGTGCAGTGCCCGGCACACTCGCGGCCTCTGCTCATCAATCGCACGCTTATACCGATGGGGCATGTCTGTATTTCACGTTCGCGGGCAAACCCGGATCGGACTCGGCAGCCAAGGAGGCCTACTACCGCGCTGCCTGGGACGCCGGCACCCACGCGGTGCTCTCAAGTGGTGGCGCGCTCAGCCACCATCACGGAGTTGGCATCAATCGCGCCCGCTTTATGGCTGATGCCCTCGGCGCTGGCCTTGATGTACTAGGTGCGGTCAAGGCTGCAGTCGACCCTCAGGGCATTCTCAATCCCGGCAAGCTCGGTTTGTCGAGTCACTTCGGTGCCAATCCATTTGCTGAACCGAACTGATGCCCAATTCTGACGCGGTTCCTCACCCAGCCGCATCGCCGCTGATTGATCGACAAGCGGTCATGCGCGGCGCAGCATGCGCACTCGCGATCGCGATCCCGGCTGGGTTCGCGCAGCGATTGACTGGCGAAGGGTCGAGCGTAAAGGGTTTGTTGTTCGCGGTGATCTTGATCGGATTTGGTTGGGGTGGTGCCGTCGCGGCAAAAGCGGGAACTGACCATCGGGGCCTTACTCACGGCACGCTCGCTGGAGTCGTAGCAGTGGCGGTCTATTTACTCATCGGCATGATCGCTCGAGCATCTGATACGACGTCAACGTCAACCACGGCCATCAAGTTGTCGTTCACCGCGATGTTGTGCGTGTCTTGCGCAATCGTCGGCGCGGAACTCAGTGAACGGCGAAGGCGACGAGCATCGGCCGAAACTATCGAAGTAGATGATCGCCCAAACGATCACGAGATCGATCCGCTGCAGTGACGATGACAGGGACGATGACAGGGACGAGGGAGAATCAACCATGAGCATTTTGGTCGTGGATGTCGGGACCAGCAGCGTACGGGCGGCAATTGTTCGTCCCGATGCGACGATCGCCGTTGAGCGGCACCGACAAGTTTTGCCTGATTCGCCCGATTCGGGATTAGTCGAGTTCGACGCGTTAACGCTGGCTGAGGTGACGTTAGAACTCGCGCGCCAAGTCTTGCGCGAGGGCGGCCCTATCGATGGTGTCGGTATCGCGACCCAACGAGCCTCGACGGTGGTGTGGGACCGAGCGACGGGAGTCCCCGTTGGCCCCGCGCTCGGGTGGCAAGACCTCCGCACCGTTGGCGATTGTTTGGTTCTGCAAGCAGACGGGCTTCGGTTTGCGCCAAACCAATCAGCGACAAAGTTGGTTTGGCTGCTCAACACCTATGACCCTGACCGATCTCGAGACTTGTGTTTCGGAACCCCAGATTCGTGGATTGCCTGGCAACTATCTCAAGGCGAATTACATGTCACCGATCTTTCCAATGCTGCCGTCACCGGTTTGGTCGACGGTGATGCCGCAGATTGGGATTACGCGTTGCTCGAACGGCTCGCTATTCCTCGATCGATGATGCCAACCATCGTCGATTCGATGTCGATTCTCGGGGCCGCTTCCGCACTTGACGGCGCGCCACCGATCGCCGGAATCCTCGGCGACCAACAGTCGTCGATGTTGGGCCAAGGAATCGTCGAATCAGGACCAGCCAAAATCACGTTCGGCACCGGCGGAATGCTTGACCTCATACTCGGTGATCAGCGTCCCGAGTTTGCGACTCGCGGTGGTGGCGGGACATTTCCAATCGTGGCGTGGCGTCGTGACGGCCAGTCGACTTGGGGGCTCGAAGCGATCATGTTGTCGGCCGGAACAAACATCGAGTGGTTGCGCGACGATCTGGGCATCATCGAGTCAAGTGAGCAATCCCATGAGATCGCATCGCAATGCAGTTCCAGCGATGGTGTGATGTTTGTTCCCGCTCTGCTGGGGCTGGGAACGCCGAAATGGGATTACGGGGCGCGCGGCACCCTGCTTGGGCTGACCCGCGGCGCGGGACGGCCAGAAATAGTCCGAGCGGTACTCGAAGGTGTGGCCCATCGCGGAGCCGACTTGGTTGATGCAGCCAACATTGACGGTGCACCCGATATCGCATCGATTCGCATCGATGGCGGAATGAGCCGAAATCCAACCTTTGTCCAAGCACTAGCTGACGCGACCCAACGAGTCGTTGAGGTGTCTCCCGTTGTCGAAGCAACCACGATGGGCGGCGCATTTGCCGCTGGACTGGCCATCGGAACCTGGGGAAACCTCGGGGACATTGCCGAGACATGGAGTCCGGCATCGTCGGTCGAACCAGGAAATCCCCTCGACCGAGACCGATGGGCCGACGCCGTCGAGCGAGCTTCGGCTTGGTTCCCAGAACTTTCAGGGCTCGATTTCTGAGTCATTGCCAGTGCCGGGTTCGGTTCGAGGGTCACGACCGGCAATAATCGCCCGGTGCGCACGTTGCCTCGATCGCCTCACCGGCCGATTCCATGACTTCTGCCAGATCGCGGGTTGTTGTCTGTTTGGTTCCATTGGCATGGGCGATCGCAAGTTGCGGGCCTTCGAGCCAATCAGATGGGCCGGTTGACTCGTCGTTGTCATCCACAGTGGTTATTGCCGACGACGACTTCGCTCCCAATTCCGTCACCGTCGAATCAGGCGCTACCGTCACATGGTCGAATCATGACGAGAATGACCACTGGGTCGTTTCGGCTCCGAGTGACCCAATTCAGTTTGATCTGGGCCGCGAGGCCAACGGGGTGACGGTGAACTTCACGTTTGTCGCTCCGGGGAACTATTCCTATTACTGCAAGCTCCACAATTTCATGAAGGGCACAGTCGTGGTGAAGTGAAATGCCTCGACCTGCAATCGTCTAGCCAGCAACGAAGCCCGGTGCGAACCGGTGCCCGCCGATCCACCCTGAGGAAGGACCAACCATGTCGATGAGGGCACTACGCCAACTCACCGAATACGCAGATCAACAGCATCAAGATGCAATGGCCACGCTGCAAGATGAGTTAGGCGATGCGCATGTCAGTCAGCGTGATCCCGACCAAGTTGCGAACCGGCGAAACTTTGTCCGAAACCTCGGACTCGGTGGGGCCGCGGTTGCATTTGGCACGATGTTGGTTCCGGTCGCAGGCCTGATGCCGCAGGCGATGGCGCAGGCCACCAAAGACGGCGCCGACATCCCGGGGGCGGATCTCCAACTCGTCTTGTTTGCACAAGGCCTTGAGTTAGCCGCGCGCGGCGCATACGAGGCAATGATCGCCACTGGCAAGATGCAAGGTCAGCCACAAGAATCCGCTCGCCTTTTTGCTCGTCACCATGGGGACCACGCGACAGCCCTTGCGGCGCTCACACCGAAAGCACAAATCGTTGCCGCTCCGAACGCCAAACTGCTGGATCTCTTTTCGAATCGAATCAACAAAGCAACAACGTTGACGGCTTTGATGCAGATCGCTTTTGATCTTGAGACCGGAGCTGCAGCCACCTACCAACTTGCAATGGGAGCGTTGAGTAACTGGCAAAGCGCGACTGCCGTCTCGACCATCGAACCGATCGAAGCGCAACATGCAGTGGTGTGGGGCCAAGCCCTTGAGCTGCCGATTGACCAGTGGATGCCAGCGTTTCAAACCGAGGCCAAGGCATTCAGTCCAACCACTTACGCCGCAGGCTGATCGCCGATGTCTCCGAGGAGTAATCAGAACATGGAAATCAATAACGACGAGGTGCGCCGGCAACTCGTCGAATCTCAGCGTGAACACGCCGAATCACTCCCCCGTTTTCGAGAGATGCTGAAGCGCTTGTTTGACCAAGACCGCGGCGTATCCGATGAAGCGAAAACTGCGCTGCTTGGGCTCCCGAATCGGCGTTCGTTCTTGACCTTTGGTGGCGTAGCCGTAGCGAGTTCGGCAGTGCTTGTCGCGTGCGCAACGCCGAAAAAGAAACAGCTTTCAGTCAGCGGACCGGCTGAAGTCGCAGGAAGTACGACAACTACCGCGCCGGGAAGTGCCGAGCGCGACCTCGTGCTGTTGCGCACCGCCCAATCGATCGAAGTACTTGCGGTCGCCACCTATGACACCGCGATCAATTCAGGGTTACTGACGACGCCGTCGGTGCTCGAAGCGATCACGTTGTTTCGCAGTCAACATGCTGATCATTCGAGTGCGCTGACGACTGCCATTCAAGGTGCAGGTGGCGATCCTTTCGAGACGGCAAATCCGTTTTTAGATATCGAGATTGTTCAGCCCGCGATCGCCGCGGCCAAGACCCAAACGCAGTTGGTCGCATTAGCGACGATTCTTGAAGACACCGCCGCTGAGACCTACACGCTCGGTGGTGGCGTGCTGACCACGGTCGAACTGCGTCAAGCGGCTCTGTCAATCGGCGCGACCGAGGCCCGGCATCTCACGGTGCTTTACGGCGTGCAAAATCTCTCTCCGGTACCGCTGCCATTTATGCCAACTCGTAAATCGGCGCCAAAAGGCTCATACATCGGGTCAGATGGCAAGACTGCTGCTGAGCCAGTCGCCGCTACGACAACGACTGCAACGGCTGCTCCGTAGGCGCTTTCGGTATCGGGGTGGCGGCCAGCGCTTCGGGCGACCAAACTGGAAACTGATGGTGAGTCAGCTGGGTGACCGCGGTTCGGCATTCGTATTCGTATGCATGACCGAGTCGAGGAAGGTCGGGACTCCAAAGGGAAGGGTGCTGGCTAACGGCCAGGCAGAGCAATCTGACGGAAAGTGCCACAGAAAACAAACCGCCGATGACTCAGATTGGGTTCGCTCAGTTCGAGAACAGGTAAGGGTGAAACGGTGCGGTAAGAGCGCACCAGCGTTCGGGGAGACCCGAGCGGCTCGGCAAACCCCACCCGGAGCAAGGCCAAGTGTGGGATGGGTTCCCGCCCGTCATCCGGTTCGCCGGAAGACACTCACTGGTAGGCCGCTTAGATGGATGGTCACCCGAGCGTCGGGAGACGCCGGACAGAATCCCGCCTACAGGCTGACTCACCATCACCACGCCCGTGACCTGCAGTTATGGGATCAAATAGCGGCTAACTCAGTTTTGGTGCTCAGTTGGTCCTCAGTATTTTGAGATCCGAGAACAAGATCGACGACTGATCGGGTTTGGTCCTTATTTCTAGGGCCGCTATGACTGCAGCAAATCAAGTGAGCGTTGATGGATGGCAAGCATGGAGAGTCACCCGTATCGGAAAGAAACTCAAAGATCTACGCAACGAATGCATCGAAAAATCGTTTGAGGACGATCCGCTTCCGTGACCAGTGGTCGCATCAGAATTTTGCGACGTTATGACGATCTAAATACCGAGTTAATTGACGATTTGGTCGAGTCCGGATGCGGTTGTCGAACTCCCATGGTTGTTTGTTCCGTTGATGATCGCCGGGTTGTAGACCGCGGTATAGGTGTGGGTCCCGACAGTTGGTTTGACGATCAGTGTGAAAACCATTGAAGTTTTGCTCGTTATCGAGCGTGGAGGTCTGCTTGCGACTAATGATCCGTTATCGTAAAAGTCAACTGTTCCCGTGGGGATGCCAGTACCGGGTGACACTGTCGTCACGGTTGCTTTGACGGTTACCGACTGACCCGAAACTGACGGATTCAGGCTCGAAGCCAATGTCGTTGTCGTCGATGCCGGATTGACCTGCTGGACCAACACTGCCGACGTTGACGGCGATGACGCCGCAGTTTTTTTGTAAACAACGGTAAGGGAATGGTTGCCGACACTCAGGTTCGCCTTGACCAGCGTCGCAGTTCCACCAACAACAGGTTTGGTTGCTAGCAGCGTGGCGCCATCATAAAAAAACAGTTTGCCGGTCATGACAATAGTAGTAGTGGCAGTGAATGTCACCGGTTGACCTTTCACTGACGGATTGGCATTCGAACTCAAGGTGGGGGGTGGTATTGACTGCCACGACGGTGAACTCTCGTTTGCGGCATTGTTGGTGATGTTGGTTTGGCCGGTGCCGTCCGCGTTCATCACATAAATTTCGTCGTTACCGTCCCGGTTGCTGTTGAATGTGATGTGGGTTCCATCAGGAGACCACGAGGGGGAGCCGTCATATGCGGCATTGTTAGTGAGCCGGGTCTGACCGGTGCCATCCGCGTTCATCACATAAATCTGGTAGGCGCCATCCCGAGTGCTGTTGAATGTGATTCGGGCGCCGTCAGGTGACCACGACGGCAGAAAGTCGTATGCGGCATTGTTGGAGATGTTGGTTTGGCCGGTGCCATCCGCGTTCATCACATAAATTTGGTAGGTGCCGTCCCGGCCGCTGGTGAATGCGATCTGGGTGCCGTCTGGTGACCAAGACGGGGAAAAGTCGTATGCGTAATTGTTGGAGATGTTGGTTTGGCCGGTGCCATCAGCGTTCATCACATAAATTTCGTTGTTGCCATCCCGGTTGCTGTTGAATGTGATGTGGGTTCCGTCGGGTGACCACGACGGCAGAACGTCGTATGCGGCATTGTTAGTGAGGCGGGTTTGTCCGGTGCCATCCGCGTTCATCACATAAACTTCGCCGTTGCCGTCCCGGTTGGTTTGGAATGTGATGCGAGTGCCGTCTGGTGACCAAGACGGGGAAAAGTCGCCCCAGACGGTATTGGTGAGTTGGGTGTCGCCGGTGCCATCCGCGTTCATAACCCAAATGTTGTCGCAACTACACGAGTTCAAATATTTGGAATACACGATTTTGCCATTGGTTCCGGGGAACTGACCAGCACCAGCCGGCGCAGAGCCCGACAGTGCGATGATCCCGCCGAACAACGCCAAACCGGCAATAACCGCGACGCCACGAAAACGTTTCATGTGAACTCTCCATGCTTGACAGCGAAACAGATGAAGTCGCGAACCCTAACCGGGAACCCAAATCGACGGGCGAAGTCAGACAAGACCAAGGCCGTTAGCCGTTCAGGCATGCCCTACCGATTTGGCGGTGTCGGTGGACATTGTAGGTCCACAGCGCGCGATCCGGAAAAGGAAACGTTCATGTTGGCGTTTCGCTATCCGAGCTAGATGTCACAAGAACCGAACGGGTAACGAAACACCGGGACCGTAAACCGGCAACTCAGCGAATGTTCACTGACAAACTCGGAGATAGTGAACGTTTCAGCCCGATCTGATAGACGGTCTGCGATTTCGTACATGTGGTCGATGGCAAAAATCGGTTGTCGTCAACAAACATTTTTTGATGACCCAAAATGTCGAGTCCCACTGTCTGAACCGTCCGAGCCTTCTTCGGGTGTGCTCACCCAGAGGTGTCTGTCGTCAAGGACCTATTCGACGAAACGATTCAAGCCACTCATTTTTTAATGAACGAACCGGTGATGTTCGACAGTTCTATTCACGTTGGCGCGATCAATTGGCTTGCCTAACAAGGATTTAGACCCACGTTCTTTGTCCCGTTGGGGCAAGTGGTATTCCACCACGCGGCACCGCCCAATTGTGTGCCACCCATCTTCGCACCGCTGAGGTTGGTGTTGTTGAGGTTCGCATTCCTCATGTCAGCATTCGTTAAGTCCGCGCCATGCAGATCGAGGCCATAGCAACAACCCATTCCAGAAGTTGGGTTGAGATTCGCTCCTACAAAGCTTCCACCCGGCACGAGCGTGTAACCATTGACTTTGCTCGGATCACACTTGTTGACATCGGTTGCCGGCTTGCAAAAAACGGGGACGCCCGAATAAGGATCGATGCTGATAACGATCGTTACATCGGGGACCGTTACATCGGGGATAACGATCGGTGGTCCGCCGTTTTGAAAGCAATACCAATCATCACTGGTGTATGCCCAGCCGCACGGAGAGACCCATGTCGTAGTCGTAGTCGTCGTCACTGTCCCTGCGATATTCAAGTTGCCATTTCTGCTAGCGACCCAACCCAACCCAACGACCGCACATGCAACCGCCACCAATCCGATTGCGATGTGTTGACGGCGACGACGATGCCGAGACCCTTTCGATGACTCAACCGTGTCACCGCCACCCGACCACACCACCTGATCAGACTCTTCCGCCGAAAAGTCAATAAGCCAACCGTACTACCTAAAGCCCACACGCGCTAGGAATTGTCCCAACGTTGAGCGTGCCCTTCGATCAGGTCGGGGGACATTATGTCGGCTCCGGACAGGTCGGCTCGGCAGAAATGAATGTGTCTCAGGATGGTGCCTGCGAGGTTCGCTCTGCGTAAATCGACATTCTTAAGGTTTGTAAGGTCCCCAGCGGAACCGGAGCAGGACACGAGTGTCATAGATGGAGGTTCGCTTTCGCATCTGTTAATGACGAAGGTTCCGGCTGGATGTATCAAACTGGTTGACGCTCCCTAGGCGTTTACGGACAGTTGGTCAAGCAGACGGTGGTTGTCGGAGCTGCAGTCGAAGTCGTCGGAGTGCCGCTGCCGCCAGAAGTATTCCCGCTGTTTCCGGTTGTCCCTTTCGAACTGTTCGTCGCTCCATAGGCGACGACGCCAAACAGGACGACTCCTACTGCGACGATCCCGATGGTGAGTCGTTGGCGGTGACGCCGCTGACGTGAACTACCTGTCGTTCGCACCTCGGTTGTGTCGTCGTTTCCGGTCAATTCCATTTGGCACGCTACCCCACACCCCCGACACGCCCACGGCTAGGGTTCGCCGATGTCCAAATCTGTTTCGGGGACTGGATTGCCACCAAGTAACGCCTCTGCCTTTTAGCCCTCAGCTAGTCCTCAGGAGGTCGAGAAAGAGCAAGAAACAGTGCGAACTCGTGATTACTAAAACATGCAGCTCAGGCCGCTTTTTTAGACATAACCGCAGGTCAGCGAATCCGGCGTGACATTCTCCCGCCTACTGGCTGACTCACCATCGCCAATTTGGCCCAATTGTGAACTGACATCCAGCATTAGCTGTTTTTTGACATCGTGACATGAAGTCCAGGGACCTCGCGGAAACCCGAGACGTTGCATCTCCCTCCATGGATCATGGCCTGCGACATCAGACCTAACTACTGAAGTCCTTAACGCTGATAGACCTAAATCCCGGACACCTTCGCAGGGACCAGTGAGTTTATGGTCGTGGTGTTACCGATTTGACCTAAATCGTTTAAGCCCCGCCAGCGGGCGGCTCTGTGCGGCCTAGGTGCCGAGTGCCGGGGGTGCTCTCCGCTCACTTGAAGTACTTCCTGCGCTTGGCAATGAGTGCTAACACCGACGGTCGGTGCCTTTCGGGATCGTCCGCTGACACTTATTCCTGCGGAAGGGAAGAGATCTTGATAACTCATATCTCTGATGACTCAATCGTCGCGGCCATCGCTGCGTCAACGGTGTCAATCAGTAGCGGTGTGAGGGCGATCAGGCTCGCTGACGTAGGCCGACGGAATCGGTGGCGGTGCGGTGGACTCGTCAAGTGTGTCAATCGCAAGTCGCATCGCTCGGCGTGGATCGATCAGGAGCATCCCCATGACGACCGCTCCGAGCAAACCGAGGGCCGAGCCAACCGAGAGTCCGTCGGCCACGAAACCAATTCCCTCCTGTCCAATCGGTACGAAGATGGCCGGTATGACCGCGTAGGCAGTCATCACTGAGTTGCGCGACCCGGCCGGGGCGAACATCTGCACAATGGACCCCAAGATGGTGATGTTCATGTTGATGGTGAAGCCGACTGGCACTAGGAGGAGTGCAATCGCCAGAAGGGTGAACGCAGCGCTTCCGTGCTGGCGGAGCACAAGCGAGATCAGCAACATGCCAAGGCCGAAGACGAAGAAACAGATGCGCTGTGTGTGGCCCCAACCAACCCAACCGTGCGCCTTCGCCATGGCCCAGCCAAGGCCAAGACCGCCGACGATGCTTGCCGTCTGGAGTACAGATAGGTATTCGGGGTTTGTGCCGATGGAGCTCGCGATCGCCGGCAGGGTGACTACGTAGCCGCCCACGACGAAACACCACGCGCTGAAGATGCATGCCGCTTTCATGTCGACGCTACTCCTGATCGCAGCAAGTCCTTTGCGGAACGGTTCCCGTGGCTGGCTATGAATCGGTGCGCGCTTGAGGATCCGCAGAACCGAGAGCCCCTCAATCATTGAGGCCAGTGCGCCAAAGAGGAAGACCCAGGTTGACCCGACCAGTGCATAGATCCCCCCACCCAGCAGCAGGCCGATGATCGTCCCGGCCGCTGCGAACCGGCCCAGGGCTCCGTTGAACTCGGGCACCTTTCCCGGGGCTGCGATCATGGCTCGCACCAGGCCGGTCGCCGAACCCGACAGGGCGTAGAGGATGCCGGTCAGCAGGTACCACAGCAGCAGGCTGGCGGTGGTTAGATCACCTTTGACCGACAAGACGACTGGGATAAGTCCGACGAAACCGATGGCGATGCGGGAGTAGACGTAGAGCTTCGGGCCGCCCCACACGCGTGCCAGATACGTGGCCGGCCCAGGCAGCAAGAGGGCCGGCAGACTGGAGCACACCACGATCAGTCCAGTGACGGCAACCGATTCCGATTGTTGATAGATCAGATACGAACTGACGATCCCCACCATCGAACTGCCGATGCAGAAGATAAACGTGCCCCACAGGTGACGCAGACGCACGTCGGCGAAAAGATCTGGGGTTTCCTCAATATCGCTCACTATCTCGTTGCCTCCACGCGTCGCCAGATCCACTCCTGCGAGAAGGTCCTCGCTATCCCCCGGTCGTGGTAACTCTCCAGTGCTGATCGCTTGTCTGAGCGGATCGAACCAATGTTAGGTCTTCAAAACCAAGGATTTAGGTCCACGTTCTTTGTCCTGTTCGGGCAAGTGGTTTTCGACCACGCGGCACAGCCCAATTGAGTGCCACCCA
>JBAXIB010000009.1:0-104705 GCA_037138595.1 Actinomycetes bacterium | reverse complement strand
CTAGTCCGAGCTTTTGGCTGACTCGTGATTTGATTGGTGGTGTCGGAGGGGGGACTTGAACCCCCACGCCCTTGCGGGCACCAGCCCCTCAAGCTGGCGCGTCTACCTATTCCGCCACTCCGACGTGGCCACCGTGCGCCCTTCAAGGCACAAGGTGAGAGATGCGACTCTAGCGCGTGGCTATGCCGCTACCGAATTGACCAACCCGATCAATTTCCTGACGAATTCGATCCAGGGTCGACCCAAACTTTGTCGACGACGAAGGTTCCGTCGAGCTGAGCGACGTAATCGTGCACGCTGGAGCCGAGACCGACCGACAATCGATACGCGCCAATTGGCATCACCGGAGATTCAGCCAAAATCGCCTTTTCGATTGCCGCATAAGACTCCGCTCGTTTCGATGCTCCATGGACAGCTGCCGCCGCCACCAAACTTGCATCAACATCGAGCGAGCTAAATGACGTGAGATTGTCTAACGACTTAGACCTAAAGAGCGGAGCAAGGTACGCACCGCCAGTTGGACTCATCCCAACCCATCCGAATCGAAAAAGTTGCGCGTTCCCGCTAGTGACAAATGACAAATACTCGTTGAATGGTTTGGCGAGCACGACCGCAGGGATTCCAACGGCGATCAATTGATCGGCAACCGAGTTCGCCGCTGCGATCTCACCCGCACCATCGCTGGTATCAATCTCGATTGTCGGGACTTTGCCGTCGGGAAAGACTTGGGTCAAGAGGAACTTTGAGTCTTCGGGGTTATAACGACAACTAGCACCGCATGGATCAACAACCGCGCCAGGCACACCCGGCGGAACGATTGCTGAATTTGCTACCACTCCCGCATACCCGGCTGACGCGACCTTCGACGCGTCAACAGCCTGCACAATCGCCTGTCGGAACTGTTGACTGGCAAATGTTGGGTTTGCCATATTCATCCCGAAGAACACTTCGGCACCCATTGGTGCGCTCACGACAGTCCCCTGCGATGACGCGGCCGTCGTGGAAGGCGAACCGATTGCACCCTCCGGGGTACCCGCGGGTGCCGGAGCCCAATCTGCCCGCCCATCCTGAACGGCTTGAAGCGCGGCCGGCTTGTCCGCAACGCGTACCAACTCGATCGTCGCTATCCGTGCCTTATCTTGCTTGACCCGTGCGAGTCGGTTCGCCGATGTTAACGAACCACTGGGGTCATCGACCCGGAATGGACCCGAACCCACCGTCCATAGTGCGCTGTTAGGACCTGCGGGAGCGCTGGTGGAAGGGGCACTCGCTACTTCGGCTTGTTTTGTGACGCCGTAAAGCGGCGAGGCCAACAATGTCGGAAGGTCCTCGTCGGGGACCAATGTCGTCACCGAAAGTTTGTACTCGTCGGTGGCAACAAAACCGCTGATATGGGTCGCGGCACCCGACACGAATTCGGGTTGCCCTGAAATGATGCTCAGTCGGGAACCTTGGAGTGAATCGGGTTTGCTCGCAACATGTTCCAAAGCATCAATGACTCGACTCGCGGTGATTGAAGTGCCATCCGAAAAAGTGGCATCACTTTTCAGATCGAATGTCCAGGTTGTCCCCGCAGAATCCAGCGACCATTTTGATGCGATCGACGCCGTCGCTTGGTTGTCCGACGGATCGATCGCAGTCAACCCATCGGCGAGCAAGTCGAGCAGCACCATCTGAGACTGGTTCGTCGCGACCACTGCGGCCGGATCGACATCGTGGTCAATACCGACAACCGCTAAGCGCATAGATCCGTCTAGCGCGACCGATCCGGTTTTTGATGATGAACATCCACCTGCGAGCAGGGTTGCCGCCGCAGCCAACACGACCAGTCGACGCATCCGCTGAGCGAGCAGGATCGGCTAGCCCTTCATCAAGAGCGCTAGTGAAACCGACGTAAATCCAAAAATCAACGCGGCGACCAACGTGATGCGGTCAAGGTTCTTCTCAACGACCGTCGAACCGGCAGCTGATGCACCCATGCCGCCGCCGAACATGTCGGAAAGTCCCCCGCCTTTGCCGCTATGAAGCAGCACAAGAAAGATGAGCCCAAGGCACACAGCAACATGGATAACTAACACAGCGATCAGCACGGCGGACTCCGGGGCAGGACTTTCAGAATGGAAACAAATCGATACCCCTACGGTAGCAGCAGCGCTTCGCTCACCGGAAGCGGGCTCCCCCGTCAGGCGTAATAACGAACGTAATCAGCGAACGCAACGCTCATTCACCGCGAGAACGGAACTGGACGACTTTGGCAAATTCCTCAGGATCGAGGCTCGCTCCGCCCACCAGGGCGCCGTCAATATCGGGCTCCGCCATCAATTCCGCCACGTTCGACGCTTTGACCGACCCGCCATATTGGATGCGCACCGATGCCGCTGCATCAGCGCCGAACTGATCTTTCACCATCGAGCGAATCAATGCACAAACCGCCTGCGCATCCCCTGAAGTCGCAGTTTGACCCGTACCAATAGCCCAAATTGGCTCATAGGCGATCACCAGCGCACCAACCTGCTCAGCCGTTAGATCAACCAGGCCAGCGGTTACTTGCCCGCCAACCTTGGATTCAGTCGATCCTTCTTCGCGCTCGGCTGCGGTCTCCCCGACACACAAAATTGGCGTCATCGCATGTTTGAGAACCGCCAACACCTTTCGGTGCACCCACTCATCGGTCTCACCAAATAGCTCGCGCCGTTCCGAATGCCCGACGATGACATAGCGCACGTTCAACTTGGCTAAAAAGGCGGGCGAGATCTCGCCAGTCATTGCTCCAGAATCATCCCAGTGAACGTTTTGCGCACCCAGCGAAACATCTACTTGCTCGGATTCGATGAATGTTTGAACGGTTCGCAAATCGGTGAATGGCGGGTGAATCGAAACCTCGACACCGGCTTGGCTTTCTTTCGAGACCAAGTAGCGAAATCGGTCGACAAAAACTGTGGCCTCAAAGTGGTTGAGATTCATTTTCCAATTGCCACTCATCAGTGGCACCCGAGGCGACGGCTTCGAAGGCTTGTCGAGATTCGGCGTTGACGCATCAGGCATTTGGAGCTCCTCGTAGGGCTTTTAGTCCGGGTAGATCACCTAACTCGAGCAGTTCGAGCGAAGCACCTCCACCAGTCGAAACGTGGTCAACTTGATCCTGTAGGCCAAATTCCGCGAGTGCCGCGGCACTATCGCCTCCGCCTACAACGGTAAAAGCGCGTGCATCGGCAAGACCCTCGGCGACCGTGCGTGTTCCAGCCGCAAATCGAGGATCTTCAAACACGCCCATCGGGCCGTTCCAAAAAAGTGTGCGCGCATCGGCAATGATGTCGAGGAATTCCGCCGCGCTACCGGGGCCGATATCGAGTCCCATCCACCCATCAGGAAGGTTCATCCCCATCTGGCGGACCTCTCCCCCTGCATCAGGATCGCCGATCTTTCCGCCCGGCCCAAGCGCGGTGATGTCATGCGGGATGGTGATCGGAGCGCCCGAATCCAGGAGCCGTTTGCAGTTCTCAATCTGATCAGCCTCGAGCAAACTCGCACCCACCGGATGGCCTTGGGCCGCGAGAAACGTGAAGCACATGCCGCCGCCGATGATCACGCGATCGGCTACTGCGAGCAACGCTTCGATTACTCCCAACTTGTCGCTCACCTTTGATCCGCCCAGTATCACAACGAATGGACGACGAGGTTCGTCGCGTAACGGCACTAACACTTCGACTTCACGCGCAAGCAGGCGCCCGGCCGCGCTGGGCAAAAATTGGGGAGGTCCAACGATCGAGGCATGGGATCGATGTGATGCTCCAAAGGCATCGTTTACGTAGAAGTCCTGATTTTCGATGAGCTTGCGCACAAAATCTGGATCGTTTGACACCTCGCCCGGATCGAACCGCAGGTTTTCAAGCAGCGACACACCCGGAGCAAGTTCAGCTAGTCGCACTCGTACCGGCTCGATCGAAAACGCTGCGTCGGGAACTCCTTTGGGACGCCCAAGGTGCGTGCACGCGGTAACTGTCGCGCCGCGACTCTGCAACCACTCGATCGTGGGTAGCGCGGCGCGAATTCGAAGGTCGTCAGTAATGACACCGTCGCGAATAGGCACATTGAAATCTGCCCGAAGCAGTACGCGACGGCCGTCGACCAGACCTAGCTTCTCAAGATCTTCGAGTTGGGGAACCGTCATCGCGTTGAGTTCGACATCAAGAGCGGAGTCCACTCACACAGACTCACGAATCACTGGTTCGCTGCGCCGACAATTTGGGTGAGGTCAACCAAACGATTTGAGTAGCCCCACTCGTTGTCGTACCACCCAAGAACCTTGACCAAATTGCCCATCGCCATCGTCAGACCTGAATCGTAGGTACATGAAGCGGGTGATCCCACGACGTCGGTCGAGACCAACGGGTCATCGCTATAGACCAACACCTTGGCAAGTGGACCGCTGGCTGCCGCTGACCGAAATGCATCGTTGACTTCTTCGACCGTCACATCAGCGCGCAGCACGCCGACAAAGTCGGTAATCGACCCATCCGGGACTGGAACACGCAGCGAAGTTCCATCGAGCTTGCCATTGAGTGACTGCAGTACCAGTCCGGTCGCTCGTGCCGCACCGGTGGAGGACGGAACGATGTTGACCGCCGCTGCACGCGCCCGGCGAGGATCGGAGTGCGGACCGTCGACCAAATTTTGGTCACCGGTATAGGCATGCACTGTGGTCATCAAACCTTTTTCAATACCGAACGCGTCGTCAAGAACCTTCACCATCGGTACAAAGCAGTTCGTCGTGCATGAGGCATTCGAAACCACGAGGTGCGCCGCGGGATCGAATGTGTCGTCATTGACGCCGACAACGAATGTCGCATCAGCGCCGGTGGCCGGCGCCGAGATGATGACTCGAGGCGCACCGGCATCGAGGTGGGCGGCCGCCGCGTCGCGACTGGTGAAGAAACCAGTTGATTCTACGACGACATCGACCCCGAGATCACCCCAAGGCAGATCTTTGGGATCGCGCATCGCCGTTATCTTGAGCAATTTTCCGTCGACGAGAATGCCGTCATCGGTCGCTTCAACTGTTGCATCAAGACGGCCCATCACCGAATCGGACTTGAGTAAGTAGGCCATGTCCTTGATCGAGCCCAGATCGTTGGCGGCCACAATTTCGATATCGGCACCCTGGCTGCGAACGGCCCGAAAAAAATTCCGGCCGATGCGCCCGAATCCATTGACCCCCACACGAATCGTCATCAGTACTGCCTCCTTGGTTGCGAACTTCCTTATACGATCACGAACGACCGCCTGCTGCCAGTCCAGCCCGCTGTTGCCTAGCGAGCGATGTCTCGATGCGACACCTTTGGGTCGATGCCTCTGACCCGCAGACGCATAGCCAACTCTTCAGCGATCACCACTGATCGATGGTGCCCACCGGTACAGCCAAGGGCAATAGTCAGATAACTCTTGCCTTCGCTGACATAGGCAGGAATCAACAGATCAAGCAACGACGTGAGCTCATCGAGAAACCCCGCGGTCACGTCTTGGCCCATCACATAGTCAGCAACAGCTGGGTCAAGCCCTACCAATTGACGAAGATCATCGACCCAATGCGGATTGGGCAGGAATCGGCAATCGATAACCATGTCGGTGTCGAGGGGCAGGCCGTGTTTGTATCCAAACGACATGATGGTGGTCCGCATCGCTTTGTCAGCCGAATCCGCAGCAAACAGGTCGAGCATCCGATCGCGCAATTGATGGACATTCAATTCAGTCGTGTCGACGACCACATCGGCTTCCTGTTTCACCGATTGCAACACGATGCGCTCGGCCTCAATTGCCTCAGCCAAATTTCGATCTACGGCGAGCGGATGTCGCCGACGAGTACTTTCGTAACGACGGACCAATACATCGGTAGATGCCTCGAGAAAGACGATACGGAGGCGAACCCCTTGACGCTCGAGTGCTTGCAGCGCTGGCAACACTTCGTCGTGATAGGGACCCGTGCCGACTACTAAAACAACACGACCAATGCTCGAACCTTCAGACCCGGCGAGCTCAGACACTTTTGGAATCAGCGCGGGCGGCAGGTTGTCAATCACAAACCAGCCGAGGTCTTCCAAGATGTCGGCTGCTTGCGATCGACCGGCACCCGACAAACCAGTGATCACGATGAACTCGTTCACGACCCGAGCCTACCCAACCGCCACTCGCGCGTTGGTGGCCGATCCATCGCGGCCTTATTCAGGCGCAAATGATCGAGCGGCGACACACCATCCGATGGCTGCGATCGAATGGGCGTGAT
Source organism: Actinomycetes bacterium (assembly GCA_037138595.1). Lineage (GTDB taxonomy): Bacteria > Actinomycetota > Acidimicrobiia > Acidimicrobiales > Acidimicrobilacustridaceae > UBA4742. The sequence continues at coordinate 98,425 of JBAXIB010000009.1, read as the reverse complement.
CACACGCGGTGAGTCACAAGAACTAAGAGGCGAGGCACCGTTGCGGCATCGCGATATTCCTGTGCCCGAGCCAAGAACCCTGGAGGGGGTGCAGGCTCTATCATCTGCTCCAGTGACAAACCGGCTGCTGCGAGCGCATTCACGTAACGACTGAGCGGCCGATGGACGAACCGGATAAAGACCCCTTTTTCGACTTGCTCAACGGTAGAGGCCTCAGTGAGGTAGGGACCGATCCGCCAGTACTGCTCCGGCGGATCGAGCATCTGGTCATCGATCCAACCGCTGTTAGGTGTCTGTAACAGCGGGTGATTCAAGAAAAATACAAAGCGCCCACCGACCTCGAGCACCCGCGCCACTTCGTTGATCGCTTGATCGACCTCATCGATGTGCTCAAAAACTAGGCAGGCAACAACTGCGTCAAATGTTGCGTCACCAAACGGAAGGGCATCGGCGCCCGACCGCACATAGGCCGGTCCACCACCGCGTCGTGCCGCCTCACCAATTTGCGCAACGGTGGGATCGATTCCGATAACCGCCGCACCGGCCGACGAAAGACGTCGTGCAAGCTGACCTTCTCCAGTACCCACATCGAGTATTCGCCGCCGATCCGCTAGCCACATATCGGCCAATGGCAAAATCTGCTCGGTGTATTCCGGATCCGCACCCTCAGTGAACTCGCGTTGCCACCAATCTGCGTGGTCCTCCCAAAGTTCCGCGCTCGTTTCGCCAGACCGCTCACCGTCGTTCATCGCTGCACTCCATGGATCTTGTCGAACGTGGCATGTGCAACGCCGTCGGGAAGCCAGGACAAACCAAGCAGTGCCTCAAGTGACGCTTGCTTGACTGCACCGACGCCGCCGATTTCCTTAAGGAGTCGCTTCTTTCGCGTCGGTCCCAAACCCGGAATGTCGTCAAGAACCGACTTCGTCATCCGCTTTCCTCGCAGTTCGCGGTGATAACTAATGGCGAAACGATGCGCTTCGTCACGAATCCGCTGCAATAAATACAGCGCTTCGCTTTGTCGGCCGATCCGCACGGGGTCGGATTGTCCCGGCACGAAGACTTCCTCGAATCTTTTAGCCAGCGAAGCGACTGGGATCTCACCAGTGAGTCCCAAGTTCTCGAGCACGCGCTCAGCAACGCTCAATTGACCCTTGCCACCGTCGACTAGGAGCAACTGAGGGGGATACGCGAATCGACCACGTTCCTCAACGGGTTTGCCTCGGTCTTCGACATAGCTCGTCAAGCGGCGAGTTAAGACTTCCTCCATAGCCGCGAAGTCATCATTGCCAGGAACCTCTCGGATCTTGAACCGGCGATATTCCCGTTTGTTGGGCAAACCATCTTCAAGCACCACCATTGATCCCACATAGTCGCTGCCTTGGATGTGGCTCATGTCGTAACACTCAATACGAAGCGGTGCTTCAGGCAGCCCGAGTAGCTCCTGGAGCTCATTGAGCGCCCGAGCTCGACTGTTGTGATCGGCAGCGCGACGAAGTCGATGCCGGTTGAATTCCTCAGTCGCGTTTCGCGTGACGGTCTCAAGGAGTTGACGCTTATCGCCGCGTTGGGGAACTCGAATCGTCACCTGCGCACCGCGTTGTTCACCCAGCCAACGTTCGTAAAGGTCCGGATCTGACGATGAATCCGGAACGAGAACTTGCTGCGGCACTCCCAAAGGTGGTGGGTCGTAATAGAGCCCTTCCAACACCGAGTCGATCAGTTCGCCTGGGGATACATCCTCAACCCGATCGACCACAAAGCCTTTGCGTCCGACGACTCGGCCCCGCCGAACGAAGAACACTTGTACCGATGCTTCGAGTTCATCACCGGCGATGCCGACAACGTCGATATCTTCGGAGTTATCGACGACCATTTGTTGTTTCTCGATCGCTTTTCGAACCGACTCAAGTCGATCCCGTAGGCGCGCGGCACGCTCGAATTCGAGCTCCGACGCGGCCAGGTGCATCTCGACTTCGAGACGATTGACGATGGTGTCGGTATCACCATCAAGGAAGGCGACAAGTTCTCGAACGAGCTCGCGGTAGGCGGCATCGTCGATTTCGCCGACGCACGGTCCTGAACATTTCTCGATGTGAAACAACAGGCACGGTTTGCCCAACTTATGGTGCCGATTGAGTTTGTTATCCGAGCAGGTGCGTATCGGAAAACTGCGCAGCAGCAAATCAAGCGTGTCCCGAATCGCATAGGCATGGGCGTATGGACCGAAATAGCGCACGCCTTTGCGCTTCGTTCCCCGCATGACCATTGCGCGAGGCCACTCGTCATCGAGTGTCACGGCCAAAAACGGGTAGCTCTTGTCGTCCCGCAAACGAATATTAAAACGAGGCTGATGTTGCTTGATGAGGCTGTACTCGAGCATGAGCGCTTCAAGGTCGTTACGAACCTGAATCCACTCAACTGTTTCGGCGGCCGCCACCATCTGTGCCGTTCGAGAATGCAAGTTTGCGGGATTCTGGAAATAATTTCCCACTCGCGCCCGAAGACTCTTGGCCTTGCCGACGTAGATGACTCGGCCCTCGGCATCTTTGAACTGATAGCTGCCAGGCTCATCGGGGATGGTGCCAGCAGGGGGCCGTTGAATCACTTCCCCATCTTGCCTGAAACCAAACCGCTGCGGATCAGTTGGGATGAGTCAGTCCCATCTGACCGTCAGTAGGGAGCCGAATTGAGTCATGACCACGGAAATGGCTGCAGATGGATCGGCTGCGCCCTAGACTCAATCTGCCGGCCTGGTATCCGGCACCTATTGGCTCCAAGACCAACGAACACTGTGGCGCGGCGACCAGGCTGTCCCCACCGGTCAAATCCCGGAGCCTCCTAGCCGGAGGTCCAACGACAACATGCTGAGACTCCAAACCCCTCTCCCCCAGCGCTATACCGATGCCACCCTTGACGAACTTGACCAGTGGATCGGAGAGGCGAAAGAAGCGCTCGGTTCACGCGTCTTCATTCTTGGCCACCATTATCAGCGAGATGAGGTCATGAAGTGGGCCGATGCGCGGGGCGATTCCTACCGGTTGTCGGTGCTCGCACAGCAGCACCCTGAAGCCGATTACATCGTCTTTTGCGGCGTTCACTTCATGGCGGAATCCGCTGACATCCTCACCGAAGACCACCAAACAGTTATCCTGCCCGACCTCAACGCCGGTTGTTCCATGGCCGACATGGCCAACGTCGAGCAGGTCGAAGATGCTTGGGATGAACTCGGTCGCGTCACCGACCTTGACCATCTGATACCGATCACGTACATGAACTCATCTGCGGCGCTCAAGGCATTCGTCGGGTCTCACGGCGGTGCCGTTTGCACGTCGACCAACGCTCGAGGCGTTCTTGAATGGGCATTGCGGCCCAAAACAGATGGCGGCGCCGGCGGCTCGCAAGTCTTGTTTTTCCCCGACCAACATCTCGGACGCAACACCGGGTTTGCCATGGGATTCAACGAATCCGACATGCAACTTTGGAATCCCCGCCTTGACCTTGGCGGTTTGACGAGCAGCGAAGCATCTGATGCAACCCTTCTCCTCTGGAAGGGCCACTGCTCGGTGCATCAGCGATTCACCCCCGCACACGTAGAAACCTTTCGAGTGGACCATCCTGATGGAATCGTCATTGCCCACCCTGAGACTTCACACGAGGTCTGCGAAGTCGCTGACCAAGTCGGCTCAACCGACTTCATTATCCGAGCCGTTGAGGCTGCCCCGACAGGCTCAACTATCGCGATTGCCACCGAGATACATCTCGTGCAACGGCTCAATCAAGAACATCCGTCGAAGACAATCATGTCGCTTGATCCCCTGATTTGTCCTTGTTCGACGATGTTTCGCATCGACGCTCCGCACTTGGCGTGGGTCCTCGAAAGCCTCGTCGCTGGAACGGTAATTAACCAGATAGCTGTTGATGCGAACACGAGTACGTGGGCAAAGGTCGCACTCGACCAAATGCTGGCGATCTCCTAGTCCGTCAAGCATTTCGTTGAGCAGTGCGTCAATTGAGTGAGTTCGCGCGTTGTCTCCGCACCTTCAACGGCTGGCGCAAAAGTGATGAAGCGGCAACCGACCAGCCCGACGGCTGATGTACCAACATTCGTATCCACTGCAACGCTGCCGCGATCAATGCACCTGCGAACGCGGCATTGTCCCAGTTGATAGCCGCGTATCTCATCGTGCCTTCCCACCACCATCGCTCGCGTGCCCACCAGCCCTCGGAGGATCCACCTGATTCGTGCCGCGCCCATGGCACCGGCAACGTAACGAGGTCGCAACCCGACGATCGCATCCGTCGACAGAGGTCGAGGTCCTCGCCATAGAGAAAATACTGTTCGTCGAATCCGCCAATGGCATCGAGCACAGATCGTCGGGCAAGCACCGCCGTCGCCGCGAGCGCCTCGACGCTCGTTGGTTGACTTGGCACGCGTTCGACATGATCACGAAACCGGGTGCCCCGAGCCAGGATGGCGGCGAGCCAGTGAATTGACAGCAATCGGCGCGCGCCTAGCGCTCGACCAACGAGGTGCAACCAGCCCAATTCTTCACCGGAACTGCGCTCGGGTGAACCGGTATCAACGTTCTCGATGATTCCCTGCACGGCACCAACTTCAGGATGGGATTCGAGGTACTCAACACCAACATCAAGCGCTCCGGAAACGATCTCCGCATCAGGATTCAACATCAAGACATACACCCCCCCACTCAGCAGGCGGCCGCGATTTTGGCCCGCACCGAACCCGGGATTCGAAGGGTCCCGAGCCACGATGGCTCCAGCCTCTTCGGCTTGATCTGCCGCACCATCGTCGCCGTGATCAATGACGACGACCTCGCCAACTACATCACTCGTTCGGACATTTCGCACCAACTCGGCAATAACGTCAGCGTTCCCGTACGCCACGATCACGGCTGACACTGGCGCGCTCATTGACCCCCACAATCTCGGGTTTGCCAAACTCGGCTGATTGAGGTCGGAACGCCACATGCCACGGCGCTATTGCTACACCACTCGGTCACGTCCACGAGACCATTGAAGATTTTGTAGCCCAGCGTCCAGGTGGCCTGTCACTCACCTCAGCACAACTCCGGCGCTAGCGTGCCGCGATGGCATCGGCCCCCCGTTCGCTTCGTCAAGTAGCCGTGCCACTTGGAGCGATGCGCGGTGCGGGACAGGCACTTGAGTTCGTCGGTTTCGTGCTGCTTGCCCGCCGACTCGGTCCCACCCAATTTGGTGAACTCTCCGTCGCCTATTTGATCTGTCGCTATGCCGGTCTCGTCGCCGACTGGGGTGCTTCGTTACAGGGAACCCGCGACGTAGCGCGCGGTCGGCCAGCAGGCGCCATTCATGCACTGGTGCGACATCGAACGTTGGTGACGATCGGCCTCATCGTTGTCTACGTTCCGCTGGTTTGCCTCGCCGGCTTTCCAGGCCTCGCTCCGCTCGCCGTTGTCATCGCCGGACGTGGACTCAATCGCGATTGGCTCTCACTTGGCCGAGAGCGCGGATTTCGGTCAGGCATCCCACCCTTCTTGCAGGGCGCGATCATCGCTGTCACGGTTCCATTCGTGCATGGCCTGCCCGGCGCCTCACTGGTTATCGCCGGTGCTTGGGGTATCGCCACGATCGTTTCGATCATGCTGAATCGGCTTCCAATCCATGACGGCATCATCGACGCGAAGGATCGCAAAGTTGATCCGTGGTTTTTGATCTTGCTCATCGCCGATCAAATTTACGCCTCCATTGATGTTGTGCTCCTAGCGGTGTTGGCATCGGCCAGTGATGCGGGGATTTATTCTGCGGTTTATCGATTTCCGAACGCATGGATCACCGTTATGGGACTTGTCATCGTCGGTTTATTGCCTGGGATTACTCGCTCGCTGGCAGCTGAACCGCACAAACTCGACTTCTACCGGCGCCGCGCTCTGAGCACCGGCATGCGCCTCGCATTGTTGCTTATCTGTCTAATCCCGGTTGGCTGGTGGCTCGTCCCAATCGTGTTTGGACCGAGCTATACCGCAGGCCGTGCGCCATTGGTCCTGCTGCTCTTAGCTACCGCGGCTAATACCGCGACCGTTGGCCTCCAACCCATCACGTTCGCAGTCGGAAATGAACGACGTCTGGCTCGCTGGGCCAGTTTCACTGCGTTAGTCAATATCGCCGCGAACTTGATCATGATCCCCATCTTTGGATTAGTCGGGGCCGCATCAGTGACGTTGATCTCGCAACTCATGGTGTCGGGGTACTACTTCACAACGACACGCCGCCTTGCGCTCGCATCGTCAAACTCCGCGAACTCAGATCCAACCGAAGGCCAGGAACTGACTGACTAAAGTCAGTGGCGTGCCACATCCCGACTCGCCACCGCTTCAAACGATGTCGGTAAGTCAGTGTCCGGCTTGCGGAGGATCAGGCCCGATCCACCATGACGACGTCACTGACCACACGTTCGGTACACCCGGCACCTGGCAACTGCGCCGCTGCAACAGTTGCGCTTCGCTTTGGCTTGATCCGCGGCCAACCGATGAGGACCTGCCACGCGCCTATGCCACCTATTACACCCATGGGACTGGCGATGCATCTGCTGCTCCTGGAGGCGCAAGGGCCAAGGCAATCGTTCGCCATCTGCCGGGTCATCGAGACGATAAACGTGGCGATATCGCATACCTTGAGGGCTTAGCGGTTGGACGAGCCCTCGATGTCGGTTGCGGCGATGGTCGAACGGTTATCGCACTTCAAAATGCCGGCTGGCAATGCATCGGGATTGACCCAGATCCCCAAAGTATCGAAGCCGCAAAACGATCGGGCGCGATCGACGTGCGGGTCGGCACACTCGACACGATCGAGGACATACATGGTTCATTCGATGCCATTGTCAGCGTCCACTCGCTCGAACACGTACCAGATGTTCGGCAGAGTCTTCAGGATGCGCACGCACTGCTTCGACCAGGCGGAACGATTGTCGTGGTCACGCCGAACGCCCAGAGTTGGTTACATCAACGACACGGAGACAGGTGGCGAGGGCTCGAGGCGCCAAGACACCTCCAGATCTTTAGTCCAACGGGACTCGATCGTGTGCTCACCGAACTGGGTTTCGCGGAAGTGAACGTTTTCACCAGTGCACGTGGAACAAACGGCATAGCGCGCGCCTATCGCTCGACTACACAACGAGGCGACCGACGTTGGCATCAATTCGAACGCTATTTCGAAGGAGAACTTGTGCAGGCGGCCGAAGCGCTTCGACTTCGAGTCCACCCACTCAGTGGAGAAGAACTCGTCGCTATTGCTCGGCGTCGGTGACAACGTTACGAGGCGACGCTGCGGTGTGTGGAGCACCGAACACCAGCCCGACCAAGAATCCAATCCCCCAAGGCAGATGCATCGCAGGCAGCACAACTCCAGTCGCTGCTGGACGACGGCCCCACCCCGTTGCCGACCATCCGACGATGAGTGCCAGATAGGCCGACAATACCATCCGGCGCCAAGGACTCAGTAAGCCGATCACCAATGCCGGCGCAACGACCTGACGAGGAGACAATGACCTGGGGTTGCGCCGCACGGTAACCGCGCGCCACCGCCCGTACTGGAAAAATTGCGTTGCTAGCGCTGGCAAGGTTGATCGAGGCGAGTAGGTCGATTTGATCGCGGGATCAAGCCAAATGCCGCCATGATCGTGCATCCGAAACGCGAATTCGGCGTCCTCGTTGATGGCGAGGTCTGGCGAATAACCGCCGACAGCGCGCGCATCTTGGGTGCGATACGCGCCGAGGTAGACCGTGTCGACCCACGACGGCGACGTCGAGTGATGAAACTTTGCCGGGCCAGCGCCGATTCGGGAAGACATCGCCGCAGCAATTGCCGATTGAATCGGGCCCGACGCGACCGGGGTCATTCCGCCACCCACAATCGCCGCTCCAGTTTTCTCAAGTGCCGCAACACAACGCTCGACATAATCCTCCGCAATCACGCAATGGCCATCGACGCGGACGAAAATGTCGCCCCGAGCATGCGCCAACGCAACATTGAGCGCGCACGACTGAATTCGAGCGGGATTCTCAAGCAGTGTCACTGCTGCATGTGCGTGAGCGATGTCTCGAGTCTGGTCTTGGGACCCGCCGTCGATGACCAGGATTTCGACAATTTCGGAATAGGTCTGTGCCGCAATCGCGTCGAGGCACGTCGCGAGATGCTCAGCCTCGTCGAGCACCGGAATCGCAATGGTCACTGTCGGTGTCGGCGGCACAGTAACCAATCGTATCGGCGGCATGCCGCGGACTTGAACCCAATCAGCGACCCGCGCCGCTCACGACGCTTCGGATCGTCCTCGCAATGATCCGTAAATCGAGTCCGAGGCTTTGATGTCTCAGGTAATAGAACTCATACTGCAACTTTTCGAGCGCGTCGTTCTCGTCGCCGGCGTATCCGTACTTCACCTGCGCCCAACCCGTGAGACCTGGCCGAACAAGATGGCGAAGATCATAAAAAGGCAATTTCGCTTCAAGTTCTGCGACATAGCGGACTTGTTCCGGCCGCGGGCCGACAACCGCGAGGTCACCTCGCACAATATTGAGCATCTGCGGCAGTTCGTCGAGATGAGATGCTCGAAGAATTCGGCCAAATGAGGTGATCCGTGGATCATCTTCTTTGGTCCATTCATTGGATAACTGCCCTGCAGGCTCGGGTCGCATCGTCCGAAATTTCAAGATCAGGAATTCTTCGTCGTTCTTGCCTACTCGCGGCTGCGAATAAAACAACGGCCCGCGATTCGATATCACATTGGCAAGAAAAACGAATGGGATCATGAAAATCAGCACCAGCATGCCAAGGACGCCTATAGCCAGATCAATCAGTCGCTTGGCTCGCCCATAGCGAGCCCTGTGAACTTCGCCGATGTCGAATAACAACGAAACTCGTTCGAGTTCCGAAATCGGTAACTTGCCGAGCCACTGCTCATAAAACATTGACAGGGTCCGAATACGCAGTCCTTGTTCATGTAACGCGGCAACTTGGTCAACTATGCGTTCGTCGCTAAGCGCCTCTCGGCTGACCACGACGACCGATGCATCCGATTTTGATACCGCATCAATCACTGGGTGGTGGGTGGACTCCATCCCCCGCGCTCCTTCGGGCGAAAGCACGACCACAACGGCGGCGGGATGCTCAGCACTCAATGCCAAATCGTTTTGTAACAATGCGACTTCGGATGGTGAGGCAATGATCGCCACCCGATCCCGCTCTTGCGCTAATACCCGTCCCCCACTGGCAATCGCAACGCAGAAGAGATACCAGGGAATCAGCGCGATTGCGGCACCAAACACCACGAACCGAGGCAGGAGTGCGCCGCCGACAATCAACTGCACCACCGACATGCCAAGTGCCGCACCGGCCGATGCGCCTAGGGCCGATAACAATGCGGATCGAACCGTACGAGGCAAGTCCGGAAGTCCAACCCCGTAGGCCGCGATGGCCAAAACTGCCATGTAGGCAATCGCCCACGCGAACCGAAATGATCCAGTAAATGAATAAGGAGGTTCGGCAACGTACGCCGCGTGGATCTTACTTAGGCCAAGAACGCTCCCGATGATCCCGACATACAGGAGCAAACGCGAGAGACGTTTCAACGAGATGGCGATTCGGTTTGGGCGAGCAACGGAGCCAAATAGGTGCCGGTATGCGAGCCCGGCGTTTGCGCAACCAACTCCGGGGGGCCCTCGACGACGACCATGCCACCACCGTTTCCGCCTTCGGGTCCTAAGTCGATTATCCAGTCCGCGGTCTTGATGACATCGAGATTGTGTTCAATCACCAAAACCGAATTGCCTTGGTCAACGAGCCGGCTAAGGACCGTCAACAGTTTTCGAATATCTTCGAAATGGAGCCCGGTCGTGGGCTCATCGAGGATGTAAATCGTGTGGCCAGTGGACCGTTTCGCTAGTTCACTCGCCAACTTCACACGTTGTGCCTCGCCGCCTGACAGCGTTGGTGCAGGTTGACCGAGGCGCACATAACCCAATCCGACGTCGACAATTGTTTGCATGTGACGAGCAATTGGAGGCTGGTTAGCGAAAAACTCAAGCGCATCCGCGCACGACAAATCGAGAACGTCAGACACGTTCTTCCCCTTGAATGTGATGTCAAGGGTGTCCCGGTTGTAACGCGCCCCTTTGCAAACCTCGCATGGGACATACACATCGGGGAGAAAGTGCATCTCAATTTTGATGGTGCCGTCACCAGCGCACGCCTCACAACGACCACCATTCACATTGAACGAGAAACGGCCAGGGAGATAACCCCGCACTTTCGCTTCCGGTGTTTGCGCAAACAGTTTCCGGACGTGGTCCCAAACGCCGGTGTACGTGGCAGGGTTTGATCGCGGCGTACGACCGATAGGCGATTGGTCGATGTTGATGACCTTGTCGATGGCATCGAGTCCGTCCACGGCCGTATGCAACCCGGGCGGAACCTTTGAACCGTAAATATGTTGCATCAAGGACCTATACAAGATGTCGTTGACTAGCGTCGACTTGCCCGAGCCCGAAACACCAGTCACGGCGACAAAACATCCCAAGGGAAATGCGACGTCGATTCCTTGCAGATTGTGCTCGCGTGCGCCGCGAACCCGCAACGACTCTTGCGCAGGGATCCGACGCACTGCTGGTACCGGAATCGACCGCCTTCCCGAGAGGTACTGACCCGTGATCGACTTACGTGACTTAAGCAATCCCTTTACCGGACCGGCATAGACGATGTCGCCGCCGAGCTCGCCCGCACCTGGCCCGATATCGACGACATGGTCAGCAACCCGGATCGTGTCCTCATCGTGCTCGACGACCAGAACGGTGTTGCCCAGTTCGCGCAATCGCTCAAGCGTTTCAATCAGTCGACGATTGTCGCGTTGATGCAGACCAATCGATGGTTCGTCCAACACGTACAGCACACCGACCAGTCCGCTGCCGATTTGTGACGCCAACCGAATACGTTGCGCTTCCCCGCCCGCGAGCGTTGCTGCCGACCGCGACAAGTTGAGGTAGTCCAAGCCGACATCAAGCAAAAAACCCATTCGGGCATTGATCTCTTTAACGACTCGGTCGGCAATGAGGTGATCACGTTCACTGAGGGTCAATTGCTCCAGAACCCCTGCGGCATCGCGAATCGACATCATCGAGATTTCCGAAATGCTGTGGCCATCGATGGTCACCGCCAGCGACAATGGCTTCAGTCGAGCGCCGTTGCAGTCCGGGCAAGGCACCTCGCGCATGTACCCTTCGACTTGCTCGCGTTGCGCATCAGTTTCCGCTTCACTATGTCGGCGCTGAAGGTACGGGATGATGCCCTCAAATCGCGCGTCGTAACTGCGGCTTCGCCCATAACGATTTTTATACTGAACCTTGACTCGACCTGCGACGCCATAAAGCAGCAGTTTCTGTTTCGCCTTTGGCAGCTTTGACCAAGCGACATCGTCGGCGATTTCGTGCTCTACACAAATCGACTCAAGTAACCGGGCGAAATATTGCGTGCGTCCCCCAGCCCAAGGCGCAATCGCCCCTTCGCTCACTGAAAGTGCAGGGTTGGCGATAACCATTTCGGGGTCTACCTCAAACCGCGTGCCGAGCCCATCGCATCGCTCGCATGCCCCATAGGGAGAGTTAAAACTAAACGCGCGCGGGGCCAGTTCGTCATAGGACCGACCACACTCCAGGCACGCCAAATGCTGGCTAAAGGTCAAGGTTTCGACCTCGCCCTCGCCATCCTTTGGCACGAGGTGAACCTCAGCGATCCCGTCAGCTAGGCGAAGTGCAGTTTCAAGCGAGTCCGTCAATCGCCGATCGATTCCTTCCCGACGTACAAGGCGGTCGACCACAACTTCAATCGTGTGTTGCTCATAGCGCTCAAGTTCAAGCTTCTCGGTGAGCTCATGCATCTCTCCATCGACGCGTGCTCGTACAAATCCCTGTGTCGCCAAGTCGGCCAAGAGCGTGTCGTACGTGCCCTTTCTGCCTCGAACAACTGGAGCAAGCACTTCAAACCGAGTTCCGTCGGGCAATGCCAGCACCCGATCAACGATCTGCTGTGGTGTTTGGCGGGTAATCGTGGTGCCATCGAAGGGACAGTGCGGTATCCCGATTCGCGCGTACAGAAGCCGCAGGTAGTCATAGACCTCGGTGATGGTTCCTACCGTCGATCGCGGATTACGCGATGCGCTTTTCTGATCAATCGAAATAGCCGGCGATAATCCTTCAATAAAGTCGACATCCGGTTTGTCCATCTGCCCTAAAAATTGCCGCGCATACGCCGACAATGATTCGACATAGCGTCGCTGGCCTTCGGCATAAATCGTGTCAAACGCAAGCGAGGATTTTCCCGAGCCAGACAATCCGGTGAAGACGATGAGTTTGTCGCGCGGGAGCTCAAGTGAAATATTGCGAAGATTGTGCTCTCGGGCGCCGCGAATGGTGATGCTGTTAGCCACGGCGGCAGCCTAGTCGTGCCCTCGTGTCGCCGATGAGAACGCTTGTTCCGTCTGCATTAGTCGTGCTGAAGCACGACGACTTCGACGGGCAACGTTGATCGCTGATCGTCAACCACCTTCCAACCTGGCAGCTGCGCAAGGTTGGTCGATAGATCACCTGACACCAAGACGACTCGGTCAACACCCGATTCGTGCAACCGGGTTCCGTACCGTTCGAGGTCAGCCGGTACCACCCAGTCGTAACGATCAAAATCCCGATAGGCAATCTGAGGAAGCAATCGATTGGTTGACACCACAATTGGTCGGTTGAAACCCTCGGCGACTCCGGCATCGCTTGCCGCCACTCGTATCTCGTCAAGTACACCGGCAGTCGTCATGCGAGTCGAATGAAGCGATTGGAGTGCAAGCAACGCAGGGAAGACAACAAGACCGGCGATGGCGATCGGAGCCAAACGAGTAAGGCGATCTTGAGTCGCTCCTGTCAAAGCTCGGGAACCAGCAACAACAAGAACTGGAGTTACGAGCGGCACGACGATCAAGAAGTACCGCCCACCCCACTCGGCTCCGCCTCCCCACGGGTACTGAGTCAGGGCAACGCCGCCCGCAATCGTCACCGAAGCGACCATCAGCGCAAGCGACATTGGCGCTTTAAACGCGGGTCGCCGCACAACCCAAAGTCCTGCCCACCCCAGCGGGAAAGCCAACATCAACCCAGTAATGACGTCAGGCGAACCTACCGCGAGCCGAAACGCGAAACAGCCAACAGCGGCAACGAGTGCGGTCAATGCGAACCCTCTGCGAGGCGTCCGAAGCCGAAGTGCAATCCCGCCCGCGGCCAACAACAACGCGGCGAGCGCCAACACTAACGATTCTCGATGATGACCGTAATAACTCGGTTGAAACCAGGTCACCTCCATCGAGTGCCAACGGCCTGCAAACCACGAACTCGGTTGAGGTGGCGGCGATCCTGGGATCGCCCGACCAAGAATCGCAACTGACATTGCACGATCGACGAGCCAACCTGCTGCTACGCCACCAACCACCGCACTAGACGTGATGAACGCTCCGCGCACCGATGCCGTTCGGCGCCAGGCCAACACAGCCAATGCCAACGCCAATCCGGGGGCCAAAAACAGTGCTTCGGTTCGCAGCATCGTCGAAACCATTGCCAGTAAAGCGCTGGCGATGACCCAAAAAACTCGGCGGTATCGACTTCGGTCAGCATCCAGCGCGCGAAATGCCGCCAAAGTCGCGCCGGCCACTGCTGCCGCAGCCAACGTATGAGCGACGACAACATAGGAATAGAAAAACAGTGGGCTACCAATTCCGATAATCCACAGCGTTGCGACTTCGTGACCCCGACCTAGTCGGCGTGCCAACATCGCACTCGCTACGGCCGCACTCGCGGTTCCGATGATTCCGAGCAAGCCAAGGCCGGCTTCCCCCGCGACTTTCAGTGACCCAGCAATCACCACTGGATACAGCGGATGTTTCGCGTAAGGAGCCGGACCTTTGTCGCCCTGTTCGCCCCAAATGAAGGGACGCGCGCCGTTTTCCGGATCAAGCGATGCCAATGGATACCGGTAAATCCAAGTGTGCTCGTTGATGAGCATTCGCGCTTGCAGAATTGCACCGCCTTCATCGCTAGTGAATGCCACTCGCGGTCCGCTCAAACACATACCTAAGGCCAGTACTGCGACAAGCGCCGCGACATGGGCCACAAATGGAACGTCAAACCATCGAGTTGGTGCAGGGATCAGAGTCTCGTGCTCCATGTCGACATCAGCCATCAAGCGTTGCGCCGAGCACTCGCGAATACGACGTCACCCGCAGAGGCGCGCCATCGAGGTAGGGCACCAATTCGCTCACGCCGGCTACCCATCCGCTAAAACTCGGCGGCGTTGCGTTCGTGTCAAGATCGACTATCGCGAAGGTTTCCTTTCCGGACGCGGCAACTACTCCGACCGCGAAGCGCAAATCGTCGTCGCTACCCGTCGCCAGCCATGGCTTACGGCCATAGGTCGCTCCAAATTCACGGGGCACAAATCCGTCAGGCGAAATCAATACCGCTTCGGATCGGTTTTCGAGATTATTCGCAGCCCGCTCAATCTCGTGCGAGCGAATCGACAACCAAAGCAAACCAAAAACCGTGACAGCGACGGCAAGGAAAACGAAAAAACGTCGAGCCCATTGGACAAGGTCTGACAGATGAGCAGCACCGACAGAAACCAAAATCAATCCGGTCGTCAGCAGGTAACGACCGGCCCATTGAGGAAGCGCCCCACCAAGATAGGCAAACGCGAAAACAACTGGCAGCGGACCGATCGCCATCAGCACGAAAAAGCGGCTCGCACCGCGGTTCCAACCCAAAACGATCGCGACAACAGCAACTGGTGATGCCGCTACAAGTCCGGGCACAAAGCCAACGCCGTCAGCAAAGCGAATCAGATAGATGACTATCGCCACTGCAGCCAAACCGGATGCGACCAGTTCACCGCGGCGATGCGCCGTGCACCAAACTATCCCCGCCAGTGCCAGCGTTAAGACCGCGCCCAGCAAGAATGCCTGCGCGCCCGCTGTTGGTACCGGAGAAAAAAGAGTCACGAATGCCTCGTTGAGTCGCGATCCCACGCTCGCACCACCACCTGTTACTGCACTGGCTGCGCGTCCTGATCGCACTGATGAACCCAACACCATCAGTTCGAGGACCCAATTGGCGGCCACAAGAAGTGCGAGTCCGCTAACCGCGCCAATTCCCAGAACCAAAGCATGTCGCACTTCTCGTCGCCGCAGCGCCAAGTACGCGCCAGCCAAGACCACCATGACAAACCCGTAGGCAAGCGCTTCGGTCCGCATTGCGAATGCCGCTCCGATGAGCGCTCCGACCGCAAGCGACCTCAGCCACGTACAACGCTGGTTCAGAAAATCCCAAAGGGCGATCGCGGCCCATGCCAGTAATGCGGCGCCAAGGCTGTGCTCCCAAAAATCCAGCGCGTAGATCGTCATTGGCGACGCCAAGCCAACGAGCCAGAACGCGATCCATCCGTCACCGGGTCGAATTCGACGCGAGATACCTCGAGCCGCAAACGCTGCAAGCATCGATCCCGCCATCGGCAGCACGAGGACGAATCGATATCCCCCAAGCCGATAGAGCGGTTCAGCCGCGATCACCATCGGCAACGAGGTGACATTGACAAAACGGTTGCCCACACGCGACGTGAAGTACATCCCATGCACTCGCGCACTTGGATCCCATTCGTTTGCCCAATACCCAATGTCTGGATTCAAGTCATGGCGATCGGCCATCACCTTGAGCGTGGCTACTTTGCCGCCAGTGTCGGTCCCGAGAAAGCCGTTCGGACTCATCAGGAGACTCAACCCGACATAAGTCAACAGCAGCAGCGCCCCCGCGACGATGGGTTTACGAATCCATACCCAGCCAACGCCATGACGCTCGACTAAATCGGACACTGGAACATCCCGACGCGGTGGATCGGCCAGTTGATTGGGCGAGCTAGGACGTGACATTGAACAAATCGTAGGGTGAACAGTCTCAGGGCTTTGGGACGGGTCAGCCCACTTCTCGTAGTTCTCGCTTGAGGTCCTTGATCTCGTCCCGAAGACGCGCGGCGTATTCGAACCGCAGATCACCCGACGCTTCATGCATCTCTTCTTCAAGGGTGCGAATGAGCCGCTCAAGTTCATCGTGGGGCAGCTCATTTAGATCGACGCGGATCTTGTCGCGCACCCGAGATCGTTGTTCGCCACCGGGAACTGGTGCGACGTTATTTGGCCGGAGATAAGCAAGGATATCGGTCACCGCTTTGATGATGGTCTGCGGATTTATCCCATGCTCAAGGTTGTACGCCTGCTGAAGCCCTCGTCGACGATTCGTCTCAGAAATGGCACGCTGCATCGAATCAGTGATCTTGTCGGCGTACATGATTACTTGGCCGTCAACATTGCGCGCTGCGCGACCGATGGTTTGGATCAGTGACGTTTCGCTACGCAAGAACCCTTCTTTGTCGGCGTCAAGAATTGCCACCAGCGAAACTTCCGGTAGATCAAGGCCCTCACGAAGCAGGTTGATTCCGACCAACACGTCGAACTCGCCAAGCCGCAGGTCTCGCAAAATCTCGATGCGCTCGATGGTGTCGATTTCGCTGTGGAGATACCGCACCTTCACCCCGAGCTCGAGCAGATAATCGCTTAGGTCTTCAGACATTTTCTTGGTCAGTGTCGTCACGAGCACGCGGTCGCCAGCTACGACGCGCGCATTGATCTGCTCGATGAGGTCGTCAATTTGGCCTTTGGTTGGTTTGACGATCACTTCGGGATCGATCAGTCCCGTTGGCCTAACGACTTGTTCGACAATCTGACTCGAGTGTTCAAGTTCGAACGGGCCAGGGGTCGCAGACAGGAATACGAGCTGGCCGACGCGCTCCATGAATTCCTCGAACCGCAACGGCCGATTATCGGCAGCCGACGGCAAGCGAAAGCCGTGGTCGATCAAGTTGGCCTTCCGACTTCGATCGCCCGCATATTGCCCATGGAGCTGCGGTACAGCCTGATGCGACTCATCGAGCACAACTAAAAAGTCATCCGGAAAAAAATCGAGCAAGGTGCTCGGCGCCTCGCCAGGGGCGCGCCCGTCGATCGGCGCGCTGTAATTCTCGATTCCGTTGCAATAACCGAGTTCTTGCATCATCTCGAGGTCGTATTGCGTCCGCATTCGAAGTCGTTGAGCTTCGAGCAATTTTCCGGCACCTTCGAATTCGGCCAAGCGCTCCTGCAGCTCGGTTTCAATTCGACCAATCGCGACGCGCATCCGATCCTCACCAGATACGTAATGCGTCGCCGGAAAAACCACGAGTTCATCGAGTGCTCGGACCTTCTCGCCGGTGACGGGGTCGACTTCGGAAATCCCCTCGATTTCGTCGCCGAACAGCTCGATGCGCATCGCCGTCGATTCATAAGCGGGATGAATCTCGATGGTGTCGCCCCGCACACGAAACTTGCCGCGCACGAGATTCATGTCGTTGCGCTCGTAGCGCATGTCAACGAGGCGCCGCAGGATCGAACGCTGATCGTGCTCTTCGCCCTTCCGCACGACCAATAACTGATCTCGATATTCCTCAGGCGATCCCAACCCATAAATACACGAAACCGACGCCACCACGATGGTGTCTCGACGGGTCAACAGCGCCGAGGTAGCCGAGTGGCGCAATCGATCGATCTCGTCATTGACCGAACTGTCTTTTTCGATATAGGTGTCACTCGCAGCCATGTATGCCTCTGGCTGGTAGTAGTCGTAATACGAAACAAAGTATTCAACGCGGTTGTCGGGAAAAAACTCTCTGAATTCATTTGCCAATTGGGCGGCGAGCGATTTGTTCGGAGCAATGACCAGCGTCGGCCGCTGCATCTGCTCAATTGTCCACGCGATCGTTGCGCTTTTCCCGCTTCCGGTAATGCCCAAGAGGGTTTGAAAGCGATCGCCACGCGCAAGGCCCGTTGTCAACTGTGCTATCGCTTGAGGTTGATCGCCGGCCGGTTCAAAATCGCTCACCAAGCGAAATGGCGTTGCCGACGAAACAACACTGGGGCTCGCTGACGCCTCGGACATAATCGAAATCCTACCGATGGCGTCGACGTCCAACCCCAGCAACCCCCAATCAGCAGAGCGAGAGGCACCACGAACTAAGGTGAAGGGGCGCAATCGGCTTACTAGTAAGGAAGCGAAACCACACTCATGCAGGACGCTTTCGGATCTCCGCAGTCCATTCTCGTCCTCGGTGGATCGTCTGAAATCGCACTAGCAACCGTTCGGCAGTTCATCGCATCGCGGTGCAAACGAGTGATTTTGGCGGTACGTGATAAACAGTCAGTAGTCGACCAGGTCGATGAATTGACCAATCTCGGAGCCGAGCTTGATGTCCGAACCTTTGACTCGCTCAATACTTCGTCACACGCAGCAGCGATCGATGCGATCTTCCAAGATCACCGCGACATCGACGTCGTGTTGCTTGCCTTTGGCGTGCTTGGCGATCAGTCCGATTTTGAGGCCGACCCCGAATTGGCAGCCGAAGCGATTCGCGTCAATTTCGTCGGGGCTGTTTCTGCTGGGCTCGCGGTAGCGAAAAACTTGCGTTCACAAGGACACGGAACATTGATCGTCTTATCATCGGTCGCCGCTGAACGCGCTCGTAAAACCAACTTTATTTATGGATCATCGAAAGCGGGGCTTGACGCATTCGCGCAGGGACTCGGTGACTCGCTTGTAGGTTCCGGCGCCAAGGTCATGGTTGTTCGCCCCGGGTTTGTCCATACTCGGATGACAGCCGGCCTTGCTGCGCAGCCCTTCTCGACGACGCCCGAAGCTGTAGCGAACGAGATCGTCCGCGGCATCCAACGGGGCCGAGACATCGTTTGGGCACCGCCGCTCGTCAGATGGGTGTTCCTCATCATGCGACATCTTCCCCGTTCACTTTGGCGCATCATTTCAGCGCGGTGAACGTGGAATCGAGCGTCTCTTACGCGTCTCGGATTCGGGCACTTGCCCGAGCAATGCGGCCTCACCAGTGGTCGAAAAACGTGCTCGTCTTCGCCGCACCAATTGCCGCAGGCAGCATCAATACGCGCGATGTCCTCGGGCCCGCCCTATTGGCTTTCGTTGCATTTTGCCTTGCCTCCAGTGCGACTTATTTGTTCAACGACGCACGAGATGTTGCTTCGGATCGCCTTCACCCCACTAAACGCAACCGACCAATCGCCGCAGGCTTGATTTCGCCGTTTACGGCTTATGTCGTGGGCACAGTGCTCCTTGCGGTCGCGTTGATCGTGGGCTTTTCCACCACGCGGAATCTCGGCATCACGTTGGTTGCGTATTTGCTCCTCACAACGTCGTATTCGCTGTGGCTCAAGCACCAACCAATTCTTGACATCGTTGCCGTAGCTACCGGATTCGTACTTCGGGCTATCGCCGGCGCGGCCGCGACCGACCTGCCAATTTCCGAATGGTTCTTTATCGTCATCAGTTTCGGTGCGCTGCTTGTTGTGATCGGTAAGCGAGAAGGCGAACTCCACGCGCTCGGCGAAAAGGCCGGATCAGTCCGATCCACCCTCGGCACCTATACCCCCGAGTTCCTCCGTTACTTACGCTCGGTCGCCACGGGAGTCGTGGTCATTTCGTATTGCCTTTGGGCATTCGACTCCGCCAACGCGAGCCCAAATGCGGCAACCTGGTTCGAACTTTCGATTGTGCCGTTCGTCATCGCAATCTTCCAGTACGGACTGATCCTCGAGCACGGTGGCGGAGAGAACCCCGAAGAAATACTCACCCATAACCGATCAATGATCGCCGCCGGTGTGGCATGGGCGATCATCTATGCATATGCCGTCTATCGAGCCTGAGGCCCCCGGCCCCACGATGGCGCTCCGCCGCAAACTCCTCAACGGATGGGGTGGAACCAGTCCATCGGCTGGATATGTGCATCGCCCGACGTCGGCGATCGACTTACGTCATGCCCTCGTCGACTCCACCTCAAGGGGATCAATAGCTCGGGGCCTGGGCCGGAGTTACGGCGACAACGCCCAAAATGCTGGCGGTCGGATCATTGACACCACCGGCGTTAGCGACTTCTACCTCGACGAAGCGACCGGTGTGGTCCGAGCGAGCGCTGGAGCAACGCTTGATGCAATCATGCGCGAGCTCATCCCACGCGGATTCTTTGTTCCGGTAACTCCCGGTACCCGCTTCGTGACCGTAGGTGGAGCTGTCGCCGCCGACATTCATGGCAAGAACCATCATCGCGCCGGATCATTTGGTGATCACGTGTTGGCGATTGAACTCGCACTCGTCGGCGGATCGTTGGTTGAGATCTCACCAACGGAACAATCGGACCTGTTTTGGGCCACCCTCGGCGGTATGGGATTGACCGGTCTCATCGTTTCAGTCACCTTTCAGTGCCCGCGCATCGAAACGAGCCAAGTCATGGTTGATACTGACCGAGCACCAAACTTGGACGCGGTGATGGAGCTCATGGAAACCGGTGATGACAACTATGACTACTCAGTGGCGTGGATCGATTTATTGGCCCGGGGTGCCAAACTGGGGCGATCAATCCTGACACGTGGCCGTTTCGCACACCGCGACGAAGTGCCCACTCGCACTGATGCCGACGCCCGCAGCTTTGACCCCTCGGTCTTGGTCAGTGCACCGCGGTTCATTCCTTCGGGCTTGCTTAATCAGTGGTCCATTCGTGCATTCAATGAAGTGTGGTTTCGCAAGGCTCCCCACCTACGACGCGACGAGCTGCAGTCGATTTCCACATTTTTCCATCCGCTCGATCTCGTCGACCATTGGAACCGCATCTATGGCCGTCGCGGATTCATTCAATGGCAATACGCGGTGCCAGTCGGTGCCGAGGAAACCGTCCGCCGCACGGTGGATGCGCTGAGCACGAGTGGCTGCACGTCATTTTTGGCAGTGCTCAAGCGCTTTGGTCCCTCGAACGCCGGACCGTTGTCGTTTCCAATCCCGGGGTGGACCCTTGCGCTCGATATCCCAACCGGCGCGCCTGGACTTACCGACCTACTGGACCGCCTCGATGAACAGATCGTCGAAGCCGGTGGTCGTATTTACCTCCCGAAAGACAGCAGACTCCGGCCGGAACTCGTGCAAGCGATGTATCCGCGCCTCGACGAATGGCGGGCCATTCGCAATCGCGTCGACCCAGACCAGCAGCTCCAAAGCGACCTCAGCCGACGCCTCAACCTCATCTAGGCGACATCGGTCTGCCAACTACGCCGATCAAGCCGTTCAAGCCGCTCATGGTGTCGCCAACGTGGCAATCCACGACCAACATTCGCGAATGTGTTTTTCGAGTTCGATCCGGTCGGAGTTATTGTCAATCACGAAATCAGCTTTCGCTAGGCGCTCATCGCGTGTCGCCTGACGTGCCATCCGTGCGCGCGCATCGGTATCAGAAAATCCTCGTTGAACTACCAGGCGTTCCACTGCGATGTCGGGATCAGTATCAACCACGATGATGCCGGCCATGTCGTCTCGCCCTGACTCAACAAGGAGCGGAATATCAAGAATCACGATCCGATCGGTCATCGCCGCTTCTGTCAACCGGCGCTCGATTTCGACACCGACCGCCGGGTGCACCAGTCCGTTCAAATCAGCGAGCGCATCAGCGTCGGAAAATACGATTGCGGCGAGCGCTTGGCGGTCAAGATCGCCGTCAGCACTTAAGATTGCTAAGCCGAATCGCTCGACGATCCCCGCGAAAACGTCAGTACCGGGACGCTGAACCTGACGGACGATTGCGTCGGCATCAACGACTTCGGCACCCAGAAGCGCGAACTGCTCCGACACAGTCGACTTTCCCGAGCCAATTCCACCGGTAAGTCCCACGAGTAACACGAAGAGTGACGGTAGCATCGCGATTGGCCCGAAGGTGTCCTCTCCCGGACCGTTCAGCAACCGACAGGCAAACCGTGAACCCATTTGAAACCAAAAACAAACCGTTTTCGATAGATGCTGAACCGGTATTGCCTGACCTCACCCCAGCATCGCCGGTGACCTGGTCACAACGAATTGCCAGCCTAAGCAATACAACCGACGGCACCGCGAGTATCGACGGCCTCGGCCTCGACGAATCGATCGACCGGGTCGCCGCATTCGGCGCGGCAATTCTTGCGATCCGGTGGGGCACCACGGTCATGTCGCTTGCGCTTGCTGTCGACCGCTTCAACGACAACCAACTCATCGCCATCTGGTGCGCAGTCATCTTGAGTTACACCGTGCTGCGCACGATTAGCCCGATTCGCTATATGGGCACCATCCGTAGCCTGCTTGAGGTCTTGGCTGAAGTGGCGCTCGGGGTGACGGCATTGTGCACGACGGGCGCATGGGATTCGCCATTCATATTTTCACTTATGACTGCGGTTGTTGTCGCCGGATTTAGCCGCGGTTTTGGTTTTGCGCTTCGAATCGGCATTGCATCGTCAATTGCGGTCACTATCGTCGAACTTGTTCCTGACCCAAGCGCGGCACGGATTCAGCTGTCGGCTGAGTGGAGCCTCGTTGTCATCCTGGTTGCAGTAGTCGCGGGATACGGCCGATGGATTTCTGGTGAAGCCGACCGTCAACACTCCCTAGCGCTCGACCGGCTTGGGCGCCTCGCCGAAGCCAACTCGTTGCTGTTTTCGCTCCACCGAGTGACCCAGACCCTTCCGGCATCCCTTGATCTCAACGAGGTCCTTGACACCACCATGACAAGACTTCGCAGCCTGTTTGATTTCGACAGTGTGGCGATCTTGATGCTCAATGACACCGATGCCCAATGGGAGGTCATTCGCCAGGAGAACCTTCGGATCCAGACCCACTTAGATTCTCGAGATCTCCCGCCGCCGGTTCGAGCAGCAATTGACGCATCAATCGTCATTAGTGCCCCTCAACTCGCCGAAGTCGACGGACCCGGACTTGGACCAAAATCTCGCTCGGGCATGTATGCAGCACTTATGGTTCGCGATGTCTTAATTGGTGTTCTTGCCGTTGAGCACCGAACCGAACGCCATTTTTCAAACCGGGACTTTGAACTTCTGCAGGGTTTTGTTGAGCCGGTTGCCCTGACGATTGATAACGCCCGATGGTTTGGTCGCCTGCGAACCGTTGGTGCCGACGAGGAGCGCACGCGAATCGCTCGAGACCTTCATGATCGAATCGGTCAATCTTTGGCCTATCTCGCATTTGAACTTGATCGGATTGTTAGCCGCGAGAAAAAGGGCGAAGCATTGGGCACCGCCCTTGAGGAGCTTCGAGATGACGTGCGGTCAGTCATTCGCGAAGTACGCGACACCCTTTATGACCTGCGTACGGATGTATCCGACAGCCAAGACATGACCAATACCCTTGAGTCCTACGCCGCACGAGTACAGGAGCGAACCGACCTCCAAATTGAGCTGTTCTGCGACCACGGTTCACGGCTGCCCATTTTGCAGGAACGCGAGATGTGGCGAATTGCCCAAGAAGCAATCACCAACGTCGAACGACATGCCAAGGCAACGGTCGTTCGGGTGTTGTGGCGGTGCGACGGCGAGTCTGCAGTGCTCGAGATCACCGACAATGGCGCTGGATTTCCAAGCGGAACCGCCGGACGCCTTGACTCCTACGGCATTCTCGGCATGCGAGAGCGCGCTTCAAGCATCGGTGCATCCCTCGAAGTCACCAGTCAAGTCGGTCGCGGCACCCGAGTTCGTTGCAGCCTGGTTCAAGGCGCCGAACAAGAAATGGCTGGGCTCAACACTCCCGCATCTTGACCAACAAAATCTCGTTTTCGCCCGCTATCATCACGCCCGCGCCCAGTAAAACCGGTATGGTCAGGATGAAACATGATGCGCCAGGGCCACAAGATCAGTAAACCGAGGGAGACATCGTGAGCATCCGACTGATGCTGGCCGACGACCACCGCATGCTGCGAGAAGGTCTTCGTCGGTCAATGATCGATCAGGGATTCAACGTCGTTGGCGAGGCTAGCGACGGGCAAGAAGCAATACGCTTGGCTGAAGAGTTGCGACCCGATGTCATTTTGATGGATGTCACGATGCCTGAAGTCGATGGCGTTGAGGCCACTCGACAAATTCGAGCGATCTTGCCTGAAATCAAAATCGTCATGCTCACCATGCACGCTGACAGTGAAGTCCTCACCTCAGCTATTCGAGCCGGCGCCAGCGGCTACTTAGTGAAAGATTGCTCTACCGATGAGATCGCTGAAGCAGTAACCATGGCTTTTAGCGGCGAGACGGCACTCTCTCCTCAGCTCGCCTCGAGCATGCTCGACGAAGTTCGCCGCCTTGACGAGCGAGCTCAAGAGGAAGATCGAGTCGTCACCGCTCGCGAAGAGGAAGTCCTGCAACTCATCGCTGATGGCTGCTCAACTCCTGAGGTCGCCGAAAAGCTGTATATCAGCCAAAAGACGGTGAAAAACCACCTCGCTTCGATCTACCAGAAGCTCGATGCACGCGATCGCACCCAGGCGGTACTGCAGGCAGTCCGGATGGGCATCGTCAGCCTCGACTGACCAACATCCCGGTTCTCAGCTAACGATTCAGTACTTCGGCACTTGATTTCCGAGTTTCAAGAGCGATCCGATCCCAAGAATCGTTGTAATGGGTGCAATCGGCGCCAAGTCGTCGAAAACGCACCCAAAATAAGTCGTTTGACCTACTAAAGTTTGGTACTGCCCTGGACGATACTGGTATGGCAATACAGCCTCGGGAATCGAGGTTGCCATCAGAACCAGCACAGGGAGATAGTTCAATATGCTTACTTCATTCGATTTCGCCAGCGCTTGGCTGCAGGCTCGCTGCAAGACTGACCGTGGTGCCTCCCTCGTGGAGTACGCCCTGCTTGTGGCCCTGATCGCCGTCGTGTGCATCCTGGCCGTGACATTCCTTGGTAAGACCGCCTCCTCGAAGTTCTCGAGCGTCGGTTCAAACCTCGGAGGCTAATCAGCCAAGTTCGTCAATCGAACCAGAGACAGCGTGAGGCGGGCCGAAAGGCCCGCCTCACGTCGTTATGGGTTCCCACGTGAGCGCGGCGCAGGAAAGGTTCCCTGCGATATCTAACAGCGCGAGAGGTTTCCAGTTCCGCCCAACTCGGCTCCTCGCCGGCACCCGATCGACCAATCGGCATCCTGATAGAGGATTCGCCAGTCTGGTGACTCGGCCATCAACGCAGTAAGAGGTTTCGCACGCCCCCACACCACGAGGTCAGACCCGTTGCGATCGAGCACGTCACGCCAGTCCAACCCACCATGGATCAACGTGACAAGGTCCGCGACAACCGACTTGGGGAACATATCGACGCGGTCATCGATAAAGACATCAGCGTGTATTCCCGACAACAGTTCGAGGTAATTGCCGTTGCTATCCGACGTCACGAGATGGGTGCCTGATTGCCGGAGATGATTCGCATTAATCCAGGCAACCGCCTCCACCGGATAGGTCGCAAGGTCATAGGCCGGCTGTGATAGCGCACTTTGCGCTATCACAGCCGCAGCCAGCACAATCCCGGCAAGGGCAATGCCGGCTGCAGGGCTGCGCTTTGTCGCTCGAACCGATCCAATATCGGCGAGGCCGCGTGCCAGTCCGGGTACCAAAATCAGACTCGCGACCGCAATGTTGCGCGCTCCAAGGAGCGCGGCGATCACAAATACCACTAGCGGTAGCGCGGATCGATACGACGGACGACGGACCAGAACCACCACGGCGACGGCAACCTCAAGCAAAAAGAGCCTTGTCCAGCCCAGTGAGAATGACGGCGACTGCCACTCAACGACCTGGCGCAAAACATCGAAGCGGCCAAGCAGCCGAATTGGGAAGGTCAGGAGCGCTGGACCCAGCGGATTGACTGCGCCGAGCGCAGTTCCCAGTGCCGCCCATTTCAGACATCGCCACTCAAGAGTTCCTGAGTCCCCATCAGCACGACGTCCAACCCACAAACATCCGAGGAGCACAAGGCCAAGCGGAAAGGATCCATGGCAATTCACCCACAGCCAAAACACCGGAACTAGCCAACGAGGGTCAAGCCCTTTTTCGGCAGCGAGCAACGTGAGCGTGACGCATAAAAGTCCGAACAACAGCGGTCGAGGTGCCCACGTTGAGCCACCGATACCGACGACCGCAGCAGCGATAAGTATCCGACCGACGATGGTGTGTGCAGGTCGAGTCAGCCGCCAGGTCATCGCAGCTAAGCCTGCAGTAAGCGCTCCAGCCAACACGCGTAGCCCTTGCGCACCAAACCATGAATCGGTCCAAGCAAATACGACCGATGCAAGCCAGCTCTGCACGACCCACGGTTCACCATTGGCAGTAAACGAGTACGGATCAGTTCGCGGAATGCCGTGATCAAGGATCAGTCGGCCGGTTGCGAGGTGTGTAAAGAAGCTGTTGTCAGAAAGGCGGCCTAGGCCGATCCAAAAACCCGCAACCGCGAATGCTGCCCCGATAACGAACGCACCAGTCGGCCACCACCGTGAAGCCGAAACTTCGGGATCGACTTGATTGGAACTGGTCTCCACATCCACCGAGGGCACGCTAGCCACCGAAGGCACACTAGCCAGCGAAGGCGTGACGAATATTTATGATTGCCGGGCCGATCACGATGACAAACAACGCAGGAAACACACAGAACACCATTGGGATCAGCATCTTGACTGGCGCCTTTTGCGCCTTTTCCTCAGCCATCTGACGACGCTTCGTGCGCATCTCGTCGGCTTGCGAGCGCATCACTCGGCCGATCGAAACGCCAAAGGTGTCGGCTTGCAAAATGGCCAACACGAATGACCGAACCTCGGGCACATCGGTTCGTTTATCGAGCGCTCGAAGCGCAGACGCACGACTGGCTCCGGCGCGGACTTCACCCAGCATGCGTGAAAACTCATCAGATAGAGCACACGGAACGGCGGCGATGGTGCGGTCGAGCGCTTGTTCAAATCCAAGTCCGGCTTCAACACTGATAGTCAGCAGATCGAGAATATCCGGAAGCATCACGCGCAGCTCGTGCTGTCGCGCTTCAACTTTCCGACTCAAACTGGTGTCAGGAGCAATCAGAAGCGCGGCAGCGAGCACTAAGAACAACAAGGTCTGCATCAGCCCGGTAACACCAAGCGGATTCCAGAGGTAGACAAAAACAAACGCCAATGGCACGAGCGCCACCGTCACAACCCGCAATGCGAGGAAACGGTCAATAGACGTAGCCGAGCCGTCGCCCATCTGAATGTATTTTTTGCGGACGCTGTCGGTATAGCCCTCGGGGGTAAACCGACGGCCGACTTTGGTTAATCCGCCCAGCACCGGTGAGAACGCCCGCTCCGCGATCGGAACGAGTAGCTCCTGATCGCGTACGTTCTCTACTTCATAGCCTTCGAGATGGCGCAGCGACTCTCGCACGACGGCCTTCTCGTTGAGGTGAGAAAGTACCGCAAAAAGCAATATGCCTACCGCAGATCCGATGAAGATGAGCCCAAGCAACAGCTCTACATTGGCCATGTCAGCGTCCCGTCAAATCTCGATGTCGATGATTTTTTTCATCCACACAAACCCGATCACCATTGCAATGATGGATCCGCCGAACATGATTTGGCCCAATGTCTCGGTAAACAACGATGACATGTATGCCGGATTCATCACATACATTGCCAGTCCGAGCCCTACCGGCAACAAGCCGAGCACGATTGCACTCATGCGACCTTCAGCGGTAAGTGAGGCAACGTCTCGGCGAAGTCGCTCACGTTGGGTCATGGTGTCAGCCACGGTCAAGAGCAACTCCGACAAGTTGCCACCCACCTCTCGCTGAATGCGGATCGCCATCACGGCCCAGGCGAAATCCTTGCTGTCCATTCGCTCCGCCGTGCCATCGAGCGATTCTTCGAGCGGACGACCCAAACGTGATTCGGTAATAACTCGGCGCAGTTCTTGCCCCATTGGTTCATCGGTTTCTTGGGAGACCGCCTCGACGCCTTGCATCAACGAATAACCCGCCCGCAAGGTTCCCGACAGCAAATTCAACGTGTCAGGCAACTGAGCCAGAAACAATCGACGACGACGCTTCGCCAGGAAATTAACCACCGCGGGCGGTATGAGAGCCACAAGTCCACCCAAAATCAGCGCAATGAAGAGTCCGCCAAGAGCAAAACCCAAAATGGTGGCGATTGCCACCATCGAACCGTAAAAGAACAGTGCTTCACCCGCACGAAGCGGGATATTCGCTCGCTCCAATGCG
Source organism: Actinomycetes bacterium (assembly GCA_037138595.1). Classification (GTDB taxonomy): domain Bacteria; phylum Actinomycetota; class Acidimicrobiia; order Acidimicrobiales; family Acidimicrobilacustridaceae; genus UBA4742. The sequence goes on along the minus strand of JBAXIB010000009.1, from coordinate 70,157 downwards.
CCCTCAGCACGAAGGAGATAACCCTGACTCTCGGCAAACGTCTCGGTCGCGGCGACCGCTCGTTGGACGAGCGCGGTTTTGGCATACGACGGATCAACTTCGTCATCAAAATCATCGGTCGAGCGGTACGACTCGGAGTAGGGCTCCAACGCAGCATCAAGGGAATTGTCTCGAACAAACAACAAGATCACTGCATATGCACCCAAGCCAACGGCAAACAGCACCAACAACATCGCCAGCCAGAGTCCAAAACCGCCTTGCAGGAAACCAATTCCCGAAGATTTCGCGACGCGAACGGCCGGATTCAGGTTCTGATAACCAAATACCGATGTACCCGAGGTATAGGCCGCAGCTGCGACTTGGTCGCCAACTGAAAGTTGCAGGTTGACCAGATCGTTGACCGGTACTTGAGAAATGAATTCGGTTGAAAACTGTCGCGTGTCGATGAGTTCAGCGACGAGCGCCACCTGCGAAGCGAACGTTGTGCCATCGGATGTCGCGAGTACTTCGCCCCCGTAGGTCGCAGTAAGCGACGATAACTGCGCCCCGCTGTAGGCCTCGCTTGTGTAGGCGATACCGAGAACTGCAGCTCGAGCATTGGCAATTTCGCCAATTGCTGCCGACTTGCTTGAGCCGCTGGCGTTGTCGTTCTGACCGGCCATCACCACCAAATTCGGGACGAGGTCAGAGTTCGCCGACAAAGACGCCGCCGCCTGGCGCAGCGCCGACCAAAGCGCTGTCTTCGATCGTGCGGCTTGCGTTGAAGGCGGCCCGACGCGGTCCAACGCATCAAGCAATGCGGTTTGATCACTGGTGAACGACTGCACCAACATGCCGGTGTCAGCGGCTACATAGATCGCGAACTTCTCGGCGGTCTGACCTGACCCAGTGCGGGCGCGAATCCACGTTCGAGCGGCTTCCTTCGCTGATGCCAATGCTCCGGATGAGTCCATGCGAGTTGATGTATCGAAGATGAGGGCGTTTCCCATCGCAGTCGTCGGAGGCAAGCGGTTTGCGCTCGTGGCTGAAACAGACGAACCGTTGATCGAAATATTCGGGCTCGTGCCGCCTTCAGCACTCGCGAAATACACCGCCGAATTCGGGCCAGGACCTGATGACGTAACGCTTCGAATTTGCAAAAATGGTGCAGCCGAAGTTTGCGCGCTCGCTGGAGATGTCGTCACAGCAAAAACTGCAAGGACTCCTAGGGCAATGAGGCTCGAAGCGAATGGTGCGGCTCGCCGGCGGGCACGGGACTTCACTTCGCGCCGCCAGCCTTCCGAGAGAATCCTTCCGGTTGGAACACCTCTTGGCCGAGGCGGATTCCGAGGTCAGCGAGCTTCTCGGCAAACTTCGGACGGACGCCGGTTGCTTTAAGGTGGCCCTTAAATCGGCCGTGCTCATCAACACCCATGCCGTAGTCGAACAAGAAAATGTCTTGCAGGGTGATCACGTCACCCTCCATTCCCTGCACCTCGCTGATGTGAGTAATACGTCGGGTTCCATCACGCAACCGGGACAGTTGCACCACGAGGTCGACGGCTGCCGACATTTGTTCGCGAATTGCCCGAATTGGTAAATCGAAGCCCGCCATCAATACCAAGGTTTCGAGGCGAGCGAGCGCATCACGGGGGCTGTTGGCGTGGACCGTCGTCAATGATCCGTCATGGCCGGTATTCATTGCCTGCAACATGTCAAGTGCTTCGCCAGACCGGCACTCCCCAACCACGATGCGGTCAGGCCGCATACGAAGGCAGTTCTTGACCAAATCTCGAATTGTCACTTCGCCCCGACCTTCGATATTGGGCGGGCGCGCCTCAAGCGACAGGACATGGTCCTGATGCATTTGCAGTTCTTTCGCGTCTTCGACGGTGACGATGCGTTCGTCGGACGGAATAAACGAAGACAGGACGTTGAGCGTGGTCGTCTTACCCGAACCGGTCCCACCAGAGACGATGATGTTCAAACGCCCCACCACACACGCTTGTAAGAACCGGGCTGAATGGGCGTTGAGCGTGCCGAATCGAATCAGGTCATCGATCTGAAGTTTGTCGGTTGAAAATTTTCGGATCGTGAGAAACGGTCCGCCGATTGCTAACGGGTGGATTACCGCGTTAACTCGGCTGCCATCAGGAAGTCGCGCATCACACAACGGATTCGATTCGTCGATTCGACGACCGATCTCGCTTACGATTTTGTCAATGATGCGACGGAGGTGTACCTCGTCGACGAATGTTGCGGTGGATTTCTCGAGACGGCCAGCGCGTTCGACGTAAACCGAATCTGGACCATTGCACATGATTTCGGTGATTTCTTCATCATGAAGCAGTCGATCAATGGGGCCGTAACCAAGGATGTCGTCAGATACGTCCTGTATCAGTTGGGCTTTATCAGCAGCCGACAGTGGCGACCGTTCTTGAGCTAACGCCGAATGGAGATGATCATTGACTCGACGCCGCAAGTCGTCTTCTGACAGTCGCTTGTCATAAAGGATCGGACCGAGGTCTTCAATAAGTTGATGATGGATCTTCTGTCGAAGCTCATCGAGAATCGGGTCGCGGCCCTTCGGCCCAGCCGTTGGTGTCGCTTGCACATCATGTAGGCGCTTATACAGCGACACAGCATCTCCTCGTTAGTCGATGCCCGGATGGACACCGACAATCTTACTTTCGCTTGCGGCGTTCGACGGGAACTGAAATAAACAAATCCGCGAGCTGGTTCATCGCTCGAGCGACACCGGATTTCGGTGAGGAAAGCACCACGGCTTCACCTTGATTGACCGATTGCGGAATCGCGACATCACTGGGGATCAGGCATTCAGCATGGATGCCTAACGTCCGCTCAACTTCACTCACATCGAGCTTGACCTTCGAGTTGGCGCGATTCAGAACGAGACGGATTTTTTCCATTGGAGTGTTGAGGAGCCGCATTGTCTGCAGACCTATTTTCACATTTTTGATGTTTGGAATGTCGAGACCAGCAACCAGCACAAGGTCGTTACTGGCTTCGATCATTCCCAGTACCACGTCGTTGAAATACGACGGAGTGTCGACAATGACATACGAACAAAACGTCTGCAGCATCTCGACGATGCGAACCATCTCAGATGCGCCGATTTGATCGGCGAACGCTGGCTCAAGTGGCCCAGCTAGGACTAAAACCCCCGAGGGGGTGTGCTCGATAAGCAGACTTCGCAAGAGGGGTAAGTCGAGTTTGTCCAACATGCCGACTGCATCAACAACGGTATAGCGAGGGGAAAGTTTCAACATGACCGCAACATCGCCGAATTGGAGATCAGCATCGACTATGACGACCGGTCGATTCGACCGACGCGCTAACACGATGGCCAAATTCGTCGCGACTACGGATTTCCCCGCGCCACCCTTGGTTGAAAAAACGGTGATGACCTGACCTAGTTCGCCATCGGTTTCAACTGAATCAAATTCGGGTACCGATTCGGCCGGGCGCATGAGTCCAGCTGCGACTCGACTGACCGCTTCGGTCAGTTGCGATGTTTCGACTGGCGCTTGCAGAACGTCTTTCACGCCTGATCGAAGTGCTCGTTGGAACATCTCGGTCGATAATTCGGCTGTGACCAGCACCGCGCCGACATCACGACGTGACGCGAGAATTTGCTCGGCGGCTGCCAACTCGGCACTTGCGGCAAATGAAGGGCCGAGGACGATAACCACCGGAATTGTGCCCAACCGGGACGCGAGTTCGTTGATGGATGCGAACGGAGTTGCGCCCTGACCAAGCTGCATAGCGAGGCGACTGCGGGCAGCCTGATCGGAATCAACTACTGCTACCGCGACCTGACCAACATTGCCTGCCGATCCGCCTGCGCTTGGCGGGGATGTCGACGGTCCCGACTGACCCATGAACGAACTTGTCACGACCCCGGCCGACCGTTCGGACCGTATGGAGTGAGCTGGGCCGGATCCTCGCCAGGCAGCGTGGATGAATTAAATGGCGGTGGCGGCACTACGGCCGGCGAATAGTCCTTGGGAACTAACGAGAGATACATGCCACCCATTGTTTGGGCTGACATCAGCCACAATGCGGCTTCGGGTGGTACTTCGAAGGTGTACGCGCCGCCCTCGGCTGCGGTCGCGGCAGTCGCGCTCGTCGTTTCACCCGGGGCTAAAACCGTGCTTGATCCAACCGCGATGATGTACACCTTCTGATACAAGTAGCGGTATACCGCGTCGAAGTTCAGACCTGCTGGCAATGGCGAAGATGGATTCGTGATTTTGACCGGTACGCCGATGTTGACCTCGTCGCCCGGGACCAAAAAACCGGCAACAGCGTTGACGCCAGAAGCCGAGATAGTTACCGCAACATAATTCTTGTTGGTAAGGCGTTCACGAAAGGTGATTTGGCTGGTCGCGGGATCAACGAACATGCCGTTGACAATCACGCTGTTTGCAGGAATATCAAACAGGGCGACCTTCTTCGCCAACTGATCGGTCGTCGTAATGGCGGTCGCTGGCTTGAACTGCTGCGGGATCTGCGATTGATCAATGATCTTCGAACTCGCAGCTGTCTCGCCGCCAGTTCCACGCTTGATGTCGCCCTTGGCCACATACACGTTGACTAAGGCCGCGTTGTTATTCGCTCGTCCATCGATGCCCTGCACATAGTTGTAAATCAACAATGCTGCGATAAGACCGACGACCACTGCACCAACCAAGATGACCGTTCTGCGAGAACTCACCGAGCTACCCCTGTCTTGACCATCAAGCGAACCTTCGATTCAGTATTTCGAGTCGCGCCTCGCTTCAAAGCAGGCTTTGACGCGAGGCGCGAACGATGCGTTTTGACTCAGTCGGCAGAAATCTCCGATTGGTAAGCCCAAATCGACATGAATTCAGCTTTCTGGGCGCGAGGATACAACGAGTAGCCCCACAAATTGGGTCATACGCCGCGGTTTTAAGCCTCGGTTGCCGGATCTGCTGGGGTCTCGACCTCGGCTGCAACGGCCTCTGGTTCTGGCGTAACTGGCTCGACTGTCGCTGGATCGGCGGCTTCCTCGGCTACGGCAGTCTCAACTGGTGTGGTGACCGTCAGGTCTCCATAGAGTTCTGCCCAAGCCTCTTGAGCCTCGGTGGTATCGGTGCCGATGTAATTGCCATCAGTGTCATAGGCGTGATCGCCGAAATGTTCTTGATACTCAGCGGCCACTACGCCACCTTCGGCGGCTTGTTTAATGGACAAGCTGATGCGACGACGTTGCAGGTCGAGGTCAATAATCTTGACCCAGAGTTCCTCGCCCGGCGTCACGACCTGCTCAGGCAGATCCACATGGTGTGCCGACATCTCAGAGATGTGAACAAGGCCCTCGATTCCGTCACCGACCTGCACAAAACCACCGAATGGAACCAATTTGGTAACTCGGCCGTAGACCAGTTCTCCCACCCGATGGTTGCTAGCGAACTCTTGCCACGGATCTTGTTGCGTGGCCTTGAGCGAGAGGCTGATTCGCTCGCGGTCGAGATCCACCTCGAGCACCTGAACCTCGATCTCGTCGCCGACCTGGACAACTGAACCGGGATGGTCAACGTGCTTCCATGACAACTCCGATACGTGAACGAGTCCATCCATGCCACCCAAGTCGACAAATGCGCCAAAATTGACCACCGACGACACCACACCGGTGCGGACTTCGCCAGGCTTGAGGTTGGTCAGGAAGTCATCACGCTGTTCCTTCTGTGTTTCTTCGAGCCATGCCCGACGTGAAAGCACCACGTTGTTGCGGTTCTTATCCAACTCAATGATCTTGGCATCAAGGGTGCGCCCGACGTAGGGCTGCAGATCGCGGACTCGGCGTAACTCAACCAACGAGGCCGGCAAAAACCCGCGCAGACCAATATCGACGATCAAGCCACCCTTGACGACCTCGATAACCAGGCCGCTCACGACACCTTCGTCTTCTTTGACCTTTTCGATTGTGCCCCAGGCGCGTTCGTATTGTGCACGCTTCTTCGACAGGACGAGACGGCCTTCTTTGTCTTCCTTTTGCAGGACGAGTGCCTCAACGACATCGCCGAGCGACACGATCTCTGAAGGATCGACATCATTGCGGATCGACAATTCGCGAGCCGGGATTACCCCTTCAGACTTGTAACCGATATCGAGCAGGACCTCATCACGGTCAACCTTAACGATTGTGCCCTCAACGATTTGGCCGTCTTCGACCTGAACCATCGTCGCCGAATACGCCTCTTCCATTGACATGCCACCGAGGTCATCGACCGTGACGGTGCGCGGCACGTACGTGCCATCAGCAGCGAACGTTCCCATTCCGGACACGTCGACCGGATCAGTCGCCTCCGGATTTGCCTCATAGGCAGGCTGCGGCGATGGACTCGAATCAGTCACCTCAGCGGCAGCGGCCGCTTCGGTTGCTTCAGGGTTGGAAACGTCGGACACGGGATCTCTTCTCTGGGGGTTTTCCGGACAGCCACATCACCGACTGCGTGCCACCGAGGACACGACGACAATTGACATGGCGAGCGACGAGCGGGACGGTCCGCACTCGCCGGACCGAACAACGTACCACCGACCCCGACTGTGATCCCAGCCCGCAGCGCTCGATCGGGCCATCGGGCACGCTCCTTAGGCTCGGTGGGCGATCAGGAGAAACTCGGGATGGTCAAGGTCTGGCGGCGAACGCTTGTATGCGCCAGGCGTAACGCTCCAAAGGTGATCGACCACAAGGCCGGACGACGCAGCCATGAGGCGAAGCTCCCTGGGCGTAAAACAGCTTGTCCACAGATCAGCCTCAATATCGACGCCATTTTCGGATCGAAGCACTGTTCGCTCGTGGTTCACCCCTCGATTGGCATCGAATGCATCGGAATCTTCCAAAAAGCGCACCTGGAAATACGATGAAAACGCCGAAACTGCCAGCACTCCCCCCGGCCGAAGTGCCCGAGCCATGCCGCCGAGTACCACGCCGTCGGGGTCAACGGCGCTGCTGGCCGGACCGGAATCGGTTCCCGCGAGCCCAAAAGCGCCCTGACACAGCGAAATGACCGCGTCGAATTCGGCCTCGAAAACCATTTCGCGGGCATCGAGGCGCCGAAACTCTGCCGTCGGCGGAGCGTCAACTCGAGCCAGTTCGATAAATCGCTCGGCGATATCGACTCCGACAACTTCCATGCCGCGCTCGGCCAACATGCGAGCGTGCCGACCAGGTCCGCAACCCACGTCAAGTACACGCGCTCCCGGGGCCAAACCCAGAGCGTCGATGAGAAAAGACACCTCGTTGTTCGTTCCGCGCGTGAATGAGTATCGCAAGTAGGCCGAGCCCAGATGATCTGCCAACGGTTCAAACCAGTGACCGGCTTGGCTCATAAATCCGTCACGGCTTCGCCTCGCCCCAACTCGGTCCAAATGCCAAGTTCACCGCCAACGGAACCCGCAAGTTGAACGCTCCCATCATTGACTCCAGCGTCACCGCATGGGCTCGATCTCGCTCCGCTGGCGGAACTTCAATGATGACTTCATCATGGACTTGCAAGATCACCCGACTTCGAAGTTGCTCGCGGTCGAGAACTTCGTCAAGCCGAATAAGCGCAACTTTAAAAATGTCGGCAGCCAATCCTTGGATGCCCGCGTTCATCGCTTGGCGTTCACCGGCTTGACGGATACGGAAATTCGGTGAACTCAGTTCCGGGATCTGTCGGCGACGACCGAACAGCGTCTCGGTATAACCGCGTTCGCGCGCTTCAGCGACGGTGTGATCCATGTACGCACGAACCGCGGGGAACGCTACGAAATACGCGTCCAAAATCCCTTGGGCTTCAGTCGTCGAAATGGCGAGGCGCTGACCGAGGCCAAACGCTTCCATCCCATAGGCGAGGCCGTAGGAAACCATCTTCGATTTTGATCGCTGTTCGAACGTCACCGCTTCGGGCGCCACCGAAAAAATGCGAGCAGCAGTCTCCGTGTGAATATCGGTGTCGGATTCAAAAGCCGCGATTAACCCAGGGTCTTCGGCAAGGTGCGCGATACAACGCAATTCAATCTGGTTGTAATCGGCAACGAGAAAGTCGAACCCCGGGCCCGGAACGAACACCGATCGGAAACGACGGCCCATCTCGCTGCGAACCGGAATGTTGTGCAAGTTCGGCGCGTCAGAGCTCAGTCGACCAGTTCGCGCAACGGTTTGATTAAACGTCGCGTGGATTCGCCCATCAGATCCGACCGACGCCAGCAGGCCTTCGCCGTAGGTCGAGCGCAATTTCTCGACTTCTCGATACCGCAATAAATGCTCGATGATGGGATGTTCGCCGGCGAGCTTTTCGAGCGACGCGGCGTCAGTCGAGAACCCGGTTTTGGTCTTTTTCTGCGGCGTCAGTCCTAACTTGTCAAACAAAATGGTGCGCAATTGCGGCGTCGAATTCACGTTGAATTCCTCACCGGCGTCGGCCCAGATGAGTGCCGTCAAACTTGCACACTCAGCCGCCATCTCATCGCTCAGCGCTTGCAGCCGCGCGACATCCACGCCAATTCCGACAGATTCCATACTGGCAAGCACTCGAACCAGCGGAACTTCGATTTCGTCATGCAACCCACGCAAGCCTTGCGCATCTAGCGCCGCAAACAATGGCTCAATGAGTGCAGCGACTGCGAGGGCCTGGCGTGCCCCGTCAAGCGCGGTTGCCACCGAGGTGCCGCCGAAATCGAGTTGCCCCACCGCTGAATCATCTAGTTGAGGCAGGTGCCGTTGAGCATAATGACCAAGCAAATCATCAAGGACATAGCGCGATTCGGCTGGATCAAGCAGATAGGCCGCGAGCGCAGTATCGATCTGGAGCGACTCAATGTCGATGTCGAGATCAAGCAGCGACCGCATGACGGCTTTGGCATCGTGGGCGGCAAACGGACGAGCCCCTCGGCCGAGGAGCGATCCCAATACATCTCGAACAGTCGGGTCTTCAAGCAACTTCGCCGGCACCCACATGACATCGCCAATCGACGCCTCACGCACAAATGCAAGGCCATCGAGCTCCGAACTCGAGTCCGCGGGGATAGTCCACCCCGCGGCCAATGCAAGTACCGATGGATCCGCTTGCAACGACTTCAGTGCCGCGACGGCATCAGCGACGTCGGCCACTTCGGTGACCTCAGCCTCGAGTACATCGAGTTCGGGAATCTCCACGCTGATGGTCTCGCCAAAGAGGTTCCCCATGCGCGTATAGAGCTTGTTGAGTTCAAGAAAGTCGAAAAGTTTTTTAACTTCGACCGGATCCGCCGGCTTTGCCGCGAGATCCTCCGGATCCACGCCTAAGTCAACGTCGCGAACCAGCACCATCATCTCAACGTTGCTTCGAACTTGTGCCTCATGATCGACGAGGTTCTGCTGCAACTTCGGAGTTTGTTCGCCAACGTGTTCATAGATGCCATCGATACCGCCGTAACTCATGATCAGCTTGGCTGCCGTTTTTTCACCGACGCCTGGCACTCCTGGCAGGTTGTCCGATGGATCGCCACGCAGCGCGGCGTATTCGACATAACGATCAGGGGGAACTCCTGTGCGTTCTAAAATGCCTGCCTCGTCATACAACGCGTAATCCGATACACCGCGTTTGTTGTAGAGCACCTTGACATGAGGATCTTCGACGAGTTGATAACTATCTCGGTCTCCGGTGACGATGATCGCGTCGTCTCCGCGATCACGAGCGCGAGTCGCAAGCGTGGCGATGACGTCATCTGCTTCAAACCCCGCCTTGTCAACGACGGGAACACCTAATGCTTCGACGAGCTGACGAACCAAACCCATCTGCTGACGCAGAATGTCGGGAGCTGCTTCGCGACCGGCCTTATAGGTGTCAACCATCTTGTGGCGAAAGGTGGGTTCTTGACGGTCGAAAGTAACGATCACCCGGTCAGGTTCGTGGTCGCGAACCAAATTGATCAGCATCGCGGTAAAGCCATGTACGGCGTTTGTCACTTGTCCGCTCGAGGTCATCATGTCGGTCGGCAATGCAAAAAATGCTCGATAGGTCAGCGAGTTGCCATCAATCAACATCACCTTCATCAAAAACAACCCATCTCATTTACTCGGGGGCAAAAGTTCGCCCGCAATGACCCGCTCACCGACGATTTTCATAGACTCGCGTCCACCCATAGCTGACTGCTGGATAAACCGAAACGCCTCGTGTTCATTCATGTCGAATTCATCCATCAACCGACCTTTTGCTCGGTCGACAATCTTTCGCGTTGCAAGTTGTTCTTCGAGGTTGAGCGTCTGATCGTAAAGCGCTGACATCTCACGAAATCGACCGATCGCGATTTCAACTGCAGGGATCAACTCACTGCGCTGAAATGGCTTCACAAGGTACGCGAGCGCGCCCGCATCGCGCGCTTGTTCAATCAGGTCGCGCTGACTGAACGCCGTAAGGACCAATACCGCGGCGCGGCGTTCCGAAGTAATGATCCGAGCGGCTTCAATGCCGTCGATGCCCGGCATTTTGATATCAAGGATGACCACATCGGGTTCATGCTTGATCACTAACGCAACGGCCTCATCACCTCGACCCGTCTCACCCACGACCTCATAGCCCTCATCCTCAAGGGTCTCTTTGAGGTCAAGACGGATGATCGCTTCATCTTCGGCAATCACCACGCGAATTGGCACCGAGTGAACCTTTCTTTCTCGCTAACCGATTGCTCCCCCGCCACGAGTTGGCGCGGATTCGATCTACCTGTGAACCTCACTGAGCGTACTGCGAGCCCACCACCCGTCGTCCGCCCGAATACGAATGCTTAGCTCTTGGTCGCAATGAGCTGATCGAGAAGTTCATCTTGTCCACGTTCAAGCTGCTCGAGCTTTGCGGTCAAAGTCGCTCGATGGCGCGTCATCGCCTCGGCTTGGCGTGCAGCTTCGCGATGCTCTTGATCGGCGAGTGGCGTTTCCGATACCAGTGACCGAATTCGAGCTTCGCCCGCGTCGTCAACTAACTGGGCGAGCTGCTCGTCGACCACAGCAAGTTCACCACGAAGCGTCCGAAGTCGACCAGTCAATTCATTGAGGCGCCGTTCGAGCAACGCACGTGACATGCATGCAGTGTACGAGTGCTGCCATGCTGGAAGAGCCATGAGCCAAAACGATGCCGATCTTCCATTTGACCAAACCGCCCGCCCGTCGACCGCTGGCGGGAAAGCGACATGGATCACCCTCGCCGCACTTGGCGCAATTGCCATCGTCGCGGTAGCCCTGAGCTTCAGCGGAGGCTCAAATCAGAATGCTTCGACCGACTCCGCCGGGCCCAACTCGTCGGGGGTTTGTGACGCGGCGGTCAGCGAACCGCTTGATCCGAATTCGGTTCTGCGGTTGCTGCCCAACTCGGCAAGGCCCGCCTACACCACGAATCCTCCGACATCGGGAGCATCTCAATTGGGGGCGCAAACGCAAAACCCGTCGTCGGTCGAACTCACCGGCCCGATCCAAGTGGGACTACTTGCCGAGGGAAACGTGCTGGTCCAATACAAAAATCTAAGCGCGGATGAAGTCGCCCAACTCACCCAACTCGCGACCGATACCGTCCATGTCGCTCCTAACGAATCCATCGACACGCCCGTGGCAATCACCGCTTGGCTTCAGCGTCAAAGCTGCCGCTCAGTCGACACTGAGGAAATCGCTAAGTTCGTTACCCGGTATAGCGAACGTGGCCCGCAAACCGGACCAAACGGCACGGCAACGTCAACGTCAACGCCGTAACCAAACCCATTCAAGTTAATGAAAGCCAAACCTCGTCAAGCCGCGCTTTGTGGCTCGTTCGGCAGGCCGACCCGAGTTTGTTACGCTGACTCAACCGTTGCGGCGGTGCTGGAACTGGCATACAGGGCGGGCTCAAACCTCGCTGCCCTTCGGGGCTTGTGGGTTCGAATCCCACCCGCCGCACTTGTATTGGTCCTTAATGTCACCGCCGAGAGCCCGCACTCGGGCCATCGCCGAGCCATCTAGTCTGCACCCGTGACCTCCACGCTCGTGACTGCGACCAAAGCTCAAACACGACTACCCATTCGATTGCGCCATGTCGCAACCGTGGTCGCCATCGGCGGCGTCGTTTTTGTCATCAGAAAACGGCTGCTCGATCGCGACGCCCAACAGTTTGCTCAGCGTTATCCCACGTGACTTCTTCATGATCGCATTTACGTTTCCAGGGCAAGGATCACAAAAACCTGGAGTCGGCCGCGCATGGCTAGATCATCCTTCATGGGAGCTCGTCGAAGAAGCGACTGAAGCTGCCGGCCTCAATATCCGACACCTCTTGCTCGATGCCGATGCTGATGAACTCAAAGCAACGCGAAATGCCCAGCTATCGACCTTCGTGATCAGTTTGGTTGTGCTCGATGCAGTTGAGCGACTCGGCGTGGAACCGTCACTAGTCGCTGGCCACAGCCTCGGTGAATACACGGCGCTCGTTGCCTCGGGCGCGCTGTCGTTTGATGACGGAGTGAAACTTGTTACCGAACGCGGCGAAGCCATGCAGGAAGCGGCTGCAATGCAACTAGGAACGATGGCAGCAGTCCTCGGTCTCGATGACGACCTGGTTGAAATCGCCTGTGCCCGCATCGACGGCGATGTTTGGGTCGCCAATTACAACGCTCCCGGTCAAGTAGTCATCGCAGGTTCACCCGATGGGGTTGCCGCCGCGTCACTAGCAGCGAAGGATCTCGGATCAAAAAAGGTGCTGCCTATCGCGGTGAGTGGAGCATTTCACACCCCGTTCATGGCGCCGGCTCGAGATCGGTTGCGCAGCGCATTAGGACTTGCCGACCTGCGGTCACCCGATTTGCCGGTGTATGCCAATGTCGACGCGATGGTTCATGACGCTGGCGACGAATGGGCAGGCCTCCTCGGCGCACAGTTGTGCAAACCAGTGCGATGGCGCCAGACCCTGCACCACCTCGAAGAGGCCGGGGCGCGAACCTTCGTCGAACTCGGACCAGGAAGCGCGCTGACCGGCATGGCTAAGCGCACCGTGGTCGGAGCCAAGACGTTGTCCGTTGGAACGCCAGCCGAACTTGATCAGCTGCTTGCGACGCTCGATGTTCAAGGTACCGAAGCCGTCGGTGCCCATGAAGGCGAGCACCTTTTTGCGACCGAACGTGTCGTTGTGAGCCCATCGGCGGGAGTCTTTCATCCGGCTGAGGACATCGGCATCGGGCATGGCCTCGTCGCGGGAGATGTCATTGGATTCGTCGGCACTGAGCCCGTGCACTCGCCGTTCGCGGGCGTGATAATGGGAATGCTCACCGCCGATGGCGAGCGGGTAGGCAGCCGGGAACCAATTGCCTGGCTTCGGGTGCATTAGCCAATGGCCCGCCAACGACGTCAACCGGCGCGACCGCCGGCTTCAGTGACCGGTGTCCGCATTGCCGGCTGGGGGGCAGCGTTGCCTGAAACAGTCGTCACCAATGACGACCTTTCTCAGCGACTCGAGACCAGCGACGCATGGATCACCGAGCGGACCGGCATCAAAGAGCGACGTATCGGCGGCACGACTTCAGGATTAGCCCGAGAAGCAGGATCTGCGGCCATGGACTCGGCCGGCACAACTGCCCCTGACATTGACTTGGTGATCGTGGCGACCTGCACCCCCGACCAGATCATGCCGGCGACGGCAGCAACGGTTCAGCATGAACTTGGTATCGATGGAGCCGCGTTTGACATCAATGCCGTCTGTTCAGGTTTTGTCTACGGTCTCGTCGTGGCATCCGGCCTCATTTCTGCCGGACTTGAGCGAATATTGCTCGTTGGCTCCGACACGATGAGTGGCATTGTCGATTGGGACGACCGAAGCACTGCGATTCTCTTTGCCGATGGCGCTGGTGCCGTAGTCATTGAAGCGACTGACGGTCCTGGTGACCTGTTGGGATTCGACCTTGATAACGACGGATCCGGGCGGCACTTGCTCGCCGCCGAAATCGGCGGGGTCATTAAAATGGACGGCCGCGAGGTATTCAGACGAGCGGTACGGTCAACGGTGGACTCGTCGCAGCGGGCACTTGAACGAGCTGGGCTCACAATCAACGATGTGACACTGATGATCCCACATCAAGCGAACATCCGGATTATTGACGCGGCGTGCCGCGGACTCGGATTACCGATCGAGCGAGCCGTCATCACGGTTGATCGCCATGGCAATACCAGCGCAGCATCAATCCCGTTAGCGTTGGCCGATGCCGCTGACAGCGGTCGGATCAATGATGGCGACATCCTGTTGCTGGTTGGCTTTGGGGCGGGAATGAGCGTTGCCAGCGTTGTTATTCGTTGGACTAGGCCCCACATAAAGGAGCACGCATCGTGAGCCGAGTCGTATTGGTTACCGGAGGCGCCAAGGGAATTGGCCTGGCCTGCGCACAACGGTTTGTCCAACAGGGTGACCGCGTCGCAATCACCTACCGCAGCGCTCCCCCGAGTGACAGCGACTCGGCTGGCATGTTGTGTATCGCCTGCGATGTTACCGACGCCGAGCAGGTCGAATCTGCGTTTGACTTGATCGAAGAACAACTCGGCCCCGTCGAAATCCTGGTTTCAAATGCAGGGGTGAATCGCGACGGACTCGTGCTTCGGATGACTGATGATGCATTTACGTCGGTCATTGATACCAACCTCACTGGCGGCTTCCGGGTCGCTCGACGCGCCGTAGCCAAGATGATGCGCGGCCGCTTCGGCCGGATCATCTTCATCTCGTCAGTCGTTGGATCAATCGGTCAAGCCGGCCAGGCCAACTACGCCGCTTCAAAGGCAGGTCTGGTTGGCTTAGCGCGGTCTCTGGCCCGGGAGTTCGCATCACGCGGCATCACGGTAAATGTCATCGCTCCTGGACCAATCGCGACCGACATGATCGCCGCATTGGACGACAAGCGGCAACAGGCCATCGTCGATGCGGTGCCGCTAGGCCGATTCGGTTTGCCGGCTGAAGTCGCAGCCACCGTGACATTCTTGGCCTCAGATGATGCGGGCTACATCACCGGCGCGCTCGTACCGGTTGATGGCGGGCTCGGAATGGGATGAGCGCAGGCGAGGCCAATACTTGGAACGCCTCAGGGGTTTCGAGGCGCTAACGTCACGTCGCTGGACTTTGGCCCTCAAGAAGCTGGTAACACGAGCCCAGCCCCGCATGACCTGCATCAAGCCTTCTGCCGACTGGCGAAGCACGTGAAATGGAGAACTTCAAGTGAGTGACGACGCGAATTTCGAACGATTCAAAAAGTGCGCGGTCGAGGTGCTGGAAATTGATCCTTCACTCGTAACACGGGAAGCTCGATTCAGCGACGACCTCAACGCCGACAGCCTCGATCTCGTCGAGCTCGTAATGGCGCTTGAAGTTGAGTTCGATGTGACGGTCGACGAAGAAGAACTCGAAGGCATCGATACCGTTGGCCAGGCACTAGATCTGGTCACGAACAAGATCTGATGCAAGGCCGCCGAGTCGCAATCACCGGCATCGGCGCGCTGGCCCGATGCGGGATTGGCGCAGAACATTTCTGGCAAGGGTTGCTCGCACCGGCTCCCGAGGGCAGCCGAGCCATCGAGGATTTCGATCCGCAACCTTGGTTTGATAATCCGAAACAAGCACGGCGAACTGACCGGTTCGCTCAATTCGCCTTGGCCGCGGCCGAAATGGCCCTGACTCAAGCCGGCGCGATCACTGCCCCATCAACTCGTTGCGGCGTTATTTTCGGAACAGGTGTCGGCGGGCTCGCAACCCTCGAAGACCAGATCATGACCTTTCACGAAAAGGGACCGCGGCGAGTGTCTCCGTTTCTCGTCCCCATGATGATGTCAAACGCCGGGGCGGCCTCGATTTCCATGCGCCATGGTTGGCAAGGCCCCTGTGAAACCACGGTCACTGCCTGCGCTGCGGGCACCCATGCGATTGCGAATGCAGCTCGATTGATTTCCTCAGGTCGATGCGATGCGGTCATCACTGGAAGTTCTGAGGCCGCCATGACCCCAGTCGGCATGCAGGGCTTTACCAACATGACCGCATTGTCGACCAGCGGCGTTTCCCGCCCATTCGATGCCCGCCGAGATGGTTTCGTTATGGCCGAGGGAGCTGGAGCGCTCATCCTCGAAGATTGGGACACCGCGATCGCTCGCGGCGCAACGATTCTCGCTGAATTCCTGGGTGGCGCAAGCACTGCCGATGCACACCACATCACTGCACCTGCGCCAGGTGGCAGCGGCGCCGTTTCGTGCATGCAGCTCGCGCTCGAAGAAGCCGGACTCCAACCGAGCGACATCGCTCAAATCAATGCGCATGGCACATCGACTTCGCTCAATGACGCGGCCGAAGCCGACGCCATCGCTCAGGTATTCGGATTGCCTGGTCCGCCGGTCACCTCGACCAAGGGCGTCACCGGCCATGCGCTTGGCGCCGCGGGATCACTCGAAGCGGTCGCGGTTGTGCAATCAATCCTGACCGGAGTGATTCCTCCGACGGCCGGCTATGGCGAGCCCGACCCTGCGCTTGCAACGATCGATATCGTGACCGAAGCCCGCACTTGGGTCCCAGGTCCCACCATGTCGAATTCGTTTGGGTTCGGCGGGCATAACGGCTCGCTGATTATTTCGCCGGCCTGAGTCAGTCGTTACTGGCGGGAAAAACGATCGATTCGAATTAGACCGCGGTCGCGTCAGCGAGAACGAACAGCAGGTCGCACGCACATGCGACCTTCCCGGCCACCGATACGCGTCCGTGACCTTTCCCGGCGCGAGCCGACATGTGACCAAGTTCGACTTCGATTTCGAGTGTGTCACCTGGAATCACTTGCCGACGAAACCGAGCGCCGTCTACTCCACCAAACAACGGCAACTTCCCCGAAAACCGAGGGTCTGCAAGCACTGCTACCGCGCCAAGTTGCGCAATTGATTCGACCATAATGACTCCTGGGAGTGTCGGCCGACCGGGGAAGTGACCGGCGAAGAATGCTTCGTCTCCGGTCACATGCCACAACCCGGATGCTCGAAGCCCAGGCTCAAGTCCGGTGATTTCATCAAGAAACAGGAACGGAGACCGATGCGGCAATAAGTCGGTTGGCTTCGGGAGCGAAGTCACTCAGCGGCCAGAGCATCTAGCAATTTCACCGGCGTATTTGCCGGGCTGATCTTGTACCACGCTTGTTCAATTTTGCCGCGTTCATCGATCAAAAAGGCCGAGCGAATGATGCCCATGTAAGTTCGCCCGTAATTCTTCTTTTCGCCCCAGACGCCAAATGCTTCGGCGACTTGATGGTCGACGTCGGACAACAACGGAAACCCGAGTTCATATTTCTCGTCGAACTTCAATTGCTTGCCTGGCAGATCGGGGCTGATACCGATGACTGTCACGTCACCAATGTCGGAGCTGATGTCCCGCACCGCACACGACTGGGTGGTACAGCCCGGCGTGTCTGCCTTCGGATAGAAGAAGACGAATACCTTGCGGCCTTTGAATTGCCCAAGTTTGACGACACCACCAGCTTGATCCTCGAGCGAAAAGGCTGGAGCTTTGTCACCGGGCTGCAATGCAATCAGTTCAGTCATGGCCGAAACCTAGCAACCAGACGCGCCGAAGGGAGCACCGCAGTGCTCCCTTCGGGCAATCACATCATGCAGCGGGAGATTCCGCTGCGGAACGTGCTACTTCGATGCTTTAGCGACAGCCTTGAGCTTTGAGCCCGCGGTCACTTTGACAGCGTTAGCAGCAGGCACCTGCAGCGCTTCGCCGGTCTGTGGGTTGCGGCCCACCCGAGCGGCACGACGTGTGCGCTCGAATGACAGGAAACCCGGGATCGTGAGCTTGTCTGGGCTGCTGACGACTTCTTGGACAACGTCCTCAAAGCTCTTCAGCACCTTCTCACAATCGGATTTCGCCACGCCCGACTTTTCGGACATTGCAGCGATCAGTTCAGTCTTCGTCATTTTCTACTCCTTCTCAGCGGCTCGAATCCGGTGTCAGCTCAGGATTGATCTGGTCCGTAAACCGAGTACCGCGCTTCTGGTTAAAAGGCACCCAACCCCAAGCTATGCCTGTCACAGCCACAAAAGGGTGGATGGTCCTCATCGGAATGGCAAGCAATCGCTCCGAGGCGTCCCACGTCGTCAGTTGGCGATGCTCAAATCGTCGATTAGTGATTGATCATCGCAGTCGCGGCCATGCCGAAATAGGTCAAAAACGTTTGTTCAGCAGCAGTGTCAAGTCCAGAAGCATGCACCGCGCTCGCCATCGCTGCATACCACGCGTCACGCTCGATGGGACCTATGACAAAAGGCTGGTGCCTCATGCGTAAACGCGGATGGCCGCGCTGTTCGCTGTAGGTAGCGGGACCACCCCAGTATTGAATTAAGAAACCCACGAGGTGCGCTTTCGCGTCGGTGAGGTCATCGGGGTACATCGGTCGCAGTCTCGGGTCACGCTCAACTTCGGCATAAAAATGGTCCACGAGTGCGGTGAACCACTCGTCACCCCCGACGCGTTCGTACATCGCGGCAATGTCTTCAGGATCGATGGTGCTCACGACTGCACGATAGCGGCGCTTCCAGCCAACACTGCGGTGACGAACGCTCGCCAGAACGAACATGGCTCATGAATCGCAGACGGTTAGGGTTCGACTATGAATCGGGCGGCAGTTTCCGCGATCGACACGACCGCGGCGAATTTCATTAACAATAGAGATGCGATGTTGGCCCTGCTCTACGAAGCAACCGCAGCCCACGTTCAAGCTAAAGCCGGCGGTGGAGACCGATATGTGCAGCGCCATCACCAGCGCGGACGATTGTTGGTACGTGAACGCATTGACCTACTGATCGATCAGGGGTCACCTTTCCTGGAGCTTTCGGCGCTTGCCGGATGGGGCACCGACGACCCACTTGGCGGTGGCTTGGTCACCGGCATCGGTCTGATCGATGGCGTCGAATGTGTGATTAGCGCCAACGACCCCACCGTGCGCGGCGGAAGTTCGAGTCCCACCACCGTGGCAAAAGGCCTCCGCGCCCAGGAAGTCGCTCTTGTGAATCGCCTGCCGCTGATCAACCTCACCGAATCGGGTGGTGCCGACCTGCCACGGCAAGCCGAAATCTTCGTACCGGGTGGTGCAACATTTAAAGGTCTGACCCAACTGTCGGCCGCTGGCGTGCCAACCATCACGCTGGTCTTTGGACCGTCGACTGCCGGTGGCGCCTACGTCCCCGGACTGAGTGATTTCACGGTGTTGGTCCAAGACCAAGCTCGAGTTTACCTCGGTGGACCCCCATTGGTAAAAATGGCAATCGGTGAAGACGCCGACGAAGAAAGCCTCGGCGGTGCCGAGATGCACGCGAGGCGATCGGGCCTCGCTGATTTTCTAGCCGTCGACGAACTCGACGCATTACGCCTCGGGCGGATGCTTGTCGGTCGTCTCAACTGGCGAAAATCGGGTCCTACCCGAACTCGCCCTAGCGACTTGCCCCAATTCGATCCCGAAGAACTCTTGGGTGTGGCTTCAGCCGATGGACGAATCCCTTTCGACGTGCGCGAGATCCTCTGGCGAGTGATAGATCGGTCCGAGCTTGACGAGTTCAAGCCGCTCTTTGGCACACAGTTGGTATGCGGATGGGGCCACATCGATGGGTACCCGATCGGCATTCTCGCTAACAACGGCATCTTGTTCAGCGAAGAGGCACAAAAAGGCGCTCACTTCATCCAATTGTGTAATCGATCGAACACGCCACTTGTTTTCGTCCAGAACATCACCGGATTCATGGTTGGCACCCGCTACGAACAAGGCGGGATTGTCAAACATGGGAGTCAGCTCATCAACGCCGTTTCCAACTCGACGGTTCCCCATCTCACGCTGATGGTTGGCGCGTCCTATGGCGCTGGCAACTACGGGATGTCCGGACGAGCGTTCGATCCACGATTCGTGTTCAGTTGGCCAAATCACCGCATTGCAGTGATGGGTCCGAAACAGCTTGCAGGCGTCATGTCGATCTTGCAGCGATCTGCGGCTGAACGGGCTCATCGACCCTTCGATGAGCAAGCCGATGCAGTGTTGCGCGAAGCGATCGAATCGCAGATCGAATCAGAGTCCACCGCCCTGTACGCGACAGGTCACCTCTGGGACGACGGCATAATCGATCCACGCGATAGTCGAATCGTCTTGTCGATCGCACTTTCCGCGATTCACAGCGGCCCGGTCAACGGCACCGAATCCTTCGGAGTGTTTCGCCTATGACGAACCGACCCAACGACCAACCAGCGATGCCCTCACCGCGTGTGATCCGGCGCGTCCTCATCGCTAACCGCGGCGAGATCGCGTCACGAGTCACCCAAGCAGCCCACATGGTCGGCATTGAAACCGTCGCGGTTTACTCGGAAACAGATCGCCAGGCTCCTTTTGTCAGCCATGCCGACTTCGCGGTTGCCCTTGGCGGTACTACCGCGGCCGAGACCTATCTAAACGTGGATCGACTCATCACCGTGGCTCAGGACCACCGATGCGACGCGGTTCATCCCGGTTATGGATTTTTGTCTGAACACGCGACGTTTGCTCAGCGAGTCGTGGACGCCGGCTTGATTTGGATTGGGCCCAATCCCGAAGCCATAGCCAAAAGCGGTGACAAAATTGCAGCTAAGCGCATTGCCAAGGAGGTCGGGGTTGCCATGTTGCCGAGCATTGACCTCGATGAGAAACGTCAACATGACTGGATCACCGAAGCTGCGTCGGTTGGCTATCCCCTGTGCGTGAAAGCTGCAGCCGGTGGCGGCGGACGCGGAATGAAGTTGGTATCTCAGCCCCATGAGCTTGACCAGGCGGTTGCTTCGGTGATGCGAGAAGCACAAGCCGCATTTGGTGATGCCAACGTGTTCGCAGAGCGCTGGCTCCCACGCGCCCGCCACATCGAGGTGCAACTCATCGCCGACCAGTTCGGCGCGATTGTTCATCTCGGTGAGCGCGAGTGCTCGATCCAACGCCGCAATCAGAAACTCATCGAGGAAACACCGTCGACAATTGTCGGCCCAGCCCTTCGCCAAAGGTTGGGCGACGCGGCAATCAGGCTTGCTCAAGCGATTGGTTATGACAGCGTGGGAACGGTCGAGTTTCTCGTTGATGCCGATACCCACGAATTCTTCTTCCTTGAAATGAATTCTCGTATCCAGGTCGAACATCGAGTTACCGAACTCACGACGGGTATCGACATCGTTGGGCTTCAGCTACAGATCGCTCAGGGACGAGCGCTGTCAGTTGACCAAATGGCCATCAGCTCCGACGGCCATGCCATTGAAGTTCGTCTCTATGCCGAAGACCCTTCGCAAGACTGGCTTCCGTCAGCAGGCCGTATCGATCGGTTCGGCCCTTCGCTCGGCGCAGCCCGGAGCTCGCAACCCCCTGGAATCATGCTCGATCAGTCCGTCGAAAGCGGCACGGTCATCGGGACTGAGTTTGACCCTTTGCTCGCCAAAGTCATCGCTTATGGCGTTGATCGTGCAACTGCCATCGCCAAGATGACGACCTTTCTTCGTGGATTTAAACTGCATGGCATTACCACTAACCGCGACGCGATGGTGGCGATTTTAGAAAGTCCAGATTTCGTTTCCGGCAACACGACAACCGGATTTATCCCTGAACATCCCGATGTCGTCAATGCGGGTCCAACAACCAGCACGCTTCATGCGCACAGCCTCGCTGCGGCCATGTTCGACGTGCAGATTGATCGACTGGCTCAGCCGTGGCACAACGCGCCGACTGCATGGCGCACCATGGGTCAACAAGCCCTAACAACGGACGCATTCGACCATCGCACTTCAACCATCAATGTGGCGTGGATGCTCGAACCGAATGGTGACCTCACCGCGGAAATCGATGGGGTCGCGACGAGGGGTCGAATAGGAGAACTCGGCGATGACTCACTCACGCTTGAACTCGCCGGCGTTACTCGCCGTTTTGACATCCACCGGGTAGATCAACACCGTTACGTCAATTCCTCACTTGGTCAAACCGACCTAGTCAAACGCGCGCGGTTCCCCCAACCGTCAACTATCGAATCAACCGGCGGGTCAACCGCACCGGTGCCGGGACGCATCATCAGTATCGAGGTCAGCCCCGGCGATGCTGTCAAAGCGGGTCAAACGCTGGTCATCCTTGAGGCCATGAAAGTCGAACACCACATTCGAGCGTCTGGAGACGGGATCGTTACCGAGGTCGCAGTGGCGACAGGAGACAACGTTGACGCTCATCAAGTTTTGATCCGGATGGAGGACATGTGAAGGTGAACGAGCGATGACCCTTCAACCGCAATCGCTCTCGCCAGTCGAACCGCTTCGTATCGCGAATTGTTGCGGCTTTTACGGCGACCGCATCTCGGCCGCGAAAGAAATGGTAGACGGCGGCCCAATTGACGTTCTAACCGGAGACTGGTTGGCCGAACTGACCATGTTGATTTTGGCAAAAGGCCAGATGAAAGATGCTGACCTCGGCTTCGCAACCACATTCCTTACCCAGATGGAACAGGTATTGGGAACCTGCCTTGACCGAGGAATTGCCGTGGTTACAAACGCGGGTGGACTCAATCCGGCTGGTTGTGCCGAGGCACTCGAGTTGCTCGCTAAACGACTGGGTCTCGCACCAAAGATCGCCCACATCGAAGGCGACAACCTCATGTCTCGACTCGGCGAGTTAACTGACAACGGCGTCGAGCTCCACAACATTGACACCGGCGAATCGCTCGACACCCTCGACATAACTCCAATCGCGGCCAATGCGTATTTGGGGGGTTGGGGCATCGCAACCGCGCTCGACCAAGGTGCCGACGTTGTCATCGCTGGTCGAGTCACCGACGCTGCGGTCGTCCTCGGTCCGGCCGCGTCCCATTTTGGATGGGATCGCAACGCGTGGGACCACATTGCCGGAGCGGTTGTCGCCGGCCACATCATCGAATGTGGCACGCAATGTACCGGGGGCAACTATGCATTTTTCAATGAAGTTCCCGGCCTTGAACGCCTCGGATTTCCCATTGCCGAAATCAATCCAGATGGCTCGTTTGTCGTAACGAAGCACCCAGGTAGCGGCGGCCTCGTTTCGACCGGAACCGTGACCGCTCAATTGTTGTATGAGATTCAAGGGCTCGGTTATTACAACCCGGACGTCGTCGTCGCGTTCGACTCAATCGAGGTCGTCCAACAAGGGCCCGACCGCGTACTTGTAAGCGGCATCGTTGGGCTGCCCGCGCCCGCCACCACCAAGGTTGCGATTAATTACCAGGGTGGTTTCCGTAATTCGATGACCTTTATGCTCACCGGACTCGACATCGACGCAAAAGCCAAGTTGGCTGAGCGCACGTTGTGGTCATTGGTTCCCGGAGGTCGCGAAAGTTTCGATTCGGTCGATGTCCGCCTACGCCGAGGAGACCACGAAAACCCAGCAACAAACGATGACGCCTTAGCGGAGCTTCAGATCACCGTTACCGACCGCGACAAAGCCAAAGTAGGTCGAGCTTTTTCCAACAAAGTGATCGAAATGGTGCTCGCGAGTTATCCTGGGTTGTTCACCACCTCGCCGCCCGGCGACGCATCAAGCTTCGGGGTGTATTGGCCCGCGCTCATCGCCGATGACTTTCCTAACCATGAAGTCGTCAATGGTGATGTCCGTACCCGAATCCATCCGGTACCGATGTCGGATCGGACCTTTTCAAACCCTGAAGATGGCAACCGATACGCATTAACCGGATTCAATCGACCAAGCCAACTCGATTCCATGGTGGTCAGCCATCGCTGGCCGATCGAACTTGACGAACTTCGAAGGCAAACCGAACCCAAAGACGAACCAGTCGCTGCTGCACCGCTGGGGATCATCTTTGGCGCACGATCGGGCGATAAAGGTGGCAACGCAAACATCGGCGTGTGGGCACGAAGCGACGAGGCATACATCTGGTTGCACAAGTTCCTCACGGTGGATCGCTTGACTGCCTTAGTCAAACCTGAGGTAGGAGACCTCCGAGTTGAGCGGTATGAGCTGCCGAATATTCGCTCACTCAACTTCGTCATTGTTGGCTTATTAGGTCGTGGTGTTGCCGCATCCATGCGCACCGATCCGCAAGCAAAAGGTCTCGGCGAATACCTCCGAGCCAAAGTCGTGATGATCCCGACTCGCCTTCTCGACCGGTAAGCGATCGATTCTCACCCTCGGCTGCACGAGTCACGAACAAACGTCGTCAATCAACTCCGAAGATTGGAAACACCCGAATGCACTTCACCGCAGAACACGACATGTTCCGAGCAACCGTCCGAAATGTGGTTGAAAATGAAATCAACCCGTTTATTGACGAATGGGAACGCGACGGCATCTTTCCGGCTCACGAGCTTTTCGCCAAGTTCGGGAAGTTGGGACTCCTGGGACTCGAATACGATCCCGAATATGGCGGCCAAGGTGCCGACCACACCTTTACGGTCATCTTCGGCGAGGAAGTTGGGCGAGCGGGATGCGGCGGCGTGCCGATGGCGATCAGCGTGCAAACCGACATGGCCACGCCATCGTTGCACCGCTTTGGCACCCACGAATTGAAGCAACAGTTCCTTGCGCCGGCCATCCGCGGTGAAATGGTTGCCGCAATCGCCGTCACCGAACCCGACGCCGGTAGCGACGTGGCCGGATTACGCACCAAAGCGACACGTGACGGCGACGAATGGATCATCAACGGGTCGAAGCTTTACATCACGAACGGAATCCAAGCCGACTGGCTTTGCCTGTTGGCTCGGACGTCTGATGAAGGCGGCCATCGCGGGATGAGTCAGATCATCGTGCCGACCGATACTGAGGGATTTTCAGTCAGTAGGAAGCTCGACAAACTTGGCAACCGGTCAAGCGACACCGCCGAATTGGCGTTTTCTGACTTGCGAGTGCCGGTGTCGAACACCATTGGCGAGATCGGCCGCGGCTTTCAGCAGCAGATGGCACAGTTCCAAAATGAACGGATGATTGCCGCCTATATGTCGGTCGGAGGAATGCAAACAGCAGTTGAGCGCACGATTTCCTATGTGAAGCAACGTAACGCATTCGGTCGTCCCCTGGCTGACAATCAGTACATCCAATTCGCGTTGGCTGAACTGCTCGCGGAAATCGATGTTGCGCGCGCATACAACCACACCTGCGCCGAGGCCTACATGCGCGGAGAAGACACCACCCGTTACGCAACGATCGCCAAGCTGATCGCCGGCCGCCTCAATCGTAAAGTTGCTGATACCTGCATCCAGTTTCATGGCGGCCTTGGTTACATGGAAGAAACTTGGACGGCGCGGTTTTTTCGCGATTCTCGTCTGTTGTCCATTGGGGGTGGAGCCGACGAAGTCATGCTGCGGGTCCTCGCGCAACTTGAGGGAATCGGCGGATCCTGACGAGCATTCATGTCCCGAACGTTCCGCCGAGTTATCGGCTCAAGAAGCGAATCAACCTGCGTCTAATGCCTTGCGCACCGAGGCGATAAAGGTTTCCGCACCATGGGGACCTTCTCCATCGAGCACACGACGCATGAGCGCAGACCCGATGACGACGCCATCAGCTTGCTCACACACTTCGACTGCTTGCTGCGGAGTCGAAACTCCGACGCCGACGAGGACCGGTTTATCGGTCATGTCCTTGAGTCGACGAGCGATGACTAATGATGTCGCCGCGAGGGTGGCTCGCTCACCGGTGACTCCGAGGAGTCCAACCGCGTACACGAATCCTCGAGCACGGCGACACACGCGCTCGAGGCGACCGTCTGAAGCTGTCGGAGCGGCGAGCAAGATTGTTTCCACCGCCGCTTGATCTGCCTGTCGAGCCCATGGCCCAATTTCCTCAAGCGGCACATCGGGCAAAATCGCCCCGGAAATCCCGCTCGCGGCCATGGTCTGGGCAAACCGTTCGAGACCGGCACGAAACACGATGTTGTAATAGGTCATCACGATTAACGGAACGCCGACATCAATCGATGAGAGCTCGGCAAGGAGTTGGCCTGGCGTCACGCCAGACCGCAGGGCCTGTTCGCTCGCCGCCTGAATAATCGGCCCGTCCATCACCGGATCGCTAAACGGAATACCAATCTCGATCGCGTCTGCTCCGGCATGCGCAACTGAGCGCACCACGTCGAGCCAATCGGTCCCGAAGCCACCAGTCACATAGGGAACGATGAGCTTGCGACCCTGCGAACGAGCCGAACGAAGTGTGCCCTCGACGACACCCAACGCGGCCGGTGCATCGGGCACAGCGAGGTCATGGTCGTCTAGGCCGGGAACCGCGACCGAAACCATCGGCGTCACATTCATTGCAAAATATCCATCATCTGCGCGACGTCTTTGTCGCCACGACCGGAGAGATTAAGCAGCACCGTCTGCCCCGCGAGTTCGACCCGGGCGCGCGATACCCAGGCCAAGGCATGCGCGGGTTCTAACGCAGGGATAATTCCTTCGGTGCGCGACAGCATCTGAAACGCATCGATTACTTCAGCGTCAGTCACCGTCTCGTACCGAGCTCGACCGATGGACGCGAGGTACGAATGCTCTGGGCCCACTCCGGGATAATCAAGACCAGCGGAAATCGATTCAGCTTCAAGCACCTGACCAAATTCGTCTTGCATCAAATACGAACGCATCCCGTGGACAACCCCGGGAACGCCACGCGTTACTGCGGCCCCGCCCGCCGGTTCGACGCCAACCAGATCGGCGTCAGTATCAACGAAACCCGAAAAAATGCCGGCGGCATTCGAGCCACCACCCACGCATGCCGTGACGACGTCGGGTATACCTCCATCGAGCAACGCTGAGCACTGCGCACGAGCTTCAATGCCAATGACTCGATGAAACTCCCTGACCATCCAGGGATACGGGTGCGGACCCATGACTGAACCCAAGCAGTAATGGGTGGACTCAACAGTCGCGACCCAGTCGCGCATCGCTTCGTTGACCGCATCTTTCAGGGTCTGGCTTCCGGACAATGCAGGCACCACCTCGGCGCCGAGCAACTTCATGCGGAACACATTTAACGCCTGTCGACCCATATCAACTTCGCCCATATAGACGACGCATTCCATGCCCAACAGCGCGGCCGCGGTTGCGGTCGCGACGCCGTGTTGACCGGCGCCGGTTTCGGCGACCAAGCGAGTTTTGCCCATCCGCTGAGCAAGCAACGCTTGACCCAAGACATTGTTGATTTTGTGCGAACCGGTGTGATTCAAATCTTCGCGTTTCAATAACAAGCGAAGGCCGAGCTGCTCGCCGAGCCGATGACACTCAGTCAATGGCGACGGTCGGCCACCGTAGTCACGCAGTAACACATCAAGTTCGTTGCGGAACAGCTCATCAGCCCAAGCTTCACGAAATGCACTTTCGAGTTCCAGACATGCTGGCATCAACGTTTCGGGAACGAACCGGCCACCGAACTCGCCGAATCGTCCGTCAGGCGACGGATCGCTCATAAATGACGGCACACCCAATTCCGACAACGATGCTCCTCGAGATCCTCAATGGCTGCGTCTGCCACCATCTGTGTGCCGCAACCCTACGCGGGCCTCCGCCCGGCCGAGAAGTTCTCCTCCCAAGTAGGCAAAACTCAGCACACTTAGGTCAGCGAATCGTCGTCCGCCCAGTCATAAATAGCTGGTTGCTCGTCGAAACCTTCGTCGCCAAATCGATCGAAGTCACGCCCACTGACGTCTCCTTGCATATGGGTCGTCTCCTGATCATCGGCCTCGTTCGCCGCGTTGATGAATCGCATCACTTTCGACGGATCTTTTCGTCCCGGGGAGCGTTCGACACCCGTTGAAACATCGACTCCCCAGGGATGCACGCGGCGCACCGCGTCAGCCACGTTTTCGGGATTCAACCCGCCGGCCAAAATCACCCGTCGGTCGAGTGGTAATCCCTCGGCAAGCACCCAGTCAAAAACTTGACCGGAACCCGGTGTTCCGGAATCGATCATGATGGCGTCGGCTGCAGTGTATTCGTCGACCCGTTCAAGCATTCGGTCACCTGCTGCAAACGCTTGGACCAGAAACTGCACTCGTTGGCGAATCCACTTGCCCTCGGCAGGAGTCTCGTGGCCATGCAACTGAACACCGTGCAGTCCCGCTGCATTAATAGTTTCGACCACCCGCTGCGGTGCCTCGTCGCGAAACACCCCCAACGTCATAACTTCGGGCGGTAAGCGACGAGCGATATCGCGAGCTTGGGTCACCGCGATTTGTCGCGACGACCCCGGAGCAAAGATGAACCCCACCGCGTCAGCGCCCATAGCTACGGCGAAAAGTCCATCTTCTTCATTGGTTATTCCGCAGATTTTGACGAACACGGCTCCAAGCTACCGGCGCGGCGCCGCCTACCTGCGGCTATTCGATCAGTCATCCAGCAATGCTTGGTAGTCAATCAAGCGAGCACATCGCTGCGACCGACGCTCGAGGGTCATTCGCAGTGACGAAGGACTCGCCCACCAATACCGCTTGGTATCCAGCACTCACGAGCACCTTCGCATCGGCGGGGCTGCGAATACCTGACTCGGCAACCCGGATAACTCCAGCGGGCATTTGGGGGGCCAGCCGAACGGCCCGGTCGGTGTCGACCTCGAAAGTCACCAAGTCCCGCTGATTAACGCCGATCAGCTTCGCTCCCGCCCGAGTTGCGCGTTCGAGTTCGCCTTCGTCGTGGATTTCAACCAAGGCGTCAAGGCCCAATTCGCTGGCCAGCGTGATGAAGTCCACCAACTCGGCATCGTCAAGAATTACCGCTATCAGCAACACCGCGTCGGCGCCCATGATTCGCGCGTCGGCAATGTCATGGCCAGAAACCGTGAAATCTTTTCGCAGCACCGGCAGCATGCAGGACATTCGCGCATCAGAAAGATCACTGGATGATCCCCCGAAAAAGGCATCGTCAGTCAGTACCGACATGCATGCGGCACCGCCATCGGCATAGGTCATTGCCAATGCGGCAGGATCAAGATCAGGCGAGAGCAAACCTTTCGATGGTGAGCGCCGTTTGATTTCGGCGATAACCGCGACGCCTTGCGACGTCGCTGCCGCTTGGATTTGAGCACCGAAACCACGGACAGGATCAACCGCCGTACGACTCGCAGCTTCGTCAACTAATCGGTCAAGACGACGATCGTCTTGGGCTGCTGTGTCACGATGGGCAGCAATGATTCGATCTAGATACGTTGCCATGTCGACCTGAAGGTACCGACGCTCCTGTACGCGTGGGCCCTAAGGCCCCACGAATTAGAGCCCGATGCCTTTGCCGGCCATCGGTGTCGCTGAGACCCACAACGGCGGTTCGGTACCAAGAAGTGGACCGACAGCGCCAAGCAATTCGGCCATCGCCGGTGTGGCCGAGTGCAAGTCCATGGCCTCTTTGCTCGAATACACCTCATAAATCCAAATGACGTTGGCGTCGCTGTCGTCATAGTTGAAGGCGTATATCTCGGTGCCTTCTTCGTCGTTGACTGTTGGCAACATTCCACTGAGCGCGGCGAGGAGATCGTCGCGGCGACCATCTTGGGCAGTGAGTTTAAGGATCATCGAAGTCTTTGACATAGAACGACACCTTACCCGCGGCCACCGGTGCGTAACCAACGCCAGGCATGAAGGTTGCTGAGCAAACCAACTCGATCAGTCACGGTCGCTTTCAAGGCTTCGCATGACGGCAATCGCCGGGGTTATCACAAAGGCCACTAGTGATCCCAAGAAACAACATGCCCCGACGGCGAGAAGCGGTGGAAAACTCGCCACTAGCCCCACACACAAGAAGAACACGGCCAAGATCAGCAACATCGCCGGTGCCACTTGGACCGAGCGTGGAACCGTTGCGCCATTGCCGGCCGGTGCATCGTCGAGTATCGCAACGTAGTCGGTTTCATCGTCAACAAATGGCACGAAGCTGGGATCTGCTGTTCCCCGAGGCCGCTTTGCCCTTGCTTGGCGCGAGGCTTCCTGCAGCGTGGCGTCATAATCGCGACGGCGTTGTGCATCGCCAAGCACGGCCCATGCTTCATTGAGCTCGCGCATCTGTCGTTCTGCATCGGAGCGAGCGTTGGAATCAGCGCCGACGTGGAAATCGGGATGCGCGAGTCGTGCCTTTGACAAGTAGGCCCGACGCACCGCATCGGTCGTCGCGCCCGGTTGCACGCCGATGACCTCGTAGAAGTTCACCACGCAATGCTAGAGCCAGCAGTCCGATCCATCACCAAACGCCGCAAACGGCAAAATTATTGATCGGTCACCATCGGCAGTTCTCGCACCTCCGCCGAGACCATCTGGTCGTCCCAGACAAGCGTTACTCGCGATGACGGGATGATGGTTCGATGCACAAACCCGAGCGCAATCGGAGCCCTGAGCTTGGCTGAATAGGTCGAGCTCGTCACCGTGCCAACGACTTTTCCACCCGAGGTCACTTCCGCGCCGGGTGGCACCACTTCGCGACCTTCAAGAATGAATCCCCGCAAGTTTCGCGGAACATTTGCTCCGCGCGAGTCGATCCGGGCCACCAGTTCTTGTCCCGTGTAGCAGCCCTTGGAGAAGTTCACTGACGCATCAATAAACCACTGCCCGAGTTCGGCGGGAATCACATCGTCAACTAGTTCGGCACCAAAACTTGGGATGCCTGCTTCAATTCGTGATGCCATGAGTTCAGGGTCGGCCGAGCCATCACTTGACGTGGGTGCCGCGCGCAATTCGATCTCGGCCGCCGTTCGAAGTTTGAATCGCAACAACCGCGCCACAACGTCGGGACCACAACCCGGATCGCCATCAAGGATGAATGTCTCTGAAGTTTCGCGTGTCACCCGCAACCAAAATCCCAACTTGCCCGAAGGATCAAGCAAAAAAGTCCACGCCATAGCGTCAACCTTGAGCGCAATGACGTTTTGACTGAGCTGACCTTGCAGGTACGTTGCCGCGTCTGGCCCAATAACAACGACTTGATCACGCCTTGGTGGCGCCCACAGCGAGCCAGCTCGCACCGTTGCGTATCCCTCGGCGTCTCGTTGTTCAGGCATCGTGTTGCGAAGCCTCCGCCTCGGCCAGTGCAGCAAGGCGCTGCGCGGTCATCCGTCGAGCACCCGGCACTGCGCTCAGCAGTGCCGCGGCCTTGTTGTGGCATTCGAGATCCTCATGCTCCGGCACGCTGTCAGCCACTACCCCAGCGCCGGCTTGCACCGACGCTCGCCCATCAGGTGAGACGACCATGGTGCGAATCGTGATTGCGGTGTCGATATTGCCAGAGAAGTCGATGTACCCGACTACGCCGGCATAGGCACCACGCTTGACTGGTTCAAGCTCGTCAATGATCTCCATCGCCCGCACTTTCGGCGCGCCCGAGACCGTGCCCGCGGGCAGCGTCGCCCGCAACACGTCGATCGGGGTGCGACCATCGGCGAGCTCGCCTGACACCTGCGATGTCAGATGCATGACGTGGCTATAGCGCTCAAGGGTCATCATCTCGTCAAGTTGTTCAGTTCCAAATCGAACCACCCGACCCACATCGTTTCGAGCCAAGTCCACCAGCATCACATGCTCAGCCAATTCTTTGGGATGCTCGGTTAATTCAGCTGCCAGGCGATGGTCTTCTTCTTCGGTAATTCCGCGTCGACGGGTGCCAGCTATTGGTCGAGAAATCACTCGCCCATCAAGCAACTGAACCATGGGTTCGGGCGAACACCCGACCAACGTGATCTCAGGAAGTCGAACGAAATACATATACGGACTTGGATTCACCTGACGAAGGACGCGATAGAAATCGAACGGGTCGGCATCTAGTTGAAGGTCAAAGCGCTGCGATAACACGACTTGGAAAATGTCACCAGCGAGTATGTGCTCGCGTGCCACGTCGACCGCGAGGCGATAGTTCTCAGATCCAGTCGGCGAAGTGAACTCGGGCAGCGGCGCATTTCGCAATGGCGGCTCAACCAGCGGTTCGTTGAGCGCTTCGGCACCGTCCGCTGCGAGCCTGGCGAGGCGCTCAATCGCCTCATCGTAAAGCTCATCAAGGTCGCCAATTGATGCCCCAGCGGGAACAATGACGTTTTCGATCAGTGTCACCTGTTGGCGCCAATGGTCAAACGCTGCCAATTCTCCGATTACCGACATCACCGCGTCGGGATGATCCGTGTCATCTAAAGGCACATTCGGGAGATCTTCGACCTCGCGAACAACGTCGTAGCCGAGAAAACCCATCAGGCCGCCGTGCAGAGGTGGAAGGTCGTCCCGGACTGGCGACCGGTAGATCTCAAGGAGGTGTTCGATCGCTTCAAGAATGCCCTCGTCGGCGCGCAAGTCAACGGGCAGATCACCTGAAACCTCAAGTTTGCCGTTGCGCGACACCAACGTCGCAAGTGGATTCCGACCGACAAACGACCAGCGACTCCAGCGTTCACCGTGTTCGACTGACTCAAGCAGGAATCCGGGTTCGGTTCCCCGACACAGTCGGGAAAATGCAGCGACCGGCGTGACGAGGTCGGCGAGTAATTCAGTCCAAACCGGAACGACCGTGTACGAAGTACATAATGAGCGGAACTCGTCGCGATCCGGTTTTACCAG
This sequence comes from Actinomycetes bacterium, assembly GCA_037138595.1. Lineage (GTDB taxonomy): Bacteria > Actinomycetota > Acidimicrobiia > Acidimicrobiales > Acidimicrobilacustridaceae > UBA4742. The sequence continues at coordinate 37,615 of JBAXIB010000009.1, read as the reverse complement.
CACGACTAGGCCGAGCCGTCGGAAGCGGCAGTGGGGTCGGCATCATCGGCTTCGGAGCCGAATGCGCGGTAAAAACACGAGTACTCGCCGGTGTGACACGCGCCGTTACCTTCCTGTTCGACCACGAACAACAACGTGTCGCCATCGCAGTCGTAACGCGCTTCGCGAATGAACTGACGATCGCCAGAGGTTTCGCCCTTACACCAGTACTCCTGGCGTGAACGGCTCCAAAACCAAGTGCGGCCCGTGTCGAGTGACTGACGAAGCGAATCGGCATTCATCCACGCCATCATCAGGACCTTGCCGGTACCAGCCTCCTGCACAATCGCTGGAACGAGTCCGTCAGCATTGAACGTGACTGCCTGGAATTGCTCAGCGGTGAATGAAATAGGTGTCGTAAGCGCCATGATGCGCCCATCGTAGAGGCCAACCAGGTCGGTCACGAACCCAATTTGTCACCAGTCATCAACCAGGACCATGAACGCGTTAATGAACGCTCCCATCGTCCGACTGGTCGCGGTAGGACGGTGCCCAATTTAGAGGTACAGCCCAGTCGAACCTTCCTCGAGTCGACCTGCGGCCACCGCATGCACATCTCGCTCCCGCAAAATCACATAATCCTCGCCGCGCACTTCGACCTCGTATCGATCCTCGGGATTAAACAACACGTGGTCACCGGCCTCCATATGGCGCACACTCGCGCCAATCGCGACTACTTCGGCCCAGACCAACCGCTTTCCCATCTGCGCGGTAGCCGGAATCAAAATGCCACCCGTGCTGCGGCGCTCGCCTTCACCACCGCCCAGGCGAACCAATACCCGGTCCGACATCATCTTGATCGGGAGCTTGTCGGAACCGGGCCGGCCTGAAAGCCGATCGGCAAGGGTGTCACCCGGCTGACCTGATGGCGGATCACCGGCTAGTGCAGCGTTTTCTTCCCCGCCGAGTTCAGCGATTGTCGAGGGATCGGGATCAATGGCGGCGACGCTTAGGTCCTGAGGCACAACTCGACGGTACCGTCTCTAACCATGGCAGACGACACCAGCCCCGCGAAAAACCTACGTTTAACGACAAGTGACGGGATCAGCCTGGAAGCTGAAGTCGCGTTGCCACGCCACATCACTGCCGCGGTGGTGCTTGCGCACCCCCATCCCCTGCACGGCGGGTCAATGCGGTCATTGGTGACCAGCGAGTTGTTTCGTACGCTTCCTCAGCGCAATATCGCGGTCCTTCGATTCAATTTCCGCGGAGTTGGTAACTCCACGGGTCAGCATGGTGCAGGTGTCGATGAACGATTCGACATCGCCGCCGGCATCGATGCTCTCGCCGAATGTGCTCCTGGGATCCCGCTGTTGATCGGCGGCTGGTCATTCGGTGCTGACATCGCTCTGACCGTCATCGATCCGAGACTTGCCGGATGGTTCCTCATTGCTCCGCCGATCCGAGTCGTACCGATCGAGACAATGCTCGCGGCCCACGATGCTCGCCCGAAGCGACTCGTCATCCCCGAGCACGACGAGTTTCGATTGCCTGAATCTGCTCGAGCGATCACGGCTGACTGGACGGCTACGTCACTGGTTGTCGTTCCCGGGGCCGATCACTATTTCGCTGGGCGAACTGCCCGAGTCGCTGACCTTCTTGTCGAATTTGCCGAAAACCTCAACCCGCCTAGCAACTGAAATCACTCACTCAACCTTAGCCGGACGAGTGAGCACGCCCTGGCTTGCCATGAATGTCTTGGCTTCGCCAATGGTCCGTTCGCCGAAGTGAAAGATCGACGCCGCAAGCACTGCGTCAGCTCCACCGCTAGTTACGCCGTCGACCAAATGTTGCAACTCTCCGACGCCGCCGCTAGCGATGACCGGAATCGTCACTGCATCGGCGACCAATCGAGTTAGCGTCAAATCAAACCCGTCGCGCGTTCCGTCGCGGTCCATCGAAGTCAGCAATAGTTCGCCCGCGCCCAACCGCTGCACTTTGGCGGCCCACCAGACCGCGTCCATACCCGTTTGCGTGCGACCGCCGTGAGTGAACACCTCGTAACCGCTTCGGGTCGGCGTGTTGCTGTCAGGGGCACATCGCCGCGCATCGATGGCGACAACAACGCACTGCGTACCAAACTCAGCTGCCATCTCGGCGATGAGATCGGGACGATCAACTGCCGCAGTATTCACTGACACTTTGTCCGCTCCAGCGCGAAGAAGTCGGCGAGCGTCTTCAACCGATCGAATTCCACCGCCGATTGTGAATGGAATGAAAACTTGCTCGGCTGTTCGACGAACAACTTCAACAATCGTGTCACGGGCATCACTCGACGCGGTGATGTCGAGAAAGATCAGCTCGTCGGCACCTTCAGCATCATAGCGAGACGCCAATTCAACGGGATCACCAGCGTCGCGGAGGTCAACAAAATTGACACCTTTGACGACGCGACCGGCGTCAACGTCAAGACAGGGAATAACTCGAACGGCGCGCATCCTTGGACCCTATCGGGCGGTCAATGACTGATCGCCATGATGGCATCGGACAACGTGAAGGCACCCTCATAGAGCGCACGTCCGATGATGACGCCCGATAGGCCACGGCCAGCAACGGCCATCGTGCTCAACGCACGCAAGTCATCGACGGTGCCGACACCTCCCGATGCGATCACATCGATCGTTGTAGCCACCAAAACCTCGGCTAGTCCCTCCAAGTCAGGGCCTTCAAGGGTTCCATCGCGGCCAATTTCGGTGACGATCAACGCCGCGACACCCGCGTCGGCAAAAGACTTGGCCACATCGAGGAGATCTTGACCAGAACCTTGTTCCCAGCCTCGAATCGCTACGTCTCGCCCGCGGGCATCAAGGCCCACTGCAACCGACATCCGCGCAGCAAGACGTCGAACCAATTCAGGTTGCTCGAGCGCTGCGGTTCCAAGCACGACTCGTGAGACGCCCGCTTCAATCAGCGCGTCAGCCGCTGCTTCATCGCGAATGCCACCGCCGGTCTGGACCGGAATCGAAACCGCGGCGGCAATCGCGCCAACGACGGGCCGATTGACCGGATCACCCGAGCGCGCCGCGTCGAGATCAACAACATGAATCCATGGCGCTCCATCTGCTTCAAACGCCAGTGCCTGTGCTACTGGGTCGTCGCCATAAACCGTCTCTCGTCCGTAATCCCCCTGATAGAGCCGAACACATCGCCCAGCACGAAGGTCAATAGCCGGATAGACGTCGATCACGATTTTTCGCCCACTCCTAGTTGCCAATGCGCAGCGCGGTTCACAAAATTTTTCAGTAATGCGAGCCCATTGTCAGACGATTTTTCCGGATGAAATTGCGTCGCCCAGATGCTCCCTGATTCGACTCCCGCTACAACTGGTCCGCCGTAATCACAGGTGGCGACGACTTCGTCGGTCATCTCGGGCGCATATGAGTGCACGAAGTACACCCACGCGGGAGCGGTCATACCGGCCATCATCGCGGACGATTCACGACCATCAACCATCCGCTCGTTCAGAATGTTCCATTGCATCTGTGGGCGCTTCACATCGTCTGAAAGCATGCGAACTTGCCCGGCAAGTGCGCCTAGTCCCGCGATTCCGGGGGCCTCATCTGACCCGTCGTAGAGCATCTGCATGCCAACGCAAATTCCTAAAAACGGTCTGCTCGCGTCGATCGCTTCCTGGGCGAGCTCGTCCAACCCCGATGATCGCAATTCAGCCATGCACCGACCAAATGAGCCCACGCCGGGCAATACGACTCCGGCCGCTTCACGGATTAATCCGGGATCAGAGGTGAGGCGAGCATCGGCACCCACTCGCTGTAACGCCTTTTGAGCTGATCGCAGATTGCCAATTCCATAATCGAGCACTGCGATCAATGTCACAGCACACCTTTGGTCGATGGAACGTCAACCCCTTCGATGCGAACGGCGTCGCGCAGCGCGCGAGCAACGGCTTTGAAGGTTGCCTCAATGATGTGATGTGTATTTCGTCCCCGCACGAGTGTGATGTGCAACGTGATAGCCGACGACATCACGAACGCGCGCCAGAACTCTTCGACGAGTTGAGGATCAAATGGCGGATCACCAAGAATTTTCACTCCAGGAAAATCGATCTCGTAGTGAAAAAATGGACGGCCTGAAAGGTCGAGCGCTACCTCGACCAATGCTTCATCGAGCGGAACGCTGATCGATGCGAATCGCCGGACACCTGCCTTGTCTCCAAGGGCCTCACGAAACACTTCGCCGAGCGCGATGCCGACGTCTTCGACGGTGTGGTGAGCGTCGATCTCGAGATCGCCATTGGCGCGAAGCAGGAGATTAAATCCGCCGTGGCGGCCAAGTTGACTCAGCATGTGGTCAAAAAATGGCAGTCCGGTCGACACTTCGATCTGGCCCGAACCATCAAGTTCTAGGTCGATAGTAATTGCGGTTTCGTTGGTCGATCGAGCTACTGACGCAGCTCGAGAAGGTGCTTTCGGATTGCTCATGTGAGGAACTCCCTGAGTGCGTCGAGAAATAGGTCGTTTTCGGTAGGCGCGCCAATAGTCACCCGTAAGCACCCACTGAGCCGAGGGGATGACGCGAAATTTCGAATCAAAATTGAACGGTCAAGTAATCGCTGCCAAACCGCAGCGCCATCCATCGTGTCGGGTCGGAAGAGAACGAAGTTCGCACCCGATGGCCAAACCGTGACGGGCAGTTGCTCGAGGCCGGCTATCAGCCGTGTGCGTTCGGCAACGAGGTGATCGACGCGAGTCTTCATGTCATCGACGTAATCGAGCGCGAGACGACCAGCCAATTGTTTCGCTGAATCCAGATGATATGGCAGCACGACCTTTTCGAGCTCACTCACTATCTCCGCAGGCCCAACGAGGTACCCCAACCGGGCCGCAGCCATCGACCAAGTTTTGGAAAATGTTCGAGTGACCACAAGAGGAACACCATCGTCAACGAGACCCAACGCCGACCAGGGCGAAAATTGTCCGTAAGCCTCATCGATAACGAGCAGTCCATTCGCTCGGGTCACTAGCTCCGCAACATGGGCGACATCGGACTCACTATCAACGACACCAGTTGGATTATTGGGCGTACACAGAAAGGTGACTTCGGGATTGGCTTCCCGAAAGACCCGATCGACCTCGTCACGATCGATACGGAAGTCGTCAGTTCGTTCACCTTGGATGACCGCCGTCGCAGTCAGTCGACTGATGTGGCTGTGGAGCGCGTAGGTGGGTTCCCACATCGCAGCACTTCGACCTGGACCGCCATAGGTCATCAACAACGTCTGGATCACTTCGTTGGACCCATTAGCGACAAACACGCAGCTTGGATCGACTTGGTGCATCGCCGCGATGGCGCGCCGAAGGGCAATCGCATCTCGATCTGGGTAACGATTCCATTCGATGTTCGCGACCGCATTTGCGTACGCGGTTTTCCAACCTTCAGGCGGGCCGAAGGGAGATTCATTGGTGTTAAGTCGAACATCGACATCGACCTGCGGTGAGTGATACCCGCTCATCAACGCCACATCCTCGCGGGGAGCAATCACGGCGAGCGCTCCTGACGCATGCGGACTGATTCCGCGTGGGCATCAAGGCCTTCGACCTGAGCCAAGGTCTCGACATAAGGCGCCACGATGTCAAACGCCGCGCGATCGAGGGTGATGACATGAACTTGTTTGACGAAATCGTCGACGGTCAATGCGCTCCCGAAGCGGGCAGAACCAAAGGTCGGCAATACATGGCTCGGTCCAGCGATGTAATCGCCGATTGATGCCGGAGCCAACGGTCCACAAAATACTGCTCCCGCGTGGCGAACGAGCGGCACCAACGATTCCGGATCATCATTCATAAGCTGCAGGTGTTCGGGCGCGATCAAATTCGCCACGGCAATCGCGGCCTCTGCGTTGTCGACGAGAGCAAGGTGACCGCCATTGGCGAAGTTGCTTTCGATCTCGCTTCGCCTCGCCGCCCCAGCGACCAGCCGATCAAGTTCAGCGTCGATAGCATCAGCGGCCGTCGGAGACCATGTAATCAGCCATGCCAATCCGTCGGGGCCATGTTCGGCCTGAACCATCACATCAATCGCAGCGAAATCAGGACGAGTAGAGTCATCGGCGACCACGACGATCTCTGATGGGCCAGCGAATGCCGACGGAATCCCGACGACGCCGGCCACTTCGCGTTTAGCAATCGCGACATAAATATTGCCTGGTCCGGCGATCACATCGACGGGACGAATCGACTCAGTGCCGTAGGCCATCGCCGCGATGGCTTGTGCGCCACCTATGGCATAGACCTCGTCGACTCCGGCAATCGCCGCAGCCGCCAGTGTCGACTGCGCAACACCCCCCGTGGTCGCATCAGGTGGAACACATAAAACAATCTGGGGGACTCCCGCGACTCGCGCCGGCACGGCGGTCATCAACACCGACGACGGATACGCACCCCGCCCTCCCGGCACATAGAGGCCAGCCCGATCAACCGGCACTTGGCGACCTTGAATGACAATTCCGTTACGAACGTAGGTGTGATCAGATCGTCGTTGATCAAGATGAAACGCTTCAATCGAATCGCGCGCCGCTTCTAATGCCTCGCGAAGTTGGTCAGGAATCGCGGCCAACGCGTCGGCAATCGCCTCGGGCTGCACCCGAAGCGAGTCAAGGACCACGCCATCGAACTGCTCGGTATAGGAACGAACCGCGAGGTCTCCACGCTCTTGCACATCGCTGAGAATCGACCGGACCACGGCAACTGGCCCGTCTCCGGCGGCGCTTGGTCGAGGCAGGCGTGACGCGAGGTCTTCGATCGACACGCCACGAAGGTCGAGACGATTCAGCATCCCGACCATCCAAAGGTCATCGACGAGTTGATGAGAGTGAAAAAGACTGCATAGCTAGCCATGGACTCGCAACGGTAGTTGGCGGCAACCGATGGAGCCGCACTGATTAGCCACTCAGGCTAGACATACCGGGTGAACGATGAACGAGCGCAGCTCCTTTCGATTGCGACCTCCCTCGATGAGCTAACGGCTCGCATCACGGTGACCGCCGACCGCTTAAGCGGCGCAGGCGACGACAACGCAGCCGCGGATCTCTACGAGGTTGAACGAACGCTCCACAATGCCAACCGCCGGCTGGCCAGAATCATCAGCGCGATGAGGTGAGGCAACCCAATACCGATCTCAGTGCGATCTCAGCCGAAATCTCAGGTGCTATTCCAGGCGAAATCAGTGCCGCGGTCACAAGCGCGACGACGGACAAAAATCGTTGAGTACGCAGTCATCACAGCGAGGCTTGCGAGCGACACAGACTCGCCGCCCATGAAGAATGAGCAACAACGAGAACTCCCCCCGTTTTGCCGCGGGAACCATCGGGTTTAACTCGAGCTCAACCTTCACAGGATCGGTTTGCTCCGTCAGTTCCAAAAGTCGGGCCAAGCGCCCTACGTGCGTGTCAACCGGGAGTCCCGGAAGTCCCAGCGCAACGCTTCGCACCACGTTGGCAGTCTTGCGACCGACTCCGGGCAGCGACGTCAGGTCAGCCATGCTTGCAGGGACTTCTCCGTCGAAACGCTCAATGAGCATCTGGGCCATACCAAGAATGCTTCGCGCTTTGTTTTTGTAAAACCCTGTCGAGTGAATCAACTCTTCGACATCTTCTGGATTCGCCATCGCGAGATCTTCGGCGGTTGGATACCGTGCGAACAACGCCGGGGTCACCAAGTTCACCCGTACATCGGTTGTCTGCGCCGACAAAATCGTTGCGGTCAGCAACTCAAAGGCATTTCGATGGTCGAGTTCACATGTTGCATCGGGATACTCGGCGGACAGCCGCGCTGAGGCTTCACGCGCTCGACCTTCAGCAGTTCTCGGTTTCGCCATGGATGCGGAGAGTACTGGGAGTAGCAGCAAGGTGGCGGGCGACCGCTACTCTTCGGCCGTGCGACGCGTGACGTTTGAACCAGACATGCGGGCGTTGGAACCACAATTGTCCGAGGTTGTCGACGCAATTGCCGACGAGTCAACGCCACTCGATACCGTCGCGGTTTTGCTGCAAGATGCCGCCCGACTTGCGACTACGACAGGATGTTCCGGCATTCGCATTGAAGTTGAGCCCGTTTCTGATGAACTCGACCGAATCTGTCGCGACGATGGATTCGAACTCCAACGCACGATGTTGCAATTACGACGGTCACTGCCGCTCGAATCCAGACTCCGACCCGACAACGATTTCGTCTTAGAAAACCTTCGTCCGTTTCGGCCCGGCCACGATGACCAAGCTTGGATCGCAGTCAATCACCAAGCATTCGCATGGCACCCGGAACAAGGAAATTGGACCCTTGATGATCTTGCTGAGCGGCTCAGCGAATCTTGGTTTCAGTCCGATGGGTTTTTGGTACTCGACGACATCATCGACGGCTTGCCGACCGGTCAACTGATCGGGTTTTGCTGGGCCAAAATCCACTACGACATCGATCCGCATCTCGGTGAAATTTTTGTCATCGGCGTTGACCCTGCCAATCAATCACGCGGAATGGGGCGGGCGCTCGTTTGGGCTGGGCTCAACTGGTTAGGCCATTGCGGTGTCACCGATGCGATGTTGTATGTCGAAGGCGACAACGAATCGGCGCTCCACGTCTATCGCTCGCTTGGCTTTACGCCGACTGCTGCGCACCGATGGTGGTACAAAGCGCTGTGAGGAACAGCCCGCCCCTACGCTTAAGCCTGTGACCACGCTTTATGACCTTGACCGCTCTGCGCTCGGCGAGCTTCTCGCGGACCAACCCAGCTACCGAGTCGACCAAGTATGGCAAGGGCTCTACGAACAGGCAGTGCCGATCGAGTCAATGACTACCGTGCCGAAGTTGGTACGCAACCGACTTGCTGAATTAGCGCCATCCGCTCTGAAACCGGTGACGGAATTGGTAAGTCGTGATGGAGCCACCGTGAAGTGGCTATTCGAACTCGACGGCGGCGCTCAGATCGAGACGGTACTCATGCACTATGACGACCGTTCCACCGTCTGTGTCAGTACCCAAGCTGGCTGTGCGATGGCATGTGGATTTTGCGCGACGGGACAAGCCGGCTTTGATCGCCAACTCACGGTCGGCGAAATTATTGAACAAGTCGTGCGTGCTCGGCGACGAGCGACGGACCGTTCGGACCCCCGACGCGTCTCAAATGTCGTGTTCATGGGTATGGGAGAGCCGTTAGCCAACTATGACCGAATGTGGGGTGCAGTCCAGCGGTTACACGGCGACATGGGCTTGTCAGCCCGACACCTGACGGTGTCGACTGTCGGGATCGTCCCGGGTATTCGCAGATTGGCCAGCGAGGCGCTGCCAGTGAACTTGGCCGTCTCGCTCCATGCGGCCAACGACACCTTAAGAACCGCCATGGTGCCGATTAATGAGCGCTATCCCCTTGCGATGCTCGCGGAGGCATGCCAGGAGTATCTCGAGGCTAAAAATCGACGGCTGTCGTTTGAATGGGCACTTATCGATGGCGTCAACGACCGTCGGCAAGATGCTGATGAGCTCGCGGCCTACGCCATGTCCCTTCGTGCCCACGTCAATCTCATTCCCCTCAATCCAACTCCGGGTTATTCGACCCGCGGCACTCCCCCTGCCCGCGTTCGCGCCTTTCGCGACCTATTGGGATCGTTCGGCGTGAACGCAACCGTTCGACAAAATCGAGGAACCGACATCGATGCGGCTTGCGGACAACTTCGAGCGATTCATCAGGCGCCAGATCCCGAGGGTCATCGTTCTTCGCTTACTGCCGTCACCCTTGATCGCCGACCTTCAGGCTCGTCGACCACCACTTCGTAAACACGGTTCATCACGCGCGCCAGACTCCCGTTGGTTTCCTGTCAGACTGTGAACCATGGAAACTCGCCGGTGGACTAATCCGTCGCAGCCACAGACCCTCTATATGGCCACATTCTTGCTGTATATCAATTCGGTATTCAGTTTGTTGTTCGGCTTCAGCGTCATTGGGTTAGCCATCGCAGTCGGCGGCATCGCCGCTGGCTTCGGCATCGCCAATGAACAACGCTGGGGTTACCTGCTTGGGGTCGTTGTTGCGGTCGTTGGCCTCGTGCCACTCATCTTGTACATCGCGGCCAATGGCCTGAGTTCGATCTTCGATGTGACCCTTTTGTTATCTGCACTTTTCCCGGTCGCGCTGTTTGCCCTCCTCGTACACCCAATGAGCCGCAATTATCAGAAAATTTGGTTTCACTAGGTTCCCCGTTCGACCAATACCGGTTCGGCGGGGCATGATCTCGTCATGACAACCACAGTGCAGGGCATCGAGGGACTACGAGCCAAGGTCGGCGAACACCTTGGTTACAGCAACTACGTCGAGATCACTCAAGAACAGGTCAATCTGTTCGCTGACGCCACCGGCGACCGCCAGTGGATCCACGTTGACCCCGAACGAGCCAAGAGCGGACCGTTTGGCGGTCCAATCGCCCACGGCTATTTGACGCTGTCGATGGGACCAACGCTCATGCCCGACATCCTTCAGGTGCAGGGAGTGGCCATGGGGGTCAATTACGGAGCGAGCAAGATTCGGTTTCCGTCACCGGTTCCGGTGGGTTCAAGGCTTCGACTCGGTGCGGAACTTCTCGAGGTTGACGATGTCACCGGCGGTGCACAGGTAACCATGCGGTTCACCTTCGAAGTCGAAGGCGCACCTAAGCCTTCATGCGTTGCCGAAATCATCTTTCGCTATTACGAATAAGTTCAGGCCGTTGTCGCTATCGGTGCGGTTCACGATCGGAATTGCGGCATGACTTGTTGGGCAAAGCGAGTCAACGTCTCAGTATCGGGATAGTCGCTGACCCACGGGATGAACCCTTCGCACCCTAAGTCGCGATAGGTCTGAATTTGTTCACATACTTGCTCGGGTGTACCGACGAGGTTTCCTTTCGACCATGATTCAAACGGCTCACCCCAAAAGGATCGCGAACCAGCGTCGATGAGTTCTTGCTCGGTTTCGCGAATGAATACCTCAGGTGACCACGTCTTGGTAATGGCGTCATAATCGCGGCCCACCACTCGGCAGTGCTCTTTGAGTACCTCGCACTTATGCGCAAACTCCTCCGGGTTTCCGCCGAAGTTTGAACGATCCGCATATCGTGCCACCACCCGCAAGGTCAATTGTTCACCGCCGCCACCAATCAAAATCGGTGGATGCGGCTGCTGTAATGGCTTCGGATCACACTGCGCGCCATCGAGGCTGAAGAAGCGCCCTTCATAGGTGGTGTCGGGTTCAGACCACATCGCCAAGATGATCTCAACCGACTCTCGCAACATTCGAATTCGGTCCGCGGCGGGAGGAAACCCGTAGCCGTAGGCCTTGTACTCATGCTCATACCAACCAGCACCAATGCCAAGATCGAGGCGCCCACCGGAGATCACGTCGATGTTCGATGTGATCTTCGCCAACAAACCTGGATTGCGGTAAGGCGCGCAGCCAACCATCTGGCCCAGCCGAATCGTCGTGGTCAGTTGACTGATGGCCGCCAACGTTGTCCATGCTTCAAACATCGCCTCGTGAGCAGGAACCGGCACGTTGTGGAAATGGTCATAGACCCACAACGAGTCGTAGCCAAGCTCCTCGGCCAATAACGCGATTTCAACCGCTTTAGCCCACTTCGCCTGAGGGTCTTGAATACCAACGAGCTCCATCTTCCAGCCCTGGGGAATAAACGTTCCAAAGATCATCCGGCCACGATACCGAATTGTGTCTCCCTGTCGGGCATCGAAGGCTTCGCAACGGTTTTCAGTTGGTAGAAGCCAACGAGGTGCTTCTAGGCTTGCCACTTCGATAATCGGCGATTCTCACATTGCACGATGTCGATACCGATGCCGCATCGTTGAATCCAGATCATCAACACCGACACATCAAAACCCGACACCGAACCAATGCCAGGAGTTCCATGGAGTTCAACCTGGGAGCAGTCAATGAAGCGGTTGTGGCCGCGGTTCCCGACCGCGAAGCAATCGTTTGGCGAGACCGCCGGCTCACTTACCGCCAGCTCGGCGATCGCACACGACGCCTTGCGAATTATCTTCTCGGACAAGGGTTCGAAGTATCCGCTGAACGCGCCGACCTTGCCAGCCATCAATCGGGTCAAGATCACCTCGCGCTCTATCTCCATAATGGCAACGAGTACCTCGAAGGCATGATCGGTGCGTATAAAGCACGGGTCGCGCCATTCAATGTCAACTATCGCTACGTCGCCGAGGAGTTGCATTACCTCTTGGACGACAGCCGAGCCAAGGGCATCGTGTTCCATAGCGCGTTCGCACCCACGCTTCGTGAAGTGCTCGACAAGTTACCGAACTTGACCACATTGCTTCAGGTTCGAGACGAATCCGGTCACGATCTCCTTGACGGAGCAATTTGGTACGAGGACGCTCTCGAGCAATCCCCCGCGACCGCTCCGGCAGTCGCGCTCTCTCCCGATGACCTTTACATCCTTTACACGGGAGGAACCACCGGAATGCCCAAGGGTGTCCTGTGGCGTCAGGCGGACATTTTTCCGGCCGCGCTCGGCGGCCGTGACCTCAGCACCGGCAACGAGTGGACCAGCTTCGAGGCAATCGTTGAAAGCGCATTGAACGGTGGAAGTCATCTACTTCCCGCTCCTCCGTTTATGCACGGAGCGGCGCACTGGATTGCTTTGAATGCGCTTGGTGGCGGTAGCACTGTCGTGTTGCCAAACCTCACCGATCGACTCGACCCGGTCGACGTGTGGTCCACCGTTGAGCGCGAAGGCGTGAACATCGCGCTCATCGTTGGTGACGCGTTTGGTCGTCCACTGGTCGACGAGTTGCGTGAACATGACTATGAACTCGGATCGTTGATCCTGTTGGTCAGTGGAGGTGCTGCGCTCAGTGCGACGGTGAAGCGCGAATTCCTTGAGCTCTTACCGGGCATGAGCATCATGGATGGGCTCGGCGCATCGGAGACTGGGTCGCAGGCAGCGCAAATCACGGGCGCCGGCGCCGGCGCAACCACATCAACTGGCACCTTCACTCCCGGACCAGGCATGTGCATCCTCGACGAAACGGTCACTGCCCTCGTCGAGGTTGGCGATGAGCAATCCGGCTGGCTAGCCCAGCGAGGTCGAGTTCCACTGGGCTACCTCGGCGATGAAGCCAAAACCAGCCGCACATTTCCCGTGATCGACGGCGTGAGGTTCGCAGTCCCCGGCGATCGAGCTAGGTACACCAGCGGAGGCTTGCTCGATTTGCAGGGTCGCGACTCGGCCACGATCAACTCTGGTGGCGAAAAGATTTTTGCTGAGGAGGTCGAAGCAGCCATCGGACGGCATCCAGCGGTCTACGACGTGGTAGTCGCGGGACGACCAAGCGAGCGTTGGGGTAACGAAGTCGTTGCCATCGTTCGACTTCGAGATCAGCAACTCGTGACCAGCGCCGAATTACTCGCTGAGTGCGGCCAACACATAGCGCGTTACAAACTTCCGAAGGAAATTAAGTTCGTCGATCACATTGAGCGAAGTCCGTCAGGAAAGGCGGACTATCGGTGGGCGCGCCAACAAGCAATTGGTGTTCCGGAGACGGATTGAATTCGCAGTCGCGAGGACGCACCTTCAGGCTGATTGTTGCGAACTGTTCGACGATCCATTGGCGACTACCCCGAACAGGACAACAACCGCGACGTGAAACCCCAGTCGTGGCAGTTTCGGTCGTGGCGTTCTTTTCGGTCAGGTTCCAAACGCCACGCGCCTATGCCGTTAAGGCGTGCAGGGATCTGTCGATGCGTAGACGACCGTACCGTTGGGGCAGGTCGTGTTCGACCAGTTTGCGTCGGTCAGTGTGGCGCCGGTGAGGTCGGCACCAAACAATTTGGCGCCAGTAAATTTGGCGCGGCGCAACGTTGCGTAGCGGAGGTTTGCACCCCGCAAATCTGCGAAATTCAGGTTGGCGTTAGTCAGGTCAGCACCTGCGAGGTTTGCACCTCGTAAATCAGAGGAGTAGAGGTTGGCACTGGAGAGATCGGCGCCTGCGAGGTACACGCCACGCAAATCGAGACCCTCGAAGTCGCTATCGCTGCACTCTGCCGTTGCTCGGTCTGGCGGGTCGAGTTCGCAGCCGTTCACTTCGTAGGTTCCGGCTGTATGTTTCGAACTGTTCGACGCGCTATAGGCGACGACGCCGAACAGGATGACGACTGCGGCGACGATCCCGACGATAAGTCGTTGCCGGTGTCGTCGATGGCGTGAACTCCTAGCCGTAGCGGTTTCGGATGTGACGTTGTTTTCGGGGAGGTTTGAATTTTCCATGAGGAAAAGTCTAGAGGCCGAACGCACGCCCAGAAAGACGGTTTGGCGCGTGCCGCTGCACCTTCGCCGTCGAGATCGGTTCGGCCGATCTCGACACCGAAATTCGCGATCTCTTAGGCCGCAACGCATCAGAACGTCCAGAGATGCCGCCCGAATGCCATCATGCAAATGGGTGACCGCATGCAACGTTGGCGATTGGGATCAAAGTGGCAAGTTGCCGGTTGCAGCCTTGGTTGTTCCAAAATCCTTGTAAGCCGCGATGGTTCGCTGGGCGATACGCATTTGATGCACTTCGTCAGCGCCGTCAGCGAAGCGCGCCCAACGCGCTTGCTTCATCATTTCACCTAGCGGCGTATCGCTCGAGTAGCCCAGCGCGCCGTGAACCTGAATTGACCGATCAATAATTCGCCACAGCGAGTTCGCCACAAAGTGCTTGGCCATAGAAACTTCACTCTTGAAGTCCAAGCCCGCATCAATGAGATAGGCCGCGTGCAGCACCATCAGCTTGCACTGGTAAAGCTCCATCGCCGAATCAGCGATCATCCACTGGATTCCTTGTTTTTCTGCCAGCAGCGAGCCGTGTGCATAACGGTTGAGCGAACGATCGACCATCATGTCGAGAGCAACTTCGGCTTGACCGATCCAGCGCATGCAATGGGCAAGGCGGGCAGGACCAAGTCGCGCTTGACCAAGGAGGTGGCCTTCACCACGCCCGCCGAGCATCTTGTCCCTATGCACGACGAGGTCGGTAATGCGGATCTCGCAATGGTTATGGCCACCCGAGAGCGTCTCGACATCGCGAACGACTTCCCAGCCCTCCGATGGAATATCGACCAAGAATGCCGAATTCGCTGCCTGAGGTAAATCGGGATCGTCTTCAGTGCGCGCTATCAAGATTGCGAACTTTGCACCCCTCGCTCCTGAAATAAACCATTTGTGTCCGTTGATGACCCAGGTGTCACCATCTTGATAGGCGCGGGTTTGGATCAACGTGGGATCAGATCCGGCAACTTCGGGCTCGGTCATCGCAAAACACGAACGTGCATAGCCATCGCAGAGAGGCTTGAGGTAATCCTGTTTTTGCTCATCGGTTGCCCAATGCAAAAGCGTGTGCATATTGCCTTCATCTGGCGCTTGGGCATTCAGCGCGAATGGTCCCATTCGGGTCTTTCCAGCCTCGGCCGACACGCTCGCCATCGCGACATGGCCAAGACCCATACCACCCCATTCCTTGGGCATGTGGGGTAACCACAGTTCCCATGCTTTGGCTTGCCCGCGCATCTCGATGATGCCCGAGATCCACTGGTCGCGGTCCCAATCCTCATCGGCCGCTTTCGCCTCGATGGGGCGCACGACTTCGTCCATAAATTGACGAACCTTGTGCCGGAGTTCTTCAAGTTCGGGTGGGAAGCTGAAATCGATGGTCATGTAGCCATTGTTGCAGACCTGCGACCCGACGACTTAACGACCAGGCCAAGATGTACTCACACCAGCACGCAATCCCAACGGTGCTTCATCGCCTTGGATTAGTCCAGGGATCGGCCCGGATCCCGTTCACCCGATTCGAGCATCGTCGCAACGGCTTGTGCCTCTCGGGTATAGCCGGCGTAATTGAGTAATCCGTGCAACACCAAAGTGGCATTAGGGCCGACCTGGCCTCCGAGGCGCAGCAATTCGCTAGCAAAGAGTTCGGTATGACCCGTACCGGCAATAGCGATAGCGCCAAGCACCTGTGACGAACCTGCAGGCTCATTAGCAAATGCCCACACCATCACCGCAATGCCCTCGGCGATTCGCCCCGCTGCCAGTGCCTGCGCGGCGCGAAACGCACCACTTGCCGATCCGGCATGCGCATACCTTTGGACTGCGCTCTCGGCTCCCGTCTGATCTCCTTGCCAAAGCCGAGCCCAGCCAAGTAGTTCGGAGGCAGCGACCAAGGTTGGGCCGGACGGTTTTTTCGCCAAGATGGTGTTAGCGATCCGCTCAGCGTCGATAGGTCGATGTTCAATCAGCGCGTGTTGTCCAAAAGCAAGTTCGTCAATGAGTTCGTCGTGTTTGACTTTCGAAAGCGAACTGACGTTGATGCCGACGAACATCACCGCCAAAATAATCCCGAAATAAACTCCGTTCGCATAGGCGAGTAGTCCAGCCCCAATCGCTACGCCGATCGAAAGCATTTCGGCTGGCCGTCGTCCCCGCCCTTTGGTGATCATGTCAAGAACCGACCGAGCAATATTGCCGCCATCAAGGGGCAACATCGGGAGCAAATTCAAGATCGACCACCAGAAGTTGATCCAAATGACTTGGCGCACGATTGCTTGACCAACCGTGGTAGCAATCGCGCCGTTTGCTTGGAGCCAGAGCGCCGGGAGCCCAACGACAACCAACACCGATAGAGGGCCCGCCAAGCTCACCACGATGCTTTGGGTCGGCGTGAGGTCGCCCGATCCAGATGTCATACCTCCCATCCCATACAAGTTGATGTCGGGACGAATTCCATACCTTCGGAATGCCAAGGCGTGGCCAAATTCATGGAGGAGAATCGAAACAAACGCGATTGCTACCCACGAAATGATCAAGAGCGGCTCAACTTGATACGGGTTGATACCGAGCAAGACGATGATGACGAAGAATGACGCCTCAACTCGCACCGGCACGCCGGCGAGATGAAAGTGCGGAGCCTTGGCCATCGCTCCAAGCTACGCAAACGGTGGCCCAAGCTGGCGTCGCGTTGATGGGATTGCACGAGTGGGTCGACGAGTGGCTGCCCCTCTAGGCTCGGGCCGTGATCGACATCAACCCTGAATCGCTGCCCGAAGGCGACGACAAAGTGCGCGCTGTACGCGCCATGTTCGATTCGATCGCGCCCCGATACGACTTGGTGAACCGAGTCATGACCTTCCGCATGGATGTTGGGTGGCGCCGGAAAACCGTGCGCCAACTGCAATTGCAACCAGGTGCACTTGTGCTCGACCTTGCCTGCGGAACCGGCGATTTTTGCCGAGAACTCCGCACCAACGATTTCACCGCTATCGGAGCCGATCTGTCATTTGGCATGCTCGCGGCGGGGACAACTGGTGCGCCACTCATTCAGAGCGACATCTTGTCCCTTCCGATGCCCGATCATTCCGTTGACGCCATCACCTGTGGATTCGCATTACGCAATTTGGTCGAACTCACGCCGTTTTTCGCTGAGCTTTTTCGGGTCGTCCGTCCCGGTGGACGCATCGCACTCCTCGAAGTTGCCGAGCCCACAAACCCCCTCCTGCGATGGGGACATGGGATGTACTTCGGCAAGGTTGTTCCACTCATAGGCGGATTGCTCTCTGATGCCACCGCGTATCAGTACCTTCCAAAATCAGTCGCGTATCTTCCGGAACCAGCAGTCTTGTTAAACATGATCCAATCCGCGGGGTTCACGAACGCGACGCGCACCGTATTCTCGGGAGGTATCGCGCAACTGCTAGTCGGCACACGAGACGACGCATCATGGTGAGTCTGTGACTGACGATAACGACGAGCACCCTCGCCGACTCATCGCTCGCTCAAGGCGACTCGCCCTTGATGCTCCTATCGATTTACTTACGATTGCCGGTGACCGCGGGCTGCTTTGGCAGCAAGGTCCGACCGGTTTCGCCGGATACGGCATCGCATTGTCAATTGAGGTGCCAGCCGGTGAGCCAGCCGAGGCCGCGCGAGCTGTGCATGAATCACTTGATGTTATTGCCGTCGACGACCGCGTCGAGCGACCGGGCAGCGGTCCTATTGCGCTTGGCGCACTGCCGTTCGATCCACGATTGCCTGGACGGCTGGTGGTCCCGCAGGTCGTGATCGGACAAGACGTCGACGGCGCACAATGGATCACCACCGTCGCATTCGACGACGATGACGACGACGATGTCGATCGACACATCGCCGATGTGCTCGCACTAGCCTCGCCACCCGTCGGCGAATCGAACCGCGAACCAGACGCCGCTGCAAACTCGTTCACGATTACCACACCTCGATCGCCCGAGGACTGGTGCGATGCGGTAAAGGCCATTCGGGAAGACCTGCGTAAAGGCGCGATCCAAAAAGTCGTGCTGGCGCGTGAACTGCTCATCGAAGGTGAAGCACCGATCAATCGAATCGATATTCTCGATCAACTGCGGCGGGCGTTTCCGACCTGCATGATTTTTGCTGACCAAGGATTCATCGGCGCGAGTCCCGAACTCTTAGTTTCTCGAATCGACGACATCGTCATCTCACACCCCATGGCAGGCACCGCTCCGCGCGGTGCCGACCCGGAGACCGACGCCGCGCTTGCCGCCAATCTCCGTACATCATCGAAAGACCTCGTCGAACATCGCTATACCATCGACATGGTCCACGACACGCTTCTACCCTGGTGTTCTTACCTTGATGAAGATGCCGAGCCAACAATTGTGGCGCTCGCGAACGTGCAACACCTCGCGACTCGAGTAACTGGTCAACTGTCGACCCCTCCGGCATCGGTGATTGAGTTGATGCGGGCCTTACATCCAACGCCGGCAGTCAATGGCGCACCGCGTGCCGAGGCGCTTGAACTCATCGAACGCTACGAAAAACTCGATCGAGGCCGCTATGCCGGACCAGTCGGGTGGGTCGACCGAAACGGCAATGGCTCCTGGGCGGTCGGTATCCGGAGCGCCGTGATTGACGGCAGGGAAATCCGCATTTATGCCGGAGTTGGCGTCGTGGCCGACTCAGAACCCGAATTAGAACTTGCCGAGACGGAAGCCAAATTCCAAGCGATGATCGGTGCGATCATTCGGCAGTAACATCGCGCTCAGTTTCTACCCCGACTGAAGCCGGTTATGACCGCTCCGTGAATTTCTTCGTGCACCGCAACATTTTGCTGACGATCAGTTCGGATCAACACCAGGCGGGTCCCACCTTTAGTAAGTGACTCGGCAACTGCCAAACGCACGTCGGCTTGGCGATCGACAATCGTTGAGTCAATTCCATGAGCCGCAGCCAGTGCGACAATGTCAACCCCATGAGGCGTTCCATAGAGCTGCTCAAACGAACCAAAATCGACCGCCGTTGCTTGAGGCAAGAACGAAAAGATGCCACCGCCGTCGTTGTCAACAACCACTATCGTCAAATTGATCATGCGGGCGACAACACCGAGTAGCCCGTTGGTGTCATGTAGCAACGCCACATCGCCGATCAGTAACGCGGTCCCCACCGGCGAATCAGCGTTGACCGCATTCGTAGAGCGGCGATCGGCTACCAGCGCAATGCCCACTGCGGTTGACACCACCCCATCGATTCCATTGGCCCCCCGATTAGCGAGCACCTCGATGCCCGAGCGCGGTGCGCTGTACCACTCAACATCGCGGATTGGCATCGACGATGACACAACCAACGTCGCACCATCGGGCATGGCCGCTACGACCTCGCGTGCGATGCCGGGTTCGGTTGGTTCTCCATGAGCTGCGACCACCTCGGCAATTGCAGCCGATGCAACCGAATCGGCATAGGTCCAGTTTTGTACCCATCTTCCAATGTCGTGTTGCACCTCGCCGAGGCGTGCGGTCAATGCTCGACAGAATGCTCCCGGGCCTGCCCCTATCAGGCGATCTAGCGAATGGTCCGGGTCGAAACGAAGCCCATCGACGTCGACGCCTAGTTGATACGCGTCAATGTCAGCAAGCCACTGTCCGAGCACCTTTGAAGCTGGCAACGACCCAAATCTGATCACGATGTCCGGACGCAACGACGTCGCCATTTCCGGGACACGCAAGATCTCATCGACGTGAGCAATGACATAGGGATTGACCGTGCGACAACCGCTCCGTGGGTCGGCGACAATCGGCCAGCCGACAGCTTGGGCAAGCGACAACACGTCACTCGGGTCATCGACGCGGCCACCGGCGATTATCAGGCCGCGACGACCGGTAATTGCCGCGACGACTTCGTCAAGAAGCCCGCGGTCAATGCCGACATCGTGGCTTTGCCTACGGAGTGAGCTGACAGTGCTCAGCGCTGTTTCATCCGCATGAGGCATTGACTGTGGCAGCGCTCCTGCCTCCCCCACTAACGGTTCGCGAAATGCCACATTCAGATGCACTGGCCCCGGTCGCTTCTGCGTTGCCTCAACCCATGCATCAAAAGCAATCGTCCGCCAGGTTTCGGATCGATCGCTATCGGGAACTCCAACGTCAATAAATGCCCGAACTGATCCGCCGAAAAGGTGTTGTTGGTCGATCGTTTGAGGCGCGCCAACTCCGTGCAACTCCGGCGGCCTGTCCGCGGTGCAGATCACCATCGGTATAGCCGCCTCGTGGGCCTCGACGACCGCAGGGTGCAGTTCGACCGCTGCGGTTCCGCTGGTGGTAACCACCAGTGCCGGTCGTCGGCTCGCCATCGCAATGCCGAGTGCCACGTACCCAGCGGAGCGTTCGTCATGGTGCATGTGAACGTACAGACGTCCATCGGCAACAAGTGCCAACGCCATGGGCGTTGAGCGCGAACCGGGAGAAACCACGGCATCGGCCATTCCCAACCGGACCCACTCGTCGATCAAGGTCGCACAAAAGGTGACAGCGCTCGTCTCAGACACGGTCCACAGCCTACGTTTGGACTCGACATGGTCCCTAGACGAGTTAACGATCCCGACGCAGCGCCTCTCGGATTTCGGCGCATCGACGCTCGCGAACCTGTCCGTCCCCCGGATCTAGAGCCTGCTGACCCGATTGTGATGGTCCACGGATTCGCCCAAAATGGGCGTTGTTGGGGCCCGATCGATGTTGCTCTCGCAGCCAAACACGAACTCCTATTGGTCGATGCGCCAGGTCATGGGACATCGCGAACCAGTGAGTTTGACCTCATCGAATCAGGCGAAGCGATCGCTGCCGTCGGTGGCTTAGGAACCTATTGCGGTTACTCGATGGGTGCGCGCATGTGTTTGCATGTCGCACTCAATCACCCCGACCGTGTCACCCATCTGATTTTGATCAGTGCCACCGCTGGTATCGAGGACGTAGAACAACGACGCGATCGACACCGGACCGATAACGAACTGGCGAACCGAATTGTCGCATTTGGTGTGCCGGCATTTCTTCATGACTGGTTAGCCCTTCCGATGTTTGGCGGTCTTTCCGACCTCCGTCAACACCGTGAAGAACGACTCGACAATTCGGCCGAAGGACTTGCATCAAGTTTGCGGCTGGCGGGTGTGGGCAACCAAGTTCCGCTTTGGGATCGTCTCCACGAAATCGCTGTACCGGTGCTCATCATCGCTGGAACGAATGACAAAAAGTTCGCGCAGCTAGCAACTCGAATCAGCGCAGGTATTGGCGGCAATGCCGAATGTGTGCTCGTCGCCAACGCTGGACACAGCGTGCATCTTGACCAGCCCGATGTTGTAGTCAACCTCATTCTGGAATGGCTTGCGCGAACGACTCGTTCGGAGACACGCCAGCTTCGACCAAGCGAAACTTCAGCCCGAGATGAATAACCCGGCCGCCAACGCCAATCCGAACGCCAGCTGCACCTGACCCGTGCGGCCGAGCACCGGGATCAGCGCAGGACCTTTCGCCCCTTGCAAAACCATCAAGATCGGCCGCTGAGCCAAGAAAATGACGGCAAATGCAAGGACCGCAAGCGGCCGACGTCCCAAACCGGCGATTACGGGAAGCGTGAAATACGGAACGACCATGACAATGACGTAGAACACGCGCGTTCGTTGATCACCCATCCGAACCGCCAACGTTCGCTTGCCGGACACAGCATCGGTTGGAATATCGCGCAAGTTATTGACAATGAGCAATGCAGTCGCGAGCGCTCCCACCGGCACGGCACACGCGACCGCAAGCCACGGGATCGTTTCGAGCTGGACGAACGTCGAACCGATCGTCGCCACCAATCCGAAAAAGACAAAGACGAATAGTTCACCAAAGCCGTAGTACCCGTAGGGCTTCGGTCCGCCGGTATAGAGCCACCCGGCTGCGAAGCACACCAAACCAACCGCAACGAGCCACCAAGTCGTCACCAATGCCAACAACAGTCCACCGCATGCAGCAACCGCAAACGCCATCAATGCGGCCGCCTTCACTGCGCCAGGCGACTTCAAACCTGAGCCAACAAGTCGAAGCGGCCCAACCCTGGTGACATTGTCCGTGCCCTTGACCCCATCGCTGTAATCGTTAGCGAAATTGGTACCAACCTGGATCCCCAAAGCGACGATCATCGCGGCGATTGTCCGCCACAAGATGATGCCCTTGAGTCCAGTGCGAACACCCGCAAGGTCGCCGTGGGTTCCCATGCGTGCCATCCCTGCGGCAACTGCGGTTCCGACAAGGACTGGGACAACTGCGGCCGGCAAGGTCCGCGGGCGCGCCCCGGCGAGCCACAAATGCCAACCCACCGGTTGCGAATTCGCATTCCCGCCTGGCGAACCGCTTGGCGTTGGATCAGTCATGGGCGCTTGGGGAACCGATCAAAATCTGGTTTGCGCTTCTCGACATACGCGTCGCGGCCTTCTTGTGCTTCTTCAGACATATAGAACAACAGCGTCGCGTCACCGGCGAGTTGCTGGATTCCGGCTAGGCCATCGTCGGCAGCATTCATTGACGCTTTGATCATGCGCAACGCCAACGGTGACATCGCCAACATCTCACGGCACCATTCGACTGTCGTTTCTTCGAGTTCGGCTAGTGGAACCACGGTATTGACCAAACCCATGTCAAGCGCCTGCTGCGCGTCATAGAGGCGACAAAGAAACCAGATCTCACGCGCCTTCTTTTGACCGATGTTGGCTGCGAGCAACCCCGATCCGTAACCACCGTCAAATGATCCAACCTTCGGCCCGGTTTGCCCAAACTGTGCGTTATCGGCTGCGATGCTCAGGTCACAAACCACATGCAGGACATGGCCGCCGCCGACGGCATAGCCAGCGATCATGGCGACCACTGGCTTCGGTGTGCGCCTGATCTGTATTTGGAGATCAAGAACGTTCAGGCGGCCAATACCTTTCTCGGCTACTTCGTCGTCACCGATATAGCCATCGGCGCCGCGTATCCGCTGATCGCCTCCAGAACAAAAAGCCAGGTCACCTTCACCAGTCAAAATAATGACGCCGACTTTGTCATCGTCTCGAGCGAGGTTGAACGCCTGCGCCAACTCGAACAGGGTCTGAGGCCGAAACGCATTTCGAACCTCAGGTCGGCAAATCGTTATTTTTGCGATGCCTCCAGCTGTCTCATACCGAATGTCGGAGTAGTCACCAGAAGGTTTCCAGTCGGCCGCGGAACGAATCGTCGTCTTAGTCACGGTGAAAGTGTTGCGCGATTTGCGAGGCCGGCACGAATCAGCCGACCTCGAATCAACTTTGCCGAACTCAGATCGCTACGGTGAGTGCCGTGCGAGATCTCGTTGCGGTCGCTGTTCCCGGTGGTCCGGCCTTTGTCAAGGTGTTGCAGCGAGTCTGGGATCGAGGCGACGCCATTTTTCCAGTCGACCCTCGTCTGCCTCCGATCGCGGTTGAGCGACTCTTCACCGAAATGGCGATTTCATCGGTGATAGATGCCGCTGGGCACGAGAGTCGACGGCCCAACGGGCGACCCACACAGGATGGTGATGCGCTCGTCATCGCGACCAGCGGATCAACCGGAACACCAAAGGGCATTGTCCATACCCATCAGTCAATTGCTGCCTCTGCGAGCGCAACCAGCGCGCGTCTCGGCGTCGATCCATCGAATGACCGGTGGCTGTGCTGTTTGCCTCTGGCTCACGTCGCTGGCCTTTCAGTCGTAACCCGCGCGTTACATACCAACACCGCATTGGAAGTCCATGATGGATTCGATGCACAACGAGTCACCGACGCGGCCAAACGAGGCGCCACGCTCTCGACCGTCGTGCCGACCGCACTGGCCCGCATCGATCCGTCGCTGTTTCGCAAACTCGTCATCGGTGGATCGGCTCCACCCGCGGTTGTACCCGACAATGCCGTCATCAGTTACGGCATGACCGAGACCGGCAGCGCGTTCGTCTATGACGGTGTGCCGCTTGACGGCGCAGAGGTCCGCATCGTGGACGGTGAGATCCAAGTTCGTGGCCCGATGGTGTTGCGTTGTTATCGAGATGACTTCGACCCGAAAGATAGCGACGGATGGCTTGCCACCGACGATGCCGGTGAATGGGATGAACAAGGGAAACTCATCGTCCATGGCCGCCGCCACGAGCTGATTATCACCGGTGGTGAAAATGTCTGGCCGATCGCAGTCGAAAACGTGCTCGCCCAGCATCCAGGGGTCGCTGAGGTCGCCGTGGTCGGCCGCGACGACCCCGAATGGGGTCAAACGGTCGTCGCAGTAGTTGTCGCGTCTAGCCAAGAGTCGCCGCCCACCCTGATCGAATTGCGCGAGCACGCGAAGCTGCAGCTTCCCGCATTTGCCGCACCACGAGCTATTGAGCTGGTCGAGGCACTCCCCCGCACGTTGCTTGGCAAAATTGAACGCCATTCACTGTGAATCTTGGCTAACGACTTACCGTGTGACCAATGGACCAACGATTCAGCAAATGAGTCATTTGGACCGTCAATATGGGCCGTTAGGACCTGAGGACGGGCCAATTGCAATCCGATACTCATTGCGAAGTGATCCGCTTTCGTGGACATTCGGTCGATCAGATTTTGAAGGGGTATTCGCATGGTTGTCGCATTTCAATTCACCAGTGCATGGCTACAAGCTCGGTGCAAAACAGATCGCGGCGCCTCGCTCGTTGAGTACGCGTTGCTCGTCGCCTTGATCAGCGTGGTGTGCGTGTTGTCGGTCACCTTTTTTGGGCGATCCGCTTCCACCAAGTTCAGCGCGGTGGGTTCATCGGTAAAGGGATAACGCTTCGTCGCGCAGCTCTCCGCACGTCAACCCTGCAGGAGGAGCCCGCCGTCAATCACCATGGTGGTTCCGGTGATCCAAGATGAAGCATCCGAGCAGAGAAACACTGCTGCATTCGCGATGTCATCGGGTTCGCCCAAACGCCCAGCGGGCATCCGTCGGGCAATAGCTGCCTCGTTCGGTTCCCAGAGCGCCCGAGCCATATCGGTCTTGACCAACCCGGGCGCGATCCCATTGACTCGGACGCTGGGCGAAAGCTCCAGAGCTAATTGTCGAGTCAAGTGCATCAGCGCCGCTTTGGTTCCGTTGTAGATGCCGATTGAAGGCTCCACGCTGAAGCCTCCGACCGAGGCAATGTTCAAGATCACGCCGCCATGATCGGCCATCCACGCTCGCCAAACCTGCTGCGACCACACCAGGGCTCCTCTCCAGTTCACCGCCACCGTCTTGTCGAACTGCTCGATGCCGATTTCCATGGTTGGCCCGAAATAGGGATTCGTCGCGGCGTTATTGACCAAAATGTCAACTGATCCGAAGCGTTCGACCGTTTCTGCAACGCACTGTTCAGCGAGATCGGGATCGCCAGCGTTTGCGACATGAAACTCAATTGAACCGCCGGTCTCCGATCGAATCGCCTCGGCGGTGCGTTCAAGCTGGTCTCGTTTACGGGAGACCAGCATTACCGAGGCTCCACTTGCCGCCAATGCCGCCGCTATCGCCCGCCCAATCCCCCGGGAGCCACCGGTAACCACCGCAACTTTGCCATCAATACGGATATCCATGCGAGCGACTGTAGAGGCTCGAACTCTCGAGTCGCACCGCTAGGTTGAAACAATGAATCGCCTCACAAACGAAACCTCGCCCTACCTTCGACAACACGCAGACAACCCCGTCGATTGGTTTCCCTGGGGGGAAGAAGCGTTCGAGCGGGCTCGCATCGAGGACAAACCAGTTTTGTTATCGATCGGTTATTCAGCGTGTCACTGGTGTCATGTAATGGCCCATGAATCCTTTGAAGACCCTGCTACCGCCGCGCTCATGAATGAGCTCGTCATCAGTGTCAAGGTCGACCGAGAAGAACGACCAGACATTGACGCGATCTATATGGACGCAGTGCAAGCAATGAGTGGTCGCGGTGGGTGGCCAATGACGGTATTCCTGATGCCCGACGGTAAACCTTTCTTCGGCGGGACCTACTTCCCCCGCGAGCCGCGCGGCAACATGATCAGTTTTTCCGACCTCCTGCGCCGAATCGATGACGTGTGGCGCAACCGACGAAGCGACCTCGATGAACAAGCTTCAGAGATGGTCGACGCAATGAGTCGAGGAGCGCAGTTCACCGCTCGCGATGTAGTTCCTGGCGATGAAGCCCTCACCCATGCCAGCAATGCACTTGCAGCCTCGTTCGATCATGAATGGGGAGGATTCGGATCGGCTCCGAAGTTTCCTCAGACCATGAGTCTCGAATTTCTCCTGCGAACCTATGTCACAACTCAGTCGGCGGAGATTTTGGACATGGTCACCACCTCACTTGATGCCATGGCATCAGGCGGCATGTACGACCAAATCGGTGGTGGCTTCGCTCGGTACTCGGTGGACCGACAGTGGCTCGTCCCCCACTTCGAGAAAATGCTCTACGACCAAGCGTTACTGGCCAAGGTCTACCTGCACGCATGGCAAGTCACTGGTGCCGATCGTTACCTCCAAATACTCACCGAAACCATCAACTACGTGAATCACGAAATGCGGCACGAGAAGGGCGGATACTTTTCTGCTGAAGATGCCGATTCCCTCACGAGCGACGGACACGCCGAGGAAGGCGCGTTTTATACGTGGCAACTCGAGGAGCTCCAAGCGGTACTCGGTACCCAAGCACAACGCGCTGCCGACTGGTGGGGCGTCACCGCCGACGGCAACTTTGAGGGCCGCACCATTCTCAATCGTCCGGTCCGTGGTGATCTCATTCGCCCCGAGGACATCGAACACGCTCGACGAGCATTGTTCGAACATCGAGCGAAGCGACCCCGGCCCGGATTGGATGACAAAGTGCTCACCGAATGGAACGCCCTCATGATTGCGACTGTTGCCGAAGCCGCTCTCGCTACCGAAAACGGTGATTGGCTTGCTCTCGCTATCGAAACGGGCGAGTTCCTTCTTGCGAACCTTCGCCGAGAAGACGGCCGCTGGCTTCGATCATGGCAGCAAGGGCTCGGTCCAAGGGCCCAAGATGATAGAGCGACCGACTCCGATGGTCGAGCACAACACCTCGCGTACGCTGGTGACTACGGCGCACTCATCGATGCTTTCACTCGACTTGGCGAAGCCAGCGGCCAAGCCCGCTGGATTAACACGGCTCAAGAACTCGCTGAACAACTCATCGACCTGTTCTGGGACGACGAAAACGGAGGCGTGTTCACGACTGGTCGTGACGCACAACGGCTAGTGACGCGACCCAAAGATCTCATGGACAATGCAACGCCGTCGGCCAATAGCCTCGCGGCCGTCGGACTGCTACGACTCGGTGCGCTAACGGGAAACGAGCGGTTCGCTGACCACTCCGCGGCCATCCTTCGTTTGTTGGCCGAGCCAGCAACCACCCACCCTTCGGCGTTTGGCCATCTTCTCGCTGCGGTTGACTTGTGGAATCGCGGAACTATCGAAATCGCAATCGTTGGAGTTCGCCCCGACTTATTGCGCATCGTTGCCGATCGCTTTCGCCCCAACACCGTGCTCGCATGGGGCGAGCCCTACGACTCGCCGCTGTGGAACCAACGCGACAACGGACCAACCAACCAAGGCCAGGCGTATGTCTGTCGAAACTTCGCCTGCGAAAGGCCTTCATCGACTCCGGTCGAACTCATGCAGCAACTTGCGTGACCTCCGGCAAACGACGTCGCCCTACCAACCACCCCGATGCATCATGTTTGCCATCGGACGCCGACCGCGGCGTACCGATTGACTTGGTGAGTTGCCTTCTGACGCGGGGTGGCCGATTGCGATAGTCCCAATCGGCCGGAAACCATCGGGCACGCCGAGGGCAGTGAGAACCGCCTGCTCGTGTTCGAACATGCCAAAAAACAACGCGCCGAGTTCCGCGTCGACGACGCTGAGCAACAGCAGCATCGCAGTCATCGCGGTGTCAATCAGCCAATACGGAACTGGCCAATCGTCGACCGACGATCCAAGGCCGGTCGCCGCTTTATCTGATTCGCCATAGCGATCGACATAATCCTGCGCGTGGGCCAGGGGAATGACCAAGGCCGCCGCGTTCAACAACCCCGGCCACGGGAACGACTCGCGTTGGGCGGCCGGCAGCGTGACGTCCCAATAACGGGCCGTCTGGCTTGGTCCTTCTAGGACGATGAACTCCCACCCTTGGGTAAAGCCGGCCGATGGGGCCCGCACAGCCAGGTCAAGTAATCGTTCGATGGTTCCAGGCGTCAGTGGTCGATCTTCGAATGATCGCACCATCCGCCGCCGTCGGATGACTTCATCAAGTTCCACGGACGCTCGCTCCGCCAGATTCGCAACCGCCGCGTTCGGTATTAACCGAGTTTCGCAAGACGCTCGGCCATCGCCCAACCGAAAATGATCAGCGAATCGCCGCGAGACGCGTCAACCTTGTCGAAGATTGCCACGACTTCAACGTCAATCGCTTCGGGTTTCAGCGGGTCATGATCAAATACGAGTGGAAATGCTCCATCGCCGGCCGCAGTGAAATCGCGGTCGTTGTATTTCGATGTCGGGACACCGAATCGTTTCGCGAGTCGTCGACCCCACGCCCGCTCTTCACCCGATGCCCGATGCGCTGGCCTCGGGATGATGTCTTCAAGAGCCCGAAGTGCTTCAAACCCTCCGGCGTTGGTGATTCGCGTGCCGACCAGAACATCCTCATCAGGAAATGCCAGTACCGCTCGGCGATATTGATCCGCCATGATCGCCCGCATAATCGAATCGCGCTTTGACGTACGACGAATCGACGCCAAGCCGATCAGCACAGCGGGGGTCCCACCAATGCGCTCGAGCGTGCTGAATGAAAACGCCTTCAGCGACCGACCCTCACGCGCCATAGTGACAAGCACCCACGCCTCGGCCTGCTTCGACAGCAAACCCACCTCAAATCGGGCAGGGCCATCGGCGCAAATATCCGCCATCTCGGCCAGCTCGGCGTCGCTTAACGCCGTGCAGTCCTTTGTCTCGACTTCGATAGCCATACGTTCGGATGCTCCCGGCAGGATATGACAAACCTCTGCTCATCCTGTGGACGAACCCCTCTAGTCCACCGCTTCGGAGCGTTTCGCGCAACTCGGCCGATTGAGAATGGCGGTTCGACAGGGTTTCGTGCCGTTAATCAACGCTTCGCGCCGGCGGGCTAGGACGCAATCGCGTCAGGCCCGAGCATCACTCGGAGCTCAGCGACAAGCCCACTTGAAGAATCAACATTGAACTGATCGGGCAATCGGAGCACCTGCCGATCACCGAGATGGAGGAACACTTCAGACTCCCCGGGATGTTCACCAAGTAGCCCTTTGAGCTGAGTCAACAACAGTTCGCTCAGTGCATTCGGCGACAAGCGAATGCGGACCGGCGGTGCCCCATCAAGGATCGGTTCGAACACCTGAATCTCAAGCGCCATACATTTTGGAGCGTCGTCACGATTGTCGATTCGGGCCTTGACACACACCACGGCATCATCGACAAGTAGATGGCCGTATTGCTGCATTGTTTTCGGAAAAACCATGCACTCGATCGAGGTTTGCAAGTCTTCGAGCACGAAGACTGCCATCAGGTCACCCTTTTTGGTCCACTTACGTTGAAGCCCCGTCACTAATCCGCCAACAACACGCATCGCACCGTCCTCGAGACCTTCGAGTTCGCTAATCGCGCACTCGGTGCGACGGCGAAGCGACGCCTCTGCGCCCATCAACGGATGGTCGCTGACGTAAAGACCCAACATCTCTTTTTCAAATGCCAGTCGCTGCTTCTTATCGAACTCGATGTCGGGAATCGGAAGCCGAATCTCGGATCCGGCCGCGGCAACGCCGCTCGATGTTTCGTCGTCAAGCATTGAGAACAAATCAAACTGACCCTCCGCTTCGCGTCGCCGACGTGCTGCGGTGGTGTCGAGAATCTCCTCGTAGACGGCAAGCAACCCTTGGCGCGGGTGTTCTAACGAGTCGAATGCCCCAGCCTTGATCAGTGATTCGATCGTTCGCTTGTTCAAGACATTGAGGTCGACGCGGTCACAAAAATCGTAGAAGTCGATGAAAGAACCGTTCGCTTCGCGCTCATCGACAATCAGGCCGACGAGACCTTCACCAACATTGCGCACCGCCGACAAGCCAAATGGAATCGAACCAACACCTCCGATCCCGTCGCTTCCGTCGCCGACGATAGCGGTGAAGTCGCTCATCGATATGTTGACGTCGGGCACCAGGACTGCAACGCGCATCTGGCGACATTCGTTTAAATAGATCGCTGCCTTATCGAGTTTTGTTTTGACACTGGTGAGCAACGCCGCGAAATACTCGACGGGATAGTTTGCCTTCAGGTAGGCGGTCTGAAATGCCACCAGGCCATACCCGTAACTGTGACTCTTGTTGAATGCGTAATCGGCAAATGGCTCAATGATGTCGAATAGTGCCGTGCCGATCGCTGTTCCATAACCAGTCGTTTCGCACCCAGCTACAAACTTCTGGCGCTCAAGTTTGATGAGGGCTCGATCTTTCTTGCCACAGGCCTTGCGAAGATTGTCTGCCTCGGCGAGCGAGTAACCAGCGAATTTTTGCGCGACGCGCATCATGGATTCCTGATAAATCATCAGGCCCTGCGTGTCGCCTAGCAACGGCTCGAGATCGGGATGCAGGTACTCGATGGGCTTGCGACCATTCTTGCGATCCGCATAATCGTTGTGCATGTTCGCGGCCATCGGACCTGGCCGATACAACGCAACGAGCGCCGCGACATCTTCGAATCCCGTGGGAGCGAGCGAGCGCATCAGTTGCCGCATCGCTCCACCCTCGAGTTGGAACACACCAATCGAGTCGCCGGACTGCAGTAACGCGTAGGTCTTGGGGTCATCGAGAGGTATCAAATCGATATCAAGATCGGCATCACGAGTTGCCCGGACAAGGGCTTGGGTATCGGAAATCACGTCGAGATTTCGAAGGCCGAGAAAGTCCATCTTGAGTAGGCCAAGGTCTTCAACGCCGTGCATCTCATATTGCGTCACTACCGGTGCAAGCTCGGGATCTTTACCTGCTTCGGGCTTGCGCTGAATCGGCAAGTACTCGGTCAATGGTTCCTTGGTAATCACCACCGCCGCGGCATGAATGCCGTCCTGGCGACGAAGCCCTTCAAGACCGCGAGCAACGTCGATGACGCTGTGGGCATCGGCATCAGTTGCATACATCTCGCGAAGGTCGGAAGCCATCTTGAATCCGTCAACGTATTTAGGGTGCTCGTCCAGGCACGCATACAGAGGAGTATCGCGACCCATCACCAACGGAGGCATCGCCTTCGCAACTTTGTCGCCCACGACGTAGGGGTAGCCAAGAACTCGGGCGGCATCTCGTACCGCCGCTCGCGCCTTGATCGTCGAGAAGGTCACAATCTGGGCGACATGATCGCGACCGTATCGCTCGGCTGCATATCGAATCATTTCATCTCGATACCGCGAGTCGAAGTCCATATCGATATCGGGCATTGATACACGCGACGGATTCAAAAATCGTTCGAAAAGCAAGTCGTATTTGATGGGGTCAAGGTCGGTGATTCGAAGGCAGTATGCGACCGCGCACCCCGCCGCGCTGCCACGACCGGGACCGACACGGATCGCGCCGTCACGCGCGTGTTTAATGAGGTCCCAAACAATAAGGAAATATGACGAGAAGCCCATGTCACCGATGACCTTGAGTTCGTAGGCAAGGCGCTCCACGACCGTGTCGGGAAGGTGATCGCCCCAACGTTCGCGCGCACCCAAAAAAGCGAGGTGCTCTAGATACGCTCCGTCGTCAGCGAAACCTTCAGGGATCGGGAAGTTGGGTAGTTGTGGTTTGCCGAATTCGATCTCGACATCGGCTCGCTCCGCGACCCACAAGGTGTTATCGCATGCTTCAGGTAGTTCTGCGAAGAGCCGTCGCATCTCGTCAGCAGTTTTCAAATAATGCTGGTCGCCGGTAAAACGAAATCGATCCGGATCGCTCATCAGTGCGCCGGTCTGCACACAAAGCAGCGCATCGTGGGCTTCGTGATCATCACGGTGGGTGTAATGGCTGTCGTTTGTCGCGAGTATCGGCGCTTGAATTTTGCGGGCGATCTCAAGCAGTTGCGGATTAGTTCGGTGCTGCTCAGGAATTCCTTGGTCTTGCAGTTCAATGAACAAGTTGTCACGACCAAAAATATCTTGAAGTCGTGCCGCCTTTTCGAGCGCTTCGTCAGGTCGGTCGTTCAGCAACGCTTGTAGCACTTGACCGCCGAGGCAGCCGGTAGTTGCGATGATTCCCTCGTGGTGGTCGGCGAGAATTTCCCAGTCGACTTTGGGCTTCATGTAATAGCCCTCGAGATAGGCCCGACTCGAAAGCTGAATCAGATTCTTATAGCCAACGTTGCTTTCCGCCAGCGCGGTGAGGTGGTAATAGGCCTTTCGACCGCCTTCAGCATCACCGCCCGAGTCATCGATCCGACCGCGGCGAGGCGGACGTTCAGTGCGATCTTCATAAGCCATATAGAGCTCGCTACCGATGATCGGTTTGATGCCCTGATCGCGGCACGCTTGATAGAAATCCAAGACTCCGTACATGTTGCCGTGATCGGTAATTCCTACAGCAGGCTGCCCATCAGCGGCAGCTTTGGCCACCAGATCGCCAACCCGCGATGCTCCGTCAAGCATCGAGAACTCGCTATGAACATGCAGGTGGGTAAATGACTCCGCCACTGCGAAACCTGACTCCTTCTACGCTCCCCATCACTTCGCGCTGCCAATTGGCTTCGAACCGGCTCTGGACGAAATACACAGATGTGATTTCTCCGCTCGATTGACCTTAGCGCTACAAATAGGTGCCCGGGCGCTCGGTTGAAGAACCAACCCCAGAACTGTCTTGGCCAGGCTGAAGTTGTCCTCGCATGTTCTCAAGTTGGTGTTGCGCGGCCATCTGCTGGGCAAACAAGGTGGCCTGTATTCCATGGAATAGCCCTTCAAGCCAACCAACGAGTTGGGCCTGCGCTAACCGCAATTCCACCTCGGTCGGCAGAGATCCATCATCAAACGGCAATGCCAGGCGCTCGAGTTCGCCACGCAAGTCGCTCGACAACGCGGATCCAATCTCGGCAATTGACGTCTCATAGATTGCTTTCAATCGCTCGCGCCCCGGTTCATCGAGTTCGATCGAGCGCACCTCGTCAAGGAGTTGCTTGATCATTGAACCAACCCGCAACACTTTGGCCGGTTCAATAACTGCTTCGGTCGCGTCAGCTCCGCTTGACTCGAGATCGGGCCCAGCGACTCCACCATCGCTAGTCACCGGCGCGGTCGTGATTCCGTCGGGTTTCAGCAGTTCGCTGCTCACGAACAAAACGTTTCGGTTTGGGTACTATTTCCTTGAGCCATAGGGGCATACTTCCTTGATCGACGTCCACGCGCCACCTTGATTGCTCCTGCGAGCCAAATTCGGCGAGTCGGACAGTTTTAGTTCCGTGATGCCAACAGCGGCACCAGCATTTCATCGGCCGTCAACGAACCGTGCCGAGACACCAACTCGAATTGGCCACGATCATCAGGATCATCGAATGACACCGTGCCCTTCGCCACCAACGCAACGTCGCCTAACCGGGACCGAGCCATTTCGGAGACAGTCGGGCCAAACCAGCCGTCGTCGATTGCATCTTGTTGGGTCACCACCCATGCGACGCCGCCATAAAGCTGACGCGCCGCTTCGAGCAATTGATCGCCGCGACCGGGCCGGGCGTGCAGCCAGCGAAATCGTCCTTCGCCCGACTGAAACGAAACATGATCGAGTACATCCCGATCGAGCGATATGACGTTGGCCCCAACTTGTACCTGGCCGTGATCTGCGGTTACGACGAGCACCGCGTCCCGCGGCAACATCGAACAGAGGTCCGCGACCAACCGATCAACATATTGGAGTTCTGCGTCGTAATGGTCGGTGAGACCGAATTCATGCGCGACTTTGTCGATCCCCTCGTAGTACGCGTAAACGAACTGCTCGCCCATCGCCAGCAATCGCCTCGCCTCGGTTACCAATGTCGAACTCACGCGATAACCGTTAAATCGGACTCCTTCGAGGTGCGCACCGCTAAATCCGCTGGTTCGAAATTCCGCTCGGTTAATAACCGCGGGCCGGTAACCCAAAAACGGTTCAACCGGTTGGAACTCGTGTGGCGGAATAAGTTGACGCGCATCCCGACCATCGATCCCCCACCGCAACACATTTAGGACCTGGTCATCGACAGCCACTCGATAGCCGATGACGCCATGCTCACCTGGCGTCAATCCGGTGGTAATTGACGTCATCGCGGTGCCGGTCGTGGACGGCGCAACCGTGCTGATTGCTCGTCCCTGCATCGAAGCCAACATCGGAGCAAGTGCGATGCGAGTTTGCAGCTGCTGCCAACCAAGGCCATCCAACACCAAAAACAACACTTGGTCCGCTCCTTGGACGATCGGCGGAAACCACTCGGGAATGAACTCGGGGGGCTCGATAAGTGCCCGCATGACATTGTTGACACATGCGCCGCGGTAATCAGGGATCAGCGGCTCACTCGGTTCAAGACTCGGATCGGCCCATGCATTGGCGACTTGGTCGTTGTTCACTGGCATCCTTTCCTGACTGAATCAACCTAGTCACGGCACACTGAATCAGGACACTCCCGCGACTGTCCGATTGTTCGAGGGGGTCAACTTGGCGATGTGTCTACCATGGCGCGGTGCTCCCCATGCCGCCGTGCCTAACATGACGACGTGAAAGTCTCGACCCGTGGCGACTACGCGAGCAGGGCGCTGCTCTCACTTGCCATGCACGTTGGCGAAGAAGGGCCAACGTCGGTGCGCGACATCGCAGAACGCACCGGACTCCCGCAGCCATACCTGGAACAAATTCTTCTGGCCCTCAAGGGAGCGGGTCTCGTGCGATCCAAACGAGGCGTTGGGGGCGGGTATGTATTGGCCCGCGATCCAAGCGAGATCCCGTTGAGCGCGATCGTCAGCGCAGTCGACGGGCCGATCGTGGCCGGAGACTTCGGAGATCCTCACACCAACGGCGCCTGTGACCACGAGGGGCAGTGTGTTTTGCTCGCAGTGTGGGCTGACATCGGCGAACACATGCGCCACTACCTTGACGCGACCACCCTTGCCGACATTGTCACGATGGCTCGCGGAGATGCCGACTGGCCCGGAGCAGTTACCTAAGTTTTTCGAGCCCCGAGCGCAGGTCGGCAGGCAGCTCGGAATCAAACGCCAGCGGCTCACCGCTGATCGGATGCGCAAGGCGCAATGCGGCCGCGTGCAGCCAGGGTCGGTCCACTGGAAATGACGGTTTCGATCCGCCATATCTGACATCGCCGACGACGGGATGATCGATAGCGCGAAGATGCACACGGATCTGATGCGTGCGCCCCGTTTCGAGGCGGCACTCGAGCAGCGAAACCTCAACGGGATCACTAAAGGTCGCAATAACCTCATAGCGAGTTCGAGCTTCTTTGCCTTTTGCCGACACCGTCATACGGGTGGGCTCTCGCGCCGAGCGCCCTATTGGCGCATCGATCATGCCGTTCAGCGCATCGAGTTGCCCCCACACCAGCGTCAGATAGCGCCGCTCGACCTCATGGGCTTTCAGCTGGGCGCTCAGTGCCACGTAAGCGCCGGGTGAACGTGCGACTAACAGCAGACCCGAGGTGCCCTTATCAAGGCGATGCACGATGCCAGGGCGATCAGGATCTCCGACATCAGCGATTTCGGGGTATCGAGCGAGCAATCCCTGGACGAGCGTGCCGTCAAGGTTTCCTGAACCGGGATGCACCACGAGGCCAGGTGGCTTGTCGATCACGAGCAGATCATCATCGGCATAAACAACGTTGACCGAGACATCAGGCTCGCCGGTCATGGCGAGATTTGCGTTGGCCATGAAGTCGGCAAGATCGGCTTCGACCCGCTGACCTTCGACCACGTGACGAGAGCGACTCGTCACAACGTCACCATCAATCATGACCTTGCCGTCGGCAACGAGCGCCGAAACCTCGGCGCGACTCACACCGGTAATCATTGAAACGACGCGATCGATTCGCTGGCCAGCCAACGTGGCCGGAATGAGTTCATCCATTGGTCGATCCCCCGGTAGCACTTAATGAACCGAACGCGTAGACCACGCCGACGAGGATCGCCCCGACGACAACTGCGGCGTCGGCAAGGTTAAAAACTGGCCACCACTGGAAGTCAATAAAGTCCACCACACCGCCCTGAAGGAAACCTGAGTCACCGCGCAAGAGGCGATCAAGGAGATTTCCGATCGCGCCGCCAAGCACCATGCCGAGCCCGAATGCTGCAAGGCGGGACGTAACCGCCCGACCATGCCAGATCAGGAACCCAACCACGATGAACGCAAGGAGTCCGATGAACGGACCAAAACCGCGCGCCATGCTGAATGATGCGCCGGTGTTGTAAACGAGATTCAAACGCAACGTCCAAATGAGCGCGACGGGATCCGTGGCAAGTGAATCAAGCGCCCACCACTTCGTACATTGGTCGACAATGACCACAAAGGCCGCAACGCCGAAAATGATGTCGAGGCGACGACGGGTCGGCACGTCCGATTCCTCGTGGATTGCTGCCAAAGGTGGCGTGGAGTCAGGCGTTGGATCAAGGTGAATTGCTGGGTCTTCTGACATGGCTTACACGGCCATTGCGCCAATCAGCGCCGACCGAAGCCCCCGACCTTGTACTCAACGCGCTCACGCGCCCAAGGGATAGCTTCGAGGCGGACTCGCGGAATGGGTAAGCCGGAAATCTCACAGATGCCGTAGGTACCTAACGCAATCTTTTCGAGTGCGTGATCAATTTCCTCGACTGCGGCTCGCGCCTGATAACTGAGGGCCAGATCGCGCTCACGTTCAGCGGCCAGGGTGTCGCCTTCGCCAGATTCTTCATCGAATTGCACATCGCCTGGCTCACGGAGCTCGGCCAACGAATCGGCTTCAGCTTTGAGGGAATCTGCCTGACCGAGATAGGTCACCCGCTCGGCAATCAGCACAAGTTTCTGGGCGTCGATGAATTTCTGTTCCGAGGCCGAAATCTTTCGCGGGCCTTTCTTAACTGGAGCCTTCTTAACCGGAGCCTTCTTAACCGGAGCCTTCTTAACCGGAGCCTTCTTAACTGGAGCCTTCTTAACTGGAGCCTTCTTAACTGGAGCCTTCTTAACTGGAGCCTTCT
>JBAXIB010000008.1:0-109579 GCA_037138595.1 Actinomycetes bacterium | reverse complement strand
TGATGACGGCCGTTGTCGGCGGTTTTCAGGTTTCTCGGGGTACCGGGTATCGGACTTTCTGGGCATCGGGCTATCGTGCTGAAGTGATTGAGATGCAGATCGTCGGTGTTCGGGTTGAACTCCCGAGCAATACCCCAATCGTGTTATTGCGCGAGGTCGGGGGTGCGAATCGAATGCTCCCGATTTTTATTGGGGGTCCCGAGGCAACCGCAATCGCATTGGCTCTCGATGAGGTATCTACCCCCCGGCCGATGACTCACGATTTGATGCGGAACCTCCTTGATGCGCTCGATGCGATGATGGTTCGGCTCGATGTGACTGCGCTCGAGAACGGCACATTTTATGCTGAGATGCACGTCGAACATGGTGGCCAGATAACGCAAATCACATGCCGACCGTCCGACGGGATCGCCCTCGCATTGCGTGCTGATGCGCCGGTGTTCGTCGCTGAATCAGTGATCGATGAAGCTGGATACATCGTTGACGATGAAACTGAGAGCGAAGACGTCGTTGAGCAGTTCCGAGAGTTCATCGATCAAGTCAACCCGGAAGATTTCGAGTCCTGATAACGACCTCATCGGCGTCGACCCGCTTTCGTTGACTTCGGCCGTGGCGCTGGTTACCCTCTACCTTCGCCTCACATGCATGTAACTACGCCACGGTTATCCGCAACTTGAGGTTGAAGGTTCACATTCAGTTATCCGGGCCACCTTCGACATTGAAGGGCCCATCGCGAGTCGTCGTTGACTCCAGAGAGCAGGGATCATGTTGGATCGCAGCAAATCTGATGGTTACAGCGGCGCACGAACCGCTGAGATCGTAGGGATCACCTACCGTCAGCTCGATTACTGGGCCCGAACCGAATTGGTGCGTCCTTCACTTTGTGACGCGACAGGTTCCGGGAGTCGACGACGCTATTCCTATCGTGACCTGCTTGAACTTAAGGTAATCAAATCCTTGCTGGACGCAGGAATCAAACTCGAATCGGTGCGAGAGGTCTTTCAGTATCTTCAGGACAACCTGGGCGAAGACGTCGCATCAGCCAATTTGGTGATCCAGGGTAATCAAGCGGTCTTGGTCAGCGATGGGGGAGAACTCATCGATCTGGTACAAAAAGGCCAAGGGGTACTGAACGTCTTGGCCCTTGCAAATGTCGTTGACGAAATTGATGCTCGAATTGTCGAGTTCCGGCCAGAACGGTCTGAAGTCACGACGATGAAAGCGGCCATAGGAATCTAATCTCGAGGGCTATGGCTCGACGATGACCACTGGAATTTCTCGGTCGGTCTTTTCCTGATAGCCGGCATACCCGGGATTGACCGCGACCACCTGGGGCCAAAGTTCCTGCCGTTCGGTCGCGTTGGCGATGCGGGCTGTCATGGACCGCTTCGAGCCTTGGGAGTCCACTTCAACGGCGGGGTTATCTCGGAGATTCAGCAACCACGCTGGATGGCGATCGTCTCCGCCATAGCTGCCGACTAAAACGATCCGGTCGTCATTAACGAGAGGCGCAGTGAGCATGGTCTGGCGCCGCTGGCCGGTCTTTCGGCCGATGGTGGTCAGAACAACCACTGGCATGCCTCCTCCCGTTGAGAGAATACGGCCACTAGAACCCTTGTACATCCAGCGGTGCATGGTGGTGACGGCTTTGACGATGACGTCCTTGCTCTTTGGCATGTGGTCAGGGTAGGAGAGTGGCGTACCTGAGGGAAACTGGGCATCCACCATCAAGAAATGAATGTCGTTCATAATCTGAATATGGTTCAGTTGCGGGTGGTTGCCGATGACCGAATTGCCCGAGCCCATGAGGCGAAGCGGCAACGGTTCATTGATGCAGCGGGACGCATCATTGATCGGGAGGGACTGCGTGGCGTCACGATGGTCGCGGTTGCCGAGGAACTTGATTGTGCAGTCGGAACCATCTACGGCTATTTCCGTTCGAAGTCAGCGTTGCTCGCTGCGCTCCAAGAGCAAGCGGTCGATACCTTGCGTGCCTCATATCTCATGGCGCGTGCCGGATGGGACGAGTTTCTGCAGGCAGAAGCAGTTGATGAAGATTTAGTGATGCTGGTTCAGCTTGAAGCCTTCGGCGGCTTTTTGACCGCCGCCTCGGTGGTTTTCGCGGATGAATTTCACCTTCAACGCTTGTTGCTTTCGGAGCCGGTCACATTCACCGAGACAGACGAGACCAAAGAAGCGCTTTCCGTGCTTGAGCGACTCTTCGCGGAGCCGATCGAACTCCTCACGGTGGCGACCGGCGCGGGTATTCTCGAGGTGGATAACCAACACGAACGAGTAGTCCGTTGGATTACCGCACTCAATGGTGTGCTTTTGGTCGACAATCTCGGCCCATTGAATCGCCACCTGTTTCGCGCTCAGCACTTGGCGCGTGCATTGACGGCTGACCTCTTAGTTGGATGGGGTGCATCACGGCCCGATGTCGAGGTTGCGGCTTCGCATGTCGAGCGCTTGTCGGCCATCGGGCCACTCGCTCCATCGCCACATTAGGACGGTTCGGGACCTGCAGGGGCCGAACTACGATTAGTAGATGACGCCGCGACTTTCTCCGCTTGACGCTGCCCACCGTTCGCTCGATGCGAAAATGGTTCCCTTCGGGGGATGGGACATGCCATTGAGCTATCCCGGCGGGACTCTGGAGGAGCACCGGGCTTGTCGACACGGTGCAGTTGCGTTCGACGTAAGCCATCTGGGAACAGTTCGAGTTGAAGGGCCAGATGCTTTTCATCGCTTGCAGCTTGCGTTCACCAACGACCTAGGCCGCATCCACCCTGGTCGAGCCCAGTACACCCATCTCCTTGACGATGCTGACGCATCAGTGATCGACGACATTATTGTGTGGTGGGTTGCCCCCGAAGTATTTGATGTGATGCCGAACGCTTCGAATACTGATCGTGTCACAAGTGCACTTGCTGGCGATGGTGACCTGAGCATCGTAGATGTCACATCGACTCGAGCGATTATCGCGGTGCAAGGTCCACAAGCGCGCTCGCTTGTGAGGCTCATTAACCCGGCTGCTGCCGGTGTTGAGCGATTCGATATTGCAACGGTTGTCCATAATGGGTTTGATGTGGTTGTGGCTGGCACTGGCTACACCGGCGAGGAAGGACTCGAGATCGCAGTACCGGTTGCGGGTGCGATCGATTTATGGACCGAGTTGCTGGAAGTAGGTGTTGTGCCGGCTGGTTTAGGTGCTCGCGACACGCTTCGCCTAGAAGCCGGCCTGCCGCTGCATGGGCATGAACTGGGTCCCGGGATCACGTCGCTACAAGCTGGTCTCGGCTGGGTTGTGCGATGGGACAAAGGGGATTTTCGAGGCCATGCCGCGCTAGCGGCAGAGCGAGAGCGTGGCATCCCACGACGACTTCGAGGTTTATCAGTCGAAGGCCGCCGGCCACCCCGAGCAGATCAGTCGGTGTTGCGGAATGGCGAAAACGTTGGCGTCATCACCAGTGGAAATTTCTCCCCCGAACTCGGGCACGGGATTGCGTTGGCGTTCGTCCCGCCTGATGTGCAAATCGGTGATGAACTCAGTATCGAC
This sequence comes from Actinomycetes bacterium, assembly GCA_037138595.1. Taxonomy (GTDB): domain Bacteria; phylum Actinomycetota; class Acidimicrobiia; order Acidimicrobiales; family Acidimicrobilacustridaceae; genus UBA4742. Next base: position 106,020 of record JBAXIB010000008.1, on the reverse strand, counting down.
ATTCGCGGCGATCTGGTCACAGCAACCGTGGTGAAGCTTCCATTCGTTTCCCACTCATAGGGTCGGACCGAGTTCGAATGACTCTGCAGTCTGATGTTCAGGCGAAGGCTTCGAGGGGGGGACAGCTACAGAACACGTTGCGGTCACCATAAGCACCGTCGATACGACTTACTGGCGGGAAGTATTTCGCAGCGCGAACTGATGCAACTGGGTACGCAGCATCCTGCCGCGTATAGGGCCGACCCCAATGATCACTCAGCAAATCCTCAGCGGTGTGGGGTGCATGGCGAAGCGCACTTTGGGCGACATCAACGTGGCCACTCGCTATGTCATCGATCTCGGATCGGATCGCGATCATCGCCTCGCAAAAGCGGTCGATCTCGGACTTGGACTCTGACTCAGTCGCCTCGATCATCAATGTTCCAGGAACAGGGAACGACATCGTCGGGGCATGGAATCCATAGTCAATCAATCGCTTTGCAACGTCATCAACTGTTACACCGGTGTCACGGGTGATCTCCCGCAGGTCCAAAATGCACTCATGGGCAACCGTGTCGTGTTGCCCCGTATGCATCACCGGAAAATATGATCCGAGTCGCGCCACGATGTAATTGGCGTTCAGTATCGCGACTTGGGTCGCAGCCAATAAGCCTTGGTTTCCCATCATCGTGATGTACGCCCAGGAGATCGGCAAGATGCTCGCTGAACCCCACGGAGCAGCGGCGATCGCACCCGGTCCGGAATCGGGACCAGCCTCGCGTTGTAGGGGATGATTCGGGAGAAACGGGGCGAGGTGGGCACCAACTGCTACCGGCCCGACTCCGGGACCTCCTCCGCCGTGGGGGATACAGAAGGTCTTGTGTAAATTCAGATGCGAAACGTCGGCCCCGAACCGTCCGGGTCGAGCCACGCCAACAAGAGCATTGAAATTTGCTCCATCAAGATAAACCTGACCGCCTTTTGCATGGACCAATGCGCACATGTCAGTGATCGCCGCTTCGAAAACGCCGTGAGTCGAAGGGTAGGTGACCATCAAACACGACAGAGCATTGTCGCTTTCAATGATCTTGGACTGCAGATCATCAATATCGACATTGCCGTCGGCATCACACGCGACAACGACCACATCAAGACCGGCCATCACCGCGCTCGCCGCATTTGTGCCGTGAGCCGAAGCGGGAATGAGACAGATGCGGCGCTGGAGTTCACCGCGGCTCCGGTGATAGGCCTGAATTGCTAGGAGGCCAGCGAACTCGCCCTGAGATCCGGCATTTGGCTGCAATGAAACAGCGGCATACCCGGTGATCTCCACCAGCATTGCTTCGAGTCCATGGATTAACTCGAGGTATCCCTCGACTTGATCGAGTGGAACGAATGGATGAATAGCTCCGAATTCAGGCCAGGTTACAGGAAGCATTTCCGTTGTTGCATTGAGCTTCATGGTGCACGAGCCGAGGGGGATCATCGATCGATCCAGCGCGATGTCTCGATCGGAAAGGCGACGTATATAGCGCAGCATCTCCGTCTCAGAGTGGTATCGGTTAAATGTCTCATGAGTGAGGAAATCTGATGAACGCTGCAGTTCGTCAGGAATCGCCGAAACGGCAGAGGGTTCGATGTCGGCGATAACTCCGGAGGTGCCGAACGCCTTCCATACGGTCTCAATAACCTGTCGAGTTGATGTTTCGTCGAGTGAAATGCCAATGGTGTCGTCGTCAACCAACCGTAAATTGACCCCGAGCGAAACCGCCGTTGCGCACACTTGGTTCGCTCGACCAGGAACACGAACAGTGATGGTGTCAAAAAATGTTGGTGTTTCGACCTCAATCGATGCCGCAGTGAGTCCGGCGGCGAGAATCGTGGTGAGTCGGTGGACGCGTGCAGCGATCCGTTGCAAGCCTTCTGGACCGTGGTAGGCCGCATACATCCCGGCCATGACAGCCAGCAGTACCTGTGCAGTGCAGATGTTGCTTGTGGCTTTTTCTCGCCGGATGTGCTGCTCGCGAGTTTGCAGCGTGAGGCGGTATGCGGTTCGTCCGGCGGCATCAAGTGACACGCCGACCAGTCGGCCAGGAAGTGTGCGTTTGTGCGCATCACTGGTGGCGATGAATGCCGCGTGTGGTCCACCAAAACCGAGGGGGACGCCAAAGCGTTGCGAAGATCCGACCACGATGTCGGCGCCAATTTCTCCGGGTGGTCGAACGAGCACCAACGCCAGTAAATCAGTCGCAACAGTCACCAGTGCTCCAGCCTCGTGTGCGGCGGAAATGGCCGTGCGATGATCGCGAAGCAATCCGGAAGTTCCGGGATATTGGATTAAAACCCCAAAGCACCCCTCGGGTAGGTCTTCTGGATCGCCAACAATGACGTCAATTCCGATCGGCACTGCCCGGGTGCGAATCACGTCAACGGTTTGAGGATGACACTCGGGGTCGACGACAAAGACGTTTCCTTGTTTCGGGTTTATCCGACGGCACATCGCCATGGCTTCGGCCGCTGCGGTCGCCTCGTCGAGTAGTGAAGCATTCGCCAACTCCATGCCAGTGAGATCGCAAACCATGGTCTGAAAATTGACAAGCGCTTCGAGTCGGCCCTGGGAAATCTCGGGCTGATACGGGGTGTACGCGGTGTACCAAGCCGGGTTTTCCATGATGTTCCGCAAAATCACCCCCGGGGTGACCGTATTGGAATAGCCCATGCCAATCAGTGATGTGAGGACTCTGTTTCGTGATGCGAGATCCTGAAGACGCTTGAGCGTCTCGACCTCGTTTACTGCATCGGGCAATGCCAACTTGTCGGTGGACCGAATGCTGTCGGGAACGACCCGTTCGATGAGAGCAGCGAGTGAATCGACACCAAGTACCGACAACATCGCTTGCTGGTCTCCGATGTTGGGGCCGATGTGTCGCGCCAAAAAGTCATCGTGCCCCTCGAGTTGGTCAAGAGTGTGCTGAGTAAATGACATGACGTAGTCCTCTCGAGGTCGGGAAACAAGGCGCGCCACCGAAGTGGTGCCCCCCGCTGTCACGGAACCTGAGAGTTTCTCCGGCAACCTCAGCAAAGAGGGGGGCCAGGTTTCCCCGTCGGTGAGCAAACACCAAAAGAGGTGTCGACTACTTTCCAGCGTTGCCTACGAATGCGGTCCTTTAGCCTGAGAGATTCCGGGGCGGTTGCTCCATCGGCGTTGAGCCAGCCCGAAGGTCAGCTCAACTCTCCCGCAAACGATGATCAGCCTGAGTTGTTTCGTAAGACTAGCCCAAGAGCCCATGACGCGATCACGGTGCAGATTGTTCCTCGCCGTGTTTGGCAATGGCGTTCATGATCGCGGCTCCAGCCGCGCCCATGAAGGTAGGTCGATTGTCGATCACCCACGACTTGGACGCGGCCGGTCGACGAGCCGAGCCCTGGAAATGGGGGAGCACATGCTTGGCAATCAACTCGAACGACTTATGCGTGGCGGCTTGGTCAGCCCACTCGTGGGCTTGAATCAAAAACGTTCCAAACCCGCCGTCACTCTGTTCGATCAACGTCTCAATCAACGCAATGCAGTCATCGGGTGTCCCGACAATCCCACCACCGCTGGCATTCAATTGCTCAGCCAGGTCTTCGGGACCGCCTTCGGGGACGACTGGTAACGCCGCAACTTTGCGAAAATATTCGAAATAGTCGTCAAGGCCATAGGCCACATCTCGAAACGCTTGCTCAGAAGTTTCAGCGACGTGAACTTGTGATACGAGACGCCATGCCTGTCGATCCGGAGTGGTGCCGAATTGGGCCGAGCGTTGTTCCATAACATCCCAGTGGTGGGCAAGCATGTCGAATCCAGCGGTCTGTGTTGCGCCGATCGACAACAGCGACACGCCGAATCGACCAGCTGCACGGGGTCCCGACGGCGAGATCATTGCTGCGACCGCTACCTCGGGGTGAGGGTGTGTGAACGGCGTTAGGTGCAAGCGCGCATCGTGAAGACTGAACCATTCCGACTCATGGGTTACGGGCTCATCGCTACGAAACAGGCGGAGAATGACGTCAAGGGCTTCTTCCATTCGATCGCGTTGCACTGCTGGATCGATCCCCAGCATGAACGCATCGCTGGGCAATGCGCCCGGTCCGACACCGAGCATGACGCGACCCTTGGTGAGGTGGTCGAGCAGAACGATTCGCTGCGCAGTCATAAATGGGTGGTGATAGGGCAGTGACACCACACCGGTACCCAGTTTGATGCGCTGCGTCCGCTGGGCAACGGTCGCAATGAACAGCTCAGGCGAAGCGATGATCTCGTAGCCGCCGGAGTGGTGTTCGCCAATCCACGCCTCATCAAAACCCAAGCGGTCGAGGTGCTCGATGAGAGCGATGTCGCGATCAAGCGCGAAGGTGGGGTTTTGGCCCGTGGGGTGAAACGGCGCCATGAAGATCCCAAACTTCAAGGGCCATTCCTGTCCGCCGTACTTCGAATCGGCCATCAATCGAGGAGGTCAGGCTCGGCTCGGACGATTTGCTCGTACAACGGTTGAAAGCTGAGCCAGCCGGCGAGGTGACTACCGACTTGCGTTTGGGTGAGCGCTGCAACCTCGGGCTCAATCAGTACTGGCTCGCCCGCTGCGCTCGCCAACAGTTGGGCTTGACAACTGCGCTCCATGGTGATGAACCACCATGCTGCTTCGTCAACCGAATGACCGACCGTGAGGAGGCCATGGTTTCGGAGGATCGCCGCTTTGTTATCCCCGAGGGCATGCGCAATGCGTTTGCCCTCTTCGGTATCGAGCACGACTCCGGTGTAATCGTCGAACAACACGTGCTCGTCATAAAAGGTGCATGCATCCTGGGTTAACGGGTCGAGCGTGCGGGCCAAGGACGAAAACGCCTTGCCATAGACTGAATGAGCGTGGGCGGCCGCAACAACGTCGGGTCGAGCGGCGTGGACTTGTGAATGGATCGCAAATGCAGCGGCATTCACTGCGTAGTCGCCCTCAACAATGTCACCTTGGTGGTTGACCAAAATGAGGTCGGATACTTTGATCAAACTGAAGTCAACTGCGAATGGGTTCACCCAGAAGTGGTCTGGGAGTTCTGGGTCCCGGGCGGTGATGTGTCCAGCGACTCCTTCGCTGAATCCGAACTTGCCGAACAGGCGGAACGCTGCCGCTAGGCGTTGCTTGAGGTGCAACCGTTGGTCTTCGACGTTGTCGAACTCGGGGAATGAATAGGGAAGCGGCTTGGTCATAGTGGCCTCACAGGCATTTTTGGGTGAGCGAGGATTGCTTGATTCACCAAAGTGGGACCAAGTCGTTGAAGTGTAGAACCATTAACGCCACCTCTTGCGATGTGAGGCCGAAGGCTACTTAACTGAGCCGTTTGCGTGCCCATGTTTGCTGTGGTTATCTCATGGCGCAACGAGTTCTGATCCTGAGGGGAAGCCGGTCGAATCCCGGCGCTGTCCCGCAACCGTAGGTCGTAGCACCCCAAAAGGGGGTAAGCGACGAGTCGGATTTCCAATGGATTGGATGGCTCCGACGCACCGTCGTGGAAAACGGGGCTGAGCCTGCGGACACTGTGCATCGCGCAGGTTCCTCGGGGATCAATCCCACGAAAGGAACCTGAGTCATGAATCACGTTTTCGTTAGGCGTCTAATCGGTATTGGTGCGGTCGTGTCTGCGTTGTTCGCAGTGTCAGTCACAAACATCTCAGGCGCGCACGGAATGCCGGTTCCGGTTGGGGCGACTACCGCGGCTGGGTACGCCGGATATTGGATTGCCAGTCAAGTAACCGTTGACGGGTATATCGCCGATGCCAATGCGATGCCAGCATCATCTTCAACCGTTGAAAGTGCGTTGGCACTGGCCGTTACCAAGGTGGAGGGTCCAACCTTTTTTCGCATGGTGGCATGGCTCAAAAGCAACGTTAACGCCGTCACAAATCCCGGTGGCATCGCCGATGCTGGCCAGATCGGATTGTTGCTTTTGGTCGTCGTGGCAGCACACGAAGATCCGACCAACTTTGGGGGAGCGAACTTGGTTCAGTTGCTGTCGACCACGCTTGACGTCTATGAACCAGGCCTCTACGGATCGACGGATCCGACCTATGACGGCGTGTTTCGTCAGTCAATGGCACTAGTGGGATTGCACGCAACGAATCAAACGATCCCGACGGAGGCAATCGACTGGCTAGTGGCACAACAGTGCGTAACGATTGCACCGTTGGTTCCTGATCCAGTGGTCACCGGTGGTTGGATGTCGTATCGGGCCCCTGGCGATCCATGCATCGCGGGTGATTCACAGAACTACGTTGGCGTGGACACCAACAGTTCGGCGTTTGCCAGCACGGCACTAGCGGCGATATCGGTGACCCCGAGAGCCGACCCATTGTCGTTCTTTGCTGCCATGCAAAACGCTACTGGTGGTTGGGGGTTCCTCGGTGACCTCGCCGATGATCCGAGCTCCGACGCGCTCGTAATCCAAGCACTGGCGACCCACGGGGAGTCTCCTACATCGCCGCGTTGGACGAGGGCTTCCGGCGATCCGATGAGTTCGCTGCTTGGTTTTCAACTTGGCTGTGATGCACCTGTCGCCGATCAAGGCGCATTTACGTTTCCAGGGACTGACAACGCACCCAACTTGATGGCAACCGAACAGGCCGTTTGGGGCGCGATCGCTCAGCAATTCGCGATTCAACCGGTGACATTTTCGCCCGCCCCAGTTCCATGCCAAACCTCATCCACCACGACGACCCTTGTCGAGGTGCAGGCCGGGCTAGTGGCCGGCGAGGCAACACCAGTTGCTGTTGTTCCCGCATTGACCGGCTAAATCTCGTTTGGGCACTGGCTCCAGTGATGTTCGAAGCGGATCATCCCATCAGTGCGACCTTTGGTTGGGTAATATCGTCACGTGACGAAAACACTAGTGAGGGATCGGTGCCGGTGGTGCGGCCGTGAATTCACCAAACATGCTTCGCGTGGCCGACCGCGCCAATTCTGCCGACAAGGCTGCCGCCAGCAGGCCCACATGGCTCGAAAACTTGCGGGTACGCATGGCCTCGGTGATGACGATCTCATCGTGTCGCGCGCGCAACTCGAAGAACTTCAAAGCCGGCTTTATTGCCTGCAAGCAGCGTTAGAAGATGTCGATCGTGATCTGGAGGTCGACGACACCGTTGAGAGCAAGTCTGAAGCGCTGTCGTGGCTGCAGGAAAACGCCCGGCCGGTAGCGGAGATGTGGATTGAGCCCCGAACGGGACTCTCGACCCGGGAGCCCTAACTTTACATAACCGTTATTATCGGCGTTTAACGGCGACATGGCAGCGGTTCACTGAACCATCCCCGACGACCGGTTTTTACCAGTGGTTCGGGATCATCACGTTTGATCAAGACAGGCAGGTGGTGTCGGCCATACCCAAGTCGGTGAGCTCGATGTGGTGATAGGTGCCGTCTGGACACTTGATGGCGGGGTTCAAGTCGCTGAAAAGGCCATTACTCGATTCATACCCCGGAACCGTCCACACATGAAGCATGTAACCGGTGTTGTCGATCAGTCTGCCGCCGTAGCGGTCGCAGACTGACTGATCGACGTTGGCCGCGTCGGCACCAAGTGGTGCGTCGATGGATCCATTTGCACTCACCGTGATGCAGACATTGGTATGAAAATGCCAGTGATCATTTGGCCCGGCAAATCCTGCCGGTTCGGTTTGTTGATACGCCAGATACATGTATCCGGCGAGCAGAGAATCAGGCTCCATGCCGTCATAGATCAACATGGGTGACGAAAGCCCCGCTTCGTCGGTTGCGCCTGGCGCAATCACCGACGTTGCCGGTGGCATGTAATGAGCACCTAATCCGGGAGTGAATGGCCCCGCCCGGTGGTAGCCCGCCGCTTCAGCCGCGGCCACGGTTGGATACGCAACTGCGAGTTGGCTGGTTTGAGCGAGTTGCTTGTTGAGTTGCACCTGGGTCTGCTGATCAAGCACGACATCTGCCGCATGGGCATGAACATGACCATTGGTGAGCGTTGAGAGTCCGAGATCGTCGCCTCCGGCCGCGAGATGGCTATGTCCGCCGGCAGCAACTCCCCCGTGAGCATGGTTGGTGGCACTTGGAGAGGTCACCACCGACGTAACCCCGATGAGGACGATGAGCGGCAAAATTGATGCCATGACTAGCGTCGAGTCGCTCCAAGTCGCGCCCAGTCGAGGACGCCTTAACGCAACCACTGCGAGCACCGTCGCGCCGACTTCGCAGGCCACCGTGAGCAGATCAACACTTGAGACTGGTTCGACGATCCCCTTGTGTGCGCCATACGGCAACCCGACTACTCGGCTTAGGGCCCACGCGGCCACGAAAACCAGACTGGTCACGATTGTGATGCCCAATAGGCGACGAGAGGGTCGTACGACCAGTGCGACCGCCAATATGAGTTGTATCCACCCCGCCGCAGCAAACGTCAATCCGTCTACGAGCGACTCCCCTGCGTGAGCCGGAACCATGGCGAAGTGGATGACTCCCCCAGCGACCAATAAACAGGCGAGAGCGATGCGCAATGGCATGCTCGGCACAACTCGTGGTGATGTCACGACTGAACCTTCGGGTGTCGGTACATCGTCAAGGGCTTCTGGGCGATCAAGTAGATCAGTCACGTCACTCCCCTAGCCGGCCACTGCGACCGAGCGATTTCCCGAGGATACTCGTTAACCCCTGCGCTGCGCTGAGCATGCTGACCATATCGACCGCTTTCGGACGAGGCTGGACAACCGTCTGACGACGTCTGAACCACATGGAAGCAGGGCGCGACCTAGGGTCAAGCGATGGCATCTAGCGGACTTACGCCTCGGGACCCTCGCGACGGCAATAATCTCGATGGTCGCCATCTCGACCTCGTCGATTTACCTCCGAACATCGCACAACGAATCAATTTCGATAGCGCGGCTCCCCGGCGGTTACGGAACTCGACGCTGCCGCAAGAATTGCAGTCCGAATTGCGTGACTTGTGGAACGACATTGCTGCCGATGTCTACGACGAAGTCGCCGGGTTGCGCCGACGGAAGGCATTTCGTCGAGACGTCGTCGAGCGCTCGCTTCGACGGGTCGCCGGTCGACTTCTCCATGCGGAGCGGGTCGTCATTGTCACTGCGGTTCACTATCCCGTACCGGGTGATAGCGATCTCCGGCATGTCGCGCTTGCCGGTGCCGGTGGTGCATTTGCCGCGTTGACCGAGGAAGTTGCGGCTTTTGGCTCAGCTGGTACCGCGACGACCGTCGCGATCATGGCCGCGGTAGTCGGTGAGATTTTCGAGAGTTATGTTGCTGCTTCTGCGCGCACCCGCCAGTACCTCGCTGCCGGCCGTTCGCCTGATCCCGCTGCAGTTATTACTGACTTGGCTGAGGCAGCCGGCTACGGCCGATCGGCAGGACGGAGGGCAAGCGGTAGGGTCGCCCATGACGCTGCGACCTGGCTTGGCGAAAAACTGATTGCACGGACCGCAGCGCGATTTGCACGGGGTTTGATCCCACTCGTAGGCATCGGAGCGGGCGCGGGCTTGTCGGCCTTTGGTGTTGTGCGAGTGACACGACTCGCGCTTCGACCGGTCTCCGAGGATGAAGTGATGCGACTGGCTGAAGATATCGTTGCTGATTCCGATGCTTACCATGCCGATCGACAACACTTTCTGGCAATTACTGAATCCGAGGAGTTCTGATGGGCGAATTCGTTGATCGAAGTATCGGCGAAGTTGTTCGGAGTATTTCGGGATCGCGACCGATTGCGGCCTCGCCCGAAACAGTCTGGGCTTTGGTCTCCGACCTGCGCAGAATGGCAGAGTTGTCTCCAGAAAACACTGGAGGAACCTGGATCAAGGGTTCAACGGGGCCAGCACTCGGCGCTCGATTCAAAGGGACAAACGCGCAGGGAAGCCGCACATGGTCGACGCACGCGATGGTCACGTCGTGTGAGCCTGGTGTGTCATTCGCGTTTCGGGTCTCGGCTCTTGGCTTCGCCATTGCTCGGTGGGCTTATGACATTGTCCCGAGCGAATCCGGCTGCGTCGTCACCGAAACTTGGCTTGATGATCGTGGTCGCACCATGCGTGTTGTGGGTCGCATGGTAAGTGGTATTGGTGATCGCTCGGTTCACGCGAAGCAGGAAATCGAGCGCACATTGGAGAAACTCGCCGCGACAGCTGAATCTGTGGCCTGAGCCACCACCGTTGAGTCAGATTCCGATGACGTTCGGACGGGAATATCCTTCGGCTTCACACATTGCCAGGTAGAACTCGAGAACCGTCCCAGCATCAATCACCATGTCGACGTTTCCATCGGCATCGAGGTTCAAATTCGCTCCGGTAATCGAAAACCACACATCGGTATCTTCGGTATTGCCCTCAGGCACGATCAAGGTATGCACTGACCCAGCGGGTTCGTAGAGATAGGAGCCGGCACGATTGATTTCTGGATACTCCTCATATTTCCAGCAGCCGGATTGGGTGAACGCGAAAACCGGACCAGTGTGTCGATGCTTTTGCACCTTCATGCCTGGCTTGAAGCGGTTACGAATAACCCATAAGCCGGCATCGAGGTCAACTTGCAGGAGCTGCAAGGTTGAACCATCGCCAAGGTCGATAAAGGGAAGTTCTTCTTCACCTCGATGGATTGCTGCAGGAATGCCGTCGGAAGTTGTCATGACGATATGAAAGCAGAGCGCCGCTCCTCTTGCCTATCTGTCGAGCGTCGACACCAAGCCGTCAACGTGATCATTGGCCTTCACATCGTGGCCTCCGGTAACGTTTGTCCCCTATGCCTCGCAGGATTGACGTTGAACTGACCAGCCGCCGAGACGACGGATCGTGGACGTGGCGAAAGGCTGCGGCCCGCCAGCCGAAAGGCGAGCTTCAGGGAAGCTTGCTGTACGAAGGCGCGAAAGTCGGGGACGTGGTGAGCGCCGAGGCTGATTTCGATATCGAAGGGATCACCATTACTGCGATCACTCCCCCAAAAGGGGCACGGCGCGAGCCCGAACGCATCGAAATCATTTCGGCTCCGCTTCGCGATGACCAGCTCGTGATTGAGACGTTGGCGCCAAAAGGTGGCGGACGACGCGATGAACGCGGTCCTCGCGATGAACGCGGTAGCCGCGATAAGCGTCGCGGTCCTCGCAGCTCGCGTGGAGATCGAGGTTCACGCCCTGGCGGCGATCGCCGGCCGTCACGGACTGATACGAATGAAACCACCGGTACGGGTAGTCCCGCCCGAACCGAACGCCCTGCGCGGTCGGACCGGCCGGCACGTAAGCCAAAGCCAGTAGCCGACGCTCGGCCCAAGCCCAAGCGTTTGCGGGCTGGACGAGTCCACCGGAACGAAGTTCTCAATTCGCTCCCCGAGGAGCAGAAACCGATTGCTGAGGCAGTCCTGCTCGGCGGCATTCCAGCGGTCCGCCAAGCAGTCGAAAAGCAGAATGAAGAAGCTCGCATTTCGGGCTCTCCAGAGATCACTCCCGATGGGGTCGTTTCGATCGCAGAGCAACTTCTTCCAAGGCTGCGTGCGGCGGAATGGCATGACCGCGCCGACGCGGCCATGGCCGACATTGATGATCTCGATTTACGTGACCTTCGATCAGTGGTCGTTGCCGCCGATCAAGCATCGCGTGATGAAGTCAGTCGTGAACTCGCCCAAAATGTACGAGACGCGCTAGCTGGACGGGTCGAGAAGGAGCAAGCCGCATGGCTGGCCGAAATCGCACAGACGCTCGCGGACGGTCGAACGGTTCGCGCCTTACGTCTCAGTTCCCGACCACCCAAGGCGGGTTCACCGTTGCCGGTCGAACTTGCAACCAGTCTCACCGAGGCAACCAATGTCGCGTTAACTGCCGATACCAGTCCCGACCGGTATGCGACCGTGCTCGACGCGTTGGCATTCTCTCCCGTCCGTCTGCTGGTCGTGGCGGAAGGTATTCCGGCAGTGCCAGGCGAACCGCTACTTCTTGCGGTTCGCAAGATTGCGAGCCGAGTGCCACAGATAGCGATCCTGTTTGGGGTTGAGCCGCCCGCCGCTCGATCAAGCCGATCCAAAGGTTCAAAGGCTCGATCTAAGCCGGTTCCAGCTCCCCCAGAGGCGCAATCGGTTCCGCCAACTGATCTAGCCGCTCCCGAATCGGCTCAACCGGTAGAAGTAGTTGTCGAAGAACCTATCGAGCCCGTAGTTGAACTACCTGTCGAGTCAGTCGAAACCGACGCAATTGAAACTGCCGCAATTGAAACTGCCGCAGTTGAAACTGCCGAGCCTGCGCCCCTAGGTGAGCAGGCTTAAGACATCACTTGGGTGCGAGGCAACGACATCGCCAGGAGCAGATACGACTCTGCTGTTCCAACCCGCCAATACGAACGTGACACCCGCTTGGTGTGCACAATCGCGATCATGGGCTGTATCGCCGACAAAGATCACATCGGCTGGTTCAAGGTCAAGTGCGTCGAGGGTAGGGCGAAGGTCCTTCGCCCCGGTGAATGCATCGCTAAATGTCGAAAGGGTTGGGTTCCAACCCAGACGTTCGAGTTCGGCGTAACCGGATTCGACATGCTTGTTCGAACAGATGGTCCACCGTCCAAGTTCCCGCAACATGTCGTCGATGCCAGGAAATGGGTGGGCCATCGCGGGGTCGTAATGGACGATGTACTCATCAAGACTGATACCCAATCGTGCGCATTCGTCGGCAATGACATGACCAAAAGTTACGTCTTGTCGCTTGACTCCCAAAGCGACGAATGCACCAATCAGCGCTTCGTCTGAATCCACCAGCGTTCCGTCAAGATCAAAGATCGGTATCCGGTTCACGAACGTCTCGGGGCAATCGCCGAACTGTGGCCACCCCTCCCCCGGTAGTGGCCACTGAGACTGTCTTCGTCCCACTGCGCACCGCATGACGCGCACCGGCAGGAATCAAGGTAAAGGGTGGCCAAGTACAGGCGTGCTACCTCGTAGTCCTCACAAAATGGGCACTGAAGGTGCCGTGAATCAGTCGCCATCGCTATCGCCTTCTGTGTTGTGATCAAAGCGTATCGACGAAGGCGTCAGGTTTCTGACATGGCTAGATGCCGTCGAAAGTGACTAGGGTTTATCCATGGTCGACTACGAAGTTCATGGACGCATTGCCGTCCTCAAAATCAACCGTCCCGAGAAGAAGAACGCCGTCAACGGCGATGTCGCTCGAGGCATGGAAGCAGCAATTGACAAGATCGAAGCTGATGAGAATATTTGGCTCGGAGTCCTGACTGCCGAAGGCAATGTCTTTTGCGCTGGCGCTGATCTCAAGGCAATCAACGAAGGAAATGCCGCCGAACTCGCAACTGAACGAGGTGGATTCGCCGGTATTGCGAGTCGAACGCGGACTAAGCCGATCATCGCCGCAGTAGATGGTCCCGCACTTGCCGGTGGCACCGAAATCGTCCTCAGTTGCGACCTCGTTGTCGCAAGTACAAATGCAAGCTTCGGGATTCCCGAGGTGAAGCGTTCGTTGGTAGCGGCGGCCGGTGGCTTGTTCCGGCTCCCCCGGGTGCTCCCCCGAAACATTGCCCTCGAACTTGGCCTCACTGGAGATCCAATCTCTGCTGAGCGCGCTTATCAATTCGGCTTAGTGAACGAACTCGTGGAGCCCGGTCAGGCGCTCGCCGCCGCTCTCGTGCTAGCTGGCCGCATCGCAGCTAACGCTCCGCTCGCCGTTCGCGAGACACTGCGCCTCATGCTCGAACTTCCCGCCCTTGACGACGAAACTGCGTTCCGGGAGTCTGGTAAGTCGATGATGGGGCTCGCCAGCAGCGAGGATTTTTGGGAAGGCCCGAAAGCCTTTCTCGAAAAGCGTGAGCCAGAATGGAAGGGTCGCTAGTCCTTTCACATCGTGATGTGTGCGTCACCTTCTGCGGTGCGCGGTTCATCAGCATCACTGGTAAGTGATCGGTGCACGATAATTGCACGCGCTTTGAGACCGAAGGTTTCGAAAAAGTTTTTAGTCTCACGGTTACCAGGCAGCGCAACTGCATCGACGCCGATACAGCCGCGTTCTTGACACCATTCGACTACGAGTTTCATCATCAGCTCGCCGATCCCGACCCCGCGTGCATCGGGATGGGTGAACAGGTCACTAATGACGCCGAGGTTCTGGCCATCCGTCATTGCTTGCAGACGAACAACTCCGTAGCCAACCACCACTTCGTCGATGCAGCCAACGACCATGAAAGTAGTTGGGTCTTCAGAATCTAAGAGAAATGAAGCGTCCAACGGGCTCGTGCGGCCCAGGGTATTCGCCCACAATTGCCCGCCGCGCATGGGTGACAGCTCTTGGATTGCTTCGCCAGCTAGGCCAACCATTGCAGACTGGTCGCTCGGTCGAGCAACTCGTGCTGATTCCAACATTCAGGCCGACTTCAATTGAGCAATCTTGTTCAAGATCGTGGCTCGACCTCGGTTGGAGACTTCATAGCGACGAACATCTTCGAGTTCCTCGGAGGCGAGACCGCCTAATCGCGGTACTACTTGTGATGCCGACAAGTTGTCGTAGTCGATGATGGCAAGGCGATCGGCCGTTGGCGGCTCATGATGGAGCGGCACCGGCCGATCGCTCGTGGTCGAAGGCGATCCGACCTCGGTCACATCGGTTTCGACCAGAGACAAATCAGAATTGCCAATGAGGTCGTCGTCGGTGAAGTCATCTTCGGAAAATGAAATGTCTTCCGCTTCGAAATCTGCGAGATCAGCTTCGTCGGCGGCAGTCCGAGATTCAGGCAACAGACCAAGCGCGTGCAAGATTGCCGCAGCTTGCGCCTGGCTTTGTTCGATGTATTGGCTGGCGGAGGTAGAACCATGTTCGACCGCGTATTTCCCGATGACTCGAGCAAGGACAACTTGATTACGGCCCCGATCGACCAATTTGGGAAACAATCGACGTGCATCCAGAGCGAGACCTAAAGGTGCGTAAACGAAGACTTCGAACCACTGATCGATCGGAGACTTCGCACGCGATTTACTCTCCCCCTGAGACCTAGCGGCGTCGTCGGTCATCTCATCGGCTCCGTAGGGATCTACTTCTTTGACTTCCGTAGCTTGGTGATCGCCGGACAATCCGACTCGCCTACTGGGCAAGCCATGTTGTCAGCCGGGCCGAACTGACCGCGATTAACGAGCAAGAAACATCCCGTACACGTGAACTCATTTGCTTTCTTAGGAGTAACGCCATCAGGCGCATCAGCTGCGCGAGTATCGGCAACCTCGATTTCGTCGTCGTCGTCATCATCTTCCGGAGCGGCGATGCGAACCTTAAGGATTGCATCAAGATCAGCCTCAACGTCATCATCGTCAACGTCGTCGTCATCATCAACGTCATCTTCGGCCGCGACTTTCTTGCGACCTTGCGGCGATGGCTCATCGTCAATGTCGTCTTCATCGGAGCCAACGACAAGCACGATGGCTTCGCCGTCCACGACCAACAACACGTCGTCGTCAACTTCCTCGCCCAGATCACCGTCAAGGAGAGCATCCTCGTCGACATCTAGGTCGGGTTCGTCAGCTAAATCGAATTCCTCGTCGATTACTTCATCGTCAGACATGTGTTCCTTGGGTAAGGCCGGAGTAGTTCCCGCGGCGGGATGATAGACACAGCGGAGCCCTTATGTGCGACTTCACAGCAAAAAAATCCACCAGCACACCGCCAGGCCGGCTTCGATCAGCTGCCTTCACGTCGTAATTCGGCTCGTTGTTCTGACTCAAGCCGACCAAGTTCGGGCTCGGGCGAATGGTCCACGTAGCGCATCATTTCGGCCACTGCGTGGTGTCCAGCCTCATCGGCGATCAGCCGATGCATCTCCTGGCCCACCAGTCGGTAGGCAGGATGCCCCTGCGGCGTAGTGCGTAATTCGAGCATGTGCATCGCTTCGCGTGCGTTCATTTGCATGACGAAACGCACCTTGTAGGCAAGAGCTACTGCATACGATGCTTCACTCGGGAATCGCTCAACCATTGCTTCGTACAAGTCGGACGAACGCTCCATCGCTTCGTCGAAACTTGAGGAAAGACCAGCAGCGTCAAGCGCCTCGGGCCGCGTAAATCCAAGTCGAGGCGTCAAGGGCTGCCATTCCAGAGTGAGCATGCGGTGACGTTGGAGGTCACGGAATGCTCCATAGTCGGCGACAACGTCGAATCGATATCCAGCACGTTCGAGCGCTCGGCCTGGCTTGTGTCGACGATTTGCGCGGTCGCCAACGTACGCCCGCATGACCGCCATGCGATCATCAACCGACATCGCCCGCACCCGTCGCTCGATTTGGTCCTCAGGAAGACTCAGGTGGGAATACAACATTGCGGCCACGAGTTTGACCTCAGCATCAGGATCGAAGTCAATCAGCCTTACCAATGGTGCAGGATCAACCGGTGTGGTGTCGGGAAACAATCGTTGAGCGACTTCGTCCATCGCGTCGCGATTCGTACCGAGGTACTTGCTCCAGGCCACACCGCGATCCTCAAGGTCGACCCGCTTCAGAAACGACGGTACGACCTTGCGTAATTCAGTGAGCATCAGCCCCGCATAGGAACGCGCCTCGGGCAATGGATGTGAGCGCATCCGCAATAAAAGCTGCTCGTAGCCTTGCCCGGTGCCGTAAATTCCAACATTGGATAGCGACGCCGCCGGCAAGATGCCACGAAGTGAATCAAAGGCACGCGCTCGGATTGCTTGGCGGTAGACGAAATCAGAATAGGCCGGATCTTTCGGAAACTGTTCCCGGAAAAAATCCTGCATAGGGGTCAACAGGTCGGCGTAAGTATCGAACATCCGGTCCATGTCGCCGACATAACGAGTGCCGAGCGAAGACATCAACACGTCAGGGTCACGATGGAACCGATAACGTCCGCCGATTCTGGCGTCATAGGCGATGTAACGCGTTGATTGCTCAAGGTAGGCCATGAGTCGTCCCCACTCGAGCACCTTGGTCAGCAAATTGGATGCTTGTTCACACGCTAAATGCACGCCGCCAAGCTGCGCTACTGAATCATCGCCGTATTCGAAAAACACGCGGTCATAGAGCTCTTCAGCGCGACGCAACCCAACAGTTGCATCGATCGTTGCGTCGCCAGAAATGTCGAGCTCGTTGACGAACTCGTCGAGGAACAGTCGACGAAGACTCTTCGACGAACGGGAATAGCGAGCGAAAAGCGCACCCTTAACGACCTCAGGCAAGTTGACGAGCGCGAAGACTGGCCCATCGAGGTTGGTGAAATAACGCCGAAGGACATCGGACTCGGAATCAGTAAATTCTTCTGCCACATACACAGTCACGACCGGCGACAGTAGAAGGTCGGCAACGAGTCTCCGCGGATGGCCTCAGAACCCGTTAGTGGCATGGAAGAAGCCATCAAAGGGACTCCTGATTCGCTACCTAGATTCGTCACGGAAAGCCTCCGTAGCCGCCTCCAGCGCGCCCGGCTGCAGCCACAGGTCAGCAATGGTCATGGCAAGGGCTTTTGCACCGTCGAGCACGGCCTCGTCGCCTCGGGGCCCACCGGCATACTCGGCGAATTCGGGCGTATGAATAGAAATGTGTGCCGGGGCGACCTTGATCATCGGATGAATGCTCGGCACGACGTAACTCACATTGCCCATATCCGTGCTTCCAACAACTGCTAGCGATGCAGTTGGGTCTTCCGGGATGCGACCGAGTGCAGTTGCGTTGAGTGCGTAGAGGTCAATCATCGGAACGTTGTCGCGCATGTCGGCGTAGACAAGGTCTTTCCACTCAACGTCCATGGTGCAGCCGGCTGCATCCGCACCCGCCTGCAAACATGCAAGCACCCGGGTCTTCAGGGGTTCGAGCCGCTTGAGACTTCCGGCCCGCACATACCAACGCGACGCAGCCCGAAATGGAACGATGTTTGGTTGGTCGCCAGCCTCGGTGAAAATCCCGTGTACGCGTTCTTCTGGACGAATGTGCTGGCGTAATGCCGCAATGTTCATGTACCCGAGGACTGCGGCATCTAAAGCGTTTCGCCCTTTATGGGGAAATGCGGCGGCGTGAGCAGGCTCGCCATGGTAGGTAACAAGTAGTTGCTGCACAGCAATAACCGACATCGATGTGAGTTCCGCACCGGCGGGGTGCACCATGACCGCGGCATCGACACCATCAAACGCCCCATTGGCGATCATGCGGACTTTTCCGCCCCCGCCTTCTTCTGCGGGCGTTCCAAGGATCAGGACCCGCCCACCAAGTTCATTGGCGAGTGCCGCGGCGGCAAGGCCAGCACCGAGACCGGCAGCCGCGATGATGTTGTGACCACAGGCATGACCGATAGTCGGTAGCGCGTCGTATTCGCAACACACGGCAATGGTCGGACCAGTCGTGCCTGCTCGGGCCGCAAACGCGGTAGTGAGTCCAAAGGCATGGGGTTCGACATCGAGCCCCTCGTCCTGCAAAATGCCGGTCAAAAGGTCGTGGGCGTAGGTCTCCTCGTAACCAAGTTCCGGATTGTCGTGAATGCGATGCGAGGCATCAAGGAGCATCTCTGCTCGTTGATCGACCTCGGCGATAAGGCGGTCTTTCGAGGCGGCTATATCCATGCACCGAGAGTAGTTCTGCGAAACCGATCCGTCTGCTCGACTCATGGTTCGCTCTCGATCAGAACGGTCTAGATCACAACGATGAAGGCATCAGGTTGAATCTCAAGATGTACGTCTGTGGAACGTCCGACCTTTGCGCCATCGAGCCAAATGCCAAGAGGTCGGTCGAATCGCAGATCAATCGATGTCACTCGGGACGAATGCAACCCGGGATGGGGAAGATGGCTACCCGTTTTGGCTCGTTGTCTAGCCTGCCGACGCTCGCCAAATGGCACCGCTCCATCGGTGACATCAAGCAGGCCGTCATTGGGATGCGAGCGTGGTCCCAGATCCCACTCGCCTAGCCACTGAGCATTCATCGCTACCACTCCCCGCCCAAGCCATCCTCGTCGGCGCATAACAGCATGGGCAATAAAACAGTGACGCTCGCGACCGAATTCGATCACTCCGAGATCAATGGGGAAACGCATAGCGCTCGACGTGCGCAATCGGTCCTCGACCCCCGAGCCCCCTAAGGTGCGACACAGATCACCGCCGAGCAGGCCAAGCTCCGGCAAGGGGTCATCCAGAAGCCACGCCGATTCGATTGTTTGACGCGCCTGAGAATCGCTGCGAACAGTTATGCCGTCTGGACTCAACTCGCCAGCGCGGCCAAACGCGCTCCCCCGTTCGATAGTCATGTCGCAAATCCAGACACATCACTTGGAGCTCCGTCACGCGCACCGGGTCGGTTCGCACTCGGAACCGCCGAGGCTGCTACCACTCCTCGAAAGAGATTGCTTGCTGCGCGCCGCGCGACGCGAGCGGTTTGAGGATTTCCAGCGGCAAGCGCGATCTGGCGAAGGAGATCGATAAGTATCCGAGTGTTTCGGACGAAGTCCCCTCCAGATAGTTCTTCATTCCGCAGAATCGGCTCGAGGTCTTCACCAGCAGCCCATCGGTATGCAATGGCAGCAAAGCCGGGATCGGGTGGACGAGTGCGTGGAACACCAGCGCGTCGTTCATCGATATTGATCTCCGACCCGAGTCGTGCGATCTGCCGGATACGATCTCGAATATCTTGCGATGGAATCCATGGCTCGCCCTGGTCTCGCGAGCTGCGATGCTCGTAGGTGAAACAGGAAGCCAACCCAGCCATCGATGCGCCATCGAGACCATCAAACAGACCCGCTTCTAACGATTCGACGATCAGTAAATCTGACTCGTGGAATATCTTGACCAACTGATTACCTTTTGCGGTCAACGACCAACCAGATAAGTACCCCCACGCCTCGAGAAGCTGCAGTACTTTATCGAAGCGTCGGGCCAACGACTCTGATCTTCCACGGATGTTCTGACGCAACGCATTGACCTCGGTTGTTTGACGTTCGACTAAGCGTGCCGCTCGCAGATGCATCGCGATGTCAGGACACGCTGAGACCGGATGCAGAGCCCTGTTCGACGATTGGATCTGGCGATTAGGCGAACGCCTCCCCTTGTGGCCGTCGCGCCTTGGACTACGGCCCACCGAGTTTGTGTGGGCATCGCGGTTGCGCAAATACAGCCGCAACTCGGCACCTACATCTTTTTGAAAGCCACGATCATCTGGGGCAAAGGGAACCGGCAACGACAGTCGAGCAATAACTTCAGGAGTCTCGGTGAATTCGTCGGCAGACAACGTCCGAACCCGATCGTGGTTGGTAACAACTCGAATTCGGACCGATTTTCCTTTTCTCTTAGCGACCGTGAGTACCACTGCCGGAGCATCACGCCGATGGCCCGGAAGCTGAACAACGTCTCCTGGTCGCAACGAAAGGATGATGTCGCCAAGTACTGCGTCGGCTGCCCCACCCGTCTCTTGCGAACGGTTCGTGGCGATCGCAACATAGGAGGCAATGTCGCCAAGATGACAGGTCGCCTCGGCCTCGGTTCGCCGTAACTCGGCCTCATTTCGTTCGAGCTTTGCTTCGAGTCGAACGATCTCTTTATCGGACTGAAACTGAGCGAACGACAAGTTGAGGAGGTGATGTGCCTGTTGGGCTGGATAACGATGTACCAAGTTTGCAGCCATGTTGTACGTCGGCCTGAACACCGACGTGAGTTTGAAATGTCGACTTGCCGCAAGACCAGCGACTTGTCCGAACGGGACAAAGGGCGACCACAGCACAACAGCAGTCCCCTCAGTATCGATGCCCCGGCGACCGGCCCGACCAGTTAATTGTGTGTACTGGCCGGCAGAAAGAAACTCGTGCTGCTCGCCGGTGAACTTGGTGAGCTTTTCAACGACCACCGAACGAGCTGGCATGTTGATCCCTAGTGAAAGCGTTTCCGTGGCGAAGACAACACGCACCAAGCCTTGCAAAAAACACGCTTCCACTGCTTCTTTAAAGGGCGGGACCATTCCGGCATGGTGGGCGGCGATTCCTGCTTCAAGCCCCGACAACCATTGGTGGTATCCGAGGACGGTGAGGTCAGACTCAGAGAGGGCCGCCACATGCGCAGCCACAATGTCGCGAATGTGCTGACGTTCTGCACTCGTGGTGAAGCGCAACCCCGCACTCAGACAACTCGTGACCGCCTCGTCGCAACCGGCACGACTGAAAATGAAGTACATCATCGGCAACAAGCGGCGTTCGCGCAAAAACTCGACGACCTCGAATCGGCGTGGCGTGTACCAGCGAGACCGTCGGCGTTGACTACCTCTAGGTTGAATATCCGCATCAAACCGGTCGCCCTCGACATTCGCTTGACCATCGACAAGGGCCGGAATCAACAGTGGTGTTTCGCTTTGGCGATCTCCAACGAGATACAGGTTCACAAGTTCCACTGGACGTCGAGTTTCGAGCACTGTGGCAGTCGGCCCGCGAGCAGTGCTGATCCATTCAGTGAGCTCAGGTGCATTTGACACCGTCGCCGAGAGACAGACCAGCCGGACATCGACAGGTAGGTGGACAATCACTTCCTCCCACACCGGACCTCGATATGCGTCCTGCAGGTAGTGCACCTCATCCAACACAACACATTGCAGACCTTCGAGCGCCGGAGACTGTCCATAGATCATGTTTCGGAGCACTTCGGTGGTCATAACCACAATCGGAGCGTCGCCATTCACCGCACTATCGCCGGTCAAGAGTCCAACTGAACTAGATCCATGAAGCGCAATCAAGTCATGGAATTTCTGGTTTGAAAGCGCTTTGATCGGAGTTGTGTAAAACGCCTTGCCGCCTCGAGAAATCGCACGCGCAATGGCATGGTGAGCGATGACCGTCTTACCCGATCCAGTCGGAGCGGCGACCAACACCGACTCGCCTCGTTCGATCGCGTCGATCGCATCGAGCTGAAATTGATCAAGTTCAAAATCGTGCAACGCTGAATTCGGATCTACGCGTGCTGCCGAGTCACCCGGATCAACGATCACGTCGAACCCGCCGCCTCAGCCTTCTCAGCCTTCTTTCGCTTACGACGATTGATGGCCCATCCAATAACGATTGAAGCTTCGAAGAAGATATACATCGGTATTGCCAACGCCAGCATGCTGATGGGATCGCCGCTCGGGGTAATAACTGCTGCTGCGATGACGATGACGACGATTGCTTGCCTCCGCCACGCGCTGAGTTGTTTGGGAGTGATCACACCCACGATCTCAAGGGCAACGAGGACGACGGGAAACTCGAAACCGGCACCAAACGCGAGCATCATGAACACAATCAGTCGCACATAACTCTCGGCCGTGTAAAACGGCGTGATCTTTCCCCCACCCATGCTGATGAGGAATTGCAACGCGGGATTCAGCGTCAAGTAGGCGATTGCGGCGCCGAAAATAAACAGAAACAACGCGCTGACCGTAAATGGGATGGCGTACTTCTTCTCATGGGGATGAAGCCCCGGGGTGATGAAGCGCCAAAGCTGCCAAAGCAAGACGGGCATCGCCAGCGCAATGCCGACGTAAATCGACATTTGTAGTCGCAGGGTGAATGCATCGAGCGGGCCGGTCGCAACCAGATCACAACTTGCCACTCCATTGGGACCGACGGGCGAAATCTCGCAGAAGGGCTTTTGGAGAAAATCGAGGAGAGGCCCGAACAGAATCCAACCGACAACGGCACCGACCATCACCGCAATGACACAGCGGACAATACGCGTGCGTAACTCGGCCAGGTGTTCCCACAGCGTCATGTGTCCGTTATTGCCAGGGTTCTCGGCCTGGGAACCCGGATCCGGTTTCTTGCTCATGGCCTGATCGTTCGAGACAATTTAGGCCTCAGCCGAATCGTCGGGCGAGGTGCCACCTTCTTGCATCGTAGTTGCAGTCTCAGATTCGGATTCACCGGACGGCGCCGGTGTCGGTCTCGGCTCGGGATCGGGAGTCGCTTCCATGGCTTGGCGAAACTCGTCCTGAAAACCTGTCGACATCCGTCGAAATTCGTTGAGATACTTGCCGACTTGCCTCGCGGCGCTTGGGAGTTTGTCTGGACCGAGAACGATCAAGGCAATGAGCAAGATGACGATGATCTCGCCACCACCTACGTTGAACATGGAGAAAGTCTACCGATCACCCACGGCGTCGAAGTAGTCGTTGGTCAGGCGAACGGCTTTGGCGGTCTTGGACGACACATCGCGAACCGACCCAATTTCTTCAGCCATCGCCTGCGTAGCCGCGAGTTCGATATGTAGCGCTTGATTCGCGCGCTTGATCGCATCAACAGATTTGATCACCACCAGAGAAAACGCCAGCACAAACCCAGGAGCAATGATCCATAACACAGCCATGAGGCCATGCTATGACCAGGTGGTCTTACCCCGCTGCAAGTCCAGCCAAGGCATCAAAGACTCGAGTGTCATCGTCAAGGAACTCGCGGAAATCTCGAACTTCGCCTTTGGTGATTGGCGTTGCTAGACGTGGCGCGGTCTCAAAGCCTGGCGGCGACCACGTCTCATAGGGCACACCTGAGGCGACGAGCAAGTCGACGGTAATAGCGGCAGCCGGTTTGATCACCGTAACGGTGCAGACCGGGCAACGGAACGAATAAGTGCTCTTATTGCCGTGCAAGCACACCAGAACGTTCAAGTCGCTTGAATCCAGCTCTACGTCTCCGCATTCGCCACAACTCGCTCGAATCGTTGCCATCGTTCCTTCCCTTCCTTGGAGCTATCTGCCTACCAATTCAATCGGCCGCTTCATCGTCGACCTTGAGGACTTGTTTTCGATGTGTCCCTGGCTCGAGATGGCCGCTAGCGCAGCAGATGTTTAGGGCTCAGGTTTCGAGGTCACTACGATGTGTTCGTGCCAACCCGTCTGCCATCGATGCGGAAACCGCCTCTTACATTCGCCCATCGGGGGGCTAGTGCTCACGCGCCAGAAAACACCCTTGAAGCATTTACACTTGGACTTCGCCTCGGCGCTGCTGGTCTAGAGAGCGACGCGTGGATTACTGCCGATCAGGTCGCAATTCTTGATCATGACGGCCTCAGCGGAGGCAGGCTTAGACGGCAGCCAGTGCGGTCAGTGAATCGTTCTCAATTGCGAGAATCGATTCCGTCAATCTCAGAGTTGTACGAGACATGTGGGACCGAATTCGATTTCTCGATTGATATAAAGGATCCAGACGCGATTGACGCTGTCGTGCATGCGGCGGTTGTTGCCGGCGGTTCGGCGTTCGACAAGTTGTGGATCTGTCACCCCGATATCGAGGTATTAAGCGGGTGGCGTTCACGTTGGCCCACCCTCCATTTGGTCCACTCAACGTGGCTTTCCAAAATGCACGGAGGAGCGGAACGCCACGGAGCCGAACTGGCATCTCGCGACATTGATGCGGTGAACCTTCACCATTCGGAGTGGACCGGAGGCTATGTCGCTCTGTTCCATCGATTTGAGCGGCTGACATTCGCATGGGACGTTCAATTTGAACGCATCATGGACGAACTTTTTGATTCGGGTATCGATGGCGTTTACAGCGACCATACCGACCGCCTCATCGCGTGCTTAAGTCGATTGGATCCGCAGGCTTAATCGGAGTTCGGTTCCGGCCTGTCCCAGTATTAGCTAGAGCGATGCGATGCGACCGAAAGGCCAAAGGCGGAAAAACGCACGGCCAACGATCTTCGACTCAGGGACCGGACCGAAGTAACGACTGTCTTTCGAGTCGGTTCGGTTGTCGCCCATAAACCAAACGTCACCATCAGGAACTTTGCAGGGATCCGACGGTGGGCAGGGAAACGAACCGACAGACGCCGTCACTGTGCCCGGCGGCAAATAAGGCTCGTCGAGAATCTTGCCATTGATAAGGACATGGTTGTCCTGGATGGTGACTTCCTCGCCTGGCAATGCGATAACTCGTTTGATGAGATCTTTGATGTTGCTTGTCTCACCATCCGGGCGCTCAAACACCACGATGTCACCGCGGTTCACGTCATGAAGGCGGTAACTCCACTTGTTCACCAAGACTCGGTCACCCACTTCGAGGGTAGGAACCATGGATCGTGAAGGAATGTAAAACGCTTGGATCGACGTGGCTTTGATTGCGAGCGCAACCACGACCGCACCCACAATGACCAGCGTCCACTCGATTGCGCTGCGTTTCCAGGATGAATTCCTTTTGCCAGTGGGGCTCGCGCCGTCATCGTCGAAGGTTGCTGCCACGGAATCGTTTACAATCGGAACTGATTCGTCTGGGGTCAATTGGGGTGGACCGTTGTCATCCGGAAGCGGAACTACGGAGGTCATGCGGTCAGTTTTTCCTTCGAGGTGAGCGAGTCGGCTGCTGAGGCTACCGCACTCGCGACCGCAACCGTCATCACCGAAAGCTGAACTATGGCCGCGAGCCGCAGAGCGCTCACTGCGATTGTTCGTAACGTCGAAGGACCCTCGCCGCCGCGTCGGATCCAGCTTGGCGCAGGTCGAGCGGCCCAGAAAGTACCTCGGCATCATCGCCAAGCCTCAACAAGAGCCGCTCGAGCCAAGGTTTCGCAGCCACAGCTATCGTGACACGACAAGATCCGTCGGAAAGGTCGACCGAACTCTCAATTGGATACTGCTCCAAAACCCAACGTGCCTCCGCCGAAAGAACAAGTTCGACACGAGGGTCGTCTCCCTTCGTGTTGAACACCTCGCTGGAAAACTCTTCGATTGACGGTTCAAACGTTGTCTCAAGCACGCTGGCGTCACGGATTCGATCGACTCGAAAAAGTCGCTCATCGTGAGCGAGATGACAATATGCGCTTACGTACCATTGCCCTTGGGTGCTGGTCACCCGGTAGGGATCAATGGTTCGATGGGTTATCTCATCTCGGCCATAGGCGTAGTAGTCAATCGTGACCTGATGTCGAGACGAAACCGCTTGCCGTAAAAGTTCGAGAACGGTGTCAGAAACCGGCGCGAGGCGAACATCGATCTCGCTTCCAGCGACGCCGTCGTTCCCGGCAAGGACTGCTGACAGCTTCGCCAAGCCTCTGGCGAGCGGACCAGTGCTATCTGCGCCGGGAGTCGCCAAAATCGCCGCTCCGGCGCCCACG
Organism: Actinomycetes bacterium; assembly: GCA_037138595.1. Taxonomy (GTDB): domain Bacteria; phylum Actinomycetota; class Acidimicrobiia; order Acidimicrobiales; family Acidimicrobilacustridaceae; genus UBA4742. The sequence goes on along the minus strand of JBAXIB010000008.1, from coordinate 79,956 downwards.
AGAGCGAAAGCCTGTTCGGGTGTCAGTGATAACGGCCGATCAAACGCTTGCGGAAGCTCAATCGAAACGGTGTCGTCCTCGATGAACAGAAGAATCAACGCATCAGGGGTATAGGGATAGAGTCCGACCATTGAAACGGTGGTCAGATCAGCGAGCAATTGCTGCCGCGAAATAGCGAACCTTCGACAAATCTCGTCGATGGACACACTGCCCTGCGACGCTACCCAAGGCACCAAGCTCAACATGCGCGCCACCCGCGCTGACGTCGCAGGCCGAGTCACGATGCCACCATCTGGAGCCATGAAATCATCTGAGCGCGCATCGTTTCAGGACCAAGCAACTCGGCATGGTCCAAGAACGTGAGTACGAATGAACGAAACGCGGGCCAGTTCACGACCGCGATATCAAAGATCGCTGACCCATCAGCGAGGTACTCAACCGGAATCGAATCACCAAGTTGCCGTGCGGCCCATGCGACGTGGTCAGCATCGACGAGCATTCGTGCCACGAGCTCTTCACCCTCGCCGAGTTGCCACGGTTCCATGACTGGTGTTGACGCGCGCTCTCGACGATCGAACGATCGAGGCTTTCCCATCGTGACATCACCTGAAAATCGATCAACTCGAAAGGTTCGTTCCGATGCGGTCGCAGAATCCCAGCCGGTCAAGTACCAGTGCCCGCGCTGGTAGGAGACACCCTGAGGTTCGATGACCCGAACTTTGTCGTTATACAGGAACGTACAAGTGCGGCGCTCCGAGCAAGCCTGGTACAGCGATGCAAGTTGGGGGTCAGTCGGCAGCGCGTCCATCGCCACATCGAGGGTGGGGTCAGCACTGCTAGCGCCATCGACTCCTCCGAGTTTCCAGAGCGCGGTTGATTGGTCAACATCGCCCACCCGAACGGCACTCGCAGCCAAGTTGAGGGCGGCTAGTTCATCGGTCTCGAGACCTGGATCTCGCAAATAGTAACGAGAGCGATCAATGCGGTATCCATCGATAGGCGGGTCGACTCCCGGTACTGATTCGAGCAAGAGCGGCACACCCATCTCACGAAGCTCGTCCTTGTCGCGTTCAAAGGCTCGTCGAAAGCTGTCCTTGTTGTCGGGATAACCCGGAACCCGCGACTGCAACTCCATTGCGGTAAGTGGCCGAGTTGTTTCGAGCAGCGCGGTGATGAGGTTCAGAAGTCGTTCAAATTTATCAATGGTCATAGCGATGCGATCAGTTTTTCGACTCGGTCGTCCTGCGATTTGAACGGGTCTTTGCATAGTACGGTCCGCTGCGCTTGATCGTTGAGCTTGAGGTGTACCCAATCAACCGTGTAATCACGTTTGCGTTCTTTGGCCCGCCGGATGAAATCTCCCCTGAGTTTCGCTCGGGTGGTCTGGGGAGGTGTTTCCATGGCGGCTTCGATGTCGGCATCATCGCAGATGCGATCAACCATGTCTCGATCCTGCAACTTATAGAACAGTCCACGGGCTCGGCTGATGTCGTGATACTGCAAATCAACCAGTGCAACCTGAGCGCTGCTCAGAGGCAATTGGTGTCGCTCACGATAACGCTCGATGAGGTTGAACTTGATCACCCAGTCGACTTCGCGATCGAGCTTCAGCGGGTCGTTTTCTATCGCTGAAAGGCAGTACTCCCACATGTGCAACGCCTGCATTTCAAACGGGCTCAACTCGCGGCGTTCCGCGTATTTGAGGGCACGATTGAGATATTCAGATTGAATCTCTAGTGCACTCGCCTCTCGTCCGTTCGCGAGCCTCACCCGGCGGCGACAAGTCATGTCATGGCTGATCTCTCGGATAGCCCGAATTGGATTCTCAAGCGTCATATCACGCAGCACGACCTTGGGGTCTTCCAGCATCCGCAACAGGATGCTGGCCGCACCCACCTTCAGGAAGGACGAGTACTCGCTCATATTTGAGTCGCCCACAATGACGTGAAGGCGACGATACTTTTCAGCGTCAGCGTGGGGTTCGTCACGGGTGTTGATAATCGGACGGGAACGAGTAGTCGCGCTAGATACGCCTTCCCAGATATGTTCGGCACGCTGGCTCACGCAATACATCGCGCCACGCGCCGTTTGCAGGACCTTTCCTGCACCGGCATAGATTTGTCGACTAACCAAAAATGGGATCAACACTTCGGCATAGCGACTGAAATCGTCGTCGCGGCTGGTCAAGTAATTCTCGTGACAGCCGTAGCTATTTCCCGCTGAATCAGTGTTGTTCTTGAACAGGTAAATGTCGCCTCGAATGCCCTCGTCGCTCAACCGTTGTTCGGCGCCAATTACGAGTTGTTCAAGGATTCGTTCGCCGGCTTTATCGTGAACGATGAGGTCATAAATCGAGTCGCATTCGGGTGTCGCGTATTCCGGATGAGATCCCACATCGAGATAGAGGCGAGCGCCATTCGCAAGGAACACATTTGAACTTCGCCCCCACGACACGACTCGGCGAAAAAGATAGCGGGCGACCTCATCAGGGCTTAAACGGCGCTGGCCACGCAATGTGCAGGTGACTCCGTACTCATTTTCAAGCCCGAAGATCCTCCGCTCCATCGTCTGAGGCTACCGGCAGCGGCTGTCTAGAGTCGGTACTTTTCCGGTTGCGACTCATTGAACGGTTGGTGAATTCGCCCTGCCGCCGAATTCGGCCTGACATTACGAGCTGAGGATCTCCCCCATCGAGACGACCCGTCCCTCGTCGATGCTGAGTTGGGCAGCTACTCCCATCGCGACCGACATGAGGCCTCGGTCCAGAGTGACGACTGGTGCCGGTTTCCCCCGTACTGCCGCGTGAAAGTCAATGTGTTCGAGAAAACTAGCGCCGTGATGGAGTCCCTCGTAGGCGATGGTTCTGTCACGAATGACTTGAGTATGCACCCCATGTGAGCCTTGAGAGCGAAGTCCCAACCTGACCGTTGATTGGGGTAGGAAAGCCTCCACCTTGCCGAGGTCACCGACTGCACTGAGTTCTTCTTGATGTTCACTCGCTTCAGCGAACATGCAGAGGTCAAGCATGGCGCGCGCCCCGTTTTCGAAGTCAACAATCACCAATGCGTTGTCGATGATGTCAGGAACATTGCCGTCATACAGTTCATCGAGGTGGTTCAAGTCTTGAGCCCCCGACGCGAACACCCGGGTGGGTGCGCTACCGAGGACCAGGGTCATGAGGTCGAAAAAGTGACAGCACTTCTCAACCAACGTGCCACCGCTGTTTCGATTAAAGCGGTTCCAGTCGCCGACCTTGTTCAGGAACGGAAATCGGTGTTCTCGTAGTGAAAGCATGCGTGTCGATCCGATTTCGCCGTCGTGCACATGCTTGATAAATCGTGCTACCGCTGGCATGTAACGATACTCAAGCCCGACCCAAATGATTCCCTCGTGACCAATCGCTGCATCAATGACTCTGTAGCAATCAGCGACCGTAGTGCACAGTGGTTTTTCAATCAGCACGTGAGGCACTGACGTCAAGGCATCGAGCACCACATCGCAATGGGTGTGATTGGGAGTGGCAATTACGACTGCATCGCAAAGCCCAGATTCGAGAAGTTCATGATGAGTCGTGAATCCAACGACTTCTGCCTCTGAATGAGACGTTGGATCCGACACAATTGCTTGCATTCCACGGATGAGTGAATCGCTATCTGCATCAGCAATCGCGGTCACCGTTGCCCCAGCGATTGCGGCGATATTGTGCAAATGCTCGATACCCATCATCCCGGTACCAATGACTCCATAACGCACGTCGTCAACCATGATGGGCCTAGTGTAAACACGCATATGGAACATGGAAATGGCTCGGTGGAAATCTCGTGGTTCGCCGCATTGTGCGATGACGACTTCGAGTATCTCGGCCAGATCGACCCGACTTTGCAAAGTTCCTGGGACCACTGCCGAGACATCGCCCTCACCGCCCAAGCAGGCGGTTTCGACAACATCTTGTTGCCTTCGGGCTATCAACTTGGAATCGATGTGACTGCATTTGCGAGTGGAATTGCACCGATGCTCGACCGAATGCATGTGCTCGCCGCAGTCCGGGCAGGCGAACTCTGGCCACCTCAATTGGCTCGACAGCTCGCATCACTCGATCAGATGATCGGCGGCCGGCTCACCGTCAACATCATCTCGAGCAATATTCCTGGCCAAGACTTAGATGGCCCTGAGCGATATGCCCGGACGCTCGCTGTTATGACCATCATTCGCGAACTTCTCGATGGCCGCGCCGTTTCTCATCATGATCAATATTTTGATTTCGACATTGATCCACCGACTATTTCAACAGTGTCCGGTACTTGTCCCCCGCTGTATTTCGGGGGGCTTTCGCATGAAGCTCGGGAGGTCGCGGCGCAGTCGGCTGACGTCTACTTGATGTGGCCAGATCGCATGGAGAACGTGATCGAATTGATAGCTGACATGCGCAAACGTGCGGCGAACTATGGACGAACGCTGCGATTTGGTTATCGCTCCCATGTCATCGTGCGGGAATCTGAGGCAGCCGCCCGAGATGAGGCTGTTCGATTACTCAGTCGACTTGACCCTGATGAAGGCGAGAACATTCGTCTTCGGTCGCTCGACGCCAATTCGGTCGGCGTTACTCGGCAAACGGAGTTACGGGATTCGGCCGATAGCGACGGGTTTGTCGAGGAGAACTTGTGGACGGGAATTGGTCGAGCCCGAAGTGGTTGCGGTGCTGCCATCGTGGGTGATCCTGACCAAGTCGTGCGGAAAATCGGGGCATATCAAGCTCTCGGTATCGAAGCGTTCATCTTTTCGGGCTACCCCCACGACAGCCAAGCTCGCCGCGTCTCGCTCGACGTGCTTCCGGCGTTGAATCATGCTCCGCTCAAACCGCGCATGATCTGAGTCGGGGTCGCATCCGACCTATGAGCTCAGTAGTGCGTCGCGTTCTAACTCATCGATACGCCGAAAGGCACGGCGCGCGTCAGTGCGTTCGAGTGTCGCAGCTTCGATGTCGCCAGGCGTGAGCGTCCGATCAGGACCAGCTAGCGCATCCACCGCGGCCCGAAGTGCACCCGCCAAGTCAAGGTTGTCGGACCACAATGCTTGCAACCGAACGCGAATCGCGTCGGCTTCGCCACCTAAGACAGTGAATCCGGTTTCATCCATGACGGTTCCGTCATACAAGATGTGGAAAAGCTGATCGGTGGCGCGAGAAATGCCTACCTCAGCGACCAAAATCTCGACTTCCATAGGCTTCATTTCATGGGTGAACACTTGTCCAAGAATGGTTGCGTATTGATTTGCCAAACTTCGAGCATCAACGTCTTCTCGACTATAGGAATAGCCTTTGAGGTCCGCCGATCGAACTCCGGCGATTCGTAACTGATCGAATTCGTTGTATTTGCCAACACCCGCGAAGGCGATGCGATCATAAATCTCGCTGACTTTTCGCAGTGTTGACGACGGGTTTTCGGCGCAGATCAGAATGCCGCCTTCGTAAACCACTGCAGCAAGACTTCGTCCCCGGGCGATTCCCTTTCGGGCATAATCGGCTCGGTCTTTCATCACCTGTTCCGGCGCGACGTAATACGGCATGCTCATGATGTCGGCCCATCGATATTCGACGGCGTCTCTGGCAAACGAGCCGCACGGTTGTTCTCTCGGCTCGACAAATCGCTAAGTAGTGCTGCGAACCGCTCGGACACTTCTGACTCATCAATTCGTTGGAAGCCGTCGGCGCCGATTGTCGCCATGGTGGGGTAAATCCCGCGAACCAAATCTGGTCCACCGGTTGCTGAGTCGTCATCGGCAGCGGTGAACAATGCATGAATTGCCAGATCAAGAGTTTGTTCACGACTCATTGAATCGAGAAAACCCAACTTCATCACGGTGGATGCATGTGAACCGCCTGAACCCGAAGCGGCGAAACTAGTCTCTTCGTACCTTCCGCCAGTGACGTCGTATTGAAACAGGCGCCCATTATTGCGAGCGAGGTCATAGCCGGCGAACAACGGAACGACCGCTAAGCCTTGCATCGCTGCTGGCAGATTGTTTCGCACCATTGCCGAAAGCTGGTTCGCTTTGCCTTCTAGGCTAAGGGCCGAAGCTTCGACTTTTTCATAGTGCTCAAGCTGAAGCTGGAACAGTTTGACCATCTCCATCGCCGGTCCAGCGGCACCGGCGATAGCGACACCAGAAAAACGATCCGCAGCAAAGATCTTTTCGATTGCCCGATGGGCAATGAGATTACCGCTTGTTGCTCGGCGGTCACCGGCCATAACCACGCCATCGGCATAGCGGATCGCTACGCATGTTGTCCCGTGTGTAATGGCCAGCGAACCTGCAATCGCGCCGCTGGGTACAGGTGGTTGAAGGCCAACTTTGCGAAGGAGCTCAGCGAAACTCGGACCTGGATCGTCGTTCAGGGAGAACAAAGGCAACGTCACCCGTGCAAGGTTATCGCTTCTTCGATTCGATCGTTCGAAGTCGATTGCAATTGACGAACCGAATCCAAATTTGGCAGTGCTACTCGCCGCCCTTTTGGACATAACTTCGCACGAACTCTTCGGCATTGGTTTCGAGGACATTGTCGATTTCGTCGAGCAGGTCATCAAGCTCGGCCTTGATCTTCTGGCCGGTTTCGGATGCAGCCGGAGTCTCTTCGATCTCCGCTTCATCCTTCTTCGCTGGCGCGGGCTTTCGGATTTGCTCTCGCTCAGGCATGTTGTCCCCTTCCAATCAGTTCTTCGATAGCCATACTGCTCGCGAATTAGCTGTTTCTGGTGTCGAGTCGATCCAATAATTCGGCAGCCGACGTGCACGTCGCTAACAAGGTACCCACATGGGCCTCAGTTCCGCGACTTGGCTCCATCATTGGTACGCGGCGGAGCGAATCACCCCCCAGATCAAATACAACCGAATCCCAGTTGGCAGCAACGATTTCGTCAGGCCAGCGCTGCAAGCATTTGCCGCGGAAGTAAGCCCGCGTGTCGGTAGGTGGTTCAGTACAAGCCGTCGCAACCTCGGTGTCATTGGTGATCCGCTCCATCCCTAGACGAGAAAAGAGCGATTTCTCCGGTCGCAGATCGTGATACTGCAAGTCCATCGCCGCAAGTCGAGCATCGTCCCACTGCAAATCATGACGCTCTCGATACCCACTGAGAACACGATACTTTGCGATCCAATCAATTTGGTCTGCCAGCGCCAACGGGTCAGATTCGAGCTTTGACAGCACCATCTCCCATCGCTTCATGATGTCGGCTCCGACCCCTTCATTGACACACGCCAAACCGTGGGTGTCGGCGTAACGCTTCGCTTGCTCCAGTAGTTCCCACTGAATTTCGATGGCCCGAATTGTTGAGCCGTCGTTCATTTCAAGTGCTGCGTTCAATGTCAAGTCATACGAAACTTGTCGCAGTGCACTTACGGGCGATGCAAACGTGAACTGCCGAGGTAAAGCATCGTCTTCAATCATCGCAAGGACGATCGCGGTGGTTCCGACCTTGAGAAAAGTGGCGACTTCGGAAAGATTCGCGTCCCCGACAATGACATGGAGACGTCGGTACTTCGTTGAATCACAGTGGGGTTCGTCTCTGGTATTTACGATTGGCCGTTTGAGCGTCGTTTCAAGTCCCACTGGTTCTTCGAAGAAATCAGCTCGCTGGGTTAACTGAAACGGGACTTGGTCATGGGTCACTCCGGGTGCTTCGCTGCCAACCTTTCCCGCTCCAGTAAAGAGTTGCCGAGTGATGAAATGCGGCGTGATATTGGCGACGATTCTAGCGAACGGCAGCTTTCGATCAACGAGGTAATTCTCGTGACAGCCGTAACTGTTTCCTTTGCCATCGGAGTTGTTCTTGTAGATAACGAGCTCCTGACCGACCGGCAAACTGTCACTCGCCGCGCGCATCGACTCGATCAAAATCTCCTCGGCGGCGCGATCAAAAACCACGATCGCCCTCGCGTCGGCACACTCAGGAGTCGACAACTCCGGATGTGCATGATCGACGTAGTAACGCGCTCCGTTAGTCAGAACCGCGTTCACGAGGTGGGTCTCGACCTCAGGTGCCATCGTTCCGTAAGGTGCAAGGCCACGGGCATCATTCCCGGGTGACTCGTCTTCGAAGTCCCAGCCGACGTTTCGCGCCGAAGGCTCATCACTATGTCCGATTAGATGCAAATAAGAGTTGATCAACAAGGACGAGGCAGCAATAGGGTTGGACTCGTCGACCCCCCGGATCACGATGCCAAATTCGGTCTCGATCCCAAGAATCTTTGCGATAGCCACGCGCGAACTGTACCGGCCTACAGACTTGCCTCAGGGAAATCGGATCAAGTCCGAGGGACGGGACTCACAGATATTGACCCGTCGCGACCCGTTCGATTGAGCGCCCGCCTGTTGTATCGGCATCAAATTTCTTGACCAGGGTTCGCACGTAGACAATGCGCTCGCCCTTCTTGCCTGAAATTTTCGCCCAATCGTCAGGGTTAGTCGTATTCGGCAAGTCCTCGTGCTCTTTGTATTCCTGATGAATCGAAGCGAGGAGGTCGCCAACACAGATGCCTGGATTTCCGTGAGCAATCAATCGCTTGATGGCCAGTTTCTTCGCCCTTCGAACGATGTTTTCGATCATCGCTCCTGACGAAAAATCCTTGAAATACATGATTTCTTTGTCGCCATTTTGATAGGTGACCTCTAAGAATTGATTCGCTTCATCGTCGCGATACATCTCGGTCACCGTTTGTTCGATCATCACCCTGACCGCTTTGTCACGATCACCGCCACCGAGCGATTGCACCTCACTCTCATCGAGGGGCAAGTCACTTTCGAGATACCGGGCGAAAATCTGGGCTGCTGCTTCTTCGTTTGGTCGTTCGATTTTGATTTTTACGTCAAGTCGGCCCGGTCGCAGGATCGCCGGATCGATGAGGTCCTCTCGATTTGAGGCACCTATCACGATGACATTCTTCAACGTCTCGACCCCGTCAATTTCCGCGAGCAACTGCGGAACAATGGTCGACTCCATATCTGAACTTATTCCGGTTCCCCGCGTCCGGAATAACGAATCCATCTCGTCGAAAAAGACGATCACCGGCCAGCCTTCTTCACTCTTTTCCCGCGCTCGCTGAAATACGAGGCGAATTTGGCGTTCAGTTTCGCCAACGTATTTGTTGAGCAACTCAGGGCCTTTGATATTGAGGAAGTAACTTCGCGCCTCTTTGTCGCCACTGACTTCAGCAACCTTTTTGGCCAACGAATTCGCGACGGCCTTAGCGATCAGCGTTTTTCCGCAGCCGGGTGGCCCGTAGAGCAAGATTCCTTTGGGCGCAGGCAGTCGATAGTCAGCGAACAGGTCCTGATGCACGAAGGGCAGTTCCACCGCATCGGTAATCTGTTCGATTTGGCTATCGAGGCCTCCGACATCGTCATAGGAAACGTCAGGAACCTCTTCAAGTACGAGCTCCTCAACCTCTGGACGCGGTAGAACTTCGAGCAATAGACCTGACCTCGAATCTTGGAGCACCGAGTCACCCGCTCGTATCTTTCGGCCCTTGAGTGAGTCCGCAAGTTCCGCCACGCGCTCTTCGTCGGCACGACCAACGATCATTGCTCGGTTGCCACCGTCAAGGAGTTCCTTGAACGTGACAACTTCACCCGTCAATTCGGGGGTGCGGGCAAGAACAACATTGAGTGATTCATTGAGCACGACTTCGGCACCCCGCACGAGGTCGATGCCGACGAGGTCCGGGTGAACCGCTACGCGTATCTTTCGACCGCCGGAAAAGACATCGACCGTTCCATCATCGTTTGTTCCAAGCAATGTTCCATACGCTGATGGTGGCTGCGTGAGCTTCTCTACTTCGTCGCGCAGCGCAGAGATGTGTTCGCGAGCTTCGCGTAACGTGTAAGAAAGTTTCTCGTTTTGGGACACTGCTTGAGCAAGTTGCCCTTTTGACTCAAGCAGGCGCTCTTCAAGGGTCCGAACCCGCTTTGGTGCGTCTTGAAGCCTGCGTCGAAGAGAAACGACCTCTTCTTCCAGCGACGCAGACTGCTCTCGCAGTTCGGCCATCTCGGCGGCAAAATCCGCCAGTTGACGTTCGGAATCGTTCTCGTCGATGACATTCACCTCGTGGGCCTGGTTTCGCGGACCCTACACCGGCTGATGTGCGGCGCGGTGGCGAGTTGGACTCGCGGCATAACGACGAGCTGTGTGCGGGATTGCCCGCCTATGTCAAGTATCAATCTGAAGTGCCGATACCATGACCGTTCACGAGTGCAGGTCGGTCAACTGGCCTGACGACATCATCAAGAGAGGTACGGCACATTCCATGAAGGTCTGGATCGATCAGGATCTCTGCACAGGAGACGGCCTGTGTGAAGAAATTGCCCCCGATGTCTTTACACTCCTTGACGACGGATTGGCGTACGTCAAAGAAGGGGACAAAATCTTTTCTGAGCCTGGGGGAAGCGACGGTTTAGCGATCGTGAAAGCGGGCCAAGAAGAAGCAACCATCGAGTCGGCCGAGGAATGCCCGGGCGAATGCATCTTTATTGAGCTTGACTGACTGGTTCGCTCGACAGTTTCGAGCGCGGTACAGCTGCAACGATGGAGCGCTACGTCGTCATTGAGTGGTGACAATAGGGGCAAACATCAAGGTCTCTATCGACCGACAGTCCGCAGGATGGACATTTCGGCCGGTTGAACTGTCGGGCCCCAATCACGACCACCATGATCGCTAGTAGCAAAAAAATGAGGACTCCAACGTACATAAACACAGATCTGCTCCTTGGGTTGAACCTTCGTGCCGGCTCGCTTCTACCCGACAGACCCTAGTCACCGGCTGCTATTCGCTCACGCCTGCGTGGTTTAGGTGTCGTTCATGACATGGTCGCGACCTGCGCCGTCGTTATGCATGCACAATAATTTAATCGTGAGCATCCAACGAGACCCATCGACGCTGACTGGTTCTCTCTTGATTGCTGGGCCAAGTTTAGGCGATCCAAACTTTGATCGAACGATCGTGTTCATTCTTGAGCACGGACCCCAAGGCGCGCTGGGCGTGATCCTCAACCGTCCTAGCGGAATCAGGCTCGGCGAGAGTTTCCCGGCGTGGTCTGACCTAGCTGGTCCTCCAGCGGTTGTATTCAGCGGCGGTCCGGTTGAGTCGTCAGTTGCCATTGGCTTGGCTCGATCGACAACCGCTGTCGATGGAATCGGATGGCTCAGCGTCGGTGGCGAAATTGGAACGGTGGACCTATCGATGGAACCGTCTGCAATCTCTCCGACCTTGGTGACAATGCGCATGTACGTTGGCTATTCCGGTTGGGGCGCCGATCAGCTTGATCAAGAAGTTGCGATGGGCGCGTGGTTTGTCGTGCATCCGACCGTCGACGACCTGTTCGCCCAGTTCCCCGATCAACTATGGGGGTCAATCATGAATCGCGAGGAAACTCGGTTGGCAATGGCGGCGCAAAATCCGAGTTGGAATTAAACAACATCAGTAACCGTCATCCGATACAGGTACCGGTGCTGACTGGTTGATCACCTGTGCTGGCAAGAAATGCTGAGACCTGCGACGTGGTGAGGGCGTAGGAAACGCGCGAGTCTTGAGTCGATATTGCGAACGCTACGCCGACCACCTCGCCTTGTTGATCTACGAGTGCTGAACCCGAATCACCTGGCCGAAGCGCCGATGCGAGCTCAAGCACTTCCCGCTGCGAGGATGCAAGACCATAAATATCACGACCGGTTGCATCAATACGCCTGGCAACTTCGAACGGCGCGATCCGCAGCGGTGCTCCCCCGGGGTGTCCAAATACGCCGCCGGTTGTTCCCCGAATCGAAGACTTCATCACCAGAGGGACTCGATCCAATCGATTGACGCGCAGCAACGCAAGGTCACCCTTTGGATCGAAGCCGATAATCGTCGCGGGCAGTCGGCGGCCGTCATCACGCTCAACCTCGGTATTCGATTCCCCGGCAACGACATGCGCATTGGTGATTACCAATCCGTCGCCAACGACCCAACCAGTCCCGTCCTGAATCCGTTTGCATGCAACCCCTTCAACTTTGACCACCGATTTTGCCGTTGTGCGCGCCGTTGCGTCAGTGAGACCACTTGCCTCTGGAGGCGCAACAACGTCCGATGTCGGCTGCATGGCTTCGAAAACTTGCGGAAAGTTATCGCTTCCGACCAACGAACGAAGTGCACTTGTCATATCGGGTGGTTCGGGTAGGCGATCGCTCAAGACTCGAGCAATTACTGACGCCGATATCGTCTGTGAAACCCAACCAGGTGTCGCACTTGCCAGTGGAAGCACAAGCCATGCCAACGCGATGACCCCGACGAGGCCGGCTAACCCACCGAAGGCGCGATCGAAGCGCGCCACCGACCCTTTTGGTTTCGACGGGCCAACGCGTTCACCAATCCACAGTCCAAGGGCCTGACCTATTCCTACCGAAACAACGATGACCGCCATCGTCATCACGAGCGCACGAAGATGATCGCGACCCGAAAAGTGATCGGTGAGGAATGGCAGCAATCGAACTCCGATGACCAGTCCAGCCACGAGACCCATCCATGAGAACACACGCGCGGTAAAACCGAGTCGGTATCCGGCTATGACTGCAATGACCGCCGCGCCCAACAGCACGAGGTCGAGCGTATTCATGAGGTCATTCGGGACGACCGAGTAGTCGGGCGTGGGTAAGAAACCCAGTGTGGCCCACCATTCTATGATCCGGACGCACCGCCATGCCTTCGATGTGCCACCCGCGTTGAAGAATCTCTACGGTCTCGGCCATCTCGAAGTCGCTGCTCTCGAACATCTCGCGTAGTTGGACTGCCTGAGTAATGCTCGGCGTGTAGGCGATCAAGATTCCACCGGGGGCCAGGGCGGTCTCGGCGTGCTTGACGACGTTCCACGGTTCGGGCAGATCAAGGACCACGCGGTCGTAGCCCGTGCCATCGATACCTTCATAAGAATCACGTAGTTGAACGTCGTAACGACTCAGTGCCTCAGCACCGAGAAACGATGAAACATTTGCCTGTGCCCGTTCTGCGAAATCCTCACGTAGCTCGTAACCGGTAATCACCGCGCCGGCGCGAAGCATGGCCATCGAAAGCGCGCCCGAACCGACACCCGATTCAAATACTCGTGCGCCCGGAAAAATATCCGCCAGCATCAAGATTGGTCCGAGGTCTTTCGGATAGATCACCTGAGCCCCTCGGGGCATCGTCAAAACGAAGTCGGCCAAAGTTGGTCGAAGGACCCGGTAGGTAAGGCCCCTGGTGGAACGAGCGAGAATGCCCTCCGGCTGACCGATGACTTCATCGTGGCGGACAAACCCCGCATGCGAATGAAATTCTCCGCCCTCAACGAGCGTTATTAATTTCCGGCGCTTCTTGTTATCGATCAATAACACCCGGTCTCCGGCTTGCAGTGGTCGGCTCACAGTTGGGCTCCTGTCGTGGTTGAACTATCGCCTGGTCGTGTACCAATCACCACTGAAACTGGAGCGGCCAGATCAGCCTGATTCGCCGCAAGGTCACCTGATGGAAGGTGACCGCCGGCCCGCTCCACCAATCGGCAAAACGCACAAACCTCAGCGGTAGTTGGCGCGCCACAGGAAGTACATGGCAACAGGTCAGCCTGTTCACCTTCGGCTACGGGGCGAAAATAGGCAGATGCTCGAGAAAGAAATCCGAAATAGAAATCGTGCTTGGTGCCGGGAGAGGTCTCCTCGATTGCATTCAGGGCAGCTTTGTATCCCAGATGCTTGTTCCCGGCCGCCATCGGGCATTCCTCAACGATGTAATCGATACCCTTCACCACGCAGTAGGCGGCCATCTCGCGTTCGCCGAGTCGAACGAGTGGCTTGACCTTGCGCGGAAATCCGTGGCGAGCAGGGAGGACCGGAAGCTGACGACCGAGGTAGTCGGTTTGCCAGCGAAGTACGTTGCCGAATAGCACGGCCGCTTCATCATCAAGATTGTGTCCGGTCACCACAACGTCGTAGCCACCGTCAATGGCAGCCTGGTCAAACAAGTGGCGCTTTGATAACCCGCAAGCCGAACAGGGAACTCGTTTGGCTGCTCGAGCGCCCGTGGGGATGTCATAGCCATACTCCGATGGAAGGTCGACCTCGATAAGTCGAACATCACGCGACGCCGCAAATGCCCGCGCACATTCAGCCGAGGCATCGCTGTACTCCCCGATCCCGAGTCCGAGATACAGGCCGTCGGCGGCAAAACCTAAATCAAGTAGGAGATCCCAAATCGCGAGCGAATCTTTGCCACCCGAGACTGCTACTAGGACTCGTTCGCCGACGGCGATCATGTCGAACTCGTCGATGGCCTTCATGGTTTGGTCGCGACACAGTTTCAAGAAATGCTCGGCGCAAAAATTTGCATTGTGCCGACGAATGTCAATGATCGCAGCCTCGCGACATACCCGACACTTCATGTTGGGTTCCAGAGGCTTCGAACGATGTCACTGCCTACTGGCATCAACCCGCGAGCGGGATGAATCGGTCCGAAATCGCCGCCGGAAATGACGGGACGGATCTCAATTTCATCGTCTCGATTGAGCCACGCATCACCGGGAACAACAGTCTTTGATCGAATCACGATGACTGATTCACGATTGATATCGAGCCGACTTAACAGCGTCGATACTTGCATCGCACCTTCAACTTCGATTTCTCGTCGGGGGTTACGCAATAGAACCTTCACGGCGACAATGCTGGCTTATGAGAATTGCTGGAGGACCGGGATCCTCGCTTAGCCGACTTCGCTTGGGCTTTTTCGATTTTCGCCAGCTTTTTTCGCTGGCGCTTTTTGGGTGCCGGGTCATTGTGTCGAATGATGACGGACTTTCCGGTTCCGAGTTTCTCGCGGTAAATGACCTCAGTGTCAGGACGAACCAGCCATTGACAGAGGCGAATTGTCCACACAATGGCCCCTAAGCCGATCCAGAATCGACTGCCTCCGAGAAACCCTGCGCTCAGCGCCTTCGCACGCAAATACGCAAGCATCAAAATCGGCGAACTTCGACAATGGTGCGGTTTCTGCGTCCGCGCCGGCGTCCAAATACAAATGCAGCCGCAACGATCCCTACAGCGATAACAAAACCAATGGTGATCGCGTAGCTTTTCGCGTCCTCGCCCAACACCTCGACTTCGCCTTGTAGTTCACGGAATTTCGTCTCGATAGCACTTCGATCGATTAACGCAGCGGGACGTTCGCGTGGATCTGGAACTGATGCACTCATGCTGACTTCCTGTGTTCTTTGTGTTGGTAACGAATGATTCGCCGAATCGCGAATGCACAGACGCCGCACAACGCAAGTGCCACCACGAGATACGGCACCCATGAGAATTCACCTACGAACGCGTCACCAGTTTCGGTTTGCATGAATCGAAGTGCGCTCATCGCCAAAAAGAACACGCCCAAGCTGATGATCGCCGAACCACCACCACCCCATGCGACGTAAGCTCCCAACTTCTTGATCGGCTCGACGGTCTCTTGGAGCGCGTAAGCCCGAACAAGGTCCCACAACTCCTGCACAATCTCCGAGAGCTTCTTTTGCTTAGCCACAGTGGTCCTTGGCGAGTGGGTGGTGAGAACCGATTACGTGCTGCATGAATGTGCTGAGAGCCACTTCAAAACCATGGCCCGAACTGCGATGCCTAGCGACCCGAGAAGCCGTGACAAAAAACTAGCCGCGAGGACCCAACTCACTGTCACTGACTCACGTGACCTCGACTTTGTTTGACTGGCGAAGCGATTCAAGCGATCAGCTCAAATCCTGGCGAAGACGAGCCTGGAGGTACAACTCTTCATCGGCCAGTAGACGGTGCAGGAGCGCAATTCGTTCCGACGCTCCAGTTGCCTCGAGCACCCGCTGCTGATCAGCAGGACCAAGAGGAGCAGACGCCGCCGCTTGAAAACTCCCTAGCACCAGTTCGGTGGCAAACTCAATCGTGGCCGGGGCCGATGAATCACCAAGTTCACAGGTCATTGCGAGAACTCGCCTGAGCAAGGTGACCATCGTGGCGAAGTCTTGTTCACCCGTTGATGACAAAGGCGGCTCGACGATTTCCGAGACTTCAGCTTGTGGATAGGGATCATCGGCGAGCCAGCGCTCCACCCGAATGCGCGTCGTGCCGGTAATCAATAGTGCCCAGCGACCGTCATCGAATCGAGTCGCTTCGACGATTCGACCGGCGGTTCCGATAGTTCCTCGGGTGTCTCCCCCGCCAACTTCGCTGCCCCGTTCAATGAGAACGACACCGAACTCAGGCGCACGAGTTCCGCCTAGGCAACGCTCAATCATCGTCTGAAAGCGAGGCTCAAAGACGTGTAACGGCATCGATGAGCCGGGCAGTAAGACGGCTCCCAAAGGAAACATCGGAAAGTTCGGATCAGTCATCACCTTTTTAGCCGACCTGCTAGTGGGCGCGCCGCTGTTGCCATTGTGCTCGTTCCCAAAGTCGCGAGAGCGCGTTGATTGCTCGATTCGACGATGGATAACACAATTTTCCGGACTGCATCGTGCCGCGAACCGCAGCATTGTCCGGAGACGTAACCGCGAGCTCTGTTGCTACGAGTACGGGTTTTCCGTAAGTCGATCCAAGTTGTGCTGCAACCGTGACGTAACGCTCGTCTTGCCGATTATGAAAACCGGCGATTCGCTCAAGTCCCCATTCCGGATAAAACGATCCCTCGGTCTCCATGCGGGCTTGATTGGATTGAATACCCATGCCCAACAGAACCACCGCATCGATGTCGGCATGACGCGTCACAATTTCGAGTACAGCAGGAATCGTGTCTTTAGTCTCGCTGCCTGCAAGGTCAATGGGATTACTCCCACTCCATCGCGGTGAAAGTTCGGCGTCGAGTTCTCTGATGAGGTCATCAGGCATCGACAGCAACTCCAAATCAGTCCCCGAGATCGCATCAGCAGTCACGACACCCCAACCTCCAGCGGTCGTCACCACAGCAACACGTCGTCCGGTTGGCATCGGCTGAGTTGCGAAGGTTGCAGCAACATCGAACGCCTCTTCAATCGTGCGCGCACGTAGGACTCCCGCTTGACGGCACATACCATCGAAAACTCGATTATCGCTTGCGAGCGATCCGGTGTGGCTTGCCGCGGCGCGCTGGCCACCGGCGGTGGCTCCACCTTTGACAAGCACGACTGGCATTCGCTCAGCAACTTCTGAAACATCCCGAAAGAATGCTCGACCATCATTAATACCTTCGACATAGGCGAGCGCCACGTCGGTTTCGGGATCATCTGCGAAGTAGCGAAGAAAGTCGGTGACGCCGACCATCGCCGCGTTTCCGGCTGACACCGCGCGACTAATTCCGACGCCACTTGCGCAGGCATAATTCATAAACGACGACACAAAGTTTCCAGACTGGCTTGCAACTCCTATGCGACCTCGAGGCGGGTAAGGAGCAACGATTTGGGCGCACATCGAAGACGGAGTCGACACAACTCCTTGGCCATTTGGCCCAACAATCAACATCCCAAGTTGTTCAGCGAGCGCCACCAGAGCATCTTGCGCCAGGCGGCCGTCATCGCCGGACTCGCTGAATCCAGCGGAAGCGAGAAACGCAGCGGTAATACCTTTCGCTGCAGCAGAACGAAGTACATCGGCGTTTGTCGCCGCCGGTGTGCAAACAAATACCAGATCCGCCACGCCTTCCGGTAGGTCGTCGATAGACGGAACAGAGTCGACTCCGAGTATTGGTGATGCGTCACGATTGGTGGCAAAGATCCCACCCGCGTACCCGTTGGTCAAAATATTGTGCAGCGCGACAAACCCAAACTTTCCCGGATGGGTCGATACCCCGGCAACGACGATTCCTCGTGGATCGAATAGCGCTCGAAACTGCTCCGTTGTGGCCATCAGTTCCGAACCTCCACCAGCGCATCGACAGCAATAGGGATTCCGTCTACGACGATCAATGGGTTCAGATCAACTGACATGACATCGGGTGACGCAAGCACCGCAGCCGACAAGCCCATCAGGACATCGACAAGCCGTTCCCTATCAACAGCAGGTTCGCCTCGATAGGCACCAAGGAGGGCTTGCGTTTGTAAATCACCAATCATTTCCTCGGCGTCAACTCGTGTGATCGGAACCAATCGAATAGCCACGTCACCGAGTGCCTCGGCAAAAATACCGCCGATGCCCACCATCACTGTCATGCCGAACTGTGGATCATTGGCGACACCGGCGATGAGTTCACGATTACCGCGAACCATAGGAGCGACAAGCACCTCGACAAATCCATCGCTTTCGCGCGCAGCGGCAAAGAGTTCCTTGGCCGCTTGTCGTACCGCCGTCGCATCAGACAGTCCGAGACGTACCAGACCTCGCTCGGTCTTATGGGCGATGTTGACACCATGCAACTTGGCCACAACCGGGTACCCGATCTCGGTTGCCATTGCAGCAGCCTCATTCGGGTCGGCCGCAAGTCGTTCATCGAGCAGAGGCAGTCCAAATCGGGCGAGAAGCGCTTTTGATTCCGCCTCGGACAAGGTCCGGCTACTGAGAGTCAGGTCAGGATCGGGCATGGTTGCGTACCCTAGTCACCTATGTCCGCCTCACCGTTCGCCGTGCCCATGAAGCACCCGCCGCAATCAGCGGATTCGCCTTGGCCGATTCGAGCAGTGATTGAAGGCTTTTACGGTCCGCCATGGTCATGGGCATCTCGCATCGACATCATGAAGTGGTGCGCCGACCGAGGAATGACCCATTACCTCTATGCGCCCAAAGACGATCGTCTTCATCGAGAGCAATGGCGCGAGCCATATGGCCCCGAGATGCTCGACGGATTTGAACGGCTTGTTGGCGAGCGCTCCTTACTGGTCGGTTTTGGGATCTCTCCCGGATTGTCGATTGATTACACATCGAGCACCGATCGACTCGCGCTCGGAGCCAAGGTCGACCAGTTAGTCAACCTCGGGGTCAAACTCATTGCATTGTTGTTCGACGACATACCGGTTCAACCCGAACTTGGACGACATCACGCCGAGTTGACCACTTGGCTTCGAGGTCACCTCGATGGTCGGGCCGAAGTCCTGTTGACGCCGACTGAATACACCACCATCGAATCAACTCAATACCTGGACGCACTCGCTGAAGGACTTCCTAGCGATGTTGCCGTCGGATGGACCGGTCCGACGGTTGTGTGCGACGAGATCACCTTGGCCCAAGCCCAAGCTCGGTCTGCGGCGCTGGGTGGTCGTCGGCCATTTATTTGGGATAATTATCCAGTCAATGACGCGATCATGGCAGATCGCCTGTTCCTCGGACCGCTTAGGGGTCGGTCAGCTGACCTCGCTTCGGTTTGTTCTGGATATGCCGCCAATCCGATGACTCAACCTCAAGCATCGAAACCGGCGCTAGCATCCATCGCCGGATTCTTGCGCGGTGAAGACTCCAACGACGCGTGGGAGGCCGACATCGGCGACCTTCGGGTGTTTGCCGATGCCTGCGACGGAGAACTTCCACGCCAGTTGGTTGCTGCGGCACTATCGGGTGCTGCTTCATCAGATGGCCTTGATGACCTCGAGCGATGGCTTCGAGCTGCACGTTCATGCACCGCGCCGGGCCTTGAAGGCGAAGCCGAACCGTGGCTCGCTCAGGTCCACGACGAAGCATCGGTGGGGATTGTCGCAGTGAAGATGTTGCGGGCGACATCCCAACCGATTGTCGATGGTTCCGAACGCGAACGCGTCACTCAGCGGGCTCTGGCTTTGGCGCACCTGTGGCCAGGTGTACGTCGATCAGCGTTCACGGTGATGGGTCCGCGTTGTAGCTTTCGACCCGTCCTCGCCCAGGGCAGTGATGGCGAATGGCTCTACCGCTCAAACTCGGTTAGTGATGACCAGAATGCGATCGACGCCTTGGTTCGCAGTGCGCTGCGTGCCGCGTCGCAGGTCGGAACGTGAACGAGATTTACTCTGACGTGGTCGGTTCGAGCGCCGCACGGAAAAACGCTCGGATGTGTTCAAGTCGAGCTTCGAGCATTTGATCGGCCAGCGGGTCAGCGTCGAGAAGGCCTTCAATGAACGGCAGGTCACTGAAATAGCTCAGCAGTGCTCCATAGCCAGTTAGTAAAAGTTGCTCTGGGTCAAACGTGCGAAAATTTCCGGCCGCCATCTCGCGCTTGAAGTAGTCGACCGCCCGCTGGAACCCCGGACGTAATGCGACGCCCAAGTCCACGCCTAGTCGACTGGTGGTATCGAGCGCTTCTCGGCGCACGATTCGGACGAAATCGGGATTTTGCCGAAAGAACGCAAACCCAGCAGTGATGACTCGATCAACCTGTACCCAACCTTCGCCGGTGTGATCGCCTTCGGTCGCGAGTTCTATTCGGCCGTCCCACTCCAGTAATGCTGTCGCGAAGACTTCTTGGTAGATCGCATCTTTCGAAGGAAAATGGTGCAACACGCTTGATCGCCGAATCCCTACCGCCTCGGCGATGTCGTTTAAAGACGTACCGTCATAGCCCTTTTCTGCGAAGTGATGTCTTGCTTCAAGCAAGATCGTTTCGCGCGTTGTCGCAGTGCTTGCCGTGTTCGCCACAACCGCAGGGTACCGAAGTATGGGTACCCGATGCCCGACGCTAGGGTCGGGGCCTATGGAAATCGTCGCGGCACTCTTCATAGACACCATTGATCTTCGCCAAGTGGCTGGGCCATCAACCCGCATCGACCTGACCGGGATTCAATTCTCGGCACCGGCGACAACGCCGCTGCCGTGCACAATTGAACCCCACCTCGTCGTGATTGTTCGTTGTGCTCCCGATGATGCCGGAACTGGCGCGCTTGAAGTCATTTACCGACGAGACGGAGAACAGCTCGCACGAAATGTACAAGCGCTCGACGTTGAGCCAGGAAAATTCAATTATCGACTAGTGCGTGCCGAACTCGTTTTTGACGACTACGGCACCATCGAAGCTGAATGCCGAATCGACCTTGGGGCAGTCGTGAAGGTTCCTTACACACTGCTGCCCGCTGCGCAATGACTGCACACCGCCTCCGATCTGCCATTAACGACTAAGTGATTGTTGATGCCATTCGCAGCAGCCCTGTCGCAGCATCCACTGGCGACCCACGCCACGGGAGAAGTTGTCGGACGTGTCCTTGAAATATTGGGTACTGAACCGGACGTCGTCATTGTTTTCGTGTCAATCGCTCACCTCGGCTCGCTTGAAGACATTGCAACGACGATTCGCGTCACCTTGTCGCCGAAAGCATTGATCGGCGTGACGAGCCACTCAGTGCTCGGAGGACCATACGAAGCTGAGGGACAAGCGGCGATCAGTATCTGGGCAGCACGACACAGCCCGGTAGTGCCGATAAGAATCTCCGGCTCACCCATCGAAGACACCATCGCCTATTCAGGTCTGCCCGACACTGCATCGATTCCAGGTTCGACCTTGATCTTGCTCGCTGATCCATACAGTTTTCCGATCGGACCGTTTCTTAACGGCATTACCCACCAACTCCCCGACCTACAAGTGATTGGCGGATTCGCTTCGGCGGCGCAAGGTCCTGGCGGAAATCGACTCGCTTGCGACGGTGAGGTCAGCACTGACGGAGCGGTTGGCCTGCTCTTTGGCCCCGAGTGGCCGATTACCGCATCTGTTTCCCAGGGCTGTCGGCCGATAGGCGATCCCTTCACCGTCACGGGAGCCGAACGATCAATGGTGAGCCAAATCGCTGGGGTCACGGCCCTTACCAAGATTGAACGAGTCGTTGCCGAATTAGATCCAGCCGATCGAAATATCGCCACCCAAGGGCTGTATCTCGGGCGGCTAGTTGATGATCACAACATTGAACCCGGTCGCGGCGATTTCCTGGTCAGATCCATTCGGGGCGTTGACCGCACAACGGGAGCGATCGCAGTATCGGACACCGTCGCCGTCGGCGATACCGTCCAGTTTCACGTGCGCGATGCCACAACGTGCGGCGAGGATCTCGACCACATGCTGGCTGACGCCGCCAAGGATGATCCACCCGTGGCAAGCGCGCTGTTGTTCACCTGTACCGGTCGAGGAGCCAGACTCTTCGACGAGCCCGATCACGACGCCGCCACCGTTTCTGAAATCGTTGGACCGGCAGTCGCTGGCATGTTCTGCGCCGGCGAAATTGGTCCGATCGGAAGCCGCCCGTTTGTCCATAGTTTGACTGCGACAATGGCGCTTTTCCGAGAGTGAGGAATGTTCCAAGACGGCGCGACCATCAACGGCCGACCTTCAGGAATTTCCCGCACCCCCGATTCGCTAGGGTGACCACACCGGAGCAGTCGCAACCGGCGCGCCGACAGGAGGAAACGTGACCAACCCCGAGCTCGAGCAGCGAGCTGTAAACGTCATACGTGGTTTGGCGCTCGATGCACCCCACGCCGCACGTTCAGGGCATCAGGGCTCGGCGATGTCTCTTGCGCCTCTCGCTCACGTCTTGTTCACCCGCATCATGAACTATGACGCACAGTCGCCCGATTGGCCCGATCGCGACCGATTCATTTTGTCACCCGGACACGCTTCGATCTTGCTTTACACGATGCTGTACTTAACGGGATACGGACTGACGCTCCAAGACATCAAAGATTTTCGACAATGGGACAGCTTGACGCCAGGTCACCCCGAAGCCGGTCATACCAAAGGCGTGGAAGTCACGACCGGCCCGCTCGGTCAAGGTTTTGCCAATGGCGTAGGGATGGGGCTCGCTGAACGCTGGTTACGAAACCGATTCAGTCCTGAGGTTGTTGACCACAACACCTTCGTAATTTGCAGTGACGGCGACCTCGAAGAAGGAATTAGCCACGAAGCGGCGTCACTCGCCGGCCATTTACGGCTCGGTCGATTGGTCTATATCTACGACGACAACCACGTCACGATCGATGGCCCAACCGAAATGGCCCTCAACGACGACGCCGTAAAACGATTCGAAGCCTACGACTGGCATGTCGAATACGTGGGTGAAATTGCCAACGACCACGATGCGCTTGAAGCAGCAATTCGGCGTGGAGTGGCCGAACAATCACGACCGTCGCTCATTGTGTTGCGCAGTCACATCGCCTATCCCGCGCCCGGACATACCGGCGACCCCGCTACCCATGGGTATGCGCTCAAGGACCCTGAGATCACCGCCACCAAAGACGTCATGGGTATCCCTGACGAACCATTTTGGGTGCCTGAAGATGTGATTGAGTTCTATCGCGAGGCAGGTCGACGAGGTCGACCGATGCGCATTGCGTGGGAAGAACGACTGGACGCTTGGTCAGGTGATCGCGCCCAATTCGACGCCGCACAGTCTTCGTCGGGCCTAGCCGGATGGGATGCCGCACTGCCAACTTTCGAAGTCGGTTCGATGATCGCCACCCGCTCCGCGAGTGCCGATTGCGTCAGTGCGCTTGCAACCGTCGTTCCGGGATTGCTGCCTGGGTCAGCTGACTTAACTGGCAACACTGGAGTATCGATGAAAGGCAGCACAGTCCAAGATTTTGATACGCCAGAAGGTCGCCAGTTGCACTATGGCATTCGGGAGCACGGCATGGGCGCGGTCATGACCGGGGCTGCGATGCATGGCGGCGTGCTGCCCCTAGGCGGCACCTTCTTAGTGTTTAGCGACTACATGCGTGGAGCGATTCGCGTGGCTGCGATTTCGAATGCAAAAGTGATTTACTCGTTTAGTCATGACTCAGTCGGCGTCGGCGAAGACGGTCCAACTCACCAACCCATTGAACAGGTCGCATCGCTTCGCGCGATTCCGAATCTGACGGTGGTACGCCCGGCCGACGCTAACGAAACCGCCGATGCGTGGCGATTTGCGGTCGATCACTCCGGGCCGACCGCGCTCATTTTGACCCGCCAGAATGTCCCGGTACTCGCTGGCACTGAAGGTACCAACCGTGTGACGCTCGGTGGCTATGTGCTGCGTGAACCGGACGGTCCTGCGGCTCCCGACCTCGTAGTTGTTGCAACTGGTAGCGAAGTTTGGGTTGCGGTCGATGCCGCTGAACTTCTCAGCACTGATGGCATCAGAGTGCGTGTCGTGTCGTTACCTTCGTGGGAGATCTTTGAATCTCAATCAGCCGAATATCGAGAAAGAATTCTCCCTCGGAGCATTCCGACCCTTTCAGTCGAAGCCGGAACAACTTTCGGGTGGTCTAAATATGCCAACGAATCAGTGGGGATCGACCACTACGGAGCAAGTGCACCGGGCGAATTCGTACTTGAACAATTTGGCTGTAACGCTGCCAATGTCGCCGCGCGAGCAACAGCGCTCATGCAATCCGTGAAGTGATCCGAACTCATTCGCACCGTCGACCAATCCAAGTCGTGCGACAATCGTCCCCATCTCATCTGAAATTCCCGACCTCGTTGAAAGGCCCTCATCGGTGACCCGACTTCAAGACCTCTCCACCCAGCAGCAACAAAGCCCATGGCTCGATAATCTTAAACGGAGTTGGATCACAAACGGTGAAATTGAGCGCTGGGTGGAGCGGGGCGTGCGCGGAATCACATCCAACCCTTCGATTTTCCAGAAGGCCATGGAAACTGGTGACGCATACGACGAACAACTCGCCAGCTTGGCCCAATCAGGAGAATCGGTCCTCGATTGCTACTGGCAACTTGTCGTTTCTGACATTCGCGACGCGCTGCGCATTCTGCGAAACACCTTTGATGCAAGTGACCGCGAAGACGGTTACGTATCGGTTGAAGTTGCTCCAGATTTGGCGCGCGATACCGCCGGAACGATCGCTGCAGCAAGACATCTCAACGAACTCATCAACGAACCAAACTTGTACATCAAGATTCCCGGCACCGCCGAAGGGTTGCCGGCAATTCAGCAGATGATCAGCGAAGGCCGGAGCATCAATGTGACGCTCCTGTTTTCCGTTGACCGCTATCGCGAAGTCATTGAGGCATACCTGTCGGGACTCGAGGCCCATGATGGGGACCTTTCGACCATCTCATCAGTAGCATCGTTCTTCGTCAGCCGAGTCGATACCGAAGTCGATAAGCGCCTTGCCGCCATTGGAACCGAAGCCGCAATTGCGTTACAAGGCAAGGCGGCAATCGCGAACGCTGTCGTGGCCTACCAGCTCTTTTTGGAGCAGTTCAGTGGACCGCGCTGGGATGCCCTTGCTGCGCGCGGCGCCCGCAAGCAGCGACCGCTTTGGGCTTCGACTTCGACGAAGAACCCAGCTTTTCCCGACACGTTGTATATCGATGCGCTGATCGGTCCTGACACCGTCAATACCATTCCCGATGCCACGCTAGAGGCGTTCGATGATCATGGCGTCGTTACCCGCACGCTCGATAGCAATGTCGAAGAAGCGTTCGATCTATTGCGAAGCCTCGAAGCTGTCGGAGTCGATCTTGCTGATGCGACTGCGTTACTCGAGGTTGAAGGCGTTGCCTCGTTCAGTACATCGTTCGACGATCTACTCACCGTGCTCCAAGCGAAGGTAGACGGCTTCCGAAACTGATGGACTCACTGATCATCAACCGATTGGTACAACGATGAGCAGAACGTTGGTAGTAGTCGATGATGTAGCTGGCGAGTTCGCCGACCGCGTGATCGAGGCGTTTCACGTGCGTCAGAACGATGGCTTTGCGATCGCCCTGTCGGGCGGAAGCACGGCACGAAGCTGCTATGAGCAACTCGCCCAGGTTGGTGAAACACAGATCGACTGGTGGAAGGTCGATGTGTATTGGGGCGATGAGCGCTGCGTGCCGCTTGATGATCCAGCATCGAACTATCTGCTCGCCCGTGAGGCGCTCCTTGATCGAGTCGGCGCTGCAAATGCGACATTTCCCATGCGTTGCGACGAAGGTGCCGACCCCTATCAACTGCGCATTGGCGAGCTTGGAAAGTTTGACGTCGTGCACTTGGGTTTAGGCCCCGATGGTCACACCGCATCACTATTTCCTCAGTCCCAAGGATTGGTTGCCGATCCGGGTCGACTCGTGGTTATGAATGATGATCCGCTCGGCGCCAACCCGCACCCGCGCATGACCCTGACCTATGCCGGGATCGCCAGAGCTCGTCTCGTGCTCGTTACGGTTGCCGGAATCGCTAAGCGCGAAGCGTTGGCGCGTGTATTTGGCGACGGAGACGTTCCAGCGGCGCACATAGAGGGCGATCATGTCGTTTGGATTGCTGACCCCGAAGCGGCAGGCGACCTCGACGACAGCTGATCGACTTCAGTCGACGGGCGAACCTGCTGATTGCGAATAGCTATCCCCCACGGTGTTTCGACTCAGGTTGGTCAGCAATGCGCCGCTAGGGTGCGGGAGATGATTCAGGAACTCAACGGGGTGCCGCTCGATGAACTTATGGAGCGCGCTCGTGAAATTCGAGACCGCCAATTTGGCAATCGAGTTACCTTTTCGCCCAAGGTATTTATCCCACTGACGATGCTGTGTGCCGACAAATGCGGCTACTGCACATTCGCCCAGCCGCCGGCCCGGCTTGAGTCGCCCTATCTCGAGGCAAGCCAGGTTCTAGCGATCGCTCGTGCGGGAGCCAAGGTCGGGGTGCACGAAGCTCTTTTTACTCTGGGCGAGCGGCCCGAGCTCCGTTATCCCGCCGCGGCCGAATGGCTCGACGCGCATGGATACAGCTCAACCATTGACTACCTGGCAGCAATGGCGAAACTCGTGCTTGACGAAGTCGGGCTGCTGCCTCACGCAAACGCAGGAGCGCTGTATCGCTCCGAACTCGAACTGCTGCGTCGGGTCGCACCCTCCCAAGGGATGATGGTCGAGTCAATCAACCCCGATCTCGATGCACATCGCGGCTCACCCGACAAGACTCCTGAGCGCCGGCTGGCAACCCTCGAGTTTGCAGGGGAACTGGCGATTCCATTCACAACCGGCATCCTCGTCGGCATCGGCGAGAGTCGCTCAGACCGCATCGCAACGTTGCAGGCCATTGCCGAATCCCATCACCGCTGGGGACACATTCAGGAAGTCATCGTTCAAAACTTCCTGCCGAAACCCGGTACGACGATGTTTCGGTCGTCGCCGTGTCCTCATGATGATTTTCTCGAGGCAATCGCACTCGCACGAGTCATTCTCCCGCCCGAAATCCACCTTCAAGCGCCGCCGAATTTGTCGGATGATTTTTCGGGCCTCATCGATGCCGGCATCGATGATTGGGGTGGAGTTTCGCCCGTCACTGCTGATCACGTAAACCCCGAGCGTCCGTGGCCAGTACTCGAGCGACTACAAGAGGTGACTGAATCACGGGGTCACGTGCTTGCCCCCAGACTCACCATCTATGCCGAATTCGCCCTACACCCGGAACGGTGGCTCGACGAGTCGCTGCGATTCCCCGTTCTAGACCGCAGCGATGCGCAAGGGTTAGGTCGTGACGATCCCGGAGCGGTTTTCGTCCAGCGCATCAAGCCCGCGACTCCCGAACAAGTCGATGATGGGATCGAGGTGCTGCACATCGGAACTCGCAGTACCGCTTGGTATTCCGGAGCGTCCTACGAGCCGGCAATGCTCATCCCGGGATTGCCCCGATCGACCGGAGCCATCGCAGAGGTTCTCGACGGCGCACTGCTCGGTCACGAGCTCGGTATCGACGAGATCGTGACGCTGTTCACCGCGCGTGGACCACAAGTCGCAGCCGTTGCGCAAGTTGCTGACGAACTTCGACGCCTCGACGTCGGTGACGAAGTGACGTTCGTCCATAATCGCAATATCAACTACACCAATGTCTGCACGTTCAAGTGCAAGTTCTGTGGTTTCTCCAAAGGTCCGCTCTCGCTCAACTTACGGGGCACGCCTTATCTTTTAACCCTCGATGACATTGCTGAACGAGTGGCGGAGGCATCCGCTCTTGGCGCAACTGAGGTGTGCCTCCAAGGCGGCATTCACCCAAGTTTCGATGGCGACTATTACATCGACGTTACTCGTGCAGTGAAGCAGGCCGCGCCGGAGATCCATGTACATGGATTCACGGCGCTTGAGGTGACCGAAGGCGCAAAACGACTTGGGGAGCCTTTAACTGCCTACCTCCAACGACTCAAAGATGTAGGTCTGCGAACACTTCCGGGCACTGCCGCTGAGATCCTCGACGACGACATGCGCGCATTGCTGTGCCCAGACAAGATCAACACCGAGGAGTGGCTGGAAGCGCATCGTGCCGCTCATTCAATCGGACTCAATTCGAATGTCACCATCATGTTCGGAGCTATTGAGAATCCGATTCATTGGGCACGACACATCGTGCGAACACGCGCCTTACAGAAGGAAACCGGTGGTTTCACCGAGTTTGTCCCGTTGCCGTATGTGCACATGGCGGCGCCGATGTACTTGCAACATAAGTCGCGTCGCGGTCCAACCTTTCGCGAGACGGTCTTGATGCATGCAGTCGCTCGCATCGCCTATCGAGGCTGGATCTCCAACATCCAGCTTTCGTGGGTCAAAGTTGGCAATACCGCGGCCCGCCAACTTCTTCAAGCCGGTGTGAATGACCTCGGGGGCACGTTGATGGATGAGAATATTTCCCGGGCCGCCGGCGCTTCGCATGGCCAGGGCATGGAAGAGAGCGATTTCCGCGCCCTCGTTGAACCACTCGGAAGAGCATTGGTCCAACGAACGACGCTGTACGAAAGAGTCACTCGACCCGAACCGCTAGCAGTCTCTTAACATCGAATCGTCCTATGACGATGGGCGCTTCAGTCATCGGCAGAAACCCGATCGTCCCCCTCGCGCAGGATTCCAATTGCCCGTTCAATTGCTCGTCGTGCGCGCGTTAACCGGCGTTCATCAACGGGCAGTTCGTGGCCGCCAGCATCGATTGATTCACGCAGGCGGTCGATAGCAAGATCGGCGAGTTCTTCGCTGATCACCTCAAGCCGAATTCGAATATCGTCAAATTCTCCAGCCATGTCATCTTCCTAGCGCGTTTGGAGCCGCCGACCAAGAACCAACTGCTGTCAGCGCGCGACTACCATCGGCAAAGACATTCGTCCCGCGGCAGCGCACGCCACTTGCTGCGTCTCGCCCCGAACCCCTGATTGCGAGCAATGACTCTGCCCGATTCTTCCACTAACGACTTGCACGAGTGGCTGTCGTTTGACGTAGACGACGTGACCTATCAGTTTGACGTCACCTTTCTCACTAGCCCCTGGACCTGCATCTTCGGGCGAGGTTGTCCCGGTGTCTTGACCGGCGACGCTGCCGAGCTCGAGCAAGGCTGCTGCAGCTACGGAGCCCATTTCACCGACAAAGCCGACCGACGACGGGTCACAAAACTCGCAGCTACTTTGGGTCCCGATGAGTGGCAGTTTCGAAAAGAATCCGACAAAGCCGGCGGCCCTGTTTATAAAAATGAGGATTCTGAGTGGGTTAGCCGAATGGTTGACGATGCCTGCATCTTCTTGAATCGTCCCGGTTTTGCTACAGGTCCGGGGTGTGCTTTGCATCAGGCCGCGGTCAACCGCGGCGAACGCTTCATCGACTGGAAGCCTGATGTTTGTTGGCAGTTACCACTTCGACTTGAAGAGAAGATCGACCAAAACGATCACACCACCAACGTGCTGCGCGAATGGAAGCGTCGAGATTGGGGCGAGGGTGGGGTCGAGTTTCACTGGTGGTGCACCAGCGAAGATGACGCCTTTATAGGTCATCGGCCGGTTTACGAAGAGCTTCGCGATGAAATGATTGAGCTTGTAGGTGAAGGGCCCTATGAGACGTTCGTTGATCAGGTCGGCCAACGACCATCGGTGCAGTTTTTACCCCATCCGGCATTAAAAACTCGGCGTTAATCGGCCTTTCAGCGTACAGTTTCCGCCAGCAACGCCGGGCTCGTTTTACCGGTTAGTCCGTCGACGATCTTGTTCTTTGAGTACGCGTTTGCGCAGCCGCAAGGACTGTGGCGTGACTTCAACCAGTTCGTCATCGGCAATGAATTCAATCGCCGTCTCAAGGGTGACCTCGCGAGGCGGGGTGAGTTTGATTGCTTCGTCAGCTGCGTGAGTTCGGATGTTGGTCTTTTGTTTCTCGCGGACGACGTTGACGTTCATGTCATCGGGACGAGCATTTTCGCCAACGATCATTCCTTCATACACAGCTTCACCTGGACCAACGAACATCTCGCCGCGCTGCTGAAGATTATCGAGAGCAAATCCAGTGGTCTTACCGGTGCGATCCGCAAGCATTGCTCCGCCCTTGCGGGTCGGGAGGTCTCCGACCCAAGGGGTCCAGCCAGCATGATGCTGATGCATAAGGGCAGTACCGCGAGTCGTCGTCAATAGCTGCGATCGGAATCCAATGAGTCCGCGGCTTGGCGCCTCAATGCTCACGATCGTCCGACCGGTATCGCCAGGGCGAAGATCAGTGACCTTGCCCTTGCGGGGAGCGAGTGCCTGTGTGACCGAGCCAACGTGCTCATCGGGCACATCAATCACAGCCCGTTCGAGTGGCTCATGCTTGTTGCCGTTGATTTCACGCACGATGACTTCGGGACGGCTGACCTGCATTTCATAGCCTTCTCGCCTCATGCCCTCTATGAGCACCGACAACTGAAGCTCACCTCGACCCGCTACTTCGATGATGTCGGGCGATGAAGTCTCAGCGAGCCGAATCGACACGTTTCCGAGCACTTCACGATCTAACCGTTCCCGTAGGTGGCGTGACGTGAGGTAGGTGCCTTCGGTGCCAGCAAGTGGCGAGGTATTGACGCCGAATGTCATCCGAAGCACTGGCTCATCAACTTCGAGCCTAGGAAGCGCAACCGGGTTAACCGGATCGGCGATCGTGTCGCCGATTTCAACCTCGGGGAAACCGCCGATAACAAAAAGGTCACCGGCGACGCGTTCATCCACATCGATGCGCGAGATGCCTTCGAAACCCATGAGGGTGCCGAGCTTGCGACGAAGGGGATTCTGTCCTTCATCTTCTTCGCATAACGCCACCTGTTGACCACGCACGAGACGGCCCTGAATCACACGACCAACCGCAAGACGTCCCAGGTATTCCGAAGCATCCAAGTTGGTGACGATCGCTTGAAGTGGCGCATCTGGATCGCCCGCTGATTGAGGAATGGTGTTCACGATTGCTTCAAACAATGCGGTCAAATCGGCATCCTCGGGCGGCATACCGACCCCAGCCATCGACCGACCTTCGCGTGCGACGGCCGAGATGATGGGGAATTCGATCTTCTCGTCGTCGGCGTCAAGATCAAGAAAGAGCTGATAGATCTCGTCCAAAACTTCTTCGGCACGCGCATCTTGGCGATCAACCTTGTTTAAGACCACGACCGCCGGCAATCCAGCACCTAAAGCCTTTGAAAGTACGTATCGCGTTTGCGGAAGTGGTCCTTCAGCCGCGTCGACCAGTAGCAGCACGCCGTCGACTAAGGCCAATGCCCGCTCGACCTCGCCTCCGAAATCCGCGTGGCCTGGAGTGTCGACCAAATTGATCCGAGTCTCGCCCCACTGAACCGACGCGGCCTTAGCAAGAATGGTTATTCCCCGCTCCCGCTCCTGATCGTTCGAGTCCATGACTCGCTCGACGACTGCTTCGTGGGCGTTGAATACGCCGGTTGATCGCAACATGGCGTCCACAAGCGTGGTCTTGCCATGATCGACGTGGGCAACAAGTGCAATATTTCGCAGGGAAGTAAACGGGGCGGACACAGAAAGCTTCTCTCAGTGGGGATACGCGCCACGACCGCTCGTTGCGGACGCAGCTAGGCTGGAATGAGGTCGAACGCAGGGGTTCAGGAGGGCCAGAGACCCTCGTCCTCGATCTCTTCTCGCAGGCACCACGACGCATGATCGTGGCCGGGTAGCGATTCGCATTCGGGACAGGGCTCTGAGTCGCGACGATCAAGGATCGCGTCGATATCGAGTTCATTTGTGTGTTTGAGTGCTCGGGCTTCTTCGAAGCGCCGATGTCGCCCCTTTTTCACGGGCCAACTCCATCAGGTGCCGAGTATCGCTAGTGCAGTGTAGCCGCTCTCGAACCATTCGCTGCACACCGGTAGCAATTGGGCATCAGCAACCGGTAGCGACCTCTACAAACTAGGGTTCAACCCCTGATAGGCCTAGCCTCGTGACGGGAGCACAACGCTGATATCGACACATCCTTGGTGGGATTCCGCCGTCGTCTACCAAATTTATCCCCGAAGTTTTCTCGATTCTGATGGTGATGGCATCGGCGACCTTGGTGGTGTCCGAGCCAAGCTCGACTACCTGACGTGGCTAGGAGTCGATGCGCTTTGGCTCTCCCCCATTTTCCGGTCACCGATGGCCGATTTTGGGTACGACGTAGCCGATTACTGCGATATCGACCCAGTCTTTGGCGACCTTCGGGCGGCAGAAGACCTCATCGTCGAAGCGCACGACCGCGGGCTCAAAGTGATTTTGGATTGGGTGCCAAATCACAGTTCAAACCAACACCGTTGGTTCACCGAGAGTCGCTCGTCACGTACGAATCCCAAACGGGACTGGTACGTGTGGCGTGATGCAGCCCCTGATGGAGGACCGCCGAACAATTGGATCCGAGCATGGAGCAATGAACCTGCGTGGACATTCGACGAGGCCACACAGCAGTGGTACTTGCATTGCTTTTTGCCCGAGCAACCTGACTTGAACTGGGCTAACCCTCACCTTGAAGACGCGATGCACGAAGTCCTGCGTTTTTGGCTTGATCGCGGTGTTGACGGCTTTCGGATGGATGTCATTCATCTCATTGGCAAAGACCCTGACCTTGGCGATGACCCGCCCGAGCTTGCGGCGTTAAGTCACGTCCCACTTAACCATCGACTCGAGACCCATCCACTGCTGCGACGGATCCGTCAGACCATTGATTCCTATCCCGGCGAGCGCATGGCAATTGGCGAGGTGTACCTGCTCGATACAACACAGGTGGTTAGCTATCTCGGATCGGGAGACGAGCTACAACTCGTTTTCAATTTCCCGCCGCTGTATGCGCGATGGGATGCGGCGAAGTGGCGACGCCAAATTGAGATAGCCGAAGCTGCTCATACCGCTCGTGATGCTTCGCCGACTTGGGTGCTATCGAACCATGACAACCAACGCCACCGCAGCCGCTACGGAACCGAAGCTCGTGCCCGAGCCGCCGCGGTTTTGCTTATGAGTTTGCGCGGCACTGCATTTTTATATGCCGGTGAGGAACTTGGCCTGCAAGATGCCGAGATTTCGCCTGAACGAGCAGTCGACCCCGGTGGTCGAGACGGCTGTCGGGCACCGATTCCGTGGGATCGTGACCAACGTCATGGCTGGCCGACAACCGATCCGTGGCTGCCGTGGCCACCCGATGCCGACCGTCTGAACATGGAAGCGCAGCGCGAAGATCCAAGTTCAATGCTGCACCTGTATCGACGCATGTTGTCGATCCGTAGCGCATCTATCGCCATGCAACATGGTTCGCTGGAGTTGCTCGACGAACTTCCGGACGGCGTCATCGGGTATCGCCGGACACTATCTAGTGACGTTCGCATCATCGTCATAAACTTCACTTCTGACATAAAGACAGTTGGACATCTTGGGTGTCAATCGACTCGGATTGAAATCTCGTCGTCGCTTGGCCGCCGTGCAGGCGAACCTTTCGATCAGCACCTTTACGCCGATGAAGCGTTGGTGTTGATTCCTCACTAGACGCATGTTTTGTTCCCGATGCGGCGAATCGGGCACAAACGATGCAGAGTGTCTGCTACGTCAGTGGCATCCGCGATCGGGTCTCGATGACCAATTCCCCTTGACCAGCAAAGGCCAAAGCGGCTTCACCGTCGATGAGTCGGGCAATTGGCTCACCAACCAATTCGGATCGCCATCCAACCGAAAGACGAGCATCCGGATCTTGCCGAAGCAGAGCTTCGATGTCGTTTCGCGTACCGAGCAAAGTTGGGTCAATTTCGAGGTTGCGACCCAACTGGCTTACCCATGCCGACACCAGCGCAACCGCAGGTCGCAAATCGCGGTCAATCTCTTTCGACTCGGTCCGCTCGACTGCCTCGGCAACGTGGCTCATTCCTTCGGCGACAACCGCGAGTACCGCTTCAGCTTGACCGGACCGGAGGTGACGATCATCGAGACCACGAACCTTGCGAAGCTCGCCAACGGTGGTCGGCTGACGCTGTGCGATGCCAACGATCGCTAAGTCCGGCATGATGAATCGAACCGGTTGGTCGATCTCAGCAGCACGCTCTTGCCGCCATGCCGCGAGCGATTGGGCGACTCTCCGAGGAGCGCCACGTAACGGGCGTATCTCCTTGAGCTTTCGCCAGGCTTGGTCGGGATCAAGGGCTCCACGCTGGCGAACCCGAGTGCGTTCACATTCGTCAAGCGCCCAGTCGAGACGGCCCCGCTCGGTCAAGTCGGTGACAAGAATGTCGTATACGTCAAGCAGTCGATCAACGTCGCCAGCGGCATACACGAGTTGTGCATCCTGCAACGGGCGTGCCAACCAATCAGTGAGTCGATCGCCCTTGTTTACCTTGAGGCCAAGGACTCGCTCATAAAGGCTGCCGAGTGACGGCATCGACATACCGATGAAACCGGCAGCGATTTGCGTATCGAACAGTCGCCTGGGAACAACGCCACACGTGAGTTCCAAAATCTCAAGGTCTTGATCGCAAGCATGAAAAACCGCAACGCTGTCACCGGCGAGAATCTCAGCGAATCCTGAGATATCGACTGCCAACGGATCAATTAACGCCAGTCCGCCGTTCCAAGCGATCTGAACCAAACCGAGTTTCGGATAAAACGTCTTCTCGCGATGAAACTCAGTATCTACCGCGTAGGCAGGTTCATCACGCAGGGCCGCCAAAACTTCGGCGAATTCGGCATCGGTGTTTACGAGTTGATAACTCACCGAGGCGAACCGGGCTCACGCCCGACTGCGACGTCGTGCCCACCCGAAATCCAACCCAACGTTCCACCGGCAA
Source organism: Actinomycetes bacterium (assembly GCA_037138595.1). Classification (GTDB taxonomy): domain Bacteria; phylum Actinomycetota; class Acidimicrobiia; order Acidimicrobiales; family Acidimicrobilacustridaceae; genus UBA4742. The sequence continues at coordinate 45,017 of JBAXIB010000008.1, read as the reverse complement.
TGTTGACTGCATCGACATTCTGGGCAATCAGCCATTCGACAGCATTTGCGCTGCGGCCTCCGCTGCGGCAAATGACGTAAAATGTTTCGTCTGCGGGACATTCGTCAACCCGAGATTCGATCTCACCGAGCGGAATGAGGACTGCGCCCGGCACATGTGCGTCGTCATATTCTGCTGGTTCTCGCACATCAATCACTACCGCTCCCTCCCGCCAAAGCGATTCCAGTGTGTCGATGTCGATTTCGGGGATGGTCACTTGGATCCCTCCTGGGATGCTTTTGGACGATCGTACCGGTTCAAATCCTGTGGGTTGTCAACATCGACGAGGCGTTCAATCGAAAGACCATCCACATCAATGACATTCAAGCCACTTTGCTCAAGTGCGTGACGCGGCGCTCGAACCCCCGCGGCAAAATTCGTCTCGAGCGCCCCACGACTCGTTTGGCGGTAAGCCGCGGTGAGAACCTGTCGACGACCACCAACGAATGCTGCGGCAACATGAGCGTCGGGATCGCCTAGCAAGCTTGTCGAGATCGCGGAAACGGTCGCGCCGTCAATTGCTGGCATGTCGCAAGCCAGAACCATGATGTTGTCACTCTTACTTGCGCGCAAGGCCGTGATGATTGCTCCCAGCGGGCCTTCGCCGGGAAACTGATCCTCCACGAATTCGAGTCCTAGGTCCCTTAATTTGGCATGGTCGCCACCAACGACAATGACACGCTCCATGCCGGCCGCCCGAAGCGCCTCACCGGCGATTTGCACAAGCGGACGTCCATCTAGACAAATGAACGCTTTGTCCCGGCCCATGCGGGTCGAGAACCCGCCCGCAAGGATGACACCGGTGAACTGCTCAGAAGGCTGAATCCCATCAGTCACCGACATTCGATAGCTGTTTCTGGCGACTGGCTCATGCACCGATCGTAGGGCCCTATCCCCGACCACCTACCGTGCTCGCACCGCAGACGACTGACAGTAAGGCAAATCGGCGCTGATAAGCCATTATTTCCGTTATAACCAGCAACAAATAGGTATTTCTCTGGCAAATACGTTTCCAGTAGCTTGTTGAGATGTCTTCATTTCGAATGAGTCAGGTCGCGGAACTTTTGGGGGTCAGCGCCGACACGGTCCGCCGGTGGTGTGACGAGGGAAAACTGGCGACAACGCGGACAGCCCAAGGGAAGCGAACTATTGATGGAGCCGATCTCGCCCGCTACCTCACATCACAGGCAAAAGCCTTCGAACCCGATTCAGTGATGTTGCAATCGGCGCGAAATCGTTTCACGGGAATCGTGATACGTGTCGAGCGGGACAAACTTACCGCAATTGTCGAAATCGCAGCTCCTCCGCATCGCGTTGTGTCGCTCATGACACGCGAAGCGGTCGACGACCTTGATCTGAAGCCGGGTGACTTGGCCACTGCGGTGATGAAGTCTACCAACGTGATCGTGGAGATTCCCGCGCCGTGATCGCTGCGAACCATTGTCGATTAACCCGATTTCGACCCAGGCAAAGAGTTGTCGTACTCGCGGTGGCTGGCCTGCTACTTCTTCCGATTGGATGTGCTGCTCGATCGTCAGATGACCAGCATTCGAATGGGACAGTCGGACAAGACGCGCCGGGAGCGATCATCGTGTCGACTGCGGCTTCGCTTGCACTGGCCTTTGGTGCAATCCGCGAAGCCTTTTTGGCTAGTCATCCCGGCGATGCCATTTCGCTGAACGTTGGATCCTCTGGTCAGCTAGCCCAACAACTCGAAAGCGGCGCGGCGGCAGACGTGGTCGCATTTGCTGACATCGAGACTATGAATCGTGTCGAACGACAGGGATTAATCCGCAGTCCGTTCGCAGTCTTCGCAACGACTCAGATGGCCCTCGCTACTAAGCCAACTAATCCCCTCGGAATCAAGAACCTAGATGATGTAGTGCGCGCTAGAAGCGTATCGCTGTGTGTCGACAGCGCTCCTTGTGGTCGCTACGCCGATGCCATCCTTGCGAGTGCCAAGGTATTCATTGATGAATCGCTCATCACCCGTGGTCTCGATGCTCGAGCGACAATTGGTGCGGTAGTCAACGGCGACGCCGATATCGCCATCGTGTACGAGCCTGACCTCATCGCGGCCGGCGACCGGGTACACGCGATGTCGATACCGTCCAATGTCAATCAAAAGGCGTCGTTCACCATCGCCTCATCTCAAACAACCCAACAGCAAACGTTGTCCGAGCAGTTCGTGTCATTCGTACAAGGACTCGACGGACAGTCAATCCTTCACGATTTCGGATTCAGTGGACCATGAAATCACATAAGCGGCGTCCACCGTTGACGATCATCTTGATTGCCGGGACAACAATCTGTTTCTTTGCCCTTCCGCTCATCGCATTGATTCAACGAGGATCATGGCATTCATTTGGTAGCCAGATTGCTACGCCACAAGCATGGAACGCTCTTCGACTTTCTTTAGCGTGTTCCATGGCCGCAGCAACGATTTCGGTACTATTTGGCTTGCCGTTGGCCTGGATGCTGGCTCGGATCGAGTTTCCCGGTCGCAGCGTCGTGCGAGCACTGGTACTTCTGCCACTGGTGCTCCCGCCGGTAGTCGGCGGTGTTGCATTACTCGCGGCATTTAGCCGACATGGACTTCTCGGTGCACCGATGTATCGGTGGTTTGGAATGCAACTGACCTACACGACGGCAGGAGCAATTCTCGCTGAGACCTTCGTCGCGTTACCGTTCTTTGTCATCACTGTTGAGGCCGCATTGCGCCTTATGGATACCCGGTACGAGGACGTAGCCGCCACGCTCGGTGCGAGTCGCTGGGTGATTTTTCGTCGAGTAACGCTTCCGATGATCGCCCCCGCGTTAGTCGCCGGAACCGTGTTGGCGTGGGCGCGAGCATTGGGCGAATTCGGCGCCACCCTTACCTTTGCCGGCAACATCATCGGCAAGACCCAAACCCTGCCGTTGGCCATCTATCAGACGCTCGATACAGACCCTGATACAGCAATCGCGCTGAGTCTCGTGCTGCTTGCGATCTCGATGGTGGTCCTTATTGCACTACGCGAGCAATGGTTGCAGCGACTGTGACCACAAGCGGAATGTTCAATCTCACCATCGGAACGTTTCGCCTCGCTATCGACATTGCTATAGGCCGTGGTCAAGTCGTGGCTGTGCTCGGACCAAACGGCGCTGGCAAGACGACGATGCTGCGCGCATTCGCGGGCCTTCAACCCATCGACGAAGGCTCGATCATCGTCGGTGGCCAGGTGATGGATGCTCCCGCAACCCACCAATTCATTGAGCCTGAACAGCGATCGGTTGCGATGGTGTTCCAAGAAGACCTGCTATTCACGCACCTCAGTGTCAGTGACAACATTGCCTTTGGACTGCGATGCCAAGGGTTAGATTCCAGGGCAGCGACGGTGCGTGCCAACTCGTGGCTTACACAATTCGACTTGGTCGAATTCGGTCGCGCAAAACCAGCGCAATTGTCGGGAGGCCAAGCGCGTCGAGTCTCTTTGGCACGAGCGCTTGCTACCGAGCCCCAACTGGTATTGCTTGACGAGCCATTCTCGGCATTGGATGCCGCTGCGAGAATTTCGGTTCGCCGAGACCTAAGGCGATACCTGCGTCGCCAGGAAACGACAACGATCTTGGTTACTCATGACCCCATCGACGCCATTGCCCTCGCCGACTCTGTTGCAATCGTCGAAAGCGGCACCATTTCGCAATTCGGTTCGCTCTCCGAGGTGACCAGCCGACCGCGAACCGATTATGTATCTGACTTGCTCGGTACCAATTTACTCCGCGGCGTGTCGAGTCAATCTCGCGTGAAGCTGTCGGCATACCGTGGCGAAATAGCGACTTCGACTGTTGCATCGGGCCCCGTATTCGTGCGCATCCACCCGCATTCAGTATCGCTTCATCGCGAAATGCCGACTGGGAGTGCGCGAAACATCTGGGCAGTTCGGATCGTCGGTTTCGACTTTTTGGGCGACCGGGTTCGTGTGCGCCTTAAAGGTGATCTTTCAATTATCGCCGAAATCACGACATCGTCTCTGACTGACTTGCACCTCGCTGAAGGTGACGAGGTGTGGGCAGCAGTCAAAACAACCGAGATCGAGGTCTACGACGACTAGCGAGCGGTCAACCGACCATGTCAACTAGTCACAGAGCGCTGTCTCTACTCGGCGCATCCGCGCTTCACCGCATACTTCGTGACTCGCTTCACCTATCCGCGGGCGGCCAATTCGGATCGAGTTGCTGCAGGAAGACTGCGCAGCGTTCTTCTTCATCGGCCTCACCGATAGCCGCCGCCGCGCCTCGCATCCCATCGAGCGCCCGCAGGAAACCGCGATTTGCCTCATGGTTCCAACGGACGTAACCGCTCCCCCGCCATCCATTTTGACGAAGTCGATCAAGGCCTCGGTGGTATCCGACGCGAAACGCCGCATAGGCCTCAACCTGATCGCGGCCAAGCTCACCTAGCCGGGCCCAACCATCCAAAAAACGGGGGAATCTCGCAACGACTGCTGACACCGCGTCGCGTTGCTCGCTCGCGGGCAACGCAAGCGCGTCCGCTAATCCCGCAAGTGCCGCTGAAGGCTCAGGGTCGAGAATTGTCTCAGGCGGGCCTGACGAAGTTAGGTGTACTGGTCGTTGATCGGACATGTGATGACTCTAGGCGCAGCGGGGACCACGGCCGGCTACGAGCGAGTTCAACTGCTGGCCAACACAACGTCACGAACAAATGATGCGAATTGCTCAGCATGGGTGTGCTGAGCGGCATGGCCAGCTCCGTCGATGACCACGAGACGACCATGAGGAGCTTCCGTCGCAAGGGTTTGTGCTGCTCGTCGGTGATGTTCGAGTGAGGTAGTCCCCGATGCCGCAATGACAGGATGTGACAAGGTCGTCGCTGTGTAAGGTGCTTGGCCACGTATCGACACCAAGTCACCGATGAGCGCTGGGCCTTCCGCTCGCCGATCCGCTCGCGTCCGTTCGGGCAATCTTTCCCAGGTTTCGTCGCCGACCATTCGCCGTAAAAAGGCCTCGGCTGCATCCCCAGCATTCGATTGTTTCTGCAACGAAACTGCTTGCGCTCCTGCTGAAGTAGGGGGCCACCATTGCTTCCATGGCATTGGGGCTTCAAATGCACCGACCGCTGGGAACAGTTCAGGATATTGCTCCGCTGCCGTGAGCGCGATCACTCCGCCGAGACTGTGCCCAATAGCGATCGTTGGGGTGGTGCCAATGATTGCGACGAGGTCGGCAACCTGATCGTCAATCGAATCCACCACGCCCTCATCAATCGAGCGGCCGTATCCTCGGCGGTCGTAACGAATGATCTCGAAATCGGAGAGGCGACGCACTACTTTCAGGAACGTGGCGGCGCGGTCGATTGCTCCGTGCACAAGCACGATTCTCGTCGAACCGGCCGCTGCCGTGTCGTGAACGCGAGCATGGTGTTGATAGACCGCAAGGCCGTTGACCCGGTGGTCAACAACACCCGTACTCATGGCACCCGCATCAGTCGCAATGTGTCTGCGGCTCGCCCTTGGTATTCAGGTGACCCCGTCAGCACTGCGACCAAGTCACCACGTCGCACCTCGCTACGCGTGCGTGCCAAATCGAGCGCGTTCGCCACCATGTGCTCAGTTGAATCAGCGTCGATGAAGTAGGCATTCGCGCCCCAACTCAAACTGAGTTGGCGAACCGTTCTCGGATCGGGGCTAAAGGCAAGTATGCGCGCCTCGGGCCGAAATCGTGCGATGGATCGAACTGTGAAACCAGTATTGGTCAAGCAGATGATTGCGTTCGCATTGGTCTCAAGTGCGGCGCGCCAAGCGGCCATGCTCATCGCGTCGGTGATGGCATCATCAGAATCAGTCACCGAAGTCATGTGGGTCTCGGAAAGACTCCCCGCCCACCCGTCGTAGTCAAACAATTGGTCGGCGCGTTCAGCAATCCTCGACATTGTTGCAATCGCGTTCACCGGATCGTGACCGATTGCAGTCTCACCCGACAGCATGAGCGCCGACGAACCATCAAAAACGGCATTCGCAACATCCGATGCCTCCGCACGGGTCGGCGTTGGAGCGTGGATCATCGATTCAAGCATCTGTGTCGCCGTAATCGTTGGACGGCCAAGGGCAATGCATCTCTGAATGATCTGTTTTTGCAGATGAGGCAATTCCTCAATCGGGAACTCCATTCCGAGATCACCGCGGGCCACCATCACTGCTCCAGATGCTTCGATGATGCCTTCAAGATTTTCCACGGCCGCACGCGTCTCGACTTTGGCGATCACCAGAGGGCCTCCGGGATGCGGCTCAACACCAACCCGCCGAACGTCATGGGCCGACCGAACAAATGACACTGCGACCATGTCCACGCCCTCTTCGATGAATGCATCAAGCATCACGAGGTCCTGAGGGGTTGGTGTTGGAGTACGCAGGCGGTCCGAAGGGATGTGAACGCCCGGTCTTCCGGCCAAACCTCCACCATGGATCACCCGCACTTGAAGCGAGTCACCAGAATTGCCGGTGACTTCGACCACAACACCGCCGTCGCCGAATCCAAGGGTGTCGCCCAGGTGGACGTCGGCTGCGAGTTCGTCATAGCCAACGTGAATACGTTTCGCGGTGCTCTCGCCGTCGCCAGCAACCATCTCAATGACGGCTCCTTCCTCCAAGTCGATTCCCGCTTCAGGGAACCGACCTGCGCGCACTTTTGGGCCCGGAAGATCAACCAGGATACCCACCTCGCGATCCAATGCCTTTGCTGCCGCACGCACTCGCCGGAACCGCTCAACGGTCACATCGAGGCCATCGTGAGCGAGTGCGATACGGGCAACGTCCAAGCCAGCTGCGATCATTTGCTTCAGCCGAGCCTCAGATTCTGAAGCTGGTCCAATGGTGGCAACAATTTTGGTCCGACGAGCCATGCCTAACAACGTACCCGTCGCCATCACCTAGGAGTTTGCAGCACTTAAGAGCGTGGAACGTCCTTCCATGCCAGCGCTTTGTCGACCCGTATGTCGCCGGGCAGTCCCAACACGCGCTCGCCAAGAATATTCTTCATGACTTCGGTGGTTCCGCCTTCAATTGAATTCGCCCGCATTCTGAGAAATCCCTTTTGTTCACAGTCCCATGACATGCTTGCAGTAGGACGAACCATTTCGTAACTCGTATACAACATCCCCTCGGCACCAAGAAGATCAACGACGAAGTTCGTCACCTTTTTATTGTGTTCCGCAGCCAAGATCTTGCTCACTGACCCCTCAGGACCTGGGGTTCCAATCCGCCGAAGCTGTGATGCGCGAATATTTGTTAGTCGCAGGACTTCGGCCTCAATCCACAATGCAATGAGCTCGTCTCGCTGTACACGGGTCGTCGTCTGCTTGGCACGCCACACACGCAGGGCTTCGCGAATTATTCCGCCTTCTCTCGGTGGAATCGCTCCTCCGATTGAGACTCGCTCATTCATCAGGGTGGTGAGTGCTACGCCCCAACCTTCTCCCACATCACCAAGTCGTTCCGAATCAGGAATTCGGACGTCGGTCATGAACACCTCGTTGAACTCCGCTTCACCGGTCATCTGCCGGAGTGGTCGGACCTCAACACCTGGCGCGTGCATGTCAATCACGAAATAGGTCATGCCCTTGTGCTTGGGCAAATTCGGATCACTACGGGCGATCACCATTCCCCAACGCGCAAGGTGGGCAAGGGTCGTCCAAACTTTCTGTCCATTCAAAACCCATTCATCGCCATCACGTAATGCAGTCGTCGCAAGCGATGCAACATCAGAACCGGCACCAGGTTCGCTGAACATCTGGCACCACACTTCTTCTCCGGTAAAGAGCGGTCGTAAATAACGCTCCTGTTGTGCGATTGATCCGTGAGCGACGATGGTTGGTGCACCCATCCCATAGCCGATGGGATTTCGGGCTCCAGCGTGCGGAGCACTCGCCGCGCCAAGTAGTTCACTCACCATTTTCTGAAGGCCAGGCGCTATGCCAAGTCCCCCGTGACCGTCAGGAAAATGCACCCATGCTAAGCCGGCGTCAAATTGTGCGCCCAAAAAGTCGCGTGGTCGCATCGAGGTTGGATCATTTGCTGCCAGCAGCGATGCACACCGCTCCCGAACCAGTTCTTCATCATTCATGGATCAACTCCCGTTACCTCAGCTCGTGCCCAACAGCTCACTCGCGCCGGTGGGGTCGCGGTCAATGCTTCCATAAGGCGCTGACTATCAAATCCATCGAGGTGAGTGAGCGCTTCAGCCAAGCCGCTGGTCTGCAGTTGCGAGAGCGGCACCAAGCACCCTCGCTCCGCGTCGCCGGAGACGATGATCACTCCGCCATACGCTGCGTGCGGGCCTGATTTAGTGGTCAGGACTTCGACTTCGTTCACCTCGGCCCATTCCACGATCTCGAGTCGGCCGTCGGCCAACATCCGGGTGATTCCGAACTCGTCGACCCGCAAGTCGACCGTCGCAGATCGCAGTTGGCTCCGGCGTTTCTGATTCCGCAGCACGGCGATGAGCACGAAAATCGGGCCAAGCATCACCAGTACCGCGATCCAAAGATTCACCTCCGAAGGCTAGTCCTTGATCGCTCAACAATTCGGGGAATCGATCCAGATTTCGAGCGCGCGACATTCCGCATCAAGTTGATGGCGAGTTGACGAGTCAAGGACATCACCAAGGTCGGCAAGTGCCCGTCGTGCTATGTCGAGTTGCACACGAAACTCATCTTTTTCATCGGCAATCACTTGAGCTCGAGCCTCGTCGCATGCAACGGCGAACTCCCGTGCGAGCGCGTGCTCCACTAGTGCGACCTCACCTTCAATTCGATCAGTGAAACGCCACGCCGCCACTACGGGGACAAGGATCATAAAAGCTTCACCGAGCACATGGAGCGCTGGCACCCGCCGACGAATTTGACCGGTAACGACCCAGAGCAGAAAGAATGACGGCAACATTGCCCGGTGAACATTTGAGACTCGCGCCCAATGTGAACTCAACAGCATTGCTGAACCGACCAAATATTGATTCCCCGCCAACGACGGGTCACCAGTTGCGGTTCGCTCCGGCGCGAACTGTGTAGCGCTGAGAACCAGTCCGACAAAATTGTTTACCGAAGCGATAACAAGGATGCGGCGCAACACTGCATCGTTCGGCGGCGTTCGCCAGACGACTCGAGCTAACGCAACATCAACAAGCGCAGTTCCGATCGCAATCGGCGGGGGCAAGCCTCGCCATGCCGGAACCACTGACGACACTTTCCAAAATGCCGAAAGCATCAGTCCCGCCGATGTCGGATACAGATTGGCGAGTAAAGGGGACGGTTCATTTACCAGCAGCAACGTGCTACCGAGATAGCGAAGCTCCGTCGAGCGCGTGTCAGTGAAAGCGACTCGTAAGGTTTGATCTGCTCCGTCAACCGCTTGCGCATTCGCTAGGTCGAGAAAACGTTCGATACGAGCCGTATCAGTTGCGCCGATCCACAATCGCTGCGCATCAAGCGGTTCAATTCGAATGGACTTCACTACCGATCGAAGCGTTGCTCCATCGGACTCCGACATCACCTCGACCGGACGTTGCGCTTGGCGCTGGGCCGCATCCCATGCTGCGGCGCTTCCAAACGACCCCAAGGCGAAGAGCGTCTTTTTGAAGTCGTGGCCAACTGTCGAGGAGGTCACCAAATTCGTCAGTTCCTCGATTCGCTCCTGGGCGATTTGGCTTGACGTTCGATCCCACCAGCGTTCCCTCGCATGGCCCTGCAACCGCGCTCGTTGACGAGCACCAAGCCCTGCAAGGAGAGCGCCACATAGACCTGGAATCAGCAAGCTGAGACGATCACGTGCCGAGATACGCCCTACCTGTCGGCCCATTCGGACAACGGCGACGGGCACAAGAACCGGAATCGCTACTCGCGCCAATTTCCGAATGGCATCTCGGAAATCATCGGGTGGCCAGTGCTCCCTATCGTCATAGACCGGCATTGTTTGGGTGCCAGAGAGCACCCGGTGAGCAGTCTCAGCCGCGGTCGGGGTAATCACCGCAGTCGATGCTTGGAGAACAGTTTGAAGACCAGGTGGACCCCACTGACACCACATCGCTATATCGGCCGCATCTAACACTGGCTGCCACCACCGAGGGCGGTAGCTTGGGTCCCGCAAACGCATCGTCAAGAACACATCGCTGGCTATCGACGCGCTCCCTAAGATCAGGGCCGTTCGGTAGCGACCCTCGCGGAGTGAGCGCACAATCAGCGAGCCATGACTCAGGATGCGCAGTGCTCCGGTGAATGTCACACGATTCGACGCGAGAGAGAATGTCGACCCATGAATCGTTGTGTTTTGATGTTTGCCGTTCTTGGTATCGATCACATCAATCGGTACGGAAGTCCCGCAACCTTTCGAATCACTTCGATTGCGACCCGATAGCCATCGGCACTGCCGAGGCCCAAAAGTGGAAGGACGTTGCGGCTTGTCCACATTTGGGCGCCTTTATCGAACGGAGCGCGAGGCATCCAAATCTGATTCCACGAACGCGCGTGCTCACGCATCCGCTGGTGCGCGTCAGCAACACGCGCTCCTCGCGGAAGCGCTGGATGCAAGTTCGCCCAATCGTCGAGCGTTGGCAATTCCACCTGCCATGTCGATCCAAGGGAATTGCGAACGATCCGGTCAAGATTCGCCATCAGCGAGTCCAAGGTGACAAAACTGGCGAAGCTTCCAGCCTGCCTAAGCGGAATGTTCACCTCGGGTCGGGCCATGATCGTCGAGTAGACAACGATGCGCGGCCGAGCATCGTTGGGAATCAATTCCAATCCTTCCAAGATATCGAGAGACGCAAGTCGTGATTGGGTTCGATCGCCTTGTTGTCGATCAAGATCGATCGCGTCAAGAAATACCAGGTCGAATGGGCGTATCCGTCGTGAATCGATTGCTATGCCGGTCGCTTCTGTATGGCCCATGTAAATCGAGCCCAAACCCTCTTGCTCAAGCATCCGAGCGAGGCTCGGACCGAGCGAGCCGCGGTCGTCAATGATGAGGGCTCGCGTTTCCATTCATGCACCCTGTCAGAAATTGCTCAGGAGCGCTTCCTAGACGCGTAACCGTGAGAGCAACAATCGGGAACACGTCGTTGCATTGCTGCACAGTGCGAGCTAATCAACACCAATTGGGGAGGCGAAAGTTGCGACAATTCACCGCCCAGATCGCGCGCCCTGTGCCGATTAAATCTCGTTTTTCGCGTGTATTCGTTTAGTTCTGACCGCAAAGGTTTCTGATGACGGTAAGTAGAAACCTGTCGAACTTCGCCGGCAATAGTCAACCTGGTTTTAGTGGCGACGGCGCTGGCGCTGAACTGGCATCTTTATCCGAGCCCGCCGGCATCGCGATTGACCAATTCGGCTCGCTCGTAATCGCCGACAGTCTCAACCACCGGCTACGCCGCGTGTCAGTGGATGGAGTCATCATAACGATTGCCGGTACCGGCACCATTGGGTTTTCAGGCGACGGCGGACCGGCCAGATTTGCAGCTCTCGCCTATCCGACCGGCGTCGCTATTGATGCTCTCGGCTGTATTTTTATCGCCGATACCGCAAACAATCGGGTCCGAATGATTGATCTCGACGGGACCATCTCGACCGTCGCTGGAGACGGAGCAAGTGGCCTAGCCGGTGACGGCGACTTGGCTGTTTCGGCTCGACTTGCGCAACCGACCGGAGTCGCTCTCGATGGGCCGGGAAACCTCTATATCGCCGACAGCAAGAACCATCGAATCCGAAAGGTTTCGAAACACAACGGCAGTATTTCGACCTATGCCGGTACCACTTTCGGACGCTCAGGCGACGGCGGTCCGGCCACCCGCTGCCAATTGTTCAATCCACAAGGAATCGCTGTGGACTGGTCGGGAAACCTATTCATTGCCGACACCAATAACCATCAGGTACGGCGTGTGCTTGCCCGAAGAGGAACGATCTCCACTGTCGCCGGATCTGGAGTAGCGGGATTTTCTGGGGATGGTGGTTATGCCCGCAGCGCTGAACTCCATTGTCCGTTTAGTGTTGCAATCGATGCGCCAGGAAATCTCTATATCGCTGATACCGATAACCAGCGTGTGCGCCGTGTCCTCGCAATGGGCGAACGCATCTCGACCGTCGCCGGGAATCGACAACCAGGATCGTCCTCAATCGGTCTGGCGCCACTGGGCGGCGCTTTGAGTAACCCCTACGGCGTTGCAATTGATGAATCGGGCCACCTTTACATTTCTGACACCCAAAACCACCGGGTAACTCGTCAGACATCGTTAGTCCCCTCGTCGACACGACGAGACATATCGCCGCTGTATTCTCGACCTCGGGCTGAGTGGCCAACACAGGATTGGCCCGAATGAGCCAGCACGAGCCGCTGAGGATTGATCGGCCTCGTTCACGGGTGCTCGCTAATTGAGACGCGCTCGGCAACGTTCGGCCGCATGGGCCCATTCGTCCCCCAACGCGCCACCAGCCAGTGATGCAGCCACGGCATAGGAAGTAGCGGCTTCGTCGAACCGACCCACGGACTTTTGCAGTGACGCAAGGTCTGCATGATCTTCTGGCGTTGAATCCGGAAGGAGGGATGCCAACTTCAATACCCACAGCATTCCGGCGCTGTCCCCGCAGGCGAGATACGAGCGACGGAGGTTTCCCAGCATGCGAGCAACTATGAGATCAGGTCCAACAGCATCGAGATAGCTAGAATCAAACTCGACATCAGCGCCATGAAGTCGGTGGAACATATCGATACATCGCACTTTGTCAAGTGTGACACCGCCGCCGAATGCATCGAAAAAGACCGCATCGTCATCAACCGACCGGACCAAAAAATGTCCGGGCATCCCGATACCGGTCAATGCAACGCCGAGACGCTCACCAATCACGATCGCCAATACCGACAAAGTGATTGGCATCCCTCGTCGACGCGTAACCACTTGGTCTAGGCACGAATTGCGAGGGTCGTAATAGTTTACGACATCGCCAGCAATACCAAGTTCACCAAAGAGTCGAAGCGAGAGCGCATCAAGGGTCGGCGCAGCACAATCGGCCGCGAGATCATCAAGGCGACCCAGTTCGACTTCAAGGTTCAGAGCGGGTCGGGCATGAGCCGCGATAAGCAGCGCCGCCTCGTCGAGCGGTATCTGCTCAGGTGGGCGCGAAACCAACTCGGCAAAACGATCCGTCAATTCCACTCGACCCACGCTAGCGGCCGCGCGATGAACTACCGTCGCCCGTCAGTTCGCTAGAAACTCAAGCATTCGAGCATTCAAGGAGGACCCCACTCATGTTTCCCGGCTCATTTGCTGAGATAACCCCCGACAAGCCTGCTGTGATTATGGGCGAAACCGGCGAGGTCATCACCTATCGACAGCTCGATGACGAGGCAAACCAATTGTCGCAATTGTTTCGGGCCGCCGGCCTGCAACCTGGTGACCATGTCGCGTTTTGCCTCGAAAATCACGCTCATTTCATGGCAGTTGCGTGGGGCGCTCATTACGCTGGTTTGTATTACACGGCGATGAGCTCGCGACTCACGATCGAAGAAACCGAATACATCATCAATGACTGCGGCGCACGGGCGTTTATTACGTCGGCGTACAAAGCCGAAGTGGCAAGCGAGCTCATTGGCCGCTTGCCCCATGTCGAAACGTTCTTGATGTTGGATACGACGATCAATGGGTACGAAAGTTATGAAGCCGCGATTGAGCGCTACTCGACCGATCCGCTTCCCAGCCGCCTCGCAGGTCGAGACATGCTGTACAGCTCAGGAACAACCGGCCGCCCAAAGGGCATCAAGACCTCTGCTCCAGCTGACCCTGTCGAAACGAACACCGCTGTCACCGGCCTCGCCCAATTTCTCTTCGGGTATGACGAAGACACCGTGTATCTATCAACCGCACCCCTGTATCACGCCGCTCCGTTGCGATGGACGATGTCGGTTCATCAAGTCGGTGGCACCGCAGTCGTGATGGAACATTTCGCACCAGAGTTCGCGCTTCAACTCATCGAGCGCTACCGGGTCACCGTCAGCCAATGGGTTCCGACCATGTTCATACGGATGTTGAAGTTGCCCGACGAAACCCGAGAGCGTTACGACCTTTCGAGTCTCAAGGATGCCGTGCACGCCGCCGCGCCATGCCCAGTTGCCGTCAAGGAAGCGATGATTTCATGGTGGGGCCCGGTCATTCACGAGTATTACGCCGGCACTGAAGGTAACGGCTTCGTTTACTGCAATTCCGAGAGTTGGCTTGCCCATAAGGGCTCCGTCGGACAAGCCATCTCCGGACAGATTCACATCGTGAGCGACGACGGCGATGAAGTACGTGTTGGCGAGGCGGGGACAATCTATTTCAGCAACGGAGGAACATTCGAGTATCACAATGACCCGGTCAAGACTGCTGAATCCCGCGACCAACGCGGTTGGAGCACCCTCGGTGACATCGGACGCCTAGACGAAGACGGCTTCCTGTACCTCACCGATCGAAAGTCCTACATGATCATTTCCGGTGGGGTGAATGTGTATCCCCAAGAGGCTGAAAATATTCTCGCCATGCACCCGAAAGTGCACGACGTCGCAGTCATTGGTGTCCCCAACTCCGATTTCGGAGAAGAGGTCAAAGGCGTTGTGCAACCTGTCGACATGGCAGATGCGGGGCCTGAACTCGAACGTGAATTGATTGACTACTGTCGGCAACACCTTGCCGACATCAAGTGTCCCCGCAGTATCGACTTCGATGCCGAACTTCCGCGTCACCCAACTGGGAAACTCTACAAACGACTGGTGCGAGACCGATATTGGGTTGGGCACGAATCGAAACTCGTGTAACTGAGGCGACTATGAATCCAATCTCTCGTCCCGGTGGGGGCTTCGCTTTTCTCGACCATGAGGGTCCGATCGCATTTGCTCACCGAGGTGGCGCCGGCGACTGGCCCGAGAACACCATGCCCGCTTTCGCCGGCGCCGTCGCGCTCGGTTACCGCTATGTAGAGACCGATGTGCATGTCACCTCAGATGGCGTGTTGTGCGCGTTTCATGACGAACGTCTCGATCGTGTCACCGACCATCGAGGCCTGATACGCGAACTCACGTGGGCTGAAGTCAGCAAAGCTCGAGTGGATGGAAAGGAATCGATCCCCCGACTCGACGATCTTCTCGAAACATGGCCCGATCTCATGGTGAATATCGATCCCAAACATGATTCGGCCGTCGACGCGCTCGCCACCACGTTGCAGCAAGCGAACGCAGTCGAACGAGTTTGCATTGGTTCATTTTCGGACCGACGGATTCGTCGCCTTCAGCAATTACTCGGACCAATGTTGTGCACGTCGTTAGGACCAAAGGGCGTCGCACGGCTTCGAGCAGCGAGTGTTGGGGTCCCAAGCGGTTCGTTTGGTTCGGGCTGCGTTCAGGTTCCTCCGAGTCAAGGCCCGATTCCCATTGTCGATGCCCGTTTCGTCGCCGCGGCCCATGCCCGATCGCTACCAGTACATGTGTGGACGATTGATGAACCAGAAGAGATGAACCGGCTACTGGACTTAGGCGTCGACGGGATCATGACTGACCGACCATCGGTACTCAAAGCGGTGCTTGCCGCCCGGGATCAGTGGAACCCGTAGCTACCACCACTGATTCTGACGAGAACGCCACGTTCAGAATGGCCACGCTTGCGCCGGGTCGTGACCAAGTTTGATGGCAATCCCCCGCATTTTTGCGCTGATGAGCGCTTTGAACATCACGTTTCGAACAAACCATGGCAGTTGAGCGAGCTGCATCATGGAACTCGAGAACCGCTCGCCCAAGCTAAGTCGCTGGCGGCGATAGCAAGTCATTGATTGAGCTCGGCCGACATAGATCCACTCCGCCGAGAACATCAAGGACGCAAGGATAGCGCCTGTTACGCCAATCGAACTGAATGAATCGTGGATCAGTAGAGTTCCGGCCGGACGAACCCTGGCACCCCATTGCTCAATGTCTTGTCGCGCCGGGGCATAGCGGTGCGCTCCATCGATATAGAGCAAGTCAACTTCGCCTTCGAAACCCGCGAGCGCTTCTTGTGACCAACTCCGGACATACTTCACTCGCGCGGCGACACCAGCACGAGCGAGGTTCTCCTGAAACACGCGACTATCCCGCTCGGCCTCGGATTCCTTACCTTTGATTTCCTGAGGGCCACGGTCGGTTCCGGCATGGGGATCAATTGCCGTGACCGTGCCGCCATCGCGGATGGCACTCGCGAGCACAATCGTCGATCGCCCTTGATAACTGCCGATCTCGACAATCTTTGCGCCAGGCTCAAGCGCTCGTGCGGAATCCCAAAGCAAACGTGCTTGATCAGTGGTCATCCATCCATCAACGTTGGAAACTGAGGAAAAAACTTCCTCAAAAGTACGTTCGCCATCCATTGGTAGCGGTGGCTCTGCGGGAAGTGACGAAACGTCAGCAGATGGTGTTTCCGACGACACGTCTACTTGCCACCTTTCAACCGAGGAACGAAGCGATGATCTTAGTGCGACCGGTGCAATAAACTGAGGAACCTGCGCTATGACAACAACCGACGAGACAACTCACTGGCTTGCGTCTCACGTCGATACAGAAAGCCACATAGTCCATCAGCGAGACCACCATGCGTTTCGACGCGCCGCTCAACGATGTTTGGCCGCACTCATCGTTACGATGGCTTGTCTGCCAATGGTCCCTCGACCTGCGGTTGCCGAGGCAAGCGGCAGTGAAGTAATCGGCGCGTCAACGACCATCGATCCAAGTGTCGATCGCACTGTCGATCCACCTGCGGAGTCGCCGGCGACCACGTCAACCACCATGCCCGATCAATCCACCGACTCAACCATGCCTGAGGAACCCCCGCCGATCGTCGACCCTCGGTTATCTCCGGAACTGGCATCGGTGTCGATCGACTCACCCTCGCTGCTGCGCACTACCGAGGACTACCACTCGACGTGGCGCCATCGACTCGATGCCCAAAACCGACAAAGCGCCGCCGAAACAAATCTGGGAGTGCTGGCCTCGGCGCAACTGCGGCTTCGCAATGAGGTCACCGAATCGCAGCGTCGCCATGACAAATCGGTAACACGACTCGCTTTCAAACGCCAAGCGGCAAGCAGTTCGGCAGTCGCGAGCTTTGTCCATGGCTCTCGCGGCCATGTCGACGAGATCGAGTTGGATCCGTTGGTTGCAATCCGCGCTGAAACCGCGGCGACGATGATCGCGTCGGTCAACGAAGCCCACCACCACGACATCGACGCCTACCTACAAATCATCGACCAAACTCAAGCACTCATCGATGCTGACAACGCCACGCTGATCGAGGTCGGTACCAGAATCGCTGACGAGACAGCCAGGCGAGGCCAAG
This sequence comes from Actinomycetes bacterium, assembly GCA_037138595.1. GTDB lineage: Bacteria > Actinomycetota > Acidimicrobiia > Acidimicrobiales > Acidimicrobilacustridaceae > UBA4742. The sequence goes on along the minus strand of JBAXIB010000008.1, from coordinate 27,605 downwards.
CACGTGACGAGGTTGCGCAGTCGGAAATTGCAGTTGTGCAAACTCGACAAAGTGTTGCCGACGCGCGCATGACCGCCATCGTCACCGGTACCGACCTTTCTCTTGTAGCGCTCGATGCCTACGTTCGGGCTGCCCACACCACCCAGGTTTTCAACTCGGCGTGTCAGCTTCGGTGGTCGGCGATTGCTGGAGTTGGCCGCGTCGAGACACTCCACGGAAGATACGGAGGAGGACCAATCGATGCCAATGGCCTTGCGAATCCTCCAATTGTTGGAATTGCCCTTGACGGCACCCATAATACCGCCGCGTTGCCCGACACTGACGGAGGCGCCATCGATACCGATTCGGTCTGGGATCGCGCAGTCGGACCAATGGCATTCATTCCCTCATCCTGGCGAGCGTATGGCAAAGACGGAAACGGCGATGGCCGAAGAGACGTCGAGAACATTTACGACGCTGCGCTTGCGACCGCTGGTCTTCTCTGCCGGTCGGGTCCACTTGATTCCGACGGCGCACTTCGCTCGGCCTACTTTGGCTACAACCAGTCACTTGCCTATGTTGACCAAGTCCTCGGATTTACCCACACCTATGACAAATTCGAGATTCCGCCGTTGATGCCGAGTCGGTGACAGCATCTTGATCGCGTTCATCAACAGCGAGCGGGTGAGCGATCCATCGCGAATGATTGACACACCGTCGAGACCGGCCTAGTTTCGCACCACTGTGGCAGCAGTCACATCACATCAGGCAGTTCGCGATTTGGCTGAGGCTAAATCGATCAATCGAATGGGGAATGCACTTGACAACCGGAAACTTGCGCCAACACCGCTATGCCATCGTGGGGATGGTTTGCGCAGTCGCCATTCTCGCCGCCGCATGCGGCAGTAAGAGCAACAGTTCGCAGGGCACAACCGATACCACTGGTGGACAAACCTCAATGACGCTCGCCGCTGAGGGTGCACCGCAGTACGGCGGGGCCTTCGTCATGGGTCTCGAAGCCGAATCAGATGGTTTCAACCCGACCTCAAATCGCTGGGCCATTTCCGGCACCGAAGTGGGCATGGCCGTTTTCGATCCGTTGGTTGCATTCGATGCCAACAAGATCGCCCAGCCCTACTTGGCTGAATCACTCACTCCTAATGCCGATTACACCGTCTGGGACATCAAGGTTCGGCCGAACGTCACCTTCCAAGATGGCACGCCGCTTGACGGCGCTGCGATCACCACCATGATGAAGGCCCACAAGGCATCGGCGCTCACCGGACCAGCCGTTGCACCGATTCAGACCATCGAAACGACTGGGCCGCTGACCTCGCGGATCACGATGTCATCCCCGTGGGTGGCGTTCCCGAGTTTGCTCACCAGCCAGGTCGGCATGGTCCCGGCTCCGTCGATGTTCGATGCCGACGGCAAAGCCACCGATGCGAGCTCGCGTAAACCAGTTGGCACTGGGCCATTCGCCTTCACCTCGTGGGAGCCAGACAAATCCTTCAAAGCAACCAAGTATGCAAAATACTGGCGAACCGGAATGCCCTATCTCGACTCGATCGAATTCCGACCGATTCCTGATGACTCGGCGCGAACCTCAGCATTGCGCACCAACGACATAAACATGATCCATACGTCGTCGTTCCAGCAGATTTCCTCATTACGTCAGCTCGCTAAAGACGGCAAGCTGCAACTGGTCGAGGACCTTGGTGAAAGCGAAGAAGGATTCCTGATCATCAACACTCAAGACCCCGCTCTCAGCGACGTCCGAGTGCGTCATGCCATGGCCTTGGCCGTTGATCGCAAGGCCTACCAAGCGGCAATCAATGCTGGAATCAGCGAAGATGCCACTGGCGTGTTCAAACCGTCGTCGAAGTGGTACGCCAAGACCGATTACCCCGACTACGACCCCGCCGCCGCCAAGGCTTTGGTAGCCGAGTACACCAAGGAAACCGGCAAGGTCCCGACCTTCGAAATTGGCACGACTCCGAACCCTGAGAACCAGCAGGCCGTGGCGTTGTTGCAGCAAAACTTCAATGACGTCGGCATGAAGACCACCATCAAGACGAGCGAGCAGTCTGCGTTCGTGGCCGATGGAGTGTTTGGTAAGTACCAGGTCAACCTCTGGCGTCAATTTGGTTCAGTCGACCCCGACACCGACGCGGTGTGGTGGTACGGATCAAACGCAAGTGGAGTCATCACCTTGAACATTGCCCGGAACATCGATCCCAAGATTGATGACGCCCTCAACCGGGGTCGCCAGTCAACCGACGAGGCGACTCGCAAGCAGGCTTATGCCGACTTGCAAACCCAAATGGCCAAGGATTTCCCCTACATCTGGCTCAACCATTCGTTGTGGGCCATTGCGGCCGGAAACAACGTGCGTGGCATCACCAACGGTGACCTCCCCGACGGACAGCCCTCGCTCCCCATCGGTGGCGCTGGCGATTTCGGCGGTGTGGTTCGATTCACCCAAACGTGGCTCACCAAGTAGGACGTTCCAAGATGTGAAGTAGTTGGGCGTGGGGTGGCCACCACATCGGTGGCCACCCCTGTCCGTTTCAACAAAGTGCATTAACTTCACCTTGTTAGTGCCGCTCTCGGAAGGACCCAAGCCGCAATGCGGTTCGTGCGCAAGAAGCTTGTCTCGCTCTTTTTTGTCTTGCTCGCAGTAACTGCGGCATCGTTTTTCATGTTGCGTTTGCTTCCAGGCGACACGGCTCGAGTCGTGTGCGGAATCAGCTGTGACGAGGCGGGCTATAAGCAAACCAAGGCTGATCTCGGCCTGAATGATCCCGTGCCGGTGCAATATGCCAAGTGGCTCGGCAAGACCGCGACCGGCAACATGGGCGTTTCAGCCCGAAATCGCCAGCCCGTGTCCGAAGCCATCAGCGAGCGGCTGCCAGTTACCTTGGAGTTGCTGATTTATTCGCAACTCATTGCGTTGGGCGTAGCAATACCCCTCGGGCTTCTCGCCGCAGCGCGCGCTGGCGGCATTTTCGATCGCTCGTCAACGACGATTGCTTTCGGACTGCTTTCGATTCCGAGTTTTGTGGTGGCAATCGTGCTGATCTTGATTTTCGCCGTGAACTTAGGGTGGTTCCCATCGGTGGGCTACGTGAAATTTACCGATAATCCCGCTGAAAACATCCATGATCTGTTCTTGCCTGCGCTGACCTTGGCGGTCGCTGAGATGGCGGTTTACATGCGCTTGTTGCGCACCGACCTCATCTCGACGTTGCAGGAGGATTACATCACGATGGCCAAAGCCAAAGGGATCAAATCCAGTCGGGTCCTGCTTCGCCACGCGTTTCGGCCGTCCACGTTTTCTCTCGTCACCGTTGCTGGCCTGAACTTCGGGCGACTCATCGGCGGCGCATTCATCGTCGAAGTCATTTTTGCCCTGAATGGCATCGGCCGGTACATCGTCGATGGAATCCTCGGACGTGATTACATTCCCGTTCAAGGCGGCGTTGTGATCGTGGCCATCGCTTACGTGCTCATCAACTTCGCCATTGACATGCTGTATGCAGTCATCGACCCCAGGATCCGCCATGCCCGCTCCATCGTCTGATTTCCCCAAGGAAAGCCAGGCTCCAGGCTCGGATTATTTTCCGAGTTCGGACCTGCTCGAGTCTTCGAGCATGGCAACCGAGCTTGTCGGGCCCGGCGGTATCGCCGACGGTCATGTGCGCGAGCTCGAATCGTTGCATTTCCTTGATCCCGATCAAGTCAGTGCCGATGCAATCAAACGGCGACTTGGCCTCGGTTTTTGGCTCGCGGCGGGCTGGGTTGGTTTTATCAGCCTGTTAGCAGTTCTCGCCCCATATTTGCCCATCCAATCGCCGACAAAGGTTTCGAGTTGCATCAAGTGCCCTATTAGTGCGGCCCATTGGCTTGGTACTGACAGTCTTGGACGAGACGTCTTTTCTCGCATTGTGTGGGGCGCACGCGTGTCTCTCACCGTGGGATTGATTGCCATCACCTTTGGACTCATTCTTGGGGGACTCATCGGGCTCATCGCCGGTTTCTACAAAGGGCGCACCGAGAGTCTGCTGATGGGCGCAATGGACGTGCTGCTGGCGTTTCCCGCGCTGTTGCTTGCGTTGGCGATCATCACCTTCACCAACAACCGAACCATTTGGGTCGTGTCGATGGCTATCGGCATAGTTTCGATTGCGCCATCGGCGAGGCTTGTGCGGGCGAGCACCCTCATGTTTGGACAACGCGAATTCGTCCTCGCGTCACGAACTATGGGCGCGAGCAATAGACGAATAATCGCGCGCGAAATATTTCCGAATGTTGTTTTGCCGTTGCTGTCGTTTGCCATCATCGGCGTTGCGGTCGCCATCGTCGCCGAGGGCGGCTTGGCCTTCTTGGGACTTTCAGTCGCACCACCAACTCCGACATGGGGCGGCATGATCAATGAGGGACGAAACGTTCTCGAAACCGACCCCCAGATTGCGTTAATCCCGAGCGCGGTTCTGTTCATGACCGTGCTGATGTTGAACTTTGCCGGTGACCGGGTCCGTGAGTACTTCGACGTGAAAGAAGGTGGCTTGTGAGTCGCAAGGTCAAGGCCAACGTCGACTTCGCGCCCGCCGACCCGTCAGCCGAACTTCTCAAGGTCGTCGACCTCAAGACCCACTTCCGCACCGAGCGGGGAAATGTTCGCGCCGTGGACGGCGTATCACTCACCCTGGTCAAGGGAAGAACATTGGGCGTGGTGGGCGAATCCGGCTCGGGCAAAACCATCTTGTCCCGCTCAATTATGGGCCTGCTGCCGAGTCGCAATGTCATTCGCGACGGCCATGTGTTTTACGAAGGAACTGACATCATTGGATTTTCGCAAAACCAAATGCGAAGCGTTTGGGGCTCCGAAATGGCGATGGTCTTCCAAGACCCAATGACCTCGTTGAATCCCGTCATGAAAATTGGGCGCCAGATAACTGAGTCGCTTGTCCATCATTTGTCGATGGACAAAAGCGAAGCGACCGAAACCGCTCTCGCATTGCTGAAATCAGTCGGAATCCCTGAGCCCCAACAACGTCTCCAGGAGTATCCGCATCAGTTGTCGGGTGGCATGCGACAACGCGTGACCATTGCCATCGCCTTGGCCTGCGGACCAAAAATCTTGTTTGCCGATGAACCAACCACTGCTCTTGACGTCACGGTCCAGGCGCAGATACTCAACCTGCTGCAAAAACAACAGACCGACCGTCACATGGCAATGATCTTGGTTACCCACGATCTCGGGGTTGTCGCTGGGCGTACCGATGAGATCGCCGTCATGTACGCCGGAAAAATTGTTGAACAGGCTCCCACCAGCGTGTTGTTCGAAAAATTCAAGATGCCGTATACCGAAGCGCTGGTCAGTTCAATACCCAAACTTGCCAATGACAGCCACACCCGTCTCGCTATTATCCCTGGTCGGCCACCCGACCTCGTTAACCCGCCGCGTGGATGCAGTTTCGGACCGCGGTGCAGCTATGTGCAAGACAAGTGCCGACAAGAAGAGCCACCCCTTGTTGCCGCCGAGACCCCGGGTCATTTCTATCGCTGCTGGTTCCCCGTCGATACTCCCGAGGGCAAAGATGCGCTGGCGCGAAACCAGGTGAAGTTGACGACCAAAGCCGCCGCAATTCCAACTGCCGTAAATCCAACAGAACAAGCCGTTACTGCTGTGCCGGCCGAGGAGAACTGACATGGCCGGAAGCGGTACCGCACACCTGCGCGATGCGGGCGAATCGCTCCTTCGCGCTGAGAACCTCGTCGTAGAATTTCCTGTTGGATCAACTGGACTTGTCGTCAATGCCGTCACCGATGTCAGCATTGACGTCAAAGAGGGCGAGACGCTCGGTCTCGTTGGTGAATCCGGATGTGGGAAATCCACCACCGGTCGAGCCCTCATGCAGCTCCCCCGCCCGACCAGCGGAGCGGTGATTTACAACGGCCAAGATCTCACCCAATTGCAAGGTGAAGCGCTCCGCCAAGTTCGGCCCGACATGCAGATGATTTTTCAGGATCCAATCTCCTCGCTGAATCCCCGGCGCAAAGTTGGCGACATCGTTGGCGAACCGCTCAAGATCTGGAAACGCGGTTCGGCCGAAGAACAACGCCAGAAAGTATTTGAGACACTCGAAGCTGTGGGTCTTGATCCCGAAACTGCGGTCGGGCGTCGACCGCATCAGTTTTCCGGTGGGCAGTGCCAGCGAATTTGTATCGCGCGTTCACTCGTGTTGGACCCAAAATTGATCATCTGCGACGAGCCCGTCTCGGCGCTTGATGTTTCGGTCCAAGCCCAAATTCTGAACCTGCTTGAAGACATGAAGATCCGTTACGGACTTACTTTGGTCTTCATCGCTCATGATCTTGCGGTGGTGAAAAATATTAGTGACCGAGTCGCAGTGATGTATCTCGGAAAACTATGCGAAGTTGCCAATCCGAACGATCTTTACAAGAGCCCGTCTCACCCGTATACCGCTGCGCTCTTGAGTTCGATTCCGGTGCCAGACCCTTCGGTGCGGCCTCGCGAGGGTGACACGCTGTCGGGTGAGTTGCCGTCTCCGCTTGCACCACCAAGTGGTTGCCGATTCCGAACTCGGTGTCCAAAGGCGCAGGAGATGTGCGCGCAGGTCGAGCCGAAGATGGCCGAGATTGCCCCAAATCATTTTGTGGCATGTCACTTCCCACTCGAACCCGGCGAGACCTTCCACGCCGGACTATCAGCCTGACCCCACGCTACTTCGGTCGTGGACCAGACCTAACGCGTCAAGCGCTCACCGAGTCGCCGTGGCTTGGAGAGTCGGCAGCTTTCCAGCAGTACCACGCCGCCACACTTCGGTACGGGCGAAATCGATTGCCAAATTCTGCGAGTTCACCTGACGATGGTGGATCAGCAAGGCGATAGGCGATTCCATACCCGTTACGTACACCGAGGTCTCCGGTTGGCCAAACGTCGAGCCGACCAAGCGCAAACATGAGAAACATCTGCGCCGTCCATGGTCCGATACCGCGCACTGCGATGAGCTCATCGATGATGTCGCTATCGCTCATTCGTCCCAGCTTGGTCAATTCAAGACGGCCATCATCCACATGGTGGGCAAGGTCGATAATGGCTGCCGCCTTTGCCCGAGACAATCCCGCCGCTCGCAACTGTTCAATTGGGGCCAAAAGGACCGCTTGAGGCTTGAGCGATCCTGGCCCAAAAAGGTCCCGTACTCGACCCCAAATGGTGGCCGCAGCACGACCCGCGAGTTGCTGATACACAATCGATTCAGCCAAACGCTCGAACCGCTGCTCAACCTTCGGGGGAGCTGCGATTCGCATCGGTCCATGAGTCGCAACGAGTGCCGACATGACCGGATCAAGCTGTGCCAATGCAACACTTGCATCGCTGTGGCCGACGCGTGTCATTCGGTCAGCCTAGGCGTGTAAAGATGTCGGAATGTCAAAGCCACCAGAAATGCAGATTGACCTCAACACCATCTACCGAGTCACGATTGGTTCACCCCGAGGAGACATCGTGATGGATCTCGATCCAAGGATTGCCCCGCTTTCAGTCAATAATTTCATCGTACTGGCCCGCACTGGGTACTACGACAAGTTGAACTTCCATCGGGTAGAGCCTGGCTTCGTCATTCAAGGTGGTTGCCCCGAGGGATCCGGACGCGGTGGCCCGGGCTACCGTTTCGCTGACGAGCCGGTACAAGGTGACTACATCGAAGGTGCTGTTGCGATGGCCAATGCCGGTCCCGATACCAATGGGTCGCAGTTCTTCATTTGCCTAGAGCACCTAGGCGGCAAACTGCCTAAGCAATACAACCTTTTCGGCCAGGTGACGAGTGGGATGGATGCCGTCAAGGCGATCCAAAAGAACGACACTTTTGGGTCGGTCTCGATCGAAGAAATCCCAATAGCCGACTAATCTTCGCGGTCGTCGACTGGGTTAGGAATTCGTAAAGTTTGGTGGCCGTTTTTCGAAAAATGCGGTGACGGCCTCGGCCATGTCACCGGTGTTCGAGGCCAAGATTTGCGTTCGGTTCTCAAGGTCGATTCCGGCATGAAGACTTCCGGTTTCTAGGTTCGACCACATGACTTCCTTGGTCATCCAAACCCCGAACGGACTGTTACTCACAATCTGACTCGCAGTCTCAAGCGCGGCATCAATCAGATCCCGATCAGGCACCACGCGCACAATTAATCCGATTCGTTTCGCTTCAGCGGCGTCAATGATGCGTCCAGTCAGCATCAATTCGTGAGCCTGCGATGCCCCAATAAGGCGTGGCAGCAACCAACTGACGCCAATGTCGCACCCTGACAGCCCAATCTTCACAAAGGCCACGTTGAACCGCGCCGATTCGCCAGCAATGCGAATATCGCTTCCAAGGCAAAGTGCGAGTCCACCACCTGATGCGGCGCCGTTAATCGCCGCGATCACCGGTTGGCGTAGCGAACGAAGCTTAGGTATCAACGACGCGATGTATTGCTGCGTCGCCATACCCGACTGGACTCGACCTTGACCTTCGCTCCCTGGTGCGTGGACCGACTCTTTCAAGTCTAATCCGGCACAAAATCCACGACCGGCACCGGTCAGGACTACAACACGACAACTGTGGTCAAGGGCTAGCTCATCCAGACACGAGTGGAGGTCGCCAATGAGTTCGGAGTTCATGGCGTTGAGTCGATCGGGACGATTCAACGTCACCAACGCAATCCCTGACTCAATAGTTGACAACTCAACGGTGGACACGGTCAGTCAATCCTTCGATGCGACCGCATTGGGCGTCACATTCATCTTCGGCTCATATTCGGCTGGCACGACGTGGTGCGCAGTGCCGCCTTGCGAGGAGCGCAACAATTGTCGGCATTGATCACATGGCCCATAGAACCGCTCAATCACTGATTGCTGACAGCGGGGGCACACCAGATCGGCCGATTCATCTTCATTCATGTTCTGAGCATCGCGCACATTCAAGGGACGTACGCGCCTAGCCATGCCATCGCCGATAGCGCCACGACTCCCCCTCCGAGAACTGCCATCACGGCGCGTTCAACCTGGGGCGGTCTGGAGATTACTGCCAGTGCCATCAGCAATGGGAACGCGCTCAAGCCATATCGCTCAATCGAGTTGAGATTCTCTGCACTCAATGCCCCAATGAGGATCGCGGCCGCATAGAGCCCATAGGAACCCGGGAATACCCGGAATGCCACCACCACGAGAGCAATCAGCACCAGAAGAAATGGCAGGTGAAGCCCATCGCCAAAACGTTCGGATCCGAGGAGTTGATGAAAACCTTCGACAATTCGGGTGAGAGGAAATCGCATCCCTCCACGAAGCTCGTCTTGGACGGTGAACGGTAAACGCGCGTCACCGAAACTTTGCTTCACCCATCCGAGATACACCACCAGACCCGCCACCGGCGCTGCGATGGCCGCGGCTCGACTAACTCGGTCTTTGACATCGGCCATCCGCCAACTGCGTAACGCTTCAAACAAGATCGGGATAGCCAACAAGACGCCAGTTGGTCGGGCCAGTGCGGTGAGAAATCCGAGTGGCAGCACCCACCACCATCGGCGTTGCCTCATGCACAAAAACGCCGCAACACTCAGCGCTAACATCAATGATTCGCTATAGGCAAAAACCATCACGAACGCCGATGGGAAAATGGCTACACACCAAACCGCCCGATCGGCAAGTTTGCGATCCAACTTCTCGTTCCAGACCAAGCGTCGAATCAACACCAACGTGACAAATGACGCCACGTTCGCAATGACCACGAGAACGACATCTACGTGACCGCCAAACGGTGCAGCAAGCACCCGACCGAGAACCGGAAATAGCGGGAAGAATCGCACACCAGCATTCGGCACTGAGTGGTACCCACCGCCAGCGAGGTCGCGGTACCAACTCCCATCCCAAGCTAGAAGTCCGTCGGACAACGGCGCAGCTGTTGAGTTGATAATCCGGTGTGAAACTGTCGTTGCCACAACGAAACCAGCCAAAACCAAAATCCGAGCAGTTATCCATGCCGGCAGAACGGCACGGATGTCACCGGGTAAACCATGCCAACGAGTATCGGATTGATCGTCCACTATGTCGCTGGAGCTAACCGAATCGCCCATTGGATTATCCTTGAGGACCGGATTATCTGGCCCGATACTCATGGCGCTATTGGCAACAGCGATACAGCACCTGGCTCGTAAAAATCCGTGGCAGCTCCGGCCACGACCAAGGTCGTAGCGCCTGGTCGTGCCGCCGACAGACTCGCATAGAACGACTCACATTGGTTTTCAAACGTGTGGTAGCCGGGTTGCCACACGACAAAGATCTGATGCCCAGCGGCGCGTTCGGCAACTGTTTGAGCAACCTTGACCGGATCGGTTTCGCGGTTCCGTTTCGCGTAGTCGACCCAATCCACGAACTTCGGCGAACCCAAGGTTGGATAGACCATTGCCTGAACATCGTCACGCAAAGATCGACTAAACGCTGGGCCCAGCTGGTCGGGACAAAAAACCACAACATCGCCCGACACCGCTGCACTATTAATGGCATCCGCAGCAACGCGACCTTGCGTTCGCTGAAACGTTACATTCCAATACGCACCTAGAAGACAGCAGGCGAGAAAACCGACCAGCACCACCGCTCGGATCCGTCGATCCAGAAAACAGGCGATCCCCCCTGCGGCAAGCAAAATAACGAGCGGGAAGACAACGGCGGCATAACGCGACGCGAATGCTCCGCTCGACAGTGCAGCTACAACCGCGCCAATCGAAAAGGTAAGCGCGATGACTGCAGCCTCAGAGCGATAGGCGGGACGCGTTCGAAGTTCGATGAGGATCTTTTCACGGTCAATCCCTGAAGCGAACACACCGAGCAGCACCAAAACCAAAATCAAACCGCCGAAGAGTTCGGCATCTCGGAACGACCCGCCACCGAAATCGGCTAACGCAACGGCGATGATGCTTGTCGGCCTTTGCACACTGCCCCACGGGGTGCCGGTATGGGCTGCTTGATAGAAAAACGATGGAAGCCAGGGAACAAAAAACAATCCGCCGATGGCGATCGCAACGAAGGCGTTCCTTGCGCCAAGACGTTTGGCTTGGTCGGATCCCCGAACCCAACGCCAAAGGAGTACTACCTCTAGCGATGCGAGAAGCCAGAGTGACCAATAATGGGTAAGCAAGAGAGCGCCGGAGATTGCTGCTAGCTCAATGAGAACCAACCGTCCACGGCGTTGACGACGAGCGATGTCGTCAACCACCAAGTACCCGGCAAGCACCAGAACAATCACCAACTCGTACATCCGCGCCTCAGTCGAGTACCTCAGCGCAAACGGTGACAGTGCCATCAGCGAAACGGCCAGCCAACCAACCAACGGACCGCCGCGACGCCGCCCCGCAAACCACGCCAATGGCAACGTCAGAAGGCCAAGTAATCCCGACAGTGATCGGACCGCGTGATCGCCCGATCCGAAAACGAGCATCCACTCATGCAGTAACGCGTAGTAGAGCGGAGGATGCCCATCGTGACGAAGCGCAGCCGGTAGGTCCGCAAGCGGCAGGTGCGAAATGTTGACATTCAGCGCCTCATCAAGCCACAACGATGACTTGGTTGTGAACCGCAATACGACGCCGAGCAACAAAGCAATCGTCGAGATAATGACTATTTCAACTGGAGCCGAAACCTGCTTGACGTCGTCGGACGCCCAGGTCTCGGGATCTTGAAATGGCGTCACTTCGGAGACGATAGCGGCAGGGGCCAGCGACATCGGGACACCGCGAGTAAGTCGACGGTGGGCATGCTCCACTGGTTCGCTGTGCGTCACTAGAGTTACACGCGTTCGTTGTGCCACCGCTAACTATTCGGAAAGCGATTGATGTCTCGCCCTGTCACTGATCTTGCCGAAACTTCAGCGGAGACCGACAGCGACCGCGATGTACTCCAACCCACGGAGCAATCGAAGCCACGGGTCGTCATCATCGGGGCTGGACCAGCCGGGCTGACTGCGGCCTACCAACTGACCAAGAGTGCCATACAACCAATCGTTTTAGAGTCCGATCGGGTCGTGGGCGGGATTAGTCGCACCGCGACTGCGGACGGTTGGCGATTCGATATTGGTGGGCATCGATTTTTCACCAAAGTGAAACCAGTCGAAGACCTTTGGCATGAAATTCTTGACGACAATGAGTTCTTGCGTCGCCCTCGCATGAGTCGCATCTACTACCAAGGTAAGTATTACGACTATCCGATAAAACCGCTCAACGCGTTGCGCAATCTCGGGGTACTCGAAGCAGTCCGTTGCGTCATGTCTTACGTGTGGGTGCGAATACATCCGCCCAAAAATCAAGACGGCCTAGAGGGTTACATCGCTGCTGATTACGGGTGGCGCCTGTATAACCACTTCTTTAAGACCTACAACGAGAAAGTCTGGGGAGTGCCAGCCTCGTCATTGTCAGCAGACTTCGCGGCGCAACGCATCAAGGGTATGTCGCTCGTTGACGCCGTGTGGGAGCCAATCCGGGCCAAAATCTTCGGACGGCGCTCGACATCGGCCCAGGTCACCAGCCTCATCGAAGAGTTTGATTACCCAAAGTTTGGGCCGGGGATGATGTGGGAGCGTTGTCGAGACATCGTCGAAGAACGTGGCGTCGAAGTTGCAATGAAGACCCGAGTGACCACCATTCATCATCAAGCAAATCGCGCCGTTTCCGTATCTGCTGATCATGAAGGAACCCCACGCGAACTTCAGGTGGATCACATCATTTCGTCGATGCCGTTCCCGCATCTGTTGGCCGCGATGGATCCCCCCGTCCCAGCGGAAATCCGAGCGGCAGCCGACGCGTTGGGCTTTCGAGATTTTCTCACCGTTGCCCTCGTGATTCCCGAACGCGACGGCTTCCCCGACAACTGGATTTATATCCACGCGCCAGAAGTGCAAGTGGGACGGATACAGAACTTTGGTTCATGGTCGCCGTTTCTGGTCAAAGACGGACGGACCTGCCTTGGCCTCGAATATTTCGTATTCGAGGGCGACGAGATGTGGACGAAGTCTGACGATGACCTCATCGATCAAGCCAAGCGCGAACTCCAGACACTTGGATTGATCGACCCGGCCGTTGTCGAAGCCGGATTTGTCGTCCGGATGCCTAAGGCGTATCCGGTTTATGACGAGCACTACCGAACCAACGTGGCGATCCTACGCGGGTGGCTGGAGCTCCACGCTCCAAATGTTCACCCCGTTGGTCGGAACGGAATGCATAAGTACAACAATCAAGATCATTCGATGTATACGGCGATGCTGACGGTCGACAACATCCTCGGAGCGCAAAACGACATCTGGAATGTCAATGTCGAAGGCGAATACCACGAACAATCATCCGGGCCGCGACCGTCAAGTTCGGAAGGAACGGGTCGCGACGCTCCTGTCATTCCCCGAAGCGCCTACGGCGCCGACCATCCGCTCAACGCAAAGCCGAAGTGACCCGACTGTGTCCGAGTCTCCCGCCATCACTGAGATTCGCGACATCGCGCAAGAAGCAGGATTGCGCCGCGTGCATGTCGTTGCGTGGCGCGACCTTGCCGACATCGAAGCGGGCGGATCCGAGGTACATGCCGCCGAGTGGCAAAAACGCTGGGCCGAGGCCGGAATCGACCTGACGGTCCGAACGTCTTATGCCCAGGGACACGCCACTGAAGGTATTCGAGACGGATACCGGGTAATCCGCCGCCATGGGCGATTCATGGTGTTCCCTACCACGATCATCGCCGAACTGTTACGTCGAACCGGTCCACGTGACGGCCTTGTCGAAATCTGGAATGGCACGCCTTATCTGAGTCCGCTGTGGGCAGGCTGCGCCAATGTCACGATCGTCCACCACGTCCACAAGGACATGTGGCGCTTAGTGCTCGACGATGGTCTCGCTCCTTACGGCGAATTTCTCGAGCGTCGAATTGCCCCGCCGTTCTACCAACGCACACCGCTGGTGGCGCTATCGAATTCGACCAAGGCCGAGCTCGTCGATTATTTGCGATTTCGGCCTGAACAAATCAGCGTTGTACCACCAGGAATTGATCCTCGCTATTCCCCGAGAGGGAAGAAAAGTCCAGTCCCGCTCATCGTCAGCGTCGGCAGACTCATGGCTCCAAAACGATTCGATGAACTGATCAACATTTCGGCGAAAGTACGACAACGCCATCCAGATCTTCAACTGGTCATCGTCGGCGACGGCTACGAACGGCTCGCTCTCGAAGAACAAGTCGCAGCCATGCACGCCGAATCATGGATCCGCATCGCCGGACGGGTATCTGACGAGGAGTTACTTGCGTTGTATCGGCGAGCCTGGGTTGTGGCGAGCGCGTCAATTGCCGAGGGCTGGGGCATGACGCTGACCGAAGCCGCCGCCTGCGGTACCCCGGCCATCGCTACACGAATCAATGGTCACACTGATTCGGTGCTCGACCATCAAAGTGGCTTGCTCGCGAACTCATCACGCGAGTTAGGTGAGATGCTTGACCTCGTGTTGACCGATACTGAACTACGCGCACGCCTCGGCGAAGGCGCAAAGGAGTTTGCCGCGCAACTCACGTGGGATGCTACTGCGCTTGGGGTACTTCGTCCCCTTGCGGATCAGGCGTTGCGACGTCATGGTCGCGCCGGCACGAAACCAAATTGGTGACCAGCACCCAGTCCGAAATGATTCAAACAGTCGATGAATACAGTTCGTCGCCTCGCAGTCTGGGACGTTGGCTCACCATCGCGATTCCCGCACTGCTGACCTATCTGCCACTGCTCGTCACCGCGCCCGGAATCGTCGGCGCGGACACAAAGACCTACCTGTACCTCAATCCGGGACGAGTTATCACTGAGGCTCCATACGTGTGGAGCAGTCAGATCGGAATGGGGACCGTTACCCATCAAAACATTGGCTACCTCTGGCCAATGGGTCCGTTTTATTGGGTGTTTGACGCCCTTGGAGTCCCCGACTGGCTTGCGCAGCGTTTATGGATCGCCACGATCATCTTTGCTGCCGCCATGGGCGTTCGTTACTTGTGTCGAACCCTCGGATGGGCAGTCAATGACCGGTCAAGCGGCAAGGAGCAGTGGGCGGCGATCTTGGTCGCGTCTACCGCGTACATGTTCAGTCCGTACCTCCTAAGTTACGCAGCGCGCATCTCAGTCATCCTGTTGCCATGGGCGGCGCTGCCGTGGCTGATCGCGCTCACAGCCAAATCTTTGCGGAGAGGAGGTTGGCGTTACCCCGCCGCATTTGCATTAGTTGTCCTCACCGTCGGCGGAATCAATGCAACAGCACTCATCCTCGTCGGCCTCGGACCGTTGCTCTATGTAGTTCACGCCGTTTGGATTGAACGTGAAGTTTCGGTGCGACAAGCGACCGGCGCAATCCTGCGGATTGGCGTACTCACCCTAGCGACGTCGCTGTGGTGGATGGCGGGTCTGTGGGCCGAGGGACGATTCGGCCTTCCCGTCATTCGTTATACCGAGACTTATAGAACAGTCGCAACGGTTTCGAGTGCCCCAGAAGTGCTTCGAGGACTCGGCTACTGGTTTTTTTACGGGAATGACAAACTCGGTCCCTGGACTGAGCCGAGTCAGGCTTTCACGACCGGAGCGTTCACCCTCACTCTCAGTTATGCGGTTCCCATCGCTGCTATTTTGGCAGCGGCACTCGTTCGCTGGCGTTATCGAGCGCTGTTTCTCGCCATCGTTGTCGTAGGCGCGTTAACTGCCATTGCGGCGTACCCGTGGACCAATCCCTCACTCGTCGGTTCGATCTTCAAGACGTTCACTCGCACCGACGCCGGGCTCTCGTTGCGCAGTACACCTCGAGCTGTCCCGCTTGTGGCTCTTGGCCTTGCGCTTTTTTTAGGGGCCGGCGTTTCCGCTGTTGGGCGAAGATTCCCGAGTCTCACCGTGCCAATAGCGGGCCTTGCCGTGCTCGTGCTGTTCGCCAATATTCCGACGCTTTGGTCGGGGCAGATGGTGTCAAAAAATCTGCAACGACCCGAAGCGTTGCCACCGTATTGGCTCGATGCTGCTCATTTTCTACAACAGCAAAGTGACAGCACCCGTGTGCTCGAACTTCCCGGAAGTGACTTCGCCAGCTATCGATGGGGCAACACCGTCGACCCGATCACACCGGGCCTCATGACTCGTGGGTATGTGGCGCGGGAGTTATTCCAATACGGATCGGCGCAGTCGGCGGCGTTGCTTGACGCGCTAGATCGCCGACTCCAAGAAGGCACCATTGATCCACGGGCTATCGCGCCGATCGCACGGGTGATGGCCGCCGGTGACATCGTGTCGCGCAACGACCTTCAATATGAGCGATTCCGCACGCCGAGGCCAAAACAGCTTTGGGACACCCTTGTCCACACGCCTGGTCTCGGACCGATCCTTGAGTTCGGGCCGGCCACGCCGAACGTCGCGGGTCCTGAGCAACCCATGATTGACGAAGTCACCCTCGGCATGAGTCGGTCATATCCTGACCCGCCGGCGGTTGGAATTCTGAATGTGAACGACAAAGAAACAATCGTTCGAACGCACTCGGCAACCAACACATTGTTGCTAGCTGGCGATGCCGAGGGCATGGTTGACGCTGCCACTTTTGGTTTCATCAAGCCACGCCAAGCCAGTTTTTTCGCTTCGTCCTATGCGGGCGACACCAGTGGGTTTGACACGATTTATCAGTCAGGCGCCGACCTTTTGATCACTGATACCAACCGCAAACGTGCGGTTCGGTGGGGCACCATACGCGAGCAATTTGGGTATACCGAACGTTCCGGTGAAGTCGCTCCTTATGACCCGACAGATCAACGACTCGACGTCTTTCCAACTCAAACGGAAGCGGACCAGACATTGTCGGAGCAACGAGGGGGCGTGGTCGTTACCGCATCCGCATACGGCAACCCCGTCACCTATACACCCGATGATCGACCAGCGAATGCCCTCGACGGTGACCCGGCCAGCGCTTGGAGGGTCGGTGCGATAGACGATCCAGTTGGCCAACGCCTCGTCATGGATTTTGCACAGCCGATCACCGCCGACCAGATCACGTTGTTGCAACCGATCAACTTGGTCCGAAATCGATTTATTACTCAGGCACGTTTGTATTTCGATGATCAACCGCCTGTCGATGTGACCCTTGGACCAGAGTCTCGAATCGACAACGGTCAGACCGTTCCATTTGCAAGCAAGACCTTTTCGCACCTGCAAATCGAAATTGTCGACACCAACGTGGCGAAACGCCCCTACTACGATGGCTTAAGTGGAGTCGGATTTGCCGAAGTCGCACTTGCGGGATCGCACGTTGACGAGATTGTGCGCCCGCCGACAGATTTACTCGACTGGGCTGGACCTTCATCGATTGCCCATCGCCTGGCAATGGTTTTCACCCGACTGCGATCCAATCCCGCCGAGCCAGTACGGCTTGACGAGGAAGCACGAATGAACCGACTCATAGATTTGCCGGGAGCACGAAGTTTTGCGCTCACCGGAACGGCTCGCTTATCTGATTATGTGCCTGATTCGTTGATCGACGAATTGCTCGGGATTCCCAATGCATCCCAAGGCGGAGTCACCGTGGAGACTTCCGGTCATCTTCCTGGATCACTCGCTCAACGGGGCTTTAGCGCAATCGATGGCGATCCATCTACGTCATGGACTGGAAGATTTAACTCACCAACTGGTGAGTGGATCCGAGTGTCTGTTCCATCGCCAGCAACTATCGATCACCTTGACCTGAAGGTCATTGCTGATGGGCAACATTCGGTGCCGACTCAATTGCGAATTGAACCCGATGGAGATCCTTCACGAGCAGTCTTGGTGGCGGTTCCCCCCGCCAGCGACGTCGCGGAACCAGGCCACGTTGAACCGACGACGGTCGTTTTTCCATCACTAACTGGATCGTCTTTCACCGTTACGGTAACCGACGCGCGGGCCGTGTCGGAGAAGGATTGGTATTCCAACACCGAGGCAACTGCGCCGATCGCCATCGCCGAACTTGGATTCGCCACGATCCATGGACCCAAGGTTGCCGCCAACTTCGACAGCGGGTGTCGCACTGATCTGGTAGCAATCGATGGTCAGGCGGTTTCAGTTCGCGTGACGGGCAACAGCCAAGCGGCCATCGATCGATTGCCACTTACCGTTTCGACGTGTGCTGATTCGGAGTCAATCGACATAGGTGCGGGCGAACGAATTTTGCGCACCGGAAACGGTCGCTCACTCGGTATCGACCTCGACCAAATCGCATTGAGTTCTGATCGCGGTGGAACCGCCATTTCGGCCGACGCCCTCTCCGCAGATCCTGCAGGAGTTTCGCCCGAGGTGAACGTGACTGCTCATGGACCTGTCAGCTATGACGCTTCGGTCGACCATGCAGACGGACCATTTTGGTTTGCAGTGTCTGAATCCTGGAGCGACGGATGGCAAGCGACGGTGAATGGACACGACCTTCCCGCCCCCCAAGTTATCGATGGGTACGGGAATGGTTGGCTGATAGACCCGGCGATCTATGGAAACGGGCCACTACAATTTCACGTCGAATGGACACCGCAACGCATCGTCTGGATCGGAATCGCGCTCAGTGTTTTGGGACTGATCGTCTGCCTTTTGCTGTTCGTGACTGATTGGCGGCGACGACCTCAACGTCTGGCAACCCGAGATCTCGCGAGACCCGATCGGCCTTACACGCCCGATTTGATAGCTATTGGATCCTCAGGGGCGAGCGCATCACTGCAGGTTTCACTAGGTGCTGCCATTGCTTTAGGCCTCTTCGTGGCGGTAACCACGCCAATGCACGGTCTGGGATTGCCGATCATGGTTGTCACTACCAGCGCGCTGACTGCTATGGCATTCCGGTGGGGCCGAGGTCGTGGCACGCTTGCGATCGCTGCCGCTGCGAGCCTTGGCATAGTTGCGATCTACACGGTCGTTTCCCAGCATCGCCATCGATATGTCGCCAATTTCATCTGGCCCGCGCAATTTGCCAAGGTCAGCCTCCTCGGACTCGCGGCGCTCTTTTTGCTACTTGGTGAGGCGGCCCGCGACCTCATTGTGGTCGACGGTGAAAGTGACTCCTCGTCGGCGGCCCCTCAGATACCATCGGTCACCTCCGAACATGATGAGAACGAGTTGTTGTGACTGATCCCACACCAGATCTGACCCCTTTCCCCGAACGCTGCCTCACGGTCGTGATGCCGTGTTACAACGAGATCGCCACCATTGATGAGGTGGTTGCTGCGGTTCTTGCATCCCCGCATGTGGCGGAGTTGATCGTTGTTGACGACGGATCAACTGACGGTTCGCGCGAAATCTTGGCCCAACTCGATGACCCGTTACTGCGCGTCATCTTGCAGCCAACGAATCAAGGCAAAGGAGCCGCTCTTCGCCGTGGTTTTTCAGAGGCGACGGCGCCGTTCGTTGTCGTGCAAGATGCAGACCTCGAATACGACCCGCTCGAGTTCGGAGACCTCATTGCTCCCTTACTCTCCGATAAAGCCGATGTCGTCTACGGCAGCCGGTTTCTCGGTGGAAGACCTCATCGAGTGTTGTACTTCCGTCACTCAATTGGCAACAAACTGCTCACGCTGACGTCGAATCTCTTTACCGATCTCAACCTCACCGACATGGAGACCTGTTACAAAGTGTTCCGCCGCGAGGTTCTTGAAAGCTTCACCCTTGAGGAATCCAGATTCGGAATCGAACCTGAGATCACAGCCAAGGTTGCCGCTGGTCGCTGGCGAGTCTACGAGATCGGCATTTCTTACAGCGGACGCACCTACGCCGAGGGGAAGAAGATCGGTTGGCGAGACGCAATTCGTGCGTTTTATTGCATCATCCGCTATTCGCCAGTCGGCGTTGCGTTCGCCGGTGGCACGCAATCGGCGGAGTGAACTCGTTGGCAGGTACTAATCGGACGGATCTGGTTTTTTCCTCAATCTCTTTTGGTCACCGCGGAGTCGTTTAGCTTCAACTCGACGCCGCTTCGCTCCATGAGTCGGCTTGGTCGCACGTCGGGTTTGCGGCACGACCAATGCCGATGCCAGGCGGTCTCGAAGGCGAGTTACAGCCAGCGATCGATTTCGCAATTGGGAACGCTCGTCGTCGGCGACGATACGTACGTAGGAACCGAGCACCAGCAGCAATCGCTCGCGCTGGGCATCGGTCAACGAAGGCGAACTGGCGATGTCGAATTGCAGTTCGACTCGGGTGTGGGACCGGTTAGCGTGCTGGCCACCCGGTCCGCCACTGGTCGTAAACCGCATGATGAACTCATCGGTATCGATGAAACAGTCGGACGTAACTTGAAGCCACTCCGGCATATACCCCCCTCCAACTGCCACTTGTTGCTACGCAGGGAGCGTACAGTCGCGTCGTGACTTCGACCGCGTCTCCCCCAATTGCCCTCGTTCACGGATTTGCAACATCTACGGCACGAACCTGGGGCGACTCCGGTTGGCTCGATCTTCTCGGTGATGTCGGCCGGACCGTAATCGGCATCGACTTACTTGGTCACGGAACTTCACCAAAGCCACACGACCCTTCTGCCTACGACGAGATGGAGTCGCTCGTCCTTGCCGCCTTGCCACAAGAACCCGTTGATGCGATTGGATTTTCCCTTGGGGCTCGCACACTGTTGGTGCTAGCCAGCGACCATCCTGATCGGTTCAGACGAATCGTTGTGTCTGGGGTCGGCGCAAATCTTTTCCGACACGATGAGTCAGGAAGGCAATTGGCCGATGCCATCAGTGATGCGGGCCGCAGCACGGCAACGTCATCACCGACTGCTCACTATTTTCGATCGATGGCAGAGCAACCCGAAAACGATCCCCTCGCGCTTGCTGCATGCTTGCGTCGACCAAACGCTCCGCCGATAACCAAGGCAGGTTTAGCGAACATAGCGATTCCGGTTCTCGTCGTTCTCGGCGACGCCGACTTTGCCGGCCCAGCTGATCCACTTATCGACGCTCTCCCAAACGCGACGCTTGCAACCCTTCGCGGCGTCGACCATTTCGCGACTCCAAAAGATTTCGGATTCATCGAAGCAGGGCTCGGTTTTCTCGATGCACAGGTCTTTTAGTGTCTAGCTCCAGCCACAGCTCCGAGTTTGTGCTTGGCGTTGACCTCGATGGAGTTTGCGGCGATCACGGATCAGCCTTTCGCTCCATCGTGGCATTGGAACGAGGAGTAGATCCGGAGACATTGCCTCCTCAGCAAACCTGGGATTTTCACGAATGGGGTCTGACCGAAGAGACGTTCGAAGATCTTCACAGGCGCGCCATCCTTGATCACCATATTTTTCGAACGATGCCCGCGGTCGAGGGCGTAGCCGAAGCACTTTGGCGTCTCAGCGACGCTGGCGTCTGGATCCGACTCATCACCCATCGCCTCTATGCCAATTGGGGTCACGCCGTAGCCGTTGCCGACACCGTTTCCTGGCTTGATGACATCGGAATTCCTTATCGCGATCTGTGCTTTCTTGGACGAAAGCCAGAAGTTCAGGCCGACGCGTACGTCGATGATGCACCCCATAACGTCGTCGAACTTCGACGTGCAGGTAATCCGGTCATCGTGTTTGACCAGCCGTACAATGCCCACTTAGACGGGCTACGGGCACATAACTGGTTTGAGGTTGAAACATTGGTGACCCGACTTCGAATCGAGCAAGGCCAAGCAGTGCAAGGCAGCCTCGCTATCGGGGACGATGGTCCCCAACGCATGTCGCGGCAGGTTGATCGGTGAGCATGGCCGGAACGATTCGGGCATGGCAGGTTTCGCAACTTGGAAACCCCGAATCTGCGATGTCACTCGAGACAATCGCTCCTCCGAAGCGCAGTGCTGACCAAGTCTTGATTTCGGTGCGTGCGTGCGCGCTCAATTTTGCCGATTCGTTGTTGTGCGCCGGCACCTACCAAGAGAGACCGCCGCTACCGTTTACGCCCGGACTCGAGGTCTGCGGAACTGTCCTTGAATCGCCGTCGCACTCCCCATTTCGGGTAGGCGATCGCGTCATTGCGTTACCCCGCCTACCCGACGGAGGCTTGGCCGAACAAACCGTTGCCGACCTCAGCGATGTATTTGCCATCCCCGAATCGCTCAATGACCTCAGCGCAGCTGCGCTCCCGGTTACCTACCAAACGAGTTGGTTTGGGCTTTTCCATCGTGCCGATTTACAGGCGGGTGAAACAGTCTTGATCCATGCAGGAGCAGGCGGAACCGGATCAGCAGCCATTCAACTGGCCGTGGCGCGGGGAGCCCGAGTCATTGCGACTGCAGGAGGTTCGGCCAAGACAGCTCTTTGCCGTGAGCTCGGTGCCGATGTCGTCATTGACTATCGGACCGAAGACTTTGTTTCGATCACCAATGATGCCACCAATGGACACGGCGCCAATGTCATCTTCGATTCCGTCGGGGGAGAAACGTTTACCCGAAGCCGAAAATGCATTGCGTTCGAAGGACGCATCGTCGTTGTGGGTTTTGCCGGTGGTGAAATTGCTGAAGCTCCAACCAACCACCTCATGGTCAAAAACTATGGAGTACTCGGATTGCATTGGGGGAATTATCGAAATCTCCAGCCGACCACGGTTCATGAGTGCCACGACGATCTCATGAGACTTCACGCGGCTGGCAACATCGACCCAGTCATCGGCGCAGTACTTCCGCTTGAAGAGGCGGCAATCGGTCTTTCGAACCTCATGTCACGCGGAACTGTGGGCAAAGTAATCCTGACTACACTTTGACCTGGCCCCGTCACCTGGCCCGGTCACCAGGCTTGGTCGACTGCGACGGTTGAGCCATCAGTCATCGCCGAGCGATAGATCGCATCGGCGATGACGTGTGCACGTAACGCGTCGGAGAAATCCGGCGACGCGTGTGTGTTTGAAAGGACCGATTCGATAAAGGATCCGTCAGGATTTCGCGTCACTTGACCTTCGGCTAAAAGTGCATCCACAAGCGCCGTTCCACCGACTGCAACTGGTTCCTCACCGGTGACATGAACGTGGACCGGACCGGCGACATCGTCATCAAGCCAGAGATAACCCCGTTCACAAAACACCTCGATACGTCGCAAACTCGGGCGTTCAAGCACGTCATGCCACACTGTCGTCAACGAACCAATCGCGCCCGACTCAAAGGCCATCATCGCACAAGCAACATCCTCGATACCAGCAATCCCATGAAATGATGCTGAGCGACCATTGACCTTGGCAATAGGACCAAGAAGCCATTCCATGAGGTCAAGATCGTGGATCGAGTGCTCAAGCACGACACCCGATCCGGCTTTTCTCGAATCGATTCGCCAGTTCGATTCATAGAGACCTTGAACCGGAAGAAACTGATCGTCTCGAAATATCATGCTCATCACGCGACCTAATGCTTGACGTCGAAGAGTAACTCGCAAATAGGAAAGTGCTGGAGAATCTCGCAACACCAAACCCACTTGGTTTATGACTCCGGCTGCCGCAATCTGGTTGGCCATGGCAAGCGAACCTGCCAAAGTCGTCGCCAACGGTTTTTCACAAAATACTGCCAACCCTCGCTCCGCTGATCGTGCTACCAATTCCGGATGGGTCGAGGTCCACGTGCAGATATAGACCGCATCGGCGCAATCAAGAACTCCGTCAATACTCGTCGCAACCGTTGCGCCAGTAAGGGCAGCAAATCTCTTCGCTCGCGCCATATCTGGATCAAAGACAGAAACAACGGCGTAATCAGTGCCGGAATCGCTCAACATCGTCTCGTGATAGCGAGCGATAAACCCCGCTCCAAAAAATCCAAGTCGGATCGTCATGGCACGATCTTGGACTCATCGATGAAATAGCCGGCAACATCCACAACGAGATCGGTAGCACCGACCGCAACCCGAAGTGAAACGTTCCCGCTGAGACCGAGTCGGTCAAAGGTTAGATTCGGAATCGTTTGACCTTGGACGTAGTTCACGTTCGAAGTTGTTGGTTCTGGTTCTCCTGCCGGGAAAACGGCCAGGTAGCCCGCACCGAGCGGATCGACCGCGATCACAGTCAAAACTGCGGCTGTCGCTCCTGCGATCACGCCAAAGTCGCCCAAAATGGAAATGTCGCGCGTGACGCCAGCAGGCCAACGAGTTACATACTGAGGATCGACGCGCGAATCGAGTGCGCGTCTCGGTACAACGGCTACGAATGCCTCGCCGCTACCAACTCGGTAATACCCCACCACGTCAACAACAAGGTGTGTGGCCGCTAGGGAGTACAGCGAGACAAATCCATCAACGCCTACCTTGATAGTCGCCAGATTCGCCACCGTAGATCCTGTCCCGAAGTTCACATTCGAAGCGATCGGGAGCGTCTGTCCTGATGCGAATGCCGTCACGAATCCCGGCGACTCAGATTCGGTCGATGTCAGGTTCACCACCACGGCTGAAGCATCGTCGGGAACATCATGCACTCCAGCGACCCGTATCGACCTCGTCGTCCGAGGAGTCCACTTGCCGGTCAATCCACCGATCCCAGAACGCGAATCAAGTGCACGCACTGGGGCGGCTAACGGGGTGAATCCCGCAGCAGTAGGGTCGACTCGATAGAAGCCAGTTACGTCGACAATCACGTGCAGCCGCGCCGATGCATAAACGGAAAACGAGCCATCTGTACCAACTCCGACCACAACGGCATTGGCAATCGTCTGACCGCTCGCGAAATTGAGATTCGATGCCAAGGGCCGCGGTTGACCCGATGGTGACACCGTCACGAATCCACCTAGATCAGGTTCAGTTACCGTGACGGTCAATGCCATCGCGGTCGCGTCAACTGGAATACCGTCGGTTCCGGCAACCTTGAAATCGCGCGTGCCACCTTGCAACACTTTTCCGAAATACCCACCAACTCCGGATCGCGAGTCAACGATTCGATTCGGAACCGTAAGCAACGTGAACCGCCCGGCAGGGCCGAGCACAGTGACTTGTTGACAACCAACCATTCCGTCGGCACCGGCCCCGACGTTACGAGCGGTTACACACACTTCGTGTGATCCCGCCATGGCTGGGATTGATGCCGCAAATCCATGTGCGGTCCCATAACCAGGATTGATGAGGTCGTATCCGGGGCGGTTGATATCAGCTACCACGTCGGTGTCCTGACCGCCATCGATCGCAATTGAAACTGAAATAGCCGCCACAGGATCGCTTGGGTCTGCCGCAGCGCCGGTGACTGTGACCGCGTTCAGCGTTCCGACGACTGGGTCAACGCCTCCGAATGGGATCCCCGCAAGCACTTCGATCGATCGGCATCCAACGTGGGCATCCTCACCGGTGCCCACATTGATTCCCGAAACACAGATCTCGTGGACACCTGGACCAACCGGAGCGGAAATCGAGTACCCGTGATTGGGCCCGTAACCAGTCCAGGTGGATCGGGTCGACACATCGGGTCGATACGTATCGGCTTGCGAACTCGCCGCCCAAACGCCGTCGATAGACATCGAGACGGCAATGGCGTCAGTCGTATCGGGATCAATTGCCCACCCGTTCGCAGTTACTGAACCGACAGTCGCCCCTATCACGACTGAATTCACGTCGCCAAACGGACTCGCTATCTCCAACCCGAATTCGCTCGCCGCCACCCGTTGGCCAAATCCGTTTCGCGAACCGATTGCTAATCCGATTGCACCCGGGTCCCAGGCCGCGAAGGCCATGAACAAAGCGCCGTCGGCCCTTCGATAGAAATCAGCACCTCCTGGTCCCGCTATCCCAAGATTCGATGTCAACCATGGCGATGTACCGACCTTTGAACAAGGGCCCGCGAGACCGGCGCAACGAGCGATTCCGGTCCCATAACTCGCCGAATCCCATCGGCCACCCGAATAGACCAACCACCATTGATCGCCAGTCTTAAACATCGTGGGGTTTTCGATGACTCCGGATTCCCAGCTTTGATCGCTGACCAACAATTGCAGCGCTGAACTAATGATTGTCAACCCGTCGACAGCAAGCGCAGAAGACCACAACCGCGCCTTGCGACGGATATAGGGAGCATTTTCATCCGACTTTGAGACGAGATGCAGCGAACCGCTGTCATCGAAAATAGGCTTCGGATCGATAGTCCCACCCATGTCCCACTGACACCCAAGGGTTCCAAACGCCGTCGGACGATTGACAAACGGCCCGGTAGGAGTGGAGGCGGTTGCGACGCCAAGGCACTCCATGCCGGCCCCGAGAAAAGCGGGATCCGCGGTTGAGTTGGCCAACCGAGCTGAGTAGTACAGGTTCCACGTTCCATTTGCGAGTTGAATTGCGCCCGGACCCCAAACGAATCCTTGACCTTCCGTCCATGTTCCAGGAGATGGAAGCGCGTCAGCCCGCAGCAACCACGTCGAACCGTTGTCGGTCGAGTCCCACACTGGGGTGTTAAACCACGTTCCAAATAGGTTGATGTTGGTCGTATAGGCATACAAATGCGTGCCGTCGACAACCACTGACGGGTCCGGGAAATCACCATTAACCATGCGTTCCGGAGGCGGGGGTGGACCGGTTGGGGCCGCTGCTTGCGCAGTCGATCGGTTGTTAGGTTCAGCGCCGGCATGCCGAACGCCACCAAGCACAATGAGTAGGACGCAACTCATTGCGACTGCTAGAGAGAGGCGCCGCTTTCCAGTCAATGCCACGTTCTATTCTATAACGATCTTGACCATTCGATCGCTTGCGTTTGCCAACCAATCAGTGCTCATTGGCCGCGCACGCAATACATAGTGGGGTGCCTTCATGACGCGATATGCGCCAAGTTCACCGTTACGACACCTTTTGAGCACGTCCGGCCTCGCCGCCATGTTATGTGGCGTTGTACTTAGTTGCTCGGCGCCGACAAGCACCTCTACCGGACGCGACGATGGGTCGAAATCCAGCGTTGTTCAGCAAGCTTCAGCGTCGTGGTCAGTTCCCGGCGAGACGGTTCCCGAATCGGGAACTTTGGGGATTGTTCCTGATGGCATGACGTTGCCTGCCTTTCCACCCGGTGATCCACCCGGGCCCGCCGGCAAAGGAAGTGACAGCGGCGACGTGCCTGATCGTGTCCTTGCTGGCGTCACTCGGCTTGGCATAAGTCGTTCCGGCGACATCGCAGATCCCGACGTCGCACAGCATTCATTCACGTTGATAACCGAGACCGCTATCACATTCGACGGACCCAACTATCTCGCCCAACACACTTCTTCAGCTCAGCGCGACGATCCATTGGTTCGTCAATGGGGACTCATTTCCGGCTCGCTTCGGGCGTGGCATTCGACATCTCAATCTCCCGGTGCGCTGCTTATCGGTTCAATTGTCCTTGCGTTTCCCACTCCTGATGCAGCGGCCGGAGCTTTGGCCCATCTCGCGTCACGTGGCCGGGGAGCGACTGACCAGATCAATCGCTTCGCCGTTGCCGACATCGCCGAAGCGGTAGGCCTCAGTTACATCGAGTATCCCCGATCAGATGGTGCTCCGCTTCCGGGCGAAATGATCGTTTTCGCCCGTGACCGCTATGTCGCGATCGTTGTCACGTCGGGACCGCAACCGTCAACCGGGCGCATCGATTTGGTTGACGTGGCGAAGATTGTCGACGGTCAACTTCGCTAGTTGCG
>JBAXIB010000007.1:0-120003 GCA_037138595.1 Actinomycetes bacterium | reverse complement strand
CAGTCGTCGTCGTCGGAGCCGCAGTCGTCGTCGTCGGAGCCGCAGTCGTCGTCGTTGTCGGAGCCGCAGTCGTCGTCGTCGGAGCCGCCGTCGTTGTCGTTGTCGTTCCACTTGCCGCGAAGTTCAAGTCGAAATGCACGTACGCACTTCCACCAGAAACGATCCCCGTTGGAACTCCTTCACGAATCCAAAGTGAACACGGGTTACTCGAGTCACAGGTGATCGCCGCCCCCGCTCCGGTGTGGGCTGCCTCGGTACCAGTTCCAACAATGAAGTCGACAGTCCCAGACAAATTCGGTGGGGCAAATCCTTTTTGCACGAAGGCACTTGAGCCGACCGAAAGCGGGTCGGTAATGCAGTTACCGCCGGACGCATTGAACTGAGCGATGAGCCGAATATTGAGGCCGGTCCGACAGAGTCGCACATCAGCCGAATACACAACATTGGGAGTCGAACCACTTCCGTCGGCGGCTAGCTTCACCGTGATGACATCGAGGTCATGCAAGCCGGTAAACGTTGAGGTCGACGCAACATCAGTCTGCGTCGGTGAGGTAGCCGTGGTCACGACCAGATTGCCAGCGGTATCAGCTGAGGCAACAAATGATGATGAAAAAGCGAAACCGGCAGACAACACGCCAATCGCAGCTAGAAGTACGATCGCGCCTTGAGTGCGGCGAGCAACAGCGAATCGGGACAAATCAATACTCCTGAAAGTGATGTCGGACCAGAGGTTGCGATGATCATGCCGGTGCCGGGTGAGCGGTATCTGGCGGAGACACCACTTGCGGGACAACAACGGGTGAACTTCAGGTGGCGCGAGATCCGACCTGCTAGCGGTAAGCCAGCGGAAACGTCCTAAATCCATAGGAATTGGGAATCTGGAGTTTGAGAACCAATACACACGGATGAAGCGAGTCGCAAGTGATCGTCACGTTCCGACCCTGTTGGGTTGCATAGCTATCCGAACCAACACCAGCGATAACTGACATATCGAGAACTTGATAGGGGGGGCCCACGACTTTCTTGACATAGTCGCTGGTGTTGACCGATAGCGGTTTCGTAATGCATTTACCGGTAATCGATGGTCGAATATCCGCATCGACCGTGTAGGAGGCATCGACTTGGCAAATAAACGCTTCTGCTGCATAGATGTTTGAACCGTTAGTCGGGGTCACATGGATCGAAACGACCTGACCATCGACTAACGCAGCAGTCGGTGAGACCACCACGTCGAGGGGCAACGCTGGCGCAGTGGGGGTGAGATTGGTGACGGAAGCCCCGGTGTCGTTCCCCGGTAAACCACTTGGCGCGGAAGATGGAACAACATCGCTGCTCAATTGATCACCAGCAGTTGAATCAGGCTGCTCCGAAGGCGAACCCGCCGTTGTCGACCTGCCAGAACGGGCCGCGACCACTACCACGAGCACCAAGATGATCGCAGCCGATGCCACCAGTACAACTACCCGCTTCGTTTTCGTCGTCATTGTCATTCACTCCAGGGCCAAGCAATCGGGTCGAGTTTGGTATCTCGGTCAATGACCATGCAACAAGGGGTGGAGCAGCCCGATGAGCTACTCCACCCCTCACTGCCTACATTCAGTTGCTGTTGTCGTGCACGGTTGCTGCCATCAAGTGACAGTCACCGTCTTGGTTGCCACGTTGTTGTTGACGTCTGGGTCAGTAACGGCGGCGCCACCGAGAACCGACACCGTTGAGGTAGCCGTTACCGCCGTGGTGGCAGCCCCAACCTGGGTGACCACCATACTGAACCCGATTGATGCACCCGAGCCAAGCGGCGTGGTGAAGGTACAGGTTCGAGTCGCTCCGCTGCCGGTACAAGCCAGTCCGGCATCAGGGGTGATGCTGGTGATTGTGCCGCCGGTGACCTTGATCACCGTTTTACCAGTGATCGCATTCGGACCGTTGTTGACGATAGTTCCAGTCAACGTAACTGTCGCGCCTCGGGATACCGACGACGAACCGGTGAGGGTTGCGGCCAGGTCGGCACTGTCGGTGATCGTCGCCGTCAACTTGGCTTTGTTATCAACCGGCGTCGGATCAATCGTGTTGGCATACAACTTTGACGCAGTCCAACTCACACTCAAACCGTGCACGGTGATCGCTTGGCTTGGTGTCAGCACCAAATCAGTCGACAACGAATTTCCGGAAGCTAACGGCGCATCTGAGATACACGTTTCGGTTCCGCCCGTAGCAGCCGCGTTAGCGACAAAATTGCAGGTCAAGCCGGTATGGGCACCTACGGCCACACCAGCTGAGGTGACAACTCCAACAAGTTTCACGACAACCGGGTCCGTCCCGTTGTTCGTGACCGTTCCGGAGTTAGCCAACGTTGCGAGGCGTGCGACCGTCGTCAACCCAGTCGTTGCCGCCGCAAGATCAAAACTGTCGGTGATGATTTCGGTGGAACTCACCTTGTTGTTGGTTTTGTCTGGATCGACTGCTGCCGGTGAAGTCTTCGGAAAACTCACCACGTTGGTTGCAGCGATCGAAGAGATCATCGGCGATTTCGCGTCGAGCTCGAAATACACATGTTTCGAAGCACCCGAGGCCAGTACATCAGTCGTTGTACAAATCCGCGTATAGGCCGTGGCTGCCGCATTTGGCACCGCTGCTTCACACACGATGCCCGAATCTTCGGTCATCAGATGTTCAGTCGTACCCGTGAAGGTCAACGTCATAATGCCAATCACGGCATCGGGACCGTTGTTGGTGACAGCCATCGTCACGTTGTCACCCTGCGCACGCGAGGTCGAGTTAGGCAGCGCTCCCGTAGCAACCAAGTCGGCGGTGACTTTCGGCGTGGAAGCAGCCGACAACGCCGATGCCACGGTCGAGCCACCAGCGAACGTTGCTGTCACCATGAACTTATATGGCTTACCGTTGGTCAACCCCGTCACGTCACACGTAACAGCCGACGTCGTACACGTCGGGCCGGCAACAACACCCTGGAACGACTCCACCAGATAACTAGTCGCCGCTGGAGAACTCGCTGACCAGGAAACCTGCACATGACCGCCACCAGGAACCAACGTCGTCACACCAGGAGTCGTACCGGCTGGCAACGTGACCGAATTCGACGTACCAGCAGCACCGGTATAGCCGGTCGCATTCGTCGACGGATTCTTATTGGTTGCCACAACATCAAACGTGTACGACGCCAAAGGATTTAACCCTTCAACAGTGCAACCCAGATCCGGAGCGGTTGCAACACAAGTCGCACCACCCGAGGACGCCGTCACCAAATAACTCTTCAATGGCCAGTTACCCGAATTGGTCGGCGCCACCCACGACACTGCCGCCGTTCCAGCGCCCGCGACCGCAGTCACCGACGTCGGCGGGCCCGGAACACCCGCAAACGTCAAGTCATAATGCACAAAAGCGTTTCCGGACAGGATGATTCCAGTCGGGACTGCTTCTCGGAGCCACAAACTGCAAGGGTGAGTCGAGTCACACGTAATCGCAGAACCAGGACCGGTGTGACTGGCTTCAGTCCCCGTTCCCACGATGAAACTCAACGACGACGACGTATTAGGACTCGCAATCGTCTTTTGCACGAATGCGCTCGATCCAACCGACAGCGGGTCAGTGATGCAGTTGCCGGCTGATGCGTTGAACTGACCGATCAGCGAAATGTTGAGGCCAGTACGGCAGAGGCGTGCATCAAGACTGTAGATGACGCTCGCCGGCGAACCAGTACCGGTCGCCGAAACATTCACGGTGATGGTGTCGAGGTTCCGCAAACCGGTAAGGCTGGTTCCAGGACTGATCGTGGTCTGAAACGGAGTGCTCGCTGTGGTTACAACAAGATTGTTAGCGGTGTCAGCAGAAGCTGGCAGCGCAACCGCGAGCAGCGAAGCGATCAACGCGACGAGAGCGAGCAGCACTGCCGGCGCATGGAACCGTCGACTTGGCAAGAGGGTGGACAACGTTTTCTCCTAAAGATCGAGAGTACAAAGTGAGGTTTGGAGGTTCGGAGGTTTGAAGGTTTGGAGGTTTGGAGGTTTGGAGGTACCGGCGAGTGCCAGCGGGACGTAACGGTCCCGCCTGGCACTCGCCAAAACCATCTCTGGATGCGGATCAGGCGGGAACGAATTTGCGGCAGGTTGACCCAGCTACGTTTGATCCAGGAGCAACGGCCGCGCCCGCGGCACCGACCGTGGTCGGCAAAGGCGCAAACCCATACGAACCGATCAGCGCCAATGCATACGTCTGATCATCGCTGACGCCCGTGTTGCTACAAAGTGGACTCTTCGCTGCACTCGGAGCGGCAGTATTCGCGAATCCGACCATGTTGAAAGCGGCTTGGTAACCAAGCAGATTGCTGGCGTTGTCGAGATAGTTGAATACGTAACGAACGCCGGGAAAATCATTCGCCGCCGACAAACACGAATTGGCGATCGTAACGTTTTCTTCTTTGATTTCACCCGCAGTGTCGAGGGCATAGGTTCGGTCCGAGGTGACCCACTTGACGGGATTGGCCTTGACCGCACTCGTTGCTGGACACGAACCCGCCGCGGCCTTTCCAGGCGCGCTCACAGCACCGAGTCGGCATCCGTTGCGGACATCAATCGTTGGATTGCCGGCGTTAGCCGATTGGTATGACCACAGGCCAGCTGAATACGGCATGATCGCTTTCGCGATGTCGCCAGCCTCGATTGTTGCGCACTGATTTTCTTCCATCTTGATGTTCGCCCCGCCGGCATTGTTCAGAATCGAGTCGGCTTTGACTGCCGGACAAGAACCGCTGGTGGTATTCAACATCGTGGTGGTGATCCCGAATTGGGAAAGGAAGAACGACCGTGTACCCGATGCGCTTTGCGGAAGGTACCGCTGGATCGGCCCAGGGGTGCCGCCAACCGTTGACCAGTCAGTAGTCGTGCAAGAGTAAATATCTTGAACTTGCTGACGGGTAAGAATCGGAGGTGCTTGCAGGCTGGCCGAGGACCAGCTCACTGCGTCGAGCGCAAAAGCGTAATACTCAAATGTTGCTTTCTCGCTCGCGCCAATTGCACCGGGAGCCGACGACGATCGGCCGATGTCGATGCAGCCTTTTTGCCCCGTAACCTTCGCCTCTTCGCCAGCGATGTAGGTCTTGCCGGCACCCGAACCGCTCGGCGCGTTTTGGGTTCCGGTTAGGTCGGTCCCGCCGGACTGAACCCACGACACCGACTGAACACAGTTGTCGTCGCCTGGAACGACATAGGAAGGACTGGGAAACGCCGGGATGTTGAACGTGTGCACGGTGTGACTTGGAAAAATCGTGGTACTTCCGTCATAAGCGGCCAACAGCGCCTCATCGAAATTCTGGACCGTGTCAGAACCGCCAGCGGCAACGACAACATCGGTTGAGCCGGAATAGACAAGGGCATGCGCTGGAGTAGCAAACGCCATCATGGCTATGCCAGTGCAGAGCGCGGCAGCGACGCCGACACCTTTTTTAAGGAGCGATTTCTTCACGTAGTGCTTCCTTTCGAGGAGCTGAGATGAGCGAGTTACGCAATAATTCACATCCCAGTGATGTGACCTCGTAAAGGTGACAGACCAAAGTGAACGGTCAACGCTGCGGGGGCGAACGAATGATGAAGAACACACCGCATTTCGGCCAACAACTCGGTTACATCGCGGCAGCTTTCGCCAGCAACAGGTGAGTTAGCGGCGTCGCCCCAAGATCACCGCAGGGATCGCCAACGCACCGATGAGTACCGCCGCGGGCACGAGCGGTGAGCTGGTCGGCGCTGGGCGGTCATAGAGCACAGGCATGGCCTGTTCATAGTGACCGCTGCCGCCTCCGGCAGCCTTCACCGATCCTGGTTGACCGGCCGCCGCATCTTGAGAAAGCGCCGCGTCGCTCGAAGCAGCATCCGACGATGTGCCGTTTGATGTCGATGACCCACCCGCGCTTGCCCCGCCATTCGCGCTACCCAAGCTTGTGACTTTCGCCAATGGATCCGGCGGGCTCACGTCACCACCGAGTTGCCCCTGGAACCGAGGATTCGCGCAGTTCGCAGCCGTGAGCTTCTCTGGCACGGCACCATTTCCCTGCATTCGGGCGATCGAATTCGCGACTTCCTGCGAAAGATTGGTTGGCAAAGGCGAATAGCCGATCGCCGCCATGTTCACCTGCCCGTCACACGCGATATAGCGGAGCCACTTCGAGAGCGTTTCGGTGACACCCGGATTGGCGTAAGACCCTTTACAGGTCGGTCGATCAGCCGCGGTCGCGCACTGGGTGACGATATAGCTGTAGGCCGAAATCGGGTATGCCAACGGATTCATACTGTTGTAAACGCCCGCCAACTCCTGGCTCAAATCAGGACGAAGTTTGGCGCCTTCAAGCGCCGCCGAGATATTTGGCGCATACGGCTGAACGAAATCTCCGTGTCCGTTCTGAACCCAAGCTGACGACGCGTGATACGTCTTCGCGAAACCGAATTCGTCGTAACCAATACTCCACTGGCCTGCACCGCCCGCGATGAACTGAGCGATCTGGTCCGAACCACTGAAGGCTTGGGTTCGAGGAGCGAAATTGGGCGAACTATCAAGCTGGATGATGCGAACTGCGGTTGGGAACTGGTTGCGAGCAGCCCAAGGATTAAAAATATCGGGGGCGACATTTTGGACAAAATCGTAGAACAACGCCGTCGTCCCCGACTGGCCACCGCGGTAAACCACAGTGATCGGATGGTCTGGAAGTTCGAGCCCTTTGTTGTCTGCGCTAATTGCCGGGTCGTTCCAATTACTGATGTCGCCAGTAAAAATTCGTGCCACGGTCCGGCGCGACAAGTGCAGGTAGTCGACTTTGTTTCCTGCCTTGTCGGGCACGTTGTACATGACCGCGATTGCCCCAGCGACGTCAGGCACGTACTGATAACCACGAGTCGGATTCGTGCCATTGAGCGCGGTGAACTCTGCTTCAGTTCCAGCAAAATCGGTCAGGTTTTGAGCAAACGAACTCAATCCGGGTGGGGAGCCCACCGGCGAATAGTTGACCTTTAAACCGTTCGTCTGGCCGTCAGCAACCCACTGCTGCATCGCAAGGCCGACGTAGGTTGAACCTGACCCATTGACCGCTGCCGCTGCTCCAAAGGCAACGCTTGGCAGCAGCACAATCGCACACGCGGCCAGGCCAACTATGCCGAAAGCGAAGCGAGCTCGAACCGTTGAGGCAGTCTCTGCAAGTTTCACCCGAATCGTCCTTGCACATAGTTCAACGTGCGGGAGTCGATCGGATTGGTGAACATATCGCGAGTCAAACCCTTTTCGACAACAAAACCAGGTTGATTTTCTTCAGCAAGAAAAAACGCGCAGTGATCCGACACCCGCTGCGCCTGCTGCATGTTGTGGGTCACAATGACGACCGTGACATCACCGCGAAGCTCGGCGATAGTTTCTTCGACTCGACCAGTCGATGTTGGGTCGAGAGCTGAACATGGCTCGTCCATTAACAACACATTTGGCTGCACTGCGAGCGACCGAGCAATGCACAATCGTTGTTGCTGACCACCCGACAACGCTCCGCCGGGCCGGTCAAGGCGATCGCGGACTTCTTTCCAAAGACTCGCTCGAACTAACGACTGTTCAACGAGGCCGTCTTTGTCATCGCATTTGATCCGCGCCAGTTTCAAACCCGACAACACATTTTCGCGAATCGACATCGCCGGGAACGGGTTCGGTTTCTGAAAAACCATGCCTATGCGAGTACGAATTTGCTGAGCCCTCCGCCCAACTTCGTAAATATCACTCCC
Source organism: Actinomycetes bacterium (assembly GCA_037138595.1). Taxonomy (GTDB): domain Bacteria; phylum Actinomycetota; class Acidimicrobiia; order Acidimicrobiales; family Acidimicrobilacustridaceae; genus UBA4742. Next base: position 112,237 of record JBAXIB010000007.1, on the reverse strand, counting down.
GCCCAACAGAATTTTACCGTCAAGTGCGGCACCGGGGATCAACTCGTGCATACGGTTTAACAAGCGTAAGAACGTTGACTTGCCACATCCTGATGGACCGATAAGCGCGGTCACTTCTCCTGCAGGCATCAACAGATCCACGCCTTCGAGCACAAGATGATCACCGAACCACGCGCAAGCATCGACCGCCTCGATCGATGCCGGTCCTGGAGGCGGACCACCAATTAATTCGACCCGACCCGATTGCATACGCGGTGGCGGGGTTTCGGTCGAGCGACCAAGCGTTGTGGAGCGGGAAATGAGATCAGTCATGACTGCAGGTCTCCTTTGAACATCGTTGACGTCAAATCAAGAGGCGTCGCATTCTTTGCCGGCACCTTGTTTTTGCTTGCGCGGGCATTTCGGCGTTTTGAATGGTCACTACCAATGAATCGAGCAATCGCGAAAAGCACCAGCACTAGCAACATCAGCACCAGCGCGCCTGAAAATCCGCGAGCGATCGCGTTGACATCTGGCTTCCGAATATTTCGGTAGACGAATAGCGGCAAGCTTTCTTGCGCACCCGAAAACGGATTTGAATTCATCAGGTCGTAGCCAAACGCGGTAAAGAGCAGCGGAGCGGTCTCACCAACTGCTCGAGCAATACCCAAAACCACCGCAGTGGTCATACCCGTTCGCGCCGTGGGGAAGACGACCGACCACACCGTGCGTGCCCGCGACGCGCCCATGGCCAAACTCGCTTCTCGCAGACCATCGGGGACCAGTCGCAAGACAACCTCGACTGTTCGGGTGATTGTGGGCAGCATGACCAATGCCAGGGCAAGACTCGCCATAAACCCATTGAAGCCAAACAATCCCCCGCTGGTCCCAAACGGAATAATCAACACCGCGAAAATGAAGAGGCCAGCAACGATCGATGGCAAGCCACTCATGGCATCCACAAAGATCCGCACCGGCCGACGCCACTTGCTCCGTGATTCATTGAGAAAGACCGCGGCGGCCAACCCAAGCGGCAAAGACCAAAGCAGGGCGAGTCCCACCTGTTCAATCGTGCCAACTAATGCGTGGGCTCCACCACCCGCAGTAGCGGGAAGAACCGGAGTTATTCCTGTTTGATCATGGACAAAAAACGTCAACCGAAGTGCCTTGACACCTTGGACCAAAATATATGCCACCAACAACACCAGAGGGACCATCACGATCACGCCTGCCGACATGACGATCACCGTGACCACACGGTCTACCGCCACCAAGCGCCCTAATCGATCAGCCGTCACTACGGCAAAGATGGCGACGAACGTGACGTAAGTACAAAGCAGGATTCCGAACCAACCAGCACCGGAGCTGAACCGGGCGAAGATCAACCAATTGAGGCACGCGGCACTGATCGCCGAGCCCGCCAACGACCAGACGTCAGCCGAGGTGAACTCGCGAGGGCGACGAGAGTTTCGGCCCCCATTGGTTTCGGATCGAACGACTGAGCCGTTGCCAAATTGGCTTGATACCGGTGTTGTTCCGACGACAGGTTCGACAATTTCATAGGTATCGGTCATATCTCGACTCCGACACCGGAGCGGCTACGCGACACAACAACTGAAGCCACCATGTTGGTTGCCAAGGTGATGATGAATAAGACCAACCCCGCCGCCAAAAGCCCTGAAGTGGTAAATGAGTCGGCTCCCGCTCGGTTGGCGATAAATCCTGACACCGTTGCCCCACCGTTTTGCAAGATTTTTCGGGATACCTCAGGCACCCCTGGTAACAGCAACGCCACCGCGATTGTCTCGCCCAGTGCCCGACCGAGGCCCAGCATCGAACCGCCGATGATCCCCCCCTTGCCGTATGGAAGCACGACCGTGCGGATCATCCCCCACCGGGTACCGCCTAATGCAAAGGCAGCCTCTTTCTCTCCGGCCGGAGTCTGCGAAAAAACCTCTCGCACAATGGCCGTGACGATCGGCAGGACCATCAACGAAACGACGATTCCCGCGATGAAGATCGACCCCGTCAGACTCGCGCCAGCGTCAGTCTTGAACAGCGGTATCCACCCCAAATTCTCGGTAAGCCATCGCGATAGCGGAACCACGTACCCCGACAAGAAGAGGAATCCCCAAAGGCCAAACAGCAGACTCGGCACCGCCGCTAGCAAATCAACAGTGCCAATCAAATATTTCCTGAGCCGCGCCGACGCATACTCGGTGATAGCCAAAGCAGCCAACACGCCGAACGGCACCGCTATCACGATCGCTACGAATGCCACTAATACGGTTCCGGTCAAAAGCCCGGCTACGCCGATGCGCGCCGGTTGGACATCGGTCCTCCACTCGATCCGCGTCAAGAACTGCCAGGGGCCTGTTACTTGGATGGCTTGGCGGCTCTGCCACATCAAGAAGAAGCCCACCAAAGTCAGGAGCACCAACACTGAAAGCCCCGCCGCCATAGTCACGCGATTGAATGTGCGGTCGGCGCGACTGGGTTCGTCGTGAATCAGTCTCGGCGCGCGAATCGGAGCCATAGCCGTCGCGACGTCTATTGACGCCGCGTCGATACCGATACTGCCTGAGGGTGGCACCTGCTCCTACCTAAACATGTTCAATCGTGAAATGCATTCGCTGCGACATTGAGGCAGTTTCTGCGTTCAGTAACAACCAATTGCATGCCAAGAATGGATGAACAACAGGTGACAGACGACCTGCAACACCAATCCGGGTTCGAACCTTCAGGTCTGCGAGACTTCACCGGTGCAGCAAGCTGTCGACGACCTCATCACCCTGCTTGACCTAGAGGCGATCGAGGTCAACCTGTTTCGTGGAATTAGCCCTGATGTAGATGCGCAACGAGTTTTCGGCGGCCAGGTTGCCGGTCAAGCCCTTGTTGCCGCTACTCGGACCGTGACTGCGGATCGCAACGTGCATTCGTTGCACGGCTACTTCCTGCGACCCGGTGACCCGAAAGTGCCGATTCTGTATGAAGTTGACCGCATTCGAGACGGTCGAGCCTTCACCACTCGCCGAGTTGTCGCCGTCCAGCATGGGCGGGCCATCTTCAATCTGCAGGCGTCGTTTCACATCCGCGAGGAAGGCCTCGAATTTGAAGCACCGATGCCGCTAGATATTCCTGAGCCTGAGTCACTCCCCACCTATCGCGAGCGCTGGGAACCATGGGCAGATCTCCTTGGTGATTGGTACGAGCGCGATCGACCCATTGACACCCGCACGATCGACTGGGAACCCCGTGATCGGGTCAGGCCACTTCCGCCCCATCAGAACGTTTGGATGCGAGCCGATGGGACATTGCCTGACGAGCAGGTCCTACATGACTGCATCCTGACTTATGCGTCCGACATGACGCTGCTCGATACCACGCTCCTACCCCACGCGGTGGGCGCGGTCGAGCACAACGTCATGATGGCCAGCCTTGACCATGCGATGTGGTTCCACCGGCCGTTTCGAGCAGACGAATGGCTGTTTTACGCCCAAGACACGCCTTCGTCATCAGGGGCACGCGGAATCGCACGTGGTTCGATCTATACCCGCGATGGACACCTCGCCGTCACCGTGGTTCAAGAAGGCCTCATCCGAGTCGAACGGTGACACTCATTTCGATGCCTGGTACTTGAAATGTTCCGTCGTTGAGGCCTGTTCGCGGCACACTATGGGGATGGCTGAGATGAGCGGGGAAACCGCCGCCGCCGAAACGACTGAAAATGCGCCGAACCGCGCTACCCGTTGGCGCGGTGGAATTCGGCTTTATACCCATCACGAGGTCTATTGGTGGATCGAGATCGGCATTGTGTTGATCTTCGACCTTGTCTACGAATCGGTGCGCAATCTCAATCAGAGCGGTGCTCAGCACGCCTACGAAAATGCGCTCCGGGTGATCGACTGGCAAAAAGCAGTCGGGCTCTACCACGAAGAAGCGATGCAACAGTGGGCGTTGCACTACGAATGGCTGATCGTTGCTGCCAACTACTTCTATGGATCTGCCTACATTCTGGTGACTGCATCCGCGCTCATTTTTCTCTATCGGCGTGCTCCCGATGACTACCCGTTATGGCGCAATACCCTGCTTATCGGGACCTTGCTCGGTCTGATCGGATTCGCCACGTTCCCGCTCATGCCACCAAGACTGCTGGACACCATCGCCGGACATGACGCGTACGGATACGTCGACACGTTGGTGAAGTACCGAACCTTCTGGTCGTTTGACTCCGAAGCTATGAAGTCGATCTCGAATCAATATGCGGCGATGCCCAGCTTGCACTGCGGTTGGTCACTATGGGGTTGTGCCGTGTTCTTGCCTCGGGTCAGGTCGTGGTGGGCCAAAGCGTTGGCCATTGCTTATCCGGTCGTCACCACGCTGGTCGTCATCATCACCGCAAACCACTACTTACTTGATGCCGTTGGCGGAGCGATCATTTTTGCCATCGGCTACCTCATCGCCCGATTGATAACTAAAGCCGGACGCGCCGATCACCCCACTCGAGCCAAAGACGCTGATGAACGCCACGAATCGTTGCTGCTCAACGCGCCCTGACCGCTCGCTCATTTCCCATTAAGTCGATCGCTCGGTGATACGCAGCGACATTGAGCCCGACCACGTTGGTCCAATCGACTAGCGACGGAACCTCGCGATTGTGAGCGGCTATCCGATTTCGCAGCTCCGGATCGCGAATGAGCCGCAACAACTGGTCGACCATGTCTCGGTCAGTTTGAGCCAACAAACCCTCTTGGCCATTAGCGACAAACTCGCGAATCCCCGTTCGGGCCTTTGCCACCACTGGTAAACCCGCACACCGCGCTTCGAGCGCCGCGATACCGAATGACTCCAAATTCGCTGGCGCAACAAATATCTCAGCGCAAGCAAATTCAGCGCGGATCTCATCGCGGGAAAGGCGACCAACTAGGTGCACGATGTCGCCGAGATTGTGACGCACGATGTAATGCTCAAGTGACTTTCGCTCCGGGCCTTCACCGACGATCACAAGTCGAAGCTTGAGCAGCGGGGGTAATTGCTCGCGCACTTGGCGGATCATCCTCAAAAGATGCATTGGGCGTTTTCGAGGCGCAAGGCGCATCACCGAAATGACGGTTACTTGATCGACATCTCGGCGCACTGGCGTCACCCGCCAAGCATCGTGATCGATGCCATTGGGCAATATATCGACAGTGATTCGCGGGCCACCGATCTTTCGAATCGGTGCTGCTGCGACATCACTCACCGATGAAAACACCACCGGCCAGTCCGACCAGCGATAACGAGCATTGAGCAACTTGAAACCCGGTGCGGCATAACTCCACAAACAATGCGTCGTAATAACGGTCGCAATACCGTCGGCCTGGGCATTGGCTGCACCGATAAATGCGAGCGGCGACGCGATTCCCCCGGCGAAGTGAGCGACGTCGACCTTTTCATTCCGAAGCAGTTCGCTCACTTGTCGGAACGTTGACGGACGGTACGGGATGTCGAACGGCAGCAGCGGAACATCCATACGGTGGACGCGTACACCATCAACTGTTTCCGGACCGGGCGTTGGCGTAATCACCACTACGTCGTGGCCAGCCAATTGCAGATTTTGCGCAAGGTCGTGCACTTGCATCTCGATGCCGCCAAGTCGCGGGACATAACAATCGGATACGAGGCCAACCTTTAACGGGCCACCGCCAACTGTCGGCTCGACATCAGAGGTGTCGGTCGTGCCGTCCTCAACCGGCTCGCTCATGGCCATTCAGCGACTCCTTCATGCCCGGCAAGTTCACGGCTCAATCCCGCCAATCTAGCGGCGGATACTGAACGGGCCATCACTTGGTTCAATGATTGATCCGACCGCCACCACGATGAGGCAAGATGCATAGATGGTGCGAACGCTGGTGTGCTTCCATGCCCACCCCGACGACGAAGCGTTATTGACCGCGGGAGTGATGGCCAAGGCCGCAGCTGCGGGTCATAGGGTCGTGCTGGTGGTCGCGACCCGCGGTGATGTTGGAGAAGTTGCGGGGCATTTTCTCAACGCCGACGAGGAACTCGCAGACCGCCGATGGCGTGAACTCGAACAGTCGGCCCACATCCTCGGGGTCCAGAGACTCGAATGGTTGGGATACACCGATTCCGGCAGTTCAGAACACAATGCACATGACAACCAACCGATCGCTCATCCCCACGCGTCATTCGTCGCCGCCGCGGTCGACGAGGCCGCTGGGCTTCTGGCTGAAATCCTTAACCAAGAACATGCTGATGTTCTGACTTCTTATGACCCAAACGGCGGTTACGGGCACCCCGACCACGTCCAAGTCCATCGGGTCGGGGCCCGCGCCGCCGAACTGGCCAATACGCCGGTCGTGCTCGAAGCGACCATCGACCGTGACCTTATGCGGATGGGGGTCGAACTCGCGTTGTCACTTGGTTACTTGCTGCCACCAAATTTTTCGCCCGAATCGTTCGACAACTGGTACACCCCGCCCCACGAACTCACCCACGCCATCGATGTCCGCGATCAGCTCGCGGCGAAACGATCGGCGATGGAAGCTCACGCAAGTCAGACGACGGCACAAGACGACGACACCACCCGAAGCCTCGAAGTTTTTCTCTCGTTGCCGCCCGACTATTTCGAGCTGGCATTTGGCACGGAATGGTTTGTCGATCGAACACGACCAGGTGGCATCACGATCGACGACATCTTCGACCCGCCGCCAGATCCAAGCTGATCACACCAGTGACTGCGAAAAACCCACCGCCCGAAGATGCTAATGCCGCGCACGGTGGTTCCCATGACCACGCTGAAACCGACCCGGTCGAAGCAGTCGAGCGCGAGCTCCACGCCAAGTCCCCGGTCCGGCGAATTGTCGAGGCGACGGTCTCGCTGGCCGTGGTCACTGTGTTGTTTTCCCTGGTCATTCCCAAAGTCACCGGTGCCACTTACCGTGATGTTGCCCAGCAGCTGAATCAACTCAGCGGCGTCGAAATCGCATTGCTCACCGCAGTGTGGGCGCTCGGTCTCATCGCGTACGCCGGGGTGCTCACCGCAGTGCTCCCAGGTCTGCGTCGCACCCAAGGAGTGGTGCTCAATACCGCCACCAGCGCGGTATCAAATGTGGTCCCTTTCGGCGGAGCAGTAGGCATCGGTGCTACTTACGGCATTTGCCGATCGTGGGGATTCACCGTTCCGGCAATCACGTTAGGCATTGCGGTTTCTGGAGTCTGGAACGTGCTGCTCAAACTTGGGCTTCCTGTTGTTGCGCTCGGACTCCTAGCGGTTACCGGCGAGTTGCGACCTGGACTTGTTGTTGCGGCCGTGTTCGGATTCGCACTTTTGCTTGTCGCGATCGCGACCCTGACCATTATCTTGCGCAGCGAGTCACTCGCCGGCACGATCGGCCGCGCAATGCAATCGGTCACTTCGTTCGCATTACGAATCACTCGCCAAGATGATCGCGTTGGCGTCACCCAAGCCGTCCTCGACTTTCGCCACCGATCGCGCGGCCTCATCTCAACTCGGTGGCCACGCATCACTTTTTGGATGCTGATGTACTCATTGCTGCAATTCGTGTTGCAACTGCTCTGCTTGCGTCTGCTTGGAGAGTCAAGCCTCAGCACCGTCGAGGTGTTTGCTGCATTCGCGTTCGGTCGCCTCCTGTCAACTATTCCGGTCACGCCAAGCGGCGTTGGTATTGCTGACACTGGTGTGGTGGCGGCCCTCGTAGCATTCGGAGGTAACCCGGCGATCTGCACCGCGGGCGTGTTGTTATTCACCGGTTTTGTGTACCTGTTGGAAATACCCGTAGGCGCAATCGGTTGGGTCGTCTGGGCTCGAATGTCGAGTTGGAGACAACCAACGACAGCGGGGCTCAGCCTCGACGATTCGTAAGCGAATTAGACGTCGATCAGTCCTGCTACCCGAGCGAATCGGCGTAGCTCACCAATCGGATCATCGCCGCCCGGGTGAAACGCCACCTCGGTCGCACCTTGTGCCGCCAGCTCCTCGAGGCGGACCCGCAGCTCCGACACGCTGCCGGTAAATGTCAGCGCACGAATTGTCTCGCCCGTTACGACGTCGCGATCCCAATCGTTGATCCCGACGAGATGACGTTCATGCACACGTAAATGGCGTTCGTTTTCTTCAAAAGCATCAATTTTGGCTCGCCACTCCTCGCCTCCAGGAAGCATTTCGGCGAGGCCTTGTTCCCACAACGCGTGATACAACACCGACGCACCCGGACCAGCGGCCCCGACAGCTCGGGGTGAATCCGCTTCTTCACCGTCGTCAAGCACTGTCCCGTAGATAATGACCGCCGACCAGTCAAACCCCGACTGGGGCGAACTGACCGAAAACACCCCATCGCCAATTCGATGAGCAATATCAATGCCCTTCGGACCCATGGCCGAGATCAAGATCGGCACCTCTAGCGGCCGCTCGGCACCAAAACCTTTGGGATGAATCATGGCGATACGCGCTCCATCCCATTGCACTGATCGACCGGCCAAAAGTTCCCGTAACGCATAAACGTACTTTTCAACGTCGTCCCACCGCATTGCTTTTTGACCTAAGACCAGGCGGCCCGAAAATCCCGTTCCAATCCCGATTGCCACCCGTCCGGGAGCGAGCTCGACCAAACCGGCAATCGCCGCAGCGGTCACCATCACGTGACGAAGACTCGGCACCAAAACGCCTGGTCCTAATCCAATTTCGCTCGTGCGATCCGCGGCTCGAGACAACGCGACCCATACATCGGGATACAGCGCCGGCGAGTCATACATCCACGCCCAGCGATACCCCATCTGTTCAGCCGCGGCAACAAGGTCAGGTGCGTGAGCAGACGGGGCGAATCCGCACGAAATGTCCATGCTTCAGCCTGCCACGCGACAACCGCGCCTGCCGCCACCCGCATCCTTCAAGGGCTCACGCTGGCCGCAGTAGGCACAATCAGTAAGGGCGAGTACGCTGAGCCGACTTAAGGGAACGCCTCGTTGGGGAATCGGTCACTGCTTCGGCGTTGATCGGGCTGCGGCACGACGATTTCTCTGAGCCCAACCGCCTCAACCGCCAGGATCCCAATGAGCACTAGCGACACGCAGCCCCCCGCCCCTTCGCCGTCAGAGGCCGCGGATTCATCACCGACGCCCCCGCCAACAGTCGCGCCCATTGCGGCCGCACTTTCCGACGACGAACTCGTCACGCTGCAGGCGACTTTGGCCACCGCAACCGAAGCCTTGCTGAGTGAAATCGCAACATGGCTCAGCGACTGGTGGGAACAACCAATCCTCCAACTCCTAACGCGCAATCCCGCTCGGGCCATAGCGACAGCCTCGTCATTTACCCAGCTCAAAAAGCAACTGAAGGGTTTACAGAAACGTTCCCGTGCACTCGTTGACGAGGCCGTAATCCCGGTGCTCGCACCAACCGAAGTCAACCCAAACGGTCAGTTCACTGAGGTCATTAATGCGCCCATCTCCCACCTGCTCGGCTTGATCGGTCGACCGCTCACTGAAGCCGGATTCGCACCCGCCTCGATCGGATTTGATCCAGCCGGTGAGGACTTCCGCGTACGCACCTTGCCGGTCCACAACGCTGTCGCAACCTCAGCTGTCCAGTATCGCCAGGCCGCGGAACGAGTGAGCGATAAAACTCAGCAACTTGAACGCGACGAGCAAGCACGCCTGCGCGCCGAGGTTGAGTTGCTCTGGAACAACGCCTGACTCGTCGAATCGCCGCGGCCTAACGCCACGGCTTACCTCGGCAATGACCAATCGTCTCGGGGTAACGCGTAGGGGCGAAATCGCACGAGTCGGCCGCGTGCGTCGTCGTACAACAGCGCCTGGCCATCGCGCAATGTCGCTGCCGATGGGCTGTCAAGCAGAGCAAACGAGTCCGCATCGCCCATGGAAGTTCCCACTCGAGCGCTGAACTCACCAAGGGCCCACGGACCGAGCCGGCGACTGAGTGAATCGAGGTTCTCGCTCCAGACCAAGGTGTGTACCCCGACCTCGGGTCCGTCGCGCAAAATTGCCTCGATGACGCCGACGGGATCGAGCGGTTCATGGGCGCGAGAAGTTGGGGGCTGCGGAAGGGCAGCTAATGCTCCCGATTCAGCTAGACCGCCAGCCGAAAAATCGTGGGCTCGACTTATCGCATTGATTACCAGCAAACAGGGTGGGCCAGCTCGATCATCTTGCATCAGTCGGTCCTGAACAATCCGATGCACCCGATCGAGGGTCTTGCTGAGATTGCGTCTCCTCCCAAGGCGAACAACGGCACCGCCTCCCAGGCTGAGCATTGATGAGCCGAACCCGCCCTCGATGGGTGCGAAATCGAGAATCCAGACTTCAAGCGCATCATCGTGCGCCATCGCCGCAGCCGCGACTGCTGCCAACAACATTCCCTGACCAAGCGCCGGGTCTTCGCTCACAATCATCACATTCGCGCCTTCTTGGCGGCGAAGGAGCACCTCCACCGGTGGTCCCATGCCAATGGGCTCGCCCAACCAAAGTGTCGGCACCAACCGCGATGCGCGGTGCGCTTCATTACCCCGCAAGCGCAGGAGGGGAGCTCGGGTGAGGTCGGCAGCATCGTCGCCACGCCAAACCTGTGGGACCGACGAATAGCCGCGTTCGGTTGCCAGCCGGCGCAGATCCCGACTGGTAATGCTCTGGAGGTGCCGCTCAGTTAACGCCGAGTGAAAGATAACTTCGCCGGCGAGGGCGTTACCGGAAATTGTCGCGCTACCAATCGGTGGGCGATCTCCGATCGCCGTTGGTACCGCGTCATCCACAAAATCGACGGGGTCTTCGTCGATTGCCGAGATGCGGACGACGTAGCCAATTTCCGGTGGCAGCAACTCGAGCAGCCGTGCCCCGGCCGCAAAATTCAATGCACGATCGACTAACAACAGGTGCAAACCAAGTTGAGGGCCTTCCGATGCCAGTCGAGACAACAGCTGCGATGCCTTTGCCGAAATCTCATCATTCGTGCTGAGCAATTCGGCGACGCCTTCGATTGCAATAACGACTCGAGCGATCTGTTCACCCGTCGATGCTCGATGACCCACAAGACCTAAGCGTTCCGTTCCGGCGACGTCGAGCCGTACTCTGCGCAACTCAAGAATCGCGATCGCTTCTTCCAGAACAGACACACCAAAATCTCGCTGCACATCATTCGCGACAACTCGAGCATGCGGCAATGCTTCATCCGCGTATCGTCCAAATGATCGCTTGGTGGCGATCGCCACCAAGTACAACTGACATTCGTCTGGCGGATAGATCACCGTGAGACTGTCGACCATCGCTTGTACCACTGACGAAACACCTGCATCAGGCGGACCCATTACGACTATGCCGCCGTGTGATTCATCCAACCACGGAGAAATCAACATCCGCGATTCCGTCTGGCCAATCGGCGCACCAAGCCCCGTTGTCGCGTCACCACGCCACCAAGTGGTTGGATCATCGGGATCAACTAGCCCTGAAGTCACCGGCAAATCAACGCGCACTTGGCGTTGACGATCCTCGCCCAACAGCGCAAACACCGTTGACGGGGCTACCCGTGCATTGTGTCGATCCCGTGCGCCGGTCCCAACCTCGGTTATCACCCGTTCAAAGATCCCTGCTGGTTCCGACGGTGCCGACATCTTCAATGGTGGCGGCACGTCCAGAACGATTTTCCACGTCCCTGATTTCTCCGAGGTCACGCTCAATCCGTCGTGATCGCTGCTAATAGTTGGCAGATCTAACGAGCCTTTTCCGGCATGAGCACTGCGCCTAGTGTGTGGCGCTTTCATCACGATGATGGTGACTCCGCAGCGCGGACCTGCCGCGATTAATCCCGCCAACATCGATTTGGCTGCATCGCTAAACCCATCAGGATGATCGAAAATGACCAAGTACCGATAGGGCTCAATGACCGCGCCAATCGCTACGTGATACTCAGCCAAGTTGGCGTAACGAGCCTGAAGACAATGGGTGGTTACCCACTCGACGTGTCGGGTAAGCGCTTCAAGATGCGATTCGATGTCCGCTTCGAGCACGATTGCACTGGCACCCGCCAACGATTCGTCGAACTCAGCTAACGCGAAGAACGGGACGACCGCTTCGCCCATCGAGTTGGCATCGATAAACGTGAATCGCGCCATCCCCGCAGGTACCGCAGCCAGTATTCGCAGCACCAGCGAACGAATCCCCTCGATGGCCACATCGCGAACTGAGCCACCCTCGATCACGATTCCCTCGCCGCATTCGATTCGCATAAATCGCGGTATCGGCGAGTCTGGCATCTGGGCGGCAACATGATCACCGATGCGAACCCAACCAGCAGTTGAAACCGGCGAATGCCAACTCTGCCATCCAGGATCAGACCATCGGCGCGCTACCAACGGCATCGTGTTGTCAAGTGTCTCGAGGTCGCGATCTAAAATACTGATGCCAATCTCAAAGCTCGCTTCCGCTTCACGACGTTCAGCGGCGAGCACCTGAGCAGCATCGGCGAAGTGCTTGGTTTTTTCTTCGTCGATTTGACCGGCCAACATCGTGAGCGCGGCCCACGCTTGGTTCAACATGGTGGCGATGTGCGGCAGTCGCATTGCTCCAGCGATTCCCGGAGCCGCTTTGAGTTCGGCTTCGATTTCCTCCATGAGTGCAAGGAAAACTTCGGCCGTAACTACCTCTGGTGGGGGCATCGGCACGCGTGGGTTAATCGCCGATTCGAACTCAGGCAATCGAGCTTTGTGGGAGGCAATCAATTCGGCTTCCTGCGCCAGCGCAGCAAGTCTCGCCGTCGCCTCATCGATCATTTCTTTCTGAAGTTTCCAATTATTTTCGATGCGCTCGTGCGCGGCTTGTTGATCACTGGTGAGACCATCGCTGTCTGCCGCAAGCGTCGACAACAACACCGCGGCCCGCTCCAATAGCCCGTCGACATACATCGCGGGGTCCGCAATTGCCAAGTGTGCATCCATTGAGTCATCAGCGACCCGTTTGGGCAGCGGCGCCAGCGAGGACCCCGCATTGTTTTCGGGTTCAGATGGGTTGTCCACAGTGCCCCTCAACGTTATTCATCACGAAGGAGAATCGGCAGATCACGTCAATAAGCGTAGGAGAGATCGCACATGGATCATCATGCCCACTCGCTTCAGATCCAGAACTACTGCTGAGTCATGAGGCGAGTCATCTCCGCCGACGGGTGAATAAGCGCTTCGCCCGAGATATCAAGCACAACTTTGTGCAGTTTCGCGTTGAAGGCGAACGGTGCTTCATAGCGGGTCGGCGCCACCGAATCGGTCGCCGCGTACCCGCAACTCACCCCAATAATGCCGAACAGATTTGGAACCGTGTAGGGCAACTCCCCAACGCCGACGAGATCATCGTCGATAAAGAGACGGACGGCGGCCGGACTTCCGTGGCCGAGCGAAAAATCAGGCGATCCAGTCGTTTCGAAATCCATCCGTAGTCGCACATCACCTGTGGGGACCGGTCGAGTTGCTGCCACCGTGAACAGGTCGATTCCCATGTGATTATAGAAATAGTGCAGGTGTCGGTCGTCAACAACGAGGGCATAACCGCCGTGCCGATTGCCATGGGTCAATACGACTCCATTTACGTTTCCATCGGGAATCGTTGCGAACGCAGTGATGCTGTGCGAACGGTTGTAAATACGCGGTGCCACCACAAACGGGATCGGCGAGCCTCCCGGATACAACTCAAAGACTTTTCGATGTTTCCCAACCGAAGGACGACGCGCCAACAGTCGAGTGATATCTGAGGTAGCGAGAGGCAACACGCCGTAGCGTTCTGCTTCTGACCACCAAAGTGTCACCAATTCAGTAAGCCGGTCCGGGTGTTGCGCCGCAACATTTTGGGTTTCGGCTGGGTCGCTCGTGAGGTCGTAAAGCTCCCAATCTTCGACCTCAAGTTGATCGAGAATCGCTTCAGTTAAATACGTGCCGAATGGATGACCCCGATCGGCGCCCTCGACCAAACTCGGACCTGGGTAGGGACAAACAGCCTTCCAGCCTTCGTGATACATCGACCGATGCCCGAACATTTCCGAGTACTGCGTCGTGTGACGGCCTTCAGCCGATCCATCGGCAAAGGTGTAGGCCAAACTCGTACCCTGTAACGCAGATTGCGGTACCCCACGGAGCTGAGTTGGCGGCTCGATGCCAATTGCTTCAAGCAACGTTGGCACCAGATCGATTGCGTGAATGTATTGATCTCGAACTTCACCACGGGCGGCGATGCCATTGGGCCATGACACGATGCACGGATCAGTAATGCCGCCCCGGTAGGTCTCGCGTTTCCATCGTCGGAACGGCGTGTCTCCGGCCCAAGTCCACCCCCATGAGTAATGGGCGAACGTGTCCTCATTGCCCCATTCATCGATGACGTCAAGGTTGTCGTCAAGGCGCTCAGGAGCCAAGTTAAAGAACAAACCCTCATTTCTCGTGCCATGCTCGCCGCCTTCAGCGCTCGCGCCGTTATCGGACACCGCGACTACGATTGTGTTGTCGAGCTTGCCAATCGTTTCCAAGAAATCAAGCACTCGGCCGATGTGGAAGTCAGTTTGGCTCAAGAAGCCCGCGTAGACCTCCATCTGACGGGTGTACATCCGTTTGGCGTCGTCACTCAACGAGTCCCAAGGTTCGACGTCGGGGTCGCGCGCTGACATCTCGGTGCCTGCAGGCATCAAACCCAGCGCGACCTGCCGATCGAACACGATCTTGCGATACTCGTCCCAGCCCATGTCGAACGCGCCGCGATAGCGATCAATCCATTCTGGTTCGACCTGATGCGGAGCATGTCCGGCACCCGTAGCGAACCACAAAAAGAATGGTTTATCCGGCGCATTGACATGTGAGTCCTTCACGAAGTCGATGGCATGGTCAGCCAGATCGACATTGAGGTGGTAGCCGTCAGCCGGCATCGATGGCTGACGGACCGAGTGATTGTCGTGCACCAAATCGGGATGCCACTGATCGGTATCGCCGCCGAGGAAACCATAAAAACGTTCGAATCCTCGACCAAGAGGCCAGCGATCGTAAGGACCCGCTGGCGAGGTCTCCTCGGGCGGAGTCAAGTGCCATTTTCCGACCGCATAGGTGTTGTAGCCGTGTCCAAGCAGCATCTC
Organism: Actinomycetes bacterium; assembly: GCA_037138595.1. Taxonomy (GTDB): domain Bacteria; phylum Actinomycetota; class Acidimicrobiia; order Acidimicrobiales; family Acidimicrobilacustridaceae; genus UBA4742. The sequence goes on along the minus strand of JBAXIB010000007.1, from coordinate 97,125 downwards.
GGAAATGAACCCATGTTCGAAGCCCATGGTCGCGTTGTGAGCCGGAAACCCGAGACTCAATTCGGTTATTGCCGATAGCCCGAGCGTGTGGTGGTTTCGCCCGGTCAGCAGGCAAGCTCGCGTTGGCGAACACAAAGCCGTCGTTTGGAAGTTGCTATACCGCAAACCGTTGTCGGCCAAACGATCAAGATTTGGCGTCTCGCACAATCCTCCGAATGCCGACAGCTGCCCATACCCGACGTCATCAAGGACGATCACCATGACATTTGGCGCGCCATCGGGGGGCGTGGGCCGCGCAGGCCACGCGCCAATCGACGTTTCGAGGGTTCGGCCTATCGTGCCTGGGAACTGCGTGCCGCGCGGATACTGGATCGCTTCTTCGGTCACAGCCGGACTCCTTGGATTATTCACTGACGGCCGAGCCGTATTGCAAACCTTACTGCTCGCTCAGATCGCCTGACTCAGGTTGCTTCGGCGATTGCCGCGAGTGCGGTTTGTCCGAGTAAGCCGATTCGGTCAATGTTGTGCCCGTTTAACGCCAGATTGATCGTCAATCCATCGATGCCAGTATTCATAGCGGCAACCAGCCGTTCGCCGACGGTGTCTACGTCACCGAAAATGAAGAACTGTTTCATCAACTCGACCACTTCGTCGTCAAATCCCTTCACTGCGGCGATTGCCCGAATGTCGGCTTCGGCTTCTTCCATAGTTGGGGCGATACACACCATCTGCAATTTGGTCACTTTGATCTGCGAACGATCGCGACCCAATCGTTCGCAGTGAGCGGCAAGCGCATCAAGCTTGCGGGGAATCTCGTCGATTGATCCACTCGACAAGTTCGACTCATCGGCGTACTGCGCAACCATTCGCAACGTTTTCTTCTCGCCGCTACCGCCAATCATGATTGGGATGGTGCTAATCGGTGGCGGTGAGTTGATGGCGTCAACGACTTGGTAATGCTTGCCCGTGAAGGTGACCCGTTCGCCTCGCAACATAGGGATGATGATTTGCAGCGCTTCTTCCATCTTTTCAAATCGGTCGCTGAACGTACCGAAGTCATATCCGAGTGCCTGGTGTTCTAACTCGAACCAGCCCGCCCCTATACCCAACGTGGCGCGACCATTGCTCACATGATCAAGCGCGGTGATCGTCTTCGCCAGGAGCGTCGGATTGCGGTACGTGTTTCCAGTTACGAGCGCGGAAAGTCGCACGGTATCGGTGTGTTGTGCGATCGCCGCGAGTAACGAATAGCACTCAAGCATCGGTTCATCGGGTGTGCCGATGCCCGGTAGTTGGTAGAAATGGTCCATCACGAACACCCGATCGAATCCCGCAGTTTCTGCGGCCTTCGACTGGTCGATGACGCTGCGAAATAGTGCCGATCCAGTGGCATCGGGGTAGGTGAAATTGGGTATCTGATAGCCGAGTCGTGTCATCAACTGCTCCTTGTATCCATGGCGCCAGTAGTGGTTTCTGAATCATTCGTCATGAATGTTTGCCATCGCATTAACGATCGGCATTCCGAGTTCCTAATCGTTACACATTGGTAGTCATACCGTCATTAGAAACGAATCGACCCATCATCGAGGCCGGTAGACGTCGGATCGATGGTCGATGCGTAGGACGTCGGGCGACGAATCGGTCCCAGTAGCGGACTCGATCAGTCCAATGCGGGGAGTCCGTCGATCGACGCTGCGTTCTTCTGGCGTCGGTATTCGATCAACTCGTCGTCTGTCTTCGAGGCCGCCCACTCATGAAGTCGAGGTCTCTCTCCCGAGTACTCCATCAGCGGCACTGCGTAACCACAGGAATCGGAGACCCGATCAGCATGGACGAGGATTACGGCACGAGCGCCACGTTCGAACTCGAATCGGTCTGCGATGCGTTCGTCATCGGTCGATAAAACCTCGCCGCTACCGTGGATTCGAACGATCCGAGCCGGCCCTTCGTATGCGCACCACATGAGTGTGATGCGTCCGTTCTCACGTAGGTGCGCGATCGTCTCGACGCCACTGCCCGTGAGGTCGAGATACGCGAGCGTCGAGCCGTCCAAGACGCGGAGGGTGTCATACCCCTTCGGCGAGACATTAACAGTGCCTTCGTCGCCCGACGCAGCAGTCGCGACGAAGAACATCTTCTGTCGACGGATCCAGTCAGCGAGCGATGGCGAAATCTCGTCGTAGACCGATCCCATGGCGTCAGCGTAACTTCGTTGAGTCTGCAGACACCGATCAGGAATCGAGTTTGTACCGGTACACATTGGTATTCATTATCTGATTAGAAATCAGGCGACTCGAACCGATATCGAGTCAATTGTCCGCGAGTGTCGAAGCCAAGTCGCCGATACACGGGATAACCGGCAGAGCTCGCTTGAAGAACGACTGTGTGTGCGCCCTGTCCGAGCATCAGATTGGTGAGCCAGCTCGTAACAGAGCCCGCCACTCCTCGTCGAGCACTTGTTGGTGGCGTCGAGACGTAATAGATGCCACCCACAAACTCTTCTAGGAACGCGCAACCGGCACCTACAGGCTCGTCGCCATCCCACGCGACCACCCAGGTCACGCCAGGAGATTCAAGCATGTTGTGATGCTCCATGAGCCAAGCCATTCCATCGATTTCGTAGGCCGCCTCGCACAAGCGTGCGCAGAGCGCGAATTGTTCCGGACCCAATGCGACCCGTATCTCGAATGAACTGTCCGCTGTAATCGGATCGGAGATCCACATGTCGGGCGCCGGATCGTGATCCACGACTCCTCCCGACTGTTCAACCGCTTCACCGAGTTCGTCGTCCTCCTCAGGCACCCAAACCACGAACGGCGATCCCGTCTCGCCAAAGAATGCAACCGCCTCAGCAATCGACGCCAAACGAGGAACGACGCTGTCGAGAACGAATGCAGCATTCACGAATCCATTGGCGACCGGCACCGGGCTGCGAACGCACTTGACACTTTCTCCGTAGTGAATTTCACCCACACGACCGACCGTGGACGAGACGAATGCAGAGAGATTCGGAATCGAACTCGGGATCAAAACTTCTCCACGCACGCCATTGATTATCGCACAATCCATGCGGATCAACTGAGGGAGAGGCTGATTCAAGCAGAAAGCTGGAACGTGGTGATGATCGTATGGCCCGACGAGGAGAAGCTCAGGAATCGAGTTTGTACCGGTACACATTGGTTTCGCGAGCGCCAAAACCCAACCGGCGATAAAGGCGATTCGCGGCCTCGCGATTCGGTCGAGACGTCAGGTCGACCGTTCGGGCACCCGCCTCTTGCGCTCGCTGGATCGCTTCACGATTAAGCGCTTCACCAACTCCTCGGCCACGGGCTGACTCGTCAACAACAACATCTTCGATCCACGCTCGAATGCCAGTCGGGATTCGGAATATCACCAGCGTGAGCGTGCCGACAATCTCGCCGCCGCGATCAGGATCGCGAGCAACCAGCAAAGTCGATGCATCCGACGAGGCAATTGCATCCAGATCAGCCGCGGTGGGCGGCGGATTCGATCGTGACAGTTGCGGAACCAACCGCGCGAAAGCCTGCTCAACCTCGACGGTGATTTCGACAATTGCCGATACTTTGATCTCCGATGGCATCGCGACACGGTAGACCGACCAAGCCAAGCGGACCGAAAGTCGGTCGATCAGTCAGTCCTACGACATCGCCGGTATCCTCGCCCGATGGCAAGCGATCACGGTGAACAGGTCCCAGACCTCAAGCATGTTGAGTGGCAATTCACCCCGGAAGCGGCGGGTTCGGTACTGCTGGTTGCATTCGAAGGTTGGAGTGATGCCGGGGACGCGGCATCAACTGCGGTGCGCTACTTGGCCGAACAATGGTCGGCAAAACCATTCGCCACCATCGATCCTGAGATCTTTTACGACTTTTCGGTCGCGCGACCACTCGTTCGATTCGATTCCCAGCTACAACGCGAAATTGTCTGGCCCGGCAATGAATTCGCCATCGCACACCCCGCCGGTTCGAGCAATGCATTCACCACATTGGTCGGCGTCGAACCGCAGTTGCGTTGGCGAACATTCACCGACCAAGTAATCGGCGTCGCGCGAACAATAGGCGCCGACTTCGTACTTACGTTCGGAGCATTACTCGCGGAAGTCCCGCATAATCGCCCATCATCGGTGTTCGCTACTTCGAATGACGATGAAGTTGCCCGCGCTTACGGGCTCCTACCATCGCGCTACGAAGGTCCTACCGGAATCACCGGGGTGCTCCACACCGCGTGTCAACATGCCGGCCTGCGGTCGGCCGCACTTTGGACCGCGGTTCCGACCTATGTCCCGGCTGCACCTTCACCAAAGGCTGCGCTTGCGTTGGTTCGCCGCGCCGCTGACCTGCTTGAGTTTTCAGTCCTAACTACTGAACTCGAAATTGCCGCAACCTCGTATGAACATCAGGTTGATGAAATCGTTGCCGACGACGATGAAACCAGCGATTACGTGGCGCGGATCGTGCAGCGTTTCGACCTCGGCTCGGCTGACCCATTCGCCAATAACGAAGATTCACTCGTTGACGAGGTTGAACGATTCCTGCGAGATCAACCCGAATAGCCTCAGAGCGGCGGGTGTCGTGGCCAAGGCTGCGCCTGTTCAAACAGATGCGCCAGACGCAACACAACATCGTCGGCATGTCGCCGGCCCATAATCTGCAGGCCAACTGGCAGGCCATCGGAATTCAATCCCGCCGGCACCGAACAAGCGGGGTTCCAGCACAGGTTGGCCACCATGGTGAACGGGACACTCATAGCTCCGGATGCCAAACCGAATCGCTCGGCAAGATCTTCACCATCAATCGTGGTCGGAGGCGGGCCTTCGGCGGCGAATGCCACTACGGCAGTTGTCGGTGTCACCAACACATCGACCGAGTCGAAAATGGCCGCGACTTCGTGTTCGAGCTGCATGCGACGCATCAATGAATGGGTCAACGTCGGAACTGGTCGGTCGGCAGTTGCCGATAGGCCCATTGCGACCGCGGGAGTCAGGTCCCCCAATCGGCCTGGATAAGGAGATTTCTCAAAGACATCTACCCACAAAGTCAACGCACCAGCACTGAACCATGCCGCCACCGGATCGGTGAGGCGCACGTCGAGATCAATGAGCGACGTGCCAGCGGCGCGAGCCAAGACCAATGCCGCGGCATACGAAAGCTCGGCTACCTGAGGATCAACAACAGCAAATCCCAAGTCGGTGGACCACCCAATGCGCAAACTCGAGACATCAAGATGATCAATGTCACGTTCATACGAGTTCGTGATTCCCGGCAACGACAACCGGTCGCGATCATCGGGGCCTGCAGTGACATCGAGATGGCGCGCGGCATCTCGTACGGTGACAGTTTCGATGCCGACGACGACCGTGTGAGACGGATCGGCACTCGGCATCGGGATCCGTCCCATACTTGGCTTCATACCCACGAGACCGCTGAATGCAGCAGGAATCCGAGTCGATCCCCCGCCGTCACTCGCCGTCGCGAACGGAACCAAACCGGCCGCGACCGCCGCTGCGGAGCCGCCGCTCGATCCGCCTGGCGTCCGGGTCAAATCCCAAGGATTACGACTCACGCCTAGTGCCTTACTCCGCGTGAACTGCAACGTTCCGAACTCGGGCGCATTCGTCTTACCAATGGGGATTGCTCCCGCGGACCGCAAGCGTTCAACGTGCAGCGAGTCGTTTTCAACCGGTCCCTCGTCGATAAATAACAACGAGCCGTGGGTCGTTGGCATCCCGGCACAATCTTCAAGGTCTTTCACACCGAAGGGCACCCCCGCAAGCGGTCCCACCGATTCACCTCGCGCCAAGCGCGCATCAACGGCGGCGGCAGCCGCGCGAGCCGATTCAAAATCGAGGTACACAAACGCGTTCAACTCGGCGTTGCTAGCTTCGATCGCCGAGATGCAGCGTTCGAGGAGGTCCAGCGCGCTATACGTGCCGTTGCGAATCGCGTCGGCGGCCTCACACATCGACGGCATTTCGATGTCGGTGGTATTTTCACTACCTGTTTCGGCAGGCTCAACTGAGCCCATTTGATCGTCAACCATGACACCTCAGTTTGTCGGTTCGATCGCAATCGACTGTCGAAGCGATCATGCTGGTTCGTCTCGCCAGGTTGGAATGCGCGGATGGTCATACAACACCCCGACCGATTCGCCGCGAATCGCCGCAAATGCCATGTCGGCCCAAAGATGCGCGCCAGCCGTCCCTTCTGGCAACGCGTCACGAGCGAACCATCCGACATCGGAAGTTTCAAGCGGATGTGCCTGCAATTCGCCGCCGATTGCTCGACAATGAAACACCACCGAATACAACGGAATCCGAGTGAAATTGCGACGCATCCCGTCGAGGACGGCGATCAATTGAATGACCTCGCAATCGATACCGGTCTCTTCGTGCACTTCTTTGACCGCAACTTCGCTTGGCGAATAACCAATATCGGCCCATCCCGTCGGATAAAGCCAGATGCCGGAGTCGGCTCGCTGCACTAACAAGATCTCACCAGCGTCATTTCCGACCACTGCACCAACTGCGACCTTCGGGGTTTGGTAGCCCGCGACCCCAACCCCAACCGACTTCATCCATTCGGCAACCAAGATCTCCGCGTCGCGACGGGGACTGTCGTGATGGGTAACGTCCGCCGCTACCCGCATGTCGGCGGCAACGGCTAATACTTCGGCGAAGCGCTCCTGTTCATACAAACTCTGCGTAAACCCAAGACCGGTGCGAGCGATGCCAGACAGCGCCTCGCTCCACCGGATGAGATCCTGTGACGATGGACGATCGGCTGGAGTTCGCGGGAGCGGTAAAGAAGGCATCTCTGCTGAAGCTACCGCACGAGAAACAAGTTCGTCGCTCCACCGCTTGACTGCCGTGACGGTCAGAGGGCCGAAAGAATCGAACGTTCTATCTCGATCAAATAGTCCGGATCGGTGACCTTTCGGCCATCGCGATCACGCAAATAGAACGAGTCAACAACGTCGACGCCATGGGTCTGAACCTTCGCCGAACGAATGTCGAGATCAACTTCAGCGATCGCCCGAGTAATTCGATACAACACACCAATGCGATCAGGTGCCCGCACCTCGACCACTGTTGCTGAATCAGACACGCGATTATCGAAGGTGACCGTTGGCGGTGACGGCGGGCGCGGATCACGGGTTTTGTTGGGGTACAACTTCGCCCGCTCCTGTAGTCGCGCCGCGAGCGCAACGCGACCATCTAGCGCACGTTCGACGTCTTCAAGAACCCGAGCCCATCGAATCGTTGCGCCTTGCCGCGGCTCCACCCGAAACACTTCAATAGCCATGCCAGCATCATTTGAATATGCCGCCGCTTCCAAGACATCAAGGCCGTTGAGTGCGAGTGCCGCTGCGGCCCGACTAAACAAACCGGGACGATCCGGCGAGATCACGGTGAGGTGATCGCCTTCACCGCTCAGAATTCGCTGACCGTCGGCCATAAGCAGCGACTGCTCGGGCGTCGGAAAGACCGCTCCAGTGACCTCCGCTTGAGTACCGCCGACGAGTACGTGAGCCGTGCGGGCAACTAGCTGCCGCACAAGTCCGGCCTTCCAATCACTCCAGGCGGCTGAACCAGTGGCGAGCGAGTCAGCCTCCGTCAACGCGTCGAGCAGTTGTAACGCCTCCATTGATCCGACCTGTTCAGCAACCCATCGAATTGTGCTGTCGTCAGACAAATCCCGTCGCGTGGCGACATCAGGCAACAACAAGTGGTAGCGAACCATCAGCTGCAACATTTGGGAATCGTTTGCGTCATACCCCATTCGAGTCGCCATCGCAGCCACCACATCAATACCAACATCAACGTGGTCGCCCGGATAGCCCTTGCCAATGTCGTGAAAAAACGCGCCGACTACTAACAGGTCAGGCCGATCTACCCGGTCGATCAAGGTCGCGGCATTTGCTGCAGTCTCGCAAAGGTGTCGATCCACGGTGAAGCGGTGATAGGCGTTTCGCTGGGGTTTCGATCGGACCGGTTCCCACTCAGGAAGGATTCTGGTGAAGATGCCACGCTGATCGAGTGTCTCGATTACATGGATTGCCGGTCGACCGGCCAGCAACAATGCAGCAAACAACCGTCGCGTCTCATCAGTCCAAACCAGCGGAGACGAAGGCGACTCGTCCGCAAGTCGGTCCAGCGATGTTCGATCAAATCGGGCGTCGGCTTGCGCCGCCGCGACTGCCGCCCGCAGGACCAGCAACTGGTCATGCGCGGGATCGGCATCACGTGCGAGGCTGACCCGTCCTTCATGCAGCGTTATGCCTGATGCCAGTTCACGATCCTTTGTCGACCGCCACCCGAACGAACTTTTAGTCGACGCGTCGACTCGTTCCCAGACTTCGTCGCTCGTCCACGCAATCGCGCGGGCCGCCTTGCTGACGACCGACATCATCACGTCAGCATCTTCGTAGCCAAGCGTCGCGGCAACCGCATCTTGCTCTTCAAGAAGCAAGCGATCATCCGGCCGGCTCAGTCGACGATGCAATTCGATACGTGCAGCAAACAAGACATCGTGATTTGCAGCAAGCGACGCGTCGTCCCCTTCAAGCATGACCTTCTGGGCCAATTCGGCCCAGCGAATCGCGTGCACATCGCGTAGTCCACCGCGCCCCTCTTTCAGATCGGGTTCAAGCAAGAACGCGACCTCGCCGTATTGTGCATGCCGGGCAGAAACACGCTCGCTCATCGCTACCAGCCACGTCTTTGCTCGTTTGCGCCAAGATGCCAGTGCTTTTGCTGTCAATTCCGCGGTGAGGTCTTCATCGCCAGCGAGGTGCCGGATCGTCACCAGAGATGTCGCCGTATCAAGATCGTCGGCGGCCAAGGTCAAAGCTTCTTTCACTGTGCGGACCGAGTGTCCGAGTTTCAGGCCTTCGTCCCAAACCGGATACCAGACTCGTTCAGCAATGACACCAATTCCCTTGACGTCACGATGCAAAAGCACCACGTCAAGGTCACTGTGTGGAGCAAGCTCACCACGCCCGTAGCCGCCTACCGCGACCAACGCCACCCCATCGGCTCCCGACGACGCATCTCGGTAGAGCGCCGCCAACCAGCGATCCATGAGGTCGCAATACGCAACCGACAAGTCAATACCGGTACGTGACCGATCTGCGAAGAGCGCGGCGCGATCTAGCGAGGCTGCCATAGCTAGATGATGGCAGCACTCATGCCATGAGGGTTAGCCCAAGTCGACATTGCCCGCCGCAGCAGGGTTAAACCGCGTCAATGTCGATCTCGCCGGTGCGAATCCGGACCAGTTTCGCAACGTCGGTAATCCATACTTTGCCGTCGCCGATCTGGCCGGTTCGAGCAGCATCGACAATGAGATCTACCACTCGATCGACATCGGTTTCGGCCACCACGATCTGAATGCGAACCTTTGGCAGGAAGTCGATTTGATATTCGGCCCCTCGATACGTCTCGGTGTGGCCCCCTTGGCGACCGAACCCGCGAACTTCGTCCACGGTCAATCCGGCGAGACCGGCCGCTTTCAATGCGTCTTTTACTTCATCAAGTTTGAATGGCTTGATGATTGCGGTTACCAGCTTCATGTCATCTACCTCGTCTGCGGTGGCGGCTTTTTAGTGAAGAGCGGAGTTGTCAACCAACCGAAGTCAGCCGATTCGTCCCATTGACCCAAAATCGTCATAGGCGTATGCGGTCTCAGAATGCTGACTGAGGTCGAGTCCACTGAGTTCATCTTCTTGGCTCACTCGCAGCCCGATCGTGATGTCGATCACCTTGGCGAGGACCACCGAAATGATGAGTGAGAATGCGAGAACTGAAACCGACGCAATGGCCTGATAGCCCAACAAGGTAAACCCGCCGCCGTGGAACACGCCTTGATTCACCACCGCCGAGTTGACCGATGCCTCGGCAAAAAACCCGAGAAGCAGTGCACCAACTAGGCCGCCAACGAGGTGCACCCCGACGACATCGAGTGCATCGTCATAGCCAAGCCGGTATTTCATCTGAATCGCTAAGAAGCACACCAGGCCGGCGATGATTCCAATCAAAATTGGGGATAAGCCACCGACATATCCAGCACACGGCGTGATCGCGACGAGGCCAGCCACCGCGCCGGATGCGGCACCCAGGGTTGTCGGTCGACCGTCTTTCCATTTTTCGATCGCGACCCAGCCGAGCATTCCTGCTGAAGCGGCAAGGAACGTATTCATTGCCGCCACGGCCGCGACGCCATCGGCCGCTAGCGCCGATCCGGCGTTGAATCCGAACCAACCGAACCACAAAATTCCGGTGCCGAGCATGGTGAGTGGTAGCGAATGCGGATGCATTGCCTCGCGCGGCCAACCGTGGCGCTTGCCCAGGATGAGGATCAACGCCAATGCCGCGGCTCCGGCATTGATGTGAACGACTGCGCCGCCGGCGAAATCGAGAGCGCCCATTTTTTGCAGCCATCCGCCGGCAAAAACCCAGTGGGCGACGGGGGCATAAACGATCACAACCCAAATACCAATGAACAATGCATATGCGCTGAATTTGAGTCGATCGGCCGTGGCCCCAGTAATAAGCGCCGGGGTAATAACAGCAAAGGTCATTTGATAGGCGCAGAACAATACGAACGGGATCGTGAGGTGCATGGCCTCCGGGCCAAGACCGACGGCCACATTCCGAAGCCCGACAAAGTCAAAGTTGCCGATCAACCCGCCATTGCCAAAGGCACCAAATGCCAGAGAAAATGCCAGCACCGCCCAAATCACCGCCAGCAAACCCATGGCGAAAAAGTTCTGCATCAACATGCCAAGCACGTTCTTTGCTCGAACCATGCCGCCGTAGAAAAATGCCAGGCCGGGGGTCATGAACAGCACCAATGCGGTAGCGACCAGCATCCATGCGGTATTACCGGAATCCATTACAAAACTCCCCTGATGATGGGCAGGTTCTGCCCGCAGCGCCGAAGTTTACCGCAGCCTTGCGACTCAACGAATTGAGCGATCACGCAGCGAGGAATCAGACCTTTGACGCCACCACACGCGCCGCGGTCGCGACTGGATCCCACACCGGAGAAAACGGCGGCGCATAAGAAAGGTCAACGTTGATGAGTTCGTCTGCCGTGAGCCCTGCGGTGATCGCCACGGCCACCGTGTCGATGCGTTTCGCCGAACCATCTCCACCGACAATCTGACCGCCGAGAAGTCGTCCCGAACCCGCCTCGACCACCAACTTGACCGTGATTGCTTGAGCCCCCGGGAAATATCCAGCCTTGGTCGTGCTTTCAATGGTGGCCGAAACCGCATCGAACCCGTCGCGGAGGGCTTCGAACTCCGTGAGACCCGTGCGACCGATTTCCGTCCCACAAATTTTGGTCACCGCACTGCCAATGACCCCCGGAAAATGTGCATAACCGCCACCGATGTTGATGCCAGCGACTCGCCCCTGGCGATTCGCAACCGTTCCCAGTGCAATATGCACCGGCCGCTGAGACACCAAATGAAATGATTCAGCACAATCACCCGCCGCCCAAACTCCTTCGATTGCCGTTTGTTGACGCCGGTCCACCGAAATAGCCCCGCGTGCACCAACGGCGATGCCCGCCGCAACCGCAAGTTCGGCGTTGGGAGTCACGCCGATTCCGAGGACAACGAGGTCAGCTGGGATTCGGCCATCAGCAGTGTGAACAGCACCCGACTCAAAGCCGGTCACCGCCACATTCGTCCGAACCTTCACCGAATGTCGTTCAAGGGCTACTTCGACGATGGCCGCCATCTCCGGATCAAGCGTGTGCATGACTTGTGGGCCAGCATCAACCAGCGTCACGTCGGCACCCCACATCACGAAGGCTTCAGCCATCTCCAAGCCGATGTAGCCACCACCGACGACGACCACTTTTTGACAGCGACTTTGCTCGGCGTACGCCAACAGTCGACTTCCATCGTCGAGGGTCTGCACCCCATGAATGTGCTCGCCGTCGATCCCCGGCAAATCAGGTCGAATCGGGCGCGCCCCGGTGGCAATCACCAAATGGTCGAAGCCCAAACGAAAACTACGCCCGTGCACACTGTCATGTACCTCAACTTGGCGACGGTCAAGGTCAACTTCGGTTACTTCATGGTCAACGCGAACATCAATACGATTCTTGTCGCGGAACTCGCGAGGGGTCCGGATAACCAGTGTGTCGACATCTTCGACTTCGCCCCCAACCAGATATGGAATCCCACAGGCCGAAAAACTCGCTCGATTCCCCTTTTCGAACGCGACAATCTCCAAATCCGGATCGAGGCGGCGCGCATTGGTCGCCGCAGTCAAACCACCGGCATCTCCTCCGATTACCACTAAACGCTGAGCCATGTTTCGCGAGGCTATCGCCCGAGGCGGTCCACTTGGGGACTAGGGCCTGCAAGGATGTCACCCATGGCTGTTCGCAAAGATTGTCGGCATTACTCAACCCGCAGCACCACTGGTGGCGACGTCGTCCAGCGGTGTCGAGTTGGCGCTGCCGAGCAGGCGCCGTTCGCCTGCCCAGCGGATTGCATTTTCTTTGAGCCTCGATCGGTCAGCAATGCCGGGTGGGAACGGTTCGAAAAACCTGAAGATGGTGACAAGTGGGGCGAATAGTGACGATGCAAATCAGGTAAGCAAGTCGACGAGACGCCTGAAGAACTCACTTCGCGCCACAACCTCGTCGCACCCGACTGCTTTGGCCTCGTCAAGGCGCGCTCGGTCTTTATGGGAACCAAAACCCACTGACTTCGGACGCGGGTTGATTAATCGCAGCGCGCCAATCGCGTCAATGACTCCATCTCGACTGAGATCGAAAAGCACCAGCGCTGGCATCGGTAACTGACCAGTGACAACGTCCACAACGGTTTTTGGATCCGCAACGAACTGCACCAGATCTCCGGCCGCCGCTTGCACCTTCGATCGATCCATCAGATCAGGCACGTACGCCACTATAAGTTCGAAACTTTCGTCACTCATCGCTGACCATCGAGTCGGCGCCGTGAGAGGTGCACGTGTGCCTTCGCCGCACCCCAGACCAACCCCAACTCTTGCAACGTCACGTCGATGTCAGAAAAAGAAACAGGTGTGAGGTCATAGACATCTTCGGGAAACTGACGCACTACGAACTCATCCCGGACAACTTCCGGGACACCTGCTTGCACAAGCACCGCAGTTGGATAGATAACCGCGGCACGCACGATCGCCAGCGGCCCTGTTTGCTGCTGATCGATATCGGATTCGAGCAATGCACGTACTCGGGGGACAACCGCGTCATGCGCCTCCTGGCCTGCCCGCACCGCGGCCTCCCGTTCGCTGGCGTCGACTCGCCCACGGTAAGCCACTAGCACCCGCTCGACACATCGTTCGACCCAACCGGCAAGCGCCGAATCGATCCCGTCAGCGAGCGCCAATGCGAATCGCTTCAGCGCGACTTCATCGGCAATGACGTTTTCACCAATTTCGGGGTTGGCATCAGGGCTCATCACGGCCCATGCTTGCCGACATGAACGATCCAACGCGCATTGAGCCGGGTCCCGGCCAAGAATCGGTTTGGGATTACCCTCGCCCACCAAAGGTGGAGCCCTCGTCGAGCCACATCGTCGTCGAATTAGACGGCATCGTGATTGCCGATACCAATGCTTCGATGCGAGTCATCGAAACCAGTCAGCCACCCGCTTTTTATATCCCCCGGGCCCATATTGCGATGGAACACCTCATACCTACCCGAACCCATACCTATTGCGAGTGGAAAGGCCAGGCCTCCTACTTCACGGTCGAAGCGGGAAATACGGTGCGTACCGACGCAGCTTGGACCTACCCCGAGCCACTGCCGGGGTTTGACGCAATTAGTGGCCATGTCGCCTTTTACGCCCAACTCATGGACCGATGTTTCGTCGACGATGAACAAGTCGAATCGAATGCCGGCCTTTTTTATGGCGGTTGGATTACGTCCAACATCGTCGGACCATTCAAAGGTGGGCCTGGCACCCACGGTTGGTAATGCCAACATGAACCGGTGAAGATTCGAGCGTTGTCCGTTTTCGAAGGCGTCGTCTATCACTGCTGGGCCGTCGACCCAACGAATCCGGCTAAACCCACACTCGAAGTCGATGCGTTACTTCGCGAGGGAGACGCGGACATCGTGAGCGGTCCACTGCTCTTAACCGTGGCGGATTTCATCGTGATGGCAGGGGGCCTCGAGTCGGCGCGAGTCGGGTTGCGTGAGCTCAATCGGCAAGGCCGGGTCGTCGAACACCTCGGTGCCGAACACATTAAGTTTCCGATTTGGACGCGAATAGAACCAGACGCAGACGAAGACTCATAACGTCCGAGTAACGGCTGCCGACTAACGACAGTTAGCTCAGCGCTTGATTCAGATTTCCTGATCGCAGCCCAGCGAGGTCAAGGGTTACGTATTCATAACCAGCTGACTCGACGGCGGCCACCACCTCGCCCCGTAATCGGACGACTGCTTCGATCTGTGCGAGCGGAACTTCAATGCGAGCGAGATTGTCATAATGACGAACTCGCAGGTCGACAAATCCCAACAGGCGCAATGCCGTTTCGGCTTGTTCGACACTTGCCAGCACGCGCAACGTCACCGGCGTTCCATAAGGAAGCCGAGACGCCAGACATGCGGCAGCCGGTTTATCCCAGGTCGAAAGTCCAAGTTGACGCGACACCTCACGGACATCCGCTTTAGAAAATCCGGCGTCGACCAGCGGGAACCCCGCGCCGCGTTGTGCCGCAGCCTGTTGACCCGGTCGATAATCACCAAGGTCATCGAGATTTACGCCCAATACGACGGTGGCGTTGTCATGTAATGCGAGCGGTCCGATGGCATCCATCAGCGCGTCTTTGCAATGGAAGCACCGATCAGCGTCGTTACGTCGATAGGCCGCATTTTCCATCTCAGCGGTTGCTACCTCCACCCAGTTAAGGTTCCACTCAGCAGCCAACGCCGCGCAATCGTGCCGTTCGAAACCGGCAAACGACGGCGAGACCGCGGTGATCGCCGTCACTCGGTCGCGACCCAACGTGTCATGGGCGACCCAGGCAAGAAATGCCGAGTCAGCACCGCCGCTAAACGCAACCGCAACGCGATCGAGCTGCGAAAGTTGATGGCGAAGCAACGCGAGGTCACCCATGCAGGACATCGATCATCGAGTCACGCGCCAATCAAGCCAACCTGTGACAGCACTTCGTGGATCGACGCGACCATGCCGGTATAGAACGCTCCGAACTCAGCGAATTCGGCTGACGCCTTATCAAAACGCATCGTATAGACGACCTCTTTCAGATCATCTGGATGCTGCGCGAACAGCGTCACACCCCACTCGAAATCATCAAGGCCAGTTGAGCCAGTGACAACCTGCAGCACGCGACCGGCAAAGGTTCGGCCTGATGCACCATGTTCGTACATCATCTTGCGACGCAGGTGATAGGGCGTCGTGAACCAATTCTGCTCGGGGTCGCGACGTTTCGACATCGGGTAAAAACACCATGCCGGCTTCCCCTCAGGCGGCAACTGCGGATGGAGCCGAGCTTGTCGCATCGGTTCTGGAACGCCTTGGGCATATTCGCTCAGCTCGGTCAACGAGACATACGAGTCAATAACCTCGAGACCAGCAAGCGTCACCGCCGCTTGAAATCTACGAAGTGACCACAGGTCAGGGCCGAGCACCATGAAAGCAAGATCAGCTTTGTGTCCAAGGATGGCTACTGACACCACGGTGTTTCCATCCGCGTCAGCCGATTTCACCGCGGTCGCGATTTCATCGGCATCAGCCAACGGGGTGAGCTTGCAAAAAAGATGAACCACGCCAAGGCCAACGGTGGGAGTTACTGGATCAGTCACGTCGGTGAGTCTACGACCGCTCCGTGAAATGTTCGATTACGCCGATGGCCAGGCGATCATTCCATCGGTGAGTTCAGCAAGTTCAGCGTTGGGTTCGGCAAAGTACTCCTCGAGGTATGCCCGAACTTCCGGATCGATTTCATCGGTATTTGCACCTTGGTTTCGAACTGCGAAATGCGAGCGATGCACGCTGGGAAGCCCAAGGAATTCGCAAACTCGACCAAAGGTGTTTTCAGGATCGGCAAACAGATCTTCGCTTCGTAACATCAGTAGCTGATGACGCGGAAACTCCGCGAACCACCAAGCCAATTGCTCAGCGTACCGACCTCGAGTTGCCAAACTCGAGGCAACGAATAGGTGGCGACTTTGCCGATCCTCAAGCATAGAAAACCCACCGGGCAAACGATCTGCCTCGGCACGAACCGCGGTCCCGAAATCCTCGTCGGTGTTCATCCACGGTTGAAACATCCGATATTGGCTCCATGCGCGCTCGACCGGGTTACGCAGCAACACGATCAATCGAGCGGTAGGAACGGTTGCCGCAATTCGTGCTGGTGCCTTTTGGTGAGCGAGGTAAATCGGCGTCGACTCACCGCAAATAGCCCGCTCGACATCGAAGCCTTTTGCCGCGGTGTCCAATGTCGACTGCCGGGGAAACCATGAGCGATACCAACGCTGGCCGCGATCAAAATTGCGCAGATCATCAAAAAAGTGAACTTCCTTCGCCGCGGCGGGAAGCACTAACGGGTGCGACGTCAAGTAGTCATACAGCGACGTCGTTCCACACTTCGAAGCTCCAATAATGATGAAGTCCGGCAGCGCTCGCATCCCCGCTGTTGTCAGACGAACCCCGCGAGCTACACGGCTACCCAAGGCGATCATGGCTGGTGGCCGGATGAAGCGTCACCATTGCGTTGTAGTCGGGAACCTTTGAGCCCGGTTCACGATGGGCAGGTCCGGACGCAAGTAAGACGTTTCCTTCGGGCCAGTAGATCTGCAGGCTTCGAGTGGGAAGGCGCACAAGTTTCAAGTGCCCAGCAAATTCGCCTGATTCCGAACGCAGGACTACTGAGGCTCCATCCGACAATCCCAGTTCCGCTGCGTCCGCTTCATCAATATAGATCGAATCGCGATTGCTGCCGGTCAGCGGATTTATTTGGTTCCAGACCATTGAATTGAATTGCTTTCCGCGGCGGGTCGCAACGGTGAACATCCCTTCGGGGACTGCAGTCGTTGGCGCATCAGCTACTGAGAAACGCGCTCGCCCATCAGCAGTCGGAAAGATGCCACCGTCACAGAGGTGACGACCTCCCCATTGGACGGAATCGCCCGTTGATCGCAGCGTTTCAATACCGGCATAAAGCGGAACGACCTCGGCAATTTCCTCGCGCAAGGTTTGATTGTCTCGCCAATCAAATTTGTCGGCAATCGCGGGATGAACCCGAGAAGCAACATCGGCAAACACCCGCCATTCACTGCGTGCTTCGCCAACCTGACGAGGAATTTCCGGGCTGAATACGATTCGCCGCTCGGTCGTCGTTTCGGTCCCCCCGCCTTCTTGTTCATAACGGGTTGCCACCGGCAGCAATATCACGTCGTCACCCGGTACCAACATCTGCGAACTAACCATGATGTCTTGGTGTACTCGCAATGCAACGTGATCAAACGCGGCCTCAACCCGTTGCGGATCAGGTAACACATCAAGAAAATTGCCGCCCGAACTCCACAACACGTCGATTTCACCGCGCTCGGCTGCTTCGATCATCTCGGGAGCGGTGAGGCCAACTTGATCCGGCACCGAAAACCCCCACAGGTGGGAAAGTTCGCGCGCCGACTCCTCGGTGATCTCCACACCACCAGGAAACGACGTTGCATACGCCCCCATTTCCGCCCCACCCTGCACTCCTGAGTGGCCGCGCAAGGGCATAAGCCCTGCTCCATCACGACCCACGTTTCCCCGGGCAAGCGCCAAGTTCACGATGGCATGGACTCCGTCAACCGAATCGCGGCGCTGGGTAATCCCCATGGACCACAACAGAATTGCCGCATCGGCAGCTGCGTACTCATCGACGAATTCCTCGACCTGTGCTTGCGTAAGACCCGCCTCGGGCAGCAATTCATCAAGTGAACGCGCACCTAGGTCTCGCACAAGGTCATTCCATCCCGTGGTGTGGGCATCAATGAATTGCTGGTCAATCAACCCGCGCTCAATGAGGACCTTCAGTGCGGCACACGCGAACGCGACATCACCACCTGGCCGAACCGGAATATGCAGGTCGCACATCTTGGTACCAAACAGTGCCGATTCCGCGTTCGATGGCACCCAATAACGGTCAAGGCCAGGTTCGAGATAGGGATTCACCACCACCACGCGGCAACCGCGGTGGCGAGCGAGATACAGGTACTTCATGAACACAGGCTGATTGTTCGCCGGGTTTGAACCCCAAATGACAATGAGGTCGCTCTCGATCACGTCTTGCAACGAACACGTCGTGGCAGCCACACCGATAGTCCGCTTGAGGCCTAACGACGACGGGGCATGACAGACTCGAGCCGCCGAATCAATCGACGCGATTCCCATTGCTCGCGCCGCCTTAGCCGCGGTGTAATACACCTCGTTGGTGATCCCGCGACTGGTCAGATAGACGGCCGAACGATCTCCACCGGCTGTTTCGATCCCGTCGGACAGCGCGCCGAGCGCCTCGTCCCAAGTGATGCGGCGAAAACCCTTGTCTCCCCGACGACGGCGCATCGGGTGCCCTAAACGACCAAGTGCCCGCAGTTCACTACCCGAGCAACGATGTAATGGCTCGACATCGTTGAGCACGTTTGGATCGAAGGCATTCGCGGTGTTGACTTCAAGCAGTCGCAGTCGCGTGGTGCACAGGTGGACTCCATCGATCGTCCAGTCGTGAAACCCCGCAACACCAAGCGCGCAACCATCGCACACGCCTTTCGAAAGAACATCCCACGCATATTTCAGATTCGAACGATTCGACCAAACTGCTCGGGCGATGTCACCGAAATGGTTCGGCTTTTGGTGACCCACGCCATTCGGTGACGCGCTCACCCAAAGTTCGGGATTGGGACGCTTCATCGAACCGATTCCGAGATTCTTTCGGGCGAATAGATGTTCATGCGGCCGCTACGAACAAAGCCAGCTAACACCAGATTGGCTCGGCGCGCCGTCGCCACCGCAAGCGACGTCGGAGCGCTCACCGCCACCAACGCGCAAAAACCGGCGGCCCACGCTTTTTGCACGATCTCAAAAGACGCGCGCCCGCTCACATACAAACCAAGGTTATTCGCTGGCAACTGATGATCGAGCAAGAGGCGACCAACAACTTTGTCGACGGCGTTATGGCGACCGACATCTTCGCGCACCAGTAGTACTTTTCCGGCCTCGGTAAAGGCGGCCGCTGCATGAACCGCTCCAGTCATATCGAATAGGTCTTGTTCGCTTCGAACCAGATCAGGCATCGAGGTCATGATGTCGAAACCGATCGATGACGTTCCCGACAAGGGAGCAAGTCGAGCGGCGAGTTCGTCAATTGATGTCGAGCCGCAAAGGCCGCATGACGATGACATAACGCCCAATCGCGCTGTCGGAATCGCGGCCAAACCGTCGGTCGATACCGACACAACATTGAATTCGGTGTCGACAGCCGAACCAGTTCCGCAATACCGGCAGCCCACAACCTCGACATCGCCCAGCAGCCCTTCGGTGAAGCAAAATCCAGCCGCTAGTTCAAAGTCGTGGCCAGGGGTGCGCATTGTCGTCGCAACTAGCTGCTCGTCAAGATGAATCGATAGCGGTTCTTCGACGATTAACGCATCGGGGCCGCGCGTAAACGATTCACCATCAAACGTGGTCGTAAGCACCGTGTCAGTTCGGCCCCGAGCCATGCCGCAAGGGTAGTTCGCTGCCGAGCGCGCCAAGGGCGCCCCTCTCGAGGCGCCCTTAGAACAAGACGTGAACGAATCAACGCGCCGAAATCGGCGGAAGCAATGTCGATCAGAAGTCGTCCATACCTCCGCCCATCGCACCGGCAGCCTCTTCTGGCTTATCGGCGATGACCGCTTCGGTAGTGAGGAATAGTGCGGCGATAGATGCTGCGTTTTGCAGCGCCGAACGAGTGACCTTGGCGGCATCGATAATGCCCGCCTTCACGAGGTCTTCGTATTCGCCGGTCGCGGCATTGAGACCTTCGCCGGCGCCAGCCATGTTGCGCACTCGTTCGACCACTACGCCACCTTCGAGGCCAGCGTTCGTAGCGATTTGCTTCAATGGCTCTTCGAGGGCGTGGGCGACGATACGTGCACCGACGGCTTCATCGGCCGGCAGGTCCTTGGCCATGTCCAAGACCTTCGCTTGGGCTCGCAACAATGTTGTACCGCCACCGGCCACAACACCTTCTTCGATAGCGGCCTTAGTGGTGGACACTGCATCTTCGATGCGGTGCTTTTTCTCCTTGAGCTCAACTTCGGTTGCCGCCCCGACCTTCAAGACGGCGACGCCACCCGAAAGCTTCGCAAGGCGTTCCTGCAACTTCTCGCGGTCATAGTCGCTGTCGGTATTTTCGATCTCAGCTTTGATCTGAGCGACACGACCATCGACGTCTTCACTGGCACCGGCTCCTTCGATGATTGTGGTCTCATCTTTGGTAACCGCAACCTTGCGGGCCGATCCGAGAAGGTCAAGCGTGGTGTTTTCGAGCTTGAGGCCAACTTCTTCAGTGATGACCTGACCGCCAGTAAGGATTGCGATGTCCTGCAACATGGCCTTGCGTCGATCGCCGAAGCCTGGGGCTTTGACGCTGACTGAGTTAAACGTGCCACGAATCTTGTTGACGACCAAAGTCGCAAGGGCTTCGCCTTCGATATCTTCGGCGATAATCAGCAGTGGGCGACTGGACTGCATGACCTTTTCAAGCAATGGAAGAAGGTCACGAACAGCGGTGATCTTGGATCCAACCAGCAAGATGTAGGGATTGTCGAGCACGGCTTCCATGCGCTCAGGATCGGTAACCATGTAAGGCGACACATAGCCCTTGTCGAAACGCATGCCTTCGACGAGGTCCATTTCCATGCCAAAGGTCTGTGATTCCTCAACGGTGATCACACCGTCTTTGCCCACCTTGTCGATGGCTTCGGCAATCATCTCGCCGATTTCTGAATCAGCCGAAGAAATACCAGCCACCTGAGCGATTTGGCTTTTGTCTTCGACTTCGTTCGACATTTCTTTGATCGATGCAACGGCAGTGATGACCGCAGCTTCAATTCCTTTTTTGATCGACATCGGATTCGCGCCGGCCGCGACATTGCGCAAACCCGCCCCAACCATCGACCAAGCGAGCACCGTCGCCGTCGTGGTGCCGTCACCGGCGACGTCGTCAGTTTTTTTCGCAACTTCCTTGACCAGTTCCGCGCCGATGCGCTCAAACGGATCTTCGAGTTCAATTTCCTTGGCGATTGACACGCCGTCATTGGTGATAGTCGGCGCGCCCCACTTCTTGTCGAGCACCACATTTCGGCCCTTCGGGCCAAGTGTCACTCGAACGGCGTCCGCTAGTTGGTTCATCCCACGCTCAAGTCCGCGTCGGGCTTCCTCGTCGAATTCAATGATCTTGGGCATTGCAAAATCCCTTCGGTGGCAGCGACCAGCAGGCCGATTCCGGGTTTCGATGCGGTGCCGGAACTGGCACCAGCGTTAGCACTCTCGGGTGGAGACTGCTAACAGCAAACCAAATCAGACGCCCGACCGCAACCTGAGCCGCAAGAATTTCGCAATGCGGACCATCGCCTAGCCTCTCATCTATGGTCGAAAAGCACCTCGAAGCGATCGTCATCGGCGCCGGCGTCGCCGGGTTGGGCAGTGCCTTAGCGCTTTCTCGCGCCGGCCATCGGGTCACCCTCATTGAGCGCGATGCCACTCCCTTGCCCGCCAATCCTGATGCAGCATTCGAATGGGACCGTCGAGGTGCGCCTCAAGTCCGACACTCCCACGCGCTCCTCGCCCGCCTGCGAAATCTGCTTCGCGATGACTTTCCCGACGTGCTCGATGATCTGCTGGCCGCAGGAGCTACCGAGATGCGCTTCGTCGACCAGATGCCGTTGGAAATCACCGACCGATCGCCACGTGACGACGATGAAGATCTCGTTGCGCTCGCATGCCGTCGCACGACATTCGAATGGGTATTGCGGCGAAGCGTCTTAGCCGCGACTGGAGTCACGATCCTCGACGGAACCACCGCTGAGAGTTTGGTGACCACCGCTACTCGCACGGACGGCACCGACGTGCCGACGGTTTGCGGTGTCCGAATCGTGACCGGCGAATCGAAAATCTCCACCCTTCGCGCTGACATCGTGATCGCGGCGGTGGGCCGGCGTTCGGCAGTACCCAAAATGCTGTCGCAGATTGGTGTTGATCCCATCGGCGAGGCCGAAGACACCGGAATCATTTATCTCTCACGATTTTTTCGATTGCTACCTGGTGCCGAGCCACCTCCGACCTCTGGCCCCATTGGGGGCGATCTCGGCTACCTCAAATATGCCGTGTTCCAAGGAGACAACCGAACTTTTTCGGTGACGTTCGCAGTCAGCACCGATGACTCAGAACTCCGTGTCATGCTGGTTGACCCCACCGGCTTCAGCCGAGCTGCAGCATTGCTTCCCGCAACTTCGGCATGGGTCGAATCCGAACGATCGATTCCGATTACCGACGTGCACGTGATGGGTGGCTTGCTCAATCGGAAGCTTGATTTCATCGACGAAAATGGATCGCCACTCGTCCTCGGTTTTCACGCCGTTGGCGACGCGCATACCTGTACCAATCCGCTTTACGGCCGAGGCTGTTCGCTAGCCATGGTGCAAGCAACGCTGCTGGCCAACGCGTTGGCAAACCATCCCGATGACCCGGTGAATCGGACCGTCGACTACGAAAAAGCCAGTGAACGCGATATTCGGCCATGGTACGAAGCGGCGTTGGCCCAAGATCGTCTCAGTCGCGGATCAACAGCCGATGCAGAATCCGACGGCATCGTTGACGACGGTGACGGTGACATCGAAAGTGACCAGGTAGACCCAGGAGCATTCATGCGAGAACTTCTTCGGGACGGGATGATGCCCGCGGTACGCACCGACGCATCGGTATTCCGTGCTTTTGTCCGCACGTTCAATTTGCTTGACCCGCCGGACCAGCTCATGAATGACCCCGAAGTTATGGCGAAAGTGATGCAGTGCTTCGGTGAACGAGACACTCGTCGGCCTGAAGCACCACTTGGGCCGCCACGCAAGATCCTCGTTGGAGCACTGGCCAACGAGGCGTAATCAACCGCCTGCGACGGCCTGCATAATCGAAACGGTGCCTCCATTAGGCACTGCGGTTGACAATCCGTCCATAAATCGGACGTCATCATCGTCGACAAACACGTTGACATAACGAACCAATGCGCCGGTGTCATCAAACAATTTGTCGCTGAAGCCCGGATGTTTTGCTTCCAGATCAGCCAAAACCTCAGCGACGGTGACACCTTCAACGCTCACACTTGATGCCCCGGTGGTCATTGTGCGAAAGACGGGTGGAACGCGAACGGTGACACTCATCGGGTAATCCTCGATCCTTGTGGGTCGCCTCGGCAACGATGCCAGGCTTGGCTTCATGCCTGCAGATCGTACCGGCGACCAGCCAACTTCGTGTTCAGGTTGCGTCTTGGCCGGTATCAGGTGACCATGAAGGCCGTGTCAGCGGCCACCGTAAGAACTTTCACTACTAACCAATTCGATGTCGCGCACCTCATTAGGGCGAAAGCAGACCGACAAATTTCGGTCTGCTTGCCAGCGCGGGACGAGCAGGAAACCGTCGGCGAGATCGTTCAAGCGATCCGAACGCATTGGATTGAGCGCGAATCACTCATAGACGAGATCCTCGTTGTTGATGACCATTCGACTGATCGAACCGCCCAGGTCGCCGCCGATGCTGGTGCAACGGTTCTGCAAGCCGAAGACATTCTTCCTGACTATGGCGAAGGGCACGGAAAGGGCGAAGCGCTGTGGAAATCGCTCTTTGTTGCCAAAGGCGATCTGATCATTTGGTGCGACGCTGATGTGCGTGAATTCGATCCGACATTCATCGTGGGCCTTATCGGACCACTACTCACTGAACCAGATTTGATGTTCGTCAAAGGTTTTTACGAACGACCAGTTGAAAATCAATCTGGCCGCGGCGGACGGGTTACCGAGTTGGTAGCTCGCCCGTTAATTTCGTTGTTGTTCCCCCACTTGTCGCAAATCATTCAGCCACTCGCCGGGGAATACGCGGGTCGACGTGAAGCGCTTGAGCAACTTGCCTTCGTCGAAGGCTACGGCGTCGACCTCGGACTGATTATCGACATCGCCGACCGATTCGGCCTCAACGCGATGGCTCAAGTCGATCTCGGGACACGCGTGCATCGAAATCGGTCACTCGATGAGCTTTCGGCCCAAGCCACGTCAGTTACCCAAACCGCGCTCCGCCGAGCTGCTCCAGACCTCCTCGGACCGAGCGCGACATTGGTTCGACCGGGTCTCGAGCCACTCGTGGTCGATGCCACCGAACGTCCACCGCTCAAAGACGTTCCCGAATATCGCCGCGCGGGCGCGTAGTTAAGCGATACCCGATACCGAAACAACGAACCGGTACCACCTCGCTGCCCACCTCGCTGAACTTGGTGGCTCCTAAGCGTGCATAACGGGTCGCCGCTGAGCCCAAGGTGCGGCGATTTCCAGCTGTCCAGCGAGCGATAGCAACGTTTCTTCGTCGCCGACTCGCGCTGCAAACTGCACGCCAATTGGCAATCCATCGGCGTTTTCATAGAGCGGAAGCGAAATAGCCGGCTGACCGGTCACGTTAAACATCGGGGTGAACGGCACATAAGAAGCGGATCGCAGCAACCCATCAAGCGGACTTTCGGCCGGCGAATCGAACGTACCAAGTAACGCGGGAACCTCGCCCAAGGTTGGACTCAAGATCAAGTCGTAGTCCGTGAGAAAATCTCCGATTACGCGTCCAATCTTCTGAAGTTCCTGCAGAGATTTCAGATAGTGCCCGGCAGTAACCGACAGCCCCATCTCGGCCAATGCCCATGACAATGGTTCGACATCATCAGCCGTGACATCTCGCCCCAAACGCTCTTGCCAGTCGAGCATGACCCACGCGTTTCCTGCCGCCCATAACGCGACGAAATGCTCGGTCATTGCGTCACCGTTGAACTCCGGCGCCGCCATCACCACCTCGTGACCAAGCGATTCGCATAGCTCGCCGGCACGCAACGTCGCTGCGTTGCAATCGGCATCGACGATCGACCCGGTTGGCGAATCAACCATCATGGCAATACGCAATCGGGGCGGCGGAGTTGAAACCGCAGCAAGGAACGAAGTCCCTCGGCGAGCCGGCGCAGCGTAGGGGTCGCCCGGCGACGGTCCGGCAATTGCGTCAAGCATCGCCGCCGTGTCTCGAACCGATCGACTCAAGACGTGTTCCGAAACCAAGCCGCTCATCACATCGCCATAACGAGGACCGCTTGGCACCCGCGCACGCGATGGTTTCAATCCAACCAAACCGCAACAAGAAGCAGGTATCCGAATCGATCCGCCTCCATCGCCACCGTGCGCGATCGGCACCATGCCCGACGCGACCGCAGCTGCTGACCCACCTGAGGAACCACCTGGCGACCGAGTCAAGTCCCACGGATTGCGAGTTGCTCCGAATCGTTCCGGCTCGGTTGTCGGCAGGATTCCGAATTCAGGAGTGTTGGTTTTCCCGCAAATCACGAGTCCAGCGTTGCGAAATCGGATCGTGATTTCCTGGTCGGAGGTGGACACATAGTCACCGGCAAGGCGGGAACCTTCAGTTAATGGCGTCCCCGCCAATTCCGCGGCAAGGTCTTTGAGGAGAAAGGGCACGCCTCGAAAGGGACCTTCGGGCAGTTCAGCGACCGCCTCGGCTCGGGCACGTTCAAACAACGGGAACGTAACCGCATTGATTTCGGGATTCAATCGTTCGATTCGCGAAATTGCCGCGTCGACCAATTCAAGCGGCGAGGCTTTTCCCGTTCTCACCAGATCAGCTTGCGCCGTGGCATCCAGACTGGAAAGTTCCTCGGTCACGTCGTTCACCTCTGGTCAGTCGGCGGCACATCGTTGCAATTCCGCATAAAGATAGACGCTAAATCAGGTCAATCGTTCGAAAACCGCGGCTTCAATTACCGCCAGCGTATCGGCCATCGCTCGCTGCTCTCCGAATCGCTCAACAAGCGAAACGGCATCGATACGCGCGTCGGTTCCGTCGAAGCATCGCCCCGCAATTGCCAAGATCGGAATGCCTAAATCGGAAGCCATTGCGGCCACACCTCCGACGACTTTGCCCTCGAACGATTCCGCGTCAATGAACCCTTCTCCGGTAATGACCATGTCGGCATGTTCAAGATGATCGAAAAGTTCGACCTCCTCGGCTACAACCTCGAAACCCGATTCGAGTTTTGCCCCTACGGCGGCCAATGCCCCGGCCAAACCCCCGGCCGATCCCGACCCATCGATGTCGCGCACGTCGACGCCGTAGTCACTGAGGTACACCTCAGCGAGTCGTTCAAGACGACCTTGCAGCAGTCGAACCTGCGATGGGGTCGCCCCTTTTTGGGGCGAGAAATGCTCAGCGGCGTCCAGGAACCGCGTTCGAACGTCGCAGGCCACGATCAACTCGATCGCTTTGAGTCGCTGCAACGGGTAGAGCGCCCGCAGCGCGCCAAGCCCACCGTCGGTTGTTGCTGACCCACCGACACCAATAACGACGCGCCGCGCGCCGCTGTCGATCGCCGCCGAAATTAATTCGCCAGTGCCTTCGGTCGATGCCGCGATCGCGTCGTTTCCAGTCGCTCCACCTACTAGGTCAAGGCCTGAGGCGCGCGCCATCTCAATGACCGCGCCAGTTCGGTCTAATCGCCACTCGGCGTCAACTGGTTCACCTAATGGACCCATCACCGTGGTAGTTCGATTTGGTCCACCAAGCGCTTCGAGGGTTCCTTCACCACCGTCGGCCATTGGGACCTGCTCGCAACGATGTCCCGCCGCGACCACACCGCGCTCGATCGCGCTCGAAACCTCACGAGCGGTGGCAGTACCCCTGAACTTGTCCGGTGCAGCGATTATCAACACGGCCGACATCTTGGCCTGCAACGCGTGACAGTGTCGCCGAATGGGGCATGATCTCGAAGTGACCACAGACGCTGCGAGTTCAGATCGAGTTGGCAAACGCCCAATTGTGATCGCTTCGAACCGAGGACCGCTGTCTTTTCGATTAGATAACTCCGGGACATTGCTTGCCCGTCGCGGTGCCGGTGGCCTGGTGTCCGGACTCGCACCGCTGGTCAGCAATACCGACACCATTTGGATCGCCGCCGCGCTTTCCGTTGCCGATCGGGTTGCCGCCAAGGATCCCATCGTCGAGCGTCACGGTTTTAGAACTCAACTGCTCGACATCGATCCCGAGACCTATTCGATGGCCTACGACGTGATCTGCAATGCCACCCTCTGGTTTCTGTACCACGGGCTGTTTGATTTGGCTCGGCGACCACGATTCGATGCGCGTTTTTCCGAAGCATGGGATGCCTTCCGATCGGTCAACGCGGCATTTGCAACGGCAATCGCCGCCACAGCTCCGGCCAATGCGATCGTGCTCGTGCAGGACTACCACCTCAGCTTGATTGGACCACTGCTGACACTTCAGCGGCCGGATGTGACGGCGATCCACTTCACGCATACGCCGTTCGCCAGTCCCGAACTCATTCGTGTACTGCCCGACCGCTTCGCAACCGAACTTCTCGAAGGTCTTGCTGGCTACCACTCCTGCGGGTTTCATTCGCAACGGTGGTCGAACGCGTTTATCGCCTGCTGCACCGAACTTGGCGTGCAACCACCACCGACCTTCGTGACACCGCTGGCTTCGGACCCGGCCGACCTGGCCGCAACTGCTTCGTCGGCTGAATGTGACGCTGCGTTCGACGAGCTGGATCAAACCATCGGTGACCGGAAATTTCTGGTTCGCGTAGATCGGATCGAACTGTCAAAAAACTTGGTTCGCGGCTTTCATGCCTTTGACGACCTACTCACGCGCTATCCCGAATGGCGAGAACGCGTGATCTTCGGCGCGTTCCTGTATCCATCACGCGAGGGGTTACCTGAATACCTTGCGTACCGCCAAGAAGTCGAGACAATCATCAAGCAGCTCAACGACCGATGGCGCACCGCCGAATGGGAGCCAATCGTCGTCGACCTTTCCGATGATTTTCCCCGGTCGGTGGCGGCATTGCGCCGCTATGACGTCTTGATGGTGAACCCGCTACGCGACGGCTTAAATTTGGTCGCTAAAGAAGGCGCGATCGTCAACGAGTACGACGGCATCCTCGCCCTCAGTAGTGAAGCGGGAGTCTGGGATGAACTTGGCCCTTTCGCGCGGCGCGTTCACCCATACGACATCAGTGATACCGCAGACGTACTCGCGGCCGCGCTTGCATCTTCGCCCGACCAACGAAGATCAGAATCGGCGTTGCTCAAAGCGACATCGCTCGCTCGGAGTCCGGCCGACTGGCTCGCGGACCTCATCGCCCAAGCGGACTAGTTAACAGTTCATGCATTGAGAGTCAGGAACTGGCCGCGTCTACTCATGCACTCGTCACGCACTCGCGGCGGCCGAAAACTGGCGCAGGAGGTTGAGCGCGCCCGCTGGGCCGTCGACCACTAGGTCGGCTCGATCAAGCAATGCCCGTGATGATTCAGATGTGCGCACCGCGATGCGCATCGTGGCCACGCCATCGCGAGCCAACTCATCTAACCCATCGAACGCCGGCAGGTCTCCGACGTCATCACCGAGAAAACACGCCGCGGTCAGGCCTTGCGCTATTGCCACCAACGCAGAACCTTTATCCACCGTGATTGGCGGGTGAAGTTCAAATGACATGCGCGCTGGCCGCACGACTAACCCCGAACCAGTCGCTTGGAGCGCGGCCCATTCCTGTACCTCGGCCTCGATCTCGGGGTGCTCGCGAAAATGCAACGTCATCGAAAAGCCTTTCGACTCGACCCTCATACCATGTGGTCCTTCGGCTTCAGATTGCGCCGCGACGTCATTGATGACCTCAGCCCATTCACGACCCAAAACATGCTCACTTCGCACTCCATCGACCACCGATTCAAGGCCGTAGACGCCTATAAGCGCTACCGCGGGTGAAAAATGTTGGCGAACCAAGAAGTCGACCGGCCTGCCCGACACTATTGCGACCCGGCCTACGCATGTTGCGAGTGCACCCAATGCATCCACCACGCCCGCGACCGGCACTGCGGTTTCGGGGTCGCTCACAATGTCAGAAAGGGTGCCGTCAAAGTCGCTAAAAATGCCAGTCAAACCCGGGCTAAGCCGGAGCCGTTCGACCATGACCAGCTCGTCCGAGCCCACCGGCTTCAGGGGGTGGTAGTTGTCGTGGTGGTGCGAGTCGAACCGGCCGTCGTCGTGGTCGTCGCACCAACGGCCAGCTTGCCATCGGTACCTATGACCACAAGCACCGTCGCTCCCTTGAGATCAGTCACTGGTGACGGAGTCGGCAGGACCAACACCAATGCGGAGTCGATGCCGAGATCGGCCGCGACAAGTTTCGCCTGCGCTTCATTTCCGGCGGTGTAATACACCACCGATTGCACTTGATTAGGGGCATTACCAATTTGAGGGGCAACTAAACCCGCCGCGATCAGCAAGTCAGCTACCTGGCGAGCCCCGGTTTTCGTTCCACTGGCATTTGCAACAAATGCTTTGACCGACGTTGGGTCGATCACCGGGATTGTTGTCTCATTAGTCGGGATTACAAAGCCCTCGCCGTTTCCGCCGTCGGCCGATTGAGCAGAATTCGAGTCCGTCGCGACCAGGCCGCCGTCGTCACTGAACCCTTTCGCGAGAAGAACGAAACCCACCAACAACGCGGCAACCACTAACACCGCGCCGACTACCGTGGCGCGTCGATCGTCAGGAGGTTCAACTGGCGGGCCCGAAGCTGTTGGACCTTGACCTCCCGGGTTGGTCACCGGCCCGGAGGCTCACTGGCTTGCAGACCTTCGTTCCGCGCTCGACGGCGGCGGTCTCGTAAGCGACGGAGTCTGCGGACAACGAGTGGGTCGTACTCATAAGCCTCGTCAGATTCAAGTAGCTCATTCAAGATTTGGTAATACCGCGCTGCTGAAAGTTCGAAGCGCTCACGAATAGCCGCTTCTTTCGATCCAGACTCGGTCCACCATGAACGTTCGAAATCGAGAATCGAACGGTCGCGTTCAGTCAGGTCCATTCCGGAACTGTGCTGCACCGGCCGAACCAATGCAAGGACCCTCTACGACCTGCACTTCAATCGACTTTCACCGCAACGTCGAATGCAGGTGCCAAGAACAAACGCCGACTAGTGCTCGAAGAACAATTCCCCAATTCCCCTCTGGCAGCTGCAAGGCGAACCGCGAAGTCACACTTAGGTCACACCAAGCCATAGCATCACCACGACTTCGTTCTTGCACGATCGGAAACGGTTCGAAAAGATCGGATTCCCGCCCGGGTAGCTCAGCTGGCCAGAGCGCCGCTCTTGTAAAGCGGATGTCGTGGGTTCGAATCCCACCTCGGGCTCAATTCTCTTCACCAGATCCATCGCAACGGTCGTGCCAATCAAGGAACTCTTTGAACGATCTGATCCCCACCGCCATCGTCATTGCAATCGAGCCGCTGCCAATCGTCGGCTTCATTTTGGTCGTCAGTACCGAGCGCGGTGTTCGCAACGGAGCGGCCTACATCGCGGCGTGGCTCGGGACCATCATCGCCATCCTGCTCGGAACCGTGCTGCTGACTGGAGGTGAGCCGCTCAAGACAGAATCAGTTCCCGGCCAAGCCATGCTCATCGGATACGTGGTCATCGGCATCGCGTGTTTAGGCCTGGCGCTCAGACGGTCGCGCGCGGAAGTACCTGATCCGCCCCCGCAACCTTCCTGGATGAGTCGACTTGACGGTATGACAATGAGCGGAGCCGCGGCGCTGGGATTTCTTCTGCAACCGTGGACACTCGTCGCGCTCGGAGTCTCGACGGTGCTTACCTCGGGAACGTCGGGGACAACGCAAGTGATCGAACTTGTCTTGTTCGTCGTGATCTCAACGTCGACCTTGGCCG
This sequence comes from Actinomycetes bacterium, assembly GCA_037138595.1. Lineage (GTDB taxonomy): Bacteria > Actinomycetota > Acidimicrobiia > Acidimicrobiales > Acidimicrobilacustridaceae > UBA4742. Next base: position 66,041 of record JBAXIB010000007.1, on the reverse strand, counting down.
CAATGGAGATTTACACCGTCGTGTCACCTGCGACTGCAGGGTCCAAGCTCGCTGCGTTACGCACCTGGGTCGACCGCAACCGCAATCGTTCGATCATCATTCTCTTGATCATCATTGGGTGTTACTTAATTGCCAAAGGCGTGTACGGATTAGTGGCTTAGCTCTGATCGGGCGGCTTCATCGTGACTTGCAATGGCCGCCGACTAAAGAAATGTGGCCGACCGACCGCAAAGGGACGATCAGACGTCCACGGCGCAGTCGGTGCGTGCGTCAGGCCCGCTAATCCCAAGATCCAATCTTCATAACTGCCCCGAACGAGTCGAAATACTCGCCACCCTTCCTCGAGATCCTCACGAATTGGCAGTCCCGCGGTTCGCAATTGCGCGACTGCTTCATCAAATTCTGCTCGAGTGACTCGAATTTCGACATCGTCGACAGGATCAAAAAGCACGTCAACAATGGCCCGTTCGGGACCACCTGGAAGGCCAGCGGCCGAACCAACTCGAGTGACCGCCGACAAACCATGGGCAACAACCATGACAAATTCCGCGCCAGGCCCGGACGTGTTCGCATTCACGTCGCTGTGATCAAGGGACGACAATGCCAACGCGCCGGCATCAAGAATCGCTCCCGCGGTAACCACCCACGATTCGGTCGGAACCTGCGGCGGGAACGAGCTCAACACCGGAAATGCCGTATGACTTTGTTGTAGTTCCGAGAACCATTGCGCCAGCGACGACCAAACAGGCGATGGACCCAATAAACCCATCGCGTGCATTCGCCGCAACATGTCAGTCCCGACCGGCGGCATACCAAGAACGGGCCGAAAGAGGCCAACGCCTTGTTCCCGTTCACTAAACGCGGAATACAACGTCGGTAGAAAACTGATCAGCAACGCAACAAGCCCTAGGCCAATTAATGCCTCAAGAAAACTCAAGATGATGAGTCCGTTATTCGGAGGCTTGATGAAGCCGAGCGTGAATAACGACGACCCGCTCATCGCCATCGAATCGTTCATCGAACCTGCGTGCAAGCTCCAGTTGATAAATCCAAATCCGACCAATACCGATGATGCCCATGCCAGCGGCAGCATGACCAGCGACACCGGCGCGAAGAGTCGGGACCAGCCAAAACGTTCAATGAACCCACGTCGCCGGATAAAGATGCGATTGGTCGCGGCAAACACAAACCGCGTGATCCGAGTCAGCCCACCAGTCGGCAACACCACTGTTTGCAGCGCTGATAACAACACGACCGTTATCAGCAACGATCCACCAACGACGGCGAGCAATCGAATCATGTTCAGCTCGGCGAACGTATGGTGTCAGTTGACATGCCCGGATCCGAAACCGCTGTGCCAGCTTCGAGGACGATCACGATGTAGGTGGTTTCGCTTTTCGAAATCACCGTCACGACTCCGGCGTAGGCCCCACCGACTTTGACGGTAGCGATGTATGCCGGCCCAACGCCGACCGCTGAGGAGCTTTCGATCACAAGGTCAGGGTTGTCACGGTAGAACTCATAGGCAGTCTGGGGCTTTTCGGGAGTCGTAAACACCGCGACTGATCCACCACTCGAAGATTTCACGAGCGACCCAGATCCGGCAGGGGTCGATCCGTCCGGCAACGGAAATGCCTTGGGCCAACCGGGTGGCAACTGTCCGTCGAGTGACAACGACGCCTGGCCGTCAGCCGTTGCCACTTCAAAAGACTTATTTGACGGCGTCGAAGTCGTTGTCGTCGGTGCCGTGGAAGTACTACTTGAACAGGCCGTCATCACGACCGCTGCCGCAGCCACAACCATTGCCACAACGATCCTGCGCGAACGCGTCACGGACAACTCCAGTTTCGTCGGCAGATGAATGTCGCCGATAGTAGCCACGTCGCCGTCAGCCTCGAGAACACGATGCTCCGAGCGATCGGCCGTCGGTCGACCACGGGGCAGATTCTCCAACGGGCCAATAGTCACCAGTCGATTGATCTTGTCGATAATCCACCGGCGGGGGACTTTGGTCGGCGACGACGCGAACCGCTTGCAAAAACCGTTCAATCTCTGAAGCAGTCACTGACAATCCGGCACTGGCCCGAACCGCCCCAGGAATGCGGGTGCGGTCTCCGTCAATCACGTCGGCCCGGTAGCGCTCAATTTCATCTGGTGCCAGTCCAAGTAATCGAATGAGATATGGATGAGCACAGAAGCAACCGTGGCGCACGCCAATCCCAAACTCGGCCGACAGTCGCGCCGCCACTAACGCATGCGGGACGTCATCAACGACGAACGCGGCAATTGCCAAGGTCGTTTGCTCAGGCGGCGGGCCAAGCAGTCGCACTCCCGGGATCGCGGCGAGACCTGCCCGTAACGGAACTGAAAGTTCTTGTTCGTGATTGGTGATCGTGTCCCATCCGATCGAGGTGAGAGCGTCAATAGCCGCGGCCAACGCGACAGCGCCAATGACATTCGGTGATCCTGCTTCCTCGCGATCAGGCGGATCACTCCAAATAACTTCATCAAGATCAACTAAGTCGACCGCACCACCTCCGGCAAGAAATGGGTCGCCGGTAGCAAACGCCGAACGCGGTCCGATCAGCACGCCCGCTCCGAACGGTGCATACATTTTGTGGCCGCTCCACGCAATGAAATCAGCCATCGCGGGCATCGGCTGATGAGCCGCCAGTTGCGCGGCGTCGACGAGCACCTGAACGCCCCGATCATGCGCGGCCGCGATTATTGCATCAAGCGGCGGCAACCAACCGGTCACGTTTGTGGCACCAGTGATGGTCAACAGTTTTGGTGTCGGACCGTCATCGAGAACCGCGACGACATCGTCCGCCGTGAACATGCCCTGCGAATCACATTCCACGAACCGACGGGTCGCTCCGAGTCGAGCCCACGGCAGCAAATTTGCGTGATGCTCCGCAACAGTCGTGACAATCACATCGCCGGCGCCAAGCCGCAGTCGATACGCCAAATGATTGATTGCTTCGGTCGTATTTCGCACGATGATCGCAACGTCATCACGACCGGCTCGGCCAGCAAAGTTCATGACCGACTCACGCGCCTGTTCATAGGCCGCGGTCGCCATCTGCGACTTATACCCCGCGCCACGATGAACACTTGAGTACCACGGCAAAAACTCCGCTACCCGATCTGCAACTGTCGGTAGGGCCGCGGTTGACGCTGCCGAGTCAAGTGACAGGTAAGGCCGGTCAATCCCGTCAAGACACGGAACCATCAGATCGTCTCCGATAAGTCGCAGCGGAAGCACGGTCATGACGATGCAGTGAGACTTGAACAGTCATCGAACAGGACCTGTCCTTGCGCGACGATCGAGCTCGCCCCGAAACTCCATTGCAAGGTGGAAATAGTTGGAATGTCACTCAGCGGCACCCGATAACTCAAAACATTGGCCTCGACGTGCACCGGCGTCGCCAACGCAGTGAATTGCTCGACGCCCCCGGCGGCAGGATTTATTCCGACGCTCAGGACCCATGGTCCATTCGCACCTGTCGGCTCAGTCCTCAACTCAAACGACTTGTCCGGAGCGCTGAAATCACCTTGCAACATGGCAAAGAACGGCGAAGGCGCTTCTGCGATCGGCCCAACCATGGTGTAAGTCACCGCGAGCACGTCACTGTCGACGTGGGCTTCGGCGGTAACGATGTCGATACCGGCCGGAGACGACAAGGTTCCAACCGCCTTGACATCCGAGCCGATATCTCCGGTGGGATCGTCACAGATAAATCCTGTTGCTTCCGGTACCTCAGCCATTGATGGAGCAGTGTCAGCGCTTGTCCCCGACTCGGCTTTGCCTCCGCCACATGCCACAACAAGCGATGCACCGACCACGAGCATGCATCGCAGTGCCAGCGAGCGCACGGTTTAACTACCCATCCGGCGGCGGGTGATCTCGTAACACGCAAGCGCGCCGGCGGCGGCAACATTCAACGAATCGATTCGACCCTTGAGGGGAATATTTGCCACCGCATCGCAGCGTTCGCGAACCAGCCGGGACAGACCTTTTCCCTCCGCGCCAAGTACCAATGCCACCGGATCAGTGGCAACTGGTAAATCAAACAACGGATACTCGCCCGAACCATCGAGGCCGATTACCCAAACGCCGAGTTCCTGAAGGTGGCGAATCGCGGTCGGAAGCCCGCCGACAAGTGCGATCGGCAAATACTCAACTGCTCCCGCAGCTGCCTTCGTGACTGTCGGCGTCACGTGCACGGCGCGATGAAGCGGCAACACGACACCAGTCACCCCAGCACACTCGGCCGAACGCAACAACGCACCAAGGTTTCCCGGATCGGTAACTCCGTCAACCATCAGCAAAAATGGCGGCGGTGAACCCTTGGGCTGGCGCACCAAGTCATCGAGTTCTGACTCAGGTAGCTCGGCTGCCCGGGCCAACACACCTTGGGGAGATTCAGTCTTGGCCTCGGCAAACAACTTTGCTCGGGTCACATCTCGCACCGGTACACCCATGCTCATTGCCAGCTCCGCGATGTCGTTGAGGACGACCGCGTCATCCATGTCGGTCGCGACCCATACCTCTCGCACGCGACGCGTTCCCGCTAAGAGCAGCTCGCGCACGGCCTGACGGCCCTCGACCTGTTCGCCACCGAGGCCCCTCGGACCATTCTGTCGCCGCGGTGCTGAAGCGCGCGTGGATGCGGTTCTAGCCGCCAAACTCGCCCGCTTCGCCGCGCCTGGGCGATCAGCATTGCGCACTGACTTGGCCGCGTGGTCTGCGGTTCGCGCCGCAATGGCTTTTTCAGCTGCCGCTGACAACGGCTTGCGCTTTGCGCCGGCGCGCGCTGAACCCCCAGCGGTTCGGGCCGATGCAGTGCCGGGTGATCCTGGGCGCGCGGCCCGACTCTTCGCTCCACCGCGGGCGTCATCTTTCGACCCTCGTTTGGGCGAGCGACTCGATGATGCTTTTTTACTGCTCCGACGAGACGAACGTGCTGCGCTCATGACAGTTCCACCAGCGCAACCGCGTAACACGCGATGCCCTCGCCTCTGCCGATCGATCCCAAGCCTTCAGCTCGGGTCGCCTTCACTGCGACCGGCGCTCCGATCGCGGCCGTAAGCCGTTGTTGCATCGCAGCGCGGAAAGGCGAAACTTTTGGCGCTTCCAGCACCACTGAACAGTCGACGTTCACTGGCTGCCAGCCAGAAGCTCGGACCCGGGTAGAAACTTCAGCGAGCAAAGAGATGCTGTCGGCACCGGTCCATTGTGGATCAGAATCAGGAAAATGCTCACCAATGTCGCCAAGTCCTGCTGCACCAAGTAGCGCGTCCGCACAAGCGTGGGCAACAACATCTGCATCGCTATGACCTTCGAGGCCCGGTACATCTTCAAACACGATCCCGCCTAAAACCAGACGACGCTGGGGGTCATTACTAAATGGGTGGACGTCAAAGCCGAGCCCGACACGAATGGACATGACGTCAAAACTACTCGGTTGGCAGTGGTTCACTCTGCCGGCACAATCCACCCGTGACCACAATCACGGTTGGGTCACCTCAGCTGCAGTGCTGCAAGATCAAGGTCTCCAGGGGCGGTGATCTTGAGGTTCCGAGGGTCACCCGGCACGATCACCACGAGCCCACCCATGTCTTCGACCAACGCGGCGTCATCGGTTGCATGGGGGTCATCTTCGTGAGCGTCGCGCAACATCTCAGCGCGAAATGCCTGCGGAGTCTGCACCGCAACGAGTTCATCGCGCTCGACAGTCTCGACTACTCGGCCTTGATCGACTCGCTTGATCGTGTCAGTTACCGGCAACCCCGGGATCGCCGCATCGGCACCCGCGAGCACGGCTTCGATAACCGATTCGAACAACGCAATTGAGGCCATCGGCCGAGCGCCATCATGCACCACAACGATGTCACAATCGTCGGGAATAACTGCCAACCCGTGGCGAACTGAATCGGAACGTTGCGCGCCACCGGCCACGACAATGTCGGCCAAAGGTTCTGGGTCGTCAGCGAACTCGGGTGCAACGACAAGAACAACGCCATCGGACACCACGCGTGCTTGTTGCATCGAACGGTCAACCACTCGGCCACCACCCAAGAGTTCGTATTGCTTCAACACGACCGGGTCATAACGGCGGCCATGGCCGGCAGCTAACACGATGGTCCAGGTGCTCACGGCGAGCCACCTGCACTCGTTCGAGGAAAATGAAGATGGCGCATATCGCTCCGATCTAGGGGCGGAAGGATCGTCAGGGTATTGCAAGCGCACGCTTTTCGCGCATCGCCAAGGGCATTCGTGCTGCGCGAACTAGCCTTGGCGAATGCCTGACCTTGCGCTCCTCGCCTCTGTTGAGCTCTTTATCAGCCTTGACGAATCCCAGCTCGACCAGATCAATCAAGCCTCGACGACCTTGATGGTCAATCGCGGCGACGTTCTGTTCACCGAAGGCGATGACCCGACCGAATTGTTTGTCGTAGTTTCTGGTCGCATTGCCATCGCCAACCGGTCGATCGACGGGCGCGAGTCAGTGCTTGCGCTCATGGAACGTGGTGACCTCTTCGGCGAGATGCCCCTCTTTGACGGGCTCCTCCGTTCAGCCGAAGCTCGAGCACTAGAGGCCAGTGAAGTGATCGTTATTCCATACGAACCCCTGAAGAAGCTGTACGAAGAAAGTCCGGGTCTGTTGTGGAAAGTCGTTGAGTTGCTCGCTGGTCGCATTCGCATCACCGACGAAGCGCTCGCCGATACCGTCTTTCTCGATGTGACAGGCCGAACCGCCAAACGACTGCTCGAACTTGCCGGCGAGGTAGACGAATTCGCGCTTCCCGTTACCCAAGAGGAGCTAGCGGGAATGGTCGGTGCATCGCGCGAACGAGTCAATAAAGCGATCGCCTCGTTCATCAAGCTGAATTGGATCGAACAGTCCGATCGGCGTTATCGCATAACCAATCGCGAAGAACTCGAACGGCGCGCTCGTTAACCGCTTATCCATCGCAGGTTGGGCGGCATCACTAGTTAAGGCCCATCCAAAAAGGCAAGCGCTCGTGCCCATGCATCTTTCGCATCTTCAGGTCGATGAGTCGGACGAGTGGGGTCGTGCACAAAGCCGTGTTCGGCTCCTTCGTAAATAACGACCGCGACATCGGCCGCCTGGAGATCAGAGATATCCGACATCGGAACCGATGTGTCGTCCGAACCAACCAGTTGAAGTACCGGGCATGCCCCCGGAGCCGTCACGAAATCGATTGCGTCTGATTGTGTTGGGCTTCGCCAAGCTTCAGGCATTCGAATCATTCCGTAGAAGGACACCGCTCGGCGAAATCGACCGGTCATGGCAGCTTTCATCGCCCACATGCCGCCCATACAAAACCCGAGGATCACGACATTTTCAAATCCGGTGGCATCGGCCGCCTGCTGAATCGTGTTGAGAACCTTGAGATCATCGAAGTTGCCTACCGAAGTCAGCCGTTCGGCAAGGGTCATCGATTCGTTTCCGGCGAATGGTTCGGGCGCTACCACAACCCATCCGTTCTCATCAGCAAGTTTGGCCGCCATCTCGTCGAAGAGCGGACGCAACCCCATGATGTCGGGGCAGAGCACAACTCCTTGCGTCGCTTGCCCCGTTGACGGTTCGACCCGTTCGGCCGGTGTTCCATCCTCAAGCTCAATGCGCATCAGGTATACCAATCTGAGTTGCTGGACTCAGCCCGTGCATGAAGCAGCGTTCCACTTCGCCGACAAGCCATTGATGCAGTGTAATGCGAGCCGTGAGGCTTAGCCGTTGGTGAATCGCTCGGTTACGCGGGTCGTTGGCCGGTCAATCCGGCGAGGGCCAGCGCCTCGGCCAACGTGCCGGCCCGAAGCGCTTGAATCCCTTCTGGTGCCTCGCCGGAAAGTTGCGGCACGATGGCGTGGGTAAAGCCCAGTCGCGCTGCCTCGGTCAATCTGCGCTGCGCTTGGGACACCTGCCGCAATTCGCCGCCCAATCCGATTTCGCCGCACGCCACTAGGCCGACCGGCATCGGTAGATCGAGCTTGGCCGAGGCCACCGCTAGCGCAACGCCAAGATCGACGCCGGGCTCATTCACCTTCACGCCGCCGACGGCAAGCGCGTAGACATCATCGCTGCCGAGCAAGAGTCCGACTCGCTGGTCAAGTACCGCTAGCAGCAGCGGCAAGCGACCGGAGTCGAGTCCTTGTGCCGACCGCCGAGGTGACGGCAGCGACGACTGCATGACTAACGCTTGAATCTCAACCAGCAACGGTCGGTGGCCTTCGATTGTCGGCACCACGATTGAACCCGAAACACCCGGCCGGCGATCGGCAAGGAACAACCCACTTGCGTCGGGAACGGCGGCAAGGCCAGCATCGGTCATTTCGAATAAACCGAGTTCGTCAGTCGAACCGAAACGATGTTTCGACGCGCGCAGCAAACGAAGTGCGTGGTGACGCTCGCCCTCAAATGACAAGACAGTGTCGACGACGTGTTCAAGCACGCGCGGACCAGCGAGGGCACCATCTTTTGTCACATGACCAACTAAGACTGTTGCCAGACCGCGTGCCTTCGCTTCATGTACGAGCCGAGCCGCGCATTCACGAACTTGAGCGACCGAGCCCGGAGCCGAACTCATTGCCGGTTCATAGACCGTTTGGATTGAGTCGACAATCACCAAGTCGGGCTTGACTTCGTCGAGGTGGGCGATGAGGTGCGGTAACGCAGTCTCGCTTGCCAAGAACAAGCGGGGGGCAAGCGTGCCAAGTCGCTCGGCTCGCAACCGAACTTGTTGTTTTGATTCCTCGGCCGAGACATACAACGCGGTTCCTCCAGCGACTGCGACAGCCGACGCGACTTGTAATAACAACGTCGATTTACCGATCCCCGGCTCGCCACCGACCAGGGTGACTGAGCCTGGAACTAAACCACCGCTCAGGACGCGGTCAACCTCGCTGAGTCCGGTCGATCTCGGATGCCATTCATCGGCGTTGACGTCGGCGATCGGCACCGCATGATCACGCGTGCCTAAAAACTGCGGCTCGTCGGCCTCCGCCGTATCGAGTTCTTCAACCAGTGTGTTCCATTCCGCGCAGGTCGGGCAGCGGCCTACCCACTTCGGGGTGGAAGCTCCACAGTCACTGCAACGAAATACCGACCGAGCTTTGGGCATCAACTGACCCTACTCAGCGGGTGAGACCACGATCTAGAATCGAGCCATGCACGACATCGTCCATGAACTCACCATCGCCGCTCCCGCCGAGCAGGTATTCGACGCAGTTGCGACCGCTGCGGGCCTTGCAACCTGGTGGAGCAGCGAAGTCACCATCACCGGCGGGCAAGGTTCTGACTCCGACGATCAGTCCCTCACCGACGGATCAACTTTTGAGGTTGGCTTCGACCAGGGCGCGGTCATCATCAAGCTGCAGGTCGACAGCATTGTGCATCCTGTCCTTTCCCACCTCACCTGCATTGATGGTCCCGCCGAGTGGCCGGGCACACAACTCGCCTTTCGCGTCGAACCGGACAACCATGGCGGAACGGTGGTGCGGTTCTGGCACGGCGGTTGGGAATTCGAAGACGGCGCGCTGCCCCGTTGCAGTTTCCAGTGGGCGCTGTACCTCGACAATCTTCGTCGAGTCCTTGAAGGCGGCGACGTTCACCCGCAGTGAGCTAGGCGAACCGACCGGGTCAGTCGGGCGGAGCAGTCTCCACAAGTTCGAGCGGCGGAGTTTGCAAACCTTCGACTGCCCGGAAGGTGATTTCGAGTTCGCCGGTCGCAACGTCAGGCTCAGCATCCACGATAATCGTCTCGCCCGCTCGGAATTCCTTCCACAACAGGCGCTCTGAGAGAGAATCTTCCACCATTCGTTGGATTGCGCGCCGCAATGGTCGAGCACCGAGTGTCGGGTCGTAGCCACGATCAGCGAGCAGGGTTTTGGCGGCCGGGGTGAGCTCAAGGCCAAGACCTTGACCTTCGAGTTGCACGGTCACCCGGCGGATCATGAGGTCGACAATCTCGGTCACTTCACCCTTGCTGAGTTCATGGAACACGATCGTGTCGTCGATACGGTTCAAGAACTCAGGGCGGAAGTGCTGCTTCAGCGCGTCGTTGACCTTGGCCTTCATCCGTTCATAGCTGATGGCTTCGTCCGCCTTCGAAAAGCCCAAGTTCGCCTTGCGCAAATCTTGGGTTCCTAAGTTCGACGTCATGATCAGCACCGTGTTTCGGAAATCAACCGAGCGGCCCTGACTGTCGGTAAGGCGCCCCTCTTCGAGAATCTGAAGGAGCGTGTTGAAAACGTCCGGATGGGCTTTTTCGATCTCATCGAACAACACGACCGAAAATGGCTTGCGCCGAACCGCTTCAGTGAGCTGGCCGCCTTCTTCGTAACCGACATATCCAGGAGGCGAACCAACGAGTCGGCTCACTGTGTGCTTTTCCATGTATTCAGACATGTCGAGTTGAATCAACGACTCTTCATCACCGAACAAGAACTCAGCCAACGTTTTGGCCAATTCGGTCTTTCCGACGCCGGATGGGCCGAGAAAAATAAACGAACCGCTCGGGCGCTTCGGATCCTTCAACCCGGCACGAGTGCGGCGAATCGCCTGACTCACGGCCTTGACCGCATCTTCCTGACCGATCACTCGCTTGTGAAGCTCGTCTTCCATGCGGAGCAGCTTCGCGGTCTCTTCTTCAGTCAACTTGTAGACGGGAATACCCGTCCAAATCGACAGAACTTCGGCAATGGCTTCTTCGTCGACCTCGTCAAACAGGTCGATACCGGAGTCCTTGATCTCGCGTTCTTTCGTCTCTTTTTCGGCCAAGAGTTCTTTTTCGCGGTCGCGAAGTTTGCCAGCTTCTTCGAAGTGCTGGCCTTCGACGGCGTCTTTTTTCTCCTGAACGACCTGCGCGATTTGGTTCTCGAGTTCTTTGTAATCCGGCGGCGCTTCCATGCGCTTGATACGCAGACGTGAACCCGCCTCATCAATAAGGTCGATCGCCTTGTCCGGCAAGTGACGATCAGAGATATAGCGATCAGCCAGGTTGGCCGCAGCTACGAGCGCTTGATCAGTGATGGTGACTCGATGATGGGACTCATAACGATCACGAAGTCCCTTGAGGATTTCGATGGTGTGCGCAACCGACGGCTCTTCGACCTTGATCGGCTGGAATCGGCGTTCCAACGCCGCGTCTTTCTCGAGGTGCTTGCGGTACTCGTCAAGCGTGGTGGCGCCGATCGTTTGCAATTCACCCCGAGCAAGCATCGGCTTGAGAATGCTGGCAGCATCGATCGCGCCTTCAGCCGCACCGGCTCCGACCAAGGTGTGCAGTTCGTCGATGAACAAGATGATGTCGCCGCGAGTCTTGATTTCCTTGAGCACCTTTTTGAGACGCTCTTCGAAATCGCCTCGATAACGACTTCCCGCCACCAACGAACCGAGATCAAGTGTGTAGAGCTGCTTGCCCGTAAGCGTCTCAGGCACATTGTCGGCGGCAATTGCCTGGGCCAAGCCCTCAACAATCGCGGTCTTGCCGACACCAGGCTCACCGATGAGAACTGGATTGTTTTTGGTGCGGCGACTTAACACCTGCATCACCCGTTCGGTTTCGCGTTCGCGACCAATCACCGGATCAAGCTTTTTGTCGCGCGCGAGTTGGGTCAAATTGCGACCGAACTGATCGAGAACCGCTGAACCCGACGGCGTTTGTTCGCCCGATCCACCAGCAGTTGCCCCCGCTTTTTCTTGGCCACCGGGACCGGAATAGCCAGACAGCAACTGAATCACTTGCTGACGGACTCGACTCAGATCTGCGCCAAGTTTGACCAGCACCTGCGCCGCCACGCCTTCACCCTCACGGATGAGGCCCAACAAAATGTGTTCAGTCCCGATGTAGTTGTGCCCAAGCTGCAGCGCTTCGCGCAACGACAACTCGAGGACCTTCTTGGCTCGCGGGGTGAAGGGAATGTGGCCAGAAGGTGACGAACCACCTTGACCAATAATTTCTTCGACCTGGCTGCGCACGGCCTCGAGTGAAATCCCCAATGACTCAAGCGCTTTCGCGGCAACGCCCTCACCCTCATGGATCAAACCAAGAAGAATGTGTTCGGTGCCGATGTAATTGTGGTTGAGCAGCCGCGCTTCTTCTTGGGCCAGCACCACGACTCGACGAGCTCGGTCTGTAAATCGTTCAAACAAGAAACTGCCTCCCAAAGGCGGGGGATCGTCTTTGGAGTGTAGCAACCTCTTTCGAGAACACACGGCGGCGCATCCAACATCTCAATTCGTCTGAGAACCGCCACCGAGTTGGGGTCCTACCCGGTCTGGCGGGTAGCGTCCTGACGTGGCAGACCCCAACCCACTGCTCCAACTCCCGACTCTCATCAGCGACCTCGGCGAGGTCGAAACATTGCTCCGCCGATCCGTTCAGGCCGAGAACCCATTTCTGACTGAGGTCGCAAGCCATTTGATCCAAGCCGGAGGCAAACGGGTTCGACCGGCATTCACGGTCACCGCAGCCGCGTGCCTCAGCCCAACGATGGTGCCAGCTACTGCTGAAGTCATAAGCGGGGCCGTCTCAGTTGAACTGGTGCACCTGGGATCGCTCTACCACGACGACGTCATGGACGATGCGATAACTCGTCGAACGGTCGAAAGCGTCAATGCCCGCTGGGGCAACCTCAAAGCCATCCTGGCCGGCGATTACCTCTTAGCTCGCGCATCCGAAATTGCCGCGTCGCTCGGCACCGAAGTCGCGGGCTTGCTCGCCGCGACCATCGCTCGGCTGTGCGAAGGCCAGGTGCTTGAACTCCAATACACATTCGACCCCACTCGGACCGAAGCTGCATACCTCGCATCGATCGACGGCAAGACGGCCGCTTTGCTGGCCACCGCGTCGCGCATCGGCGGAATCGTCGGAGGCCTCGAGCGGCCGGTGATCGAACAACTCACCGAATTTGGACGTAATTACGGCATGGCATTTCAGATCGTGGATGACATTCTCGACGTCGTCGCCACTGACGAAGAGTTGGGCAAACCTTCGGGACACGATCTCGTCGAAGGTGTTTACACCTTGCCGGTCATTCGAGTCATTGCCAGCGCGACGGCATCGGGTGATCGACTCGCCGAACTTCTGGGTCAACCACTCGACGATGCACAACTTGCCGAAGCGCGAGCAATCGTTCGCGAAAGCGAGCACGTCGATTCCGCGCTAGATACCGCCAAGTTTTACGCTGACGAAGCAGCATCAACGCTCACGGAGATCGCCGACACCGAGGCAGGCGCGGCACTCGTTGCCGCGTCGGACCATCTCCTTGCCGCCGTTCGTGCTGCGGCTCAGCGCTGAGCGCCACAACTCACAATTGGTTACGTCGCAGTTTGCAGGGTCTCCACCCGGGTCCGGTCAAGGAAATCCAGGACGGTGCGATTAAAGGTCGCCCCATGTTCAAGCATGAAGCCATGAGCCGCGCCACGAATGACCACGAGTTCGGCCCCCGGGATTTCGTCGGCCAACTCTTCGGCATCGCCCATTGGCGTAAGAATGTCTTGGCTTCCGACTAGCACCAACGTTGGAACCGAGATCGCGCACAATTCGGCTCGAAGCGCGTCGTCCATGGCCAAAATCGCCCGGACTTGCGCCACGAACGCTTCGGGAGATCCCGTCATGGCCATCGGACCGACTAAGCCCACCGCGGGCCAAAATCGCCGCAGCGAACGCGGCCCAATAAGCCAACGAACCGCTTGCTTTGCGAACATTCCCATCCCCTGCAATTCCGCCGTCATCGCCCACTCTTCAAGTAGTTCGCGTCGCCACGTGTGATGGCGACACGCAGTGCACGCCAAAACAAGTGACTTCACTCGTTCGGGGTAACGCACCGCGATGATCTGAGCGAAAATGCCACCCATCGACGCGCCGAGCACATGTGCCTTTTCGACGCCGACGGCATCCAAAACCGCGATGCCATCAGCCGCCATCACCTCAAGGTCATATGGCGCCGGCGGATGGTCTGATCGTCCCGCTCCCCGATTGTCGAACACGATGCATCGATAGCGACTTCCCAAGGCTCGGCGCTGTCGCAACCATCCCCGACTATCGGCGCCGAGGCCCTGGATCAACAACAACGGCTCGCCGCGAGGTGATCCGAACACTTCATAGTGCAATCGGGTTCCGTCAGACGCTTGAGCGAATGCCATGAACTGCCACGGTAGCGGGAGCACCGAGAGAACATGTCGACCCAGAACCCGCACTTGTGATCAGCGGTCCACCTTCGGCAGCGTGGCCAGCGGGTGAAGTCCGATCTTAGCGATCCACATTCAGCAGCCGTTGCAGGCGTTGACGCACAGCATCGGCAAGTTCCGCTGGATCGGCATCGACTTTGCGGCGCGTCACAATCGGCCGTCCAATTCGAATCGTCCACCACCGCGCAAACTCAAGGCCGGCAACCGCGACCGGAATAATCGGCACACCGGCGGCAAGAGCGACGGCAATCGGGGTGACCGGTACCGGTCCGGCGTGATACGGATGCCGTAGTTCGCGGTCCAAAGGAACCGATACCAACTCGCCGGCGCGCAACAAGCTTCGGAGGTCGGCAGTTCCGCTGGGAACCGCTCCGAGTCGCCGAGCGAGGGGACCGAGCGGACCAGGCAATGATGCTCCACAACCGGTCGTTCGAAGCGGCCGGCCCGTCACCTGTTGCACACTCGCCGCGAGCACGGCTGGCTCAGAAATACCCAACCGCCGGGTATGGATCACCAGCGCGGCTCCAAGTTCCGGCAGGAACTCTGCTCCATCGATGTGCAGCCCCCAACGAAGCTGAACCAGCGGTTGACTAGCCGCAACTAAGTCGCGATCAAGACCCCACTCGTCGATCGTGAACCGTCCCGAGATTCTGCGACCAATAATCGCGGGTAAGTCATTGCGTTCGAAGTCTGGGTCAAGGGCGATGAGTGCTTCATCGACAAGCGTCATGCCGCTTGACCGATCGCGCCTGGTACCACTCGCACGACTTCGGACCATGCGTAGAGCTCCTCGACGATTTCCGGAGTGGTGCGCTCGGGCCGTAAACCAAGCAGTTCTTCCACTCGAGTTCCGTCGGCCACTCGGCCTCTCGTTAGCAATTCGTGCACATGATCGGGGATCGGAGATCCAGCCAACTCGCTCAATACCCGCGCCGCTGGCCAACTCGGGGCGATGACCGGAATCGGGATTCGACCACCGATTCGCGCCGCTTGAGAGGTTGTCATGGCACCGGAACCAACAACGTTGACCGGGCCATCGATCGGATTTCGAAGCGCCGCGACTAGCGCGGACACCGCATCGTTTTGGTGCAATAAAGAAAATGGCGGGTCGCCCAACGCTCGGTAAGGCACTGCCGGAAGGCGCAAGTAACGACCGAAAGGGCTCGCCATCGACGGTCCCACGATCGGAGCGAACCGAATGCAAGTCACCGGAGCCGCAGCGTGAAGGCCGCCGTCGACACAGACGCTCTCAACGTGTGCAAGTTGATGACCAAACGGCGCAGTTGGGTCAGGTCGAACCGATTCGTCGGGACGAACCGGCCCGCCGCGACGTCGGCCGTAAATTTCAATCCCTGAACGCACGATGATGCGGTCAAGGTGGCCGGCATCCACAGAAGCCCGCACCGCAGTCAACGTTCCGGCCGCGGTGCGTTCGACCGATGACTTGGGGGTCGATCGCGCATTCGGTTCGTACACTCCGAGATGCACGAGCGCAGTTGGCTTGAATTGCGCAATAAGTTGGGTGGTCTTATCGCGGTCGCGAGGATCGACCCGATGGAATTGCGCGTTATGCCTCCGGCGCGGCGGATCGATATCAAGACCCATAACTGCCTCAACTGCTCGATCATCATCGAGCAGGTTTGCGAGGCGAGTTCCCAATTCGCCGCCCATGCCTGTAATTAAGACCCTCATCGCCACTGACGGTAGCGGGTAAAGCTCACGTTGCAGCGGCACTTACCACGAGGCGATGAGTTCGCGAACGGTCCATTTCACACATTTTTTTCATAGACCAATCGAAGGCCATGCAAGGTGAGCCATGGTTCGGAGTGCTGAATATATTTCGACAGCGGCGTGATGAGCTCTGCTAAACCGCCGGTAGAAACAATGGTGCACGGACCAAGTTCGGCCTGAATGCGCTCACACAGTCCATCGACTTGCGCAGTAAAACCGTAGATCGCTCCGGATTGGATGCATTCGGTGGTGGTCTTGCCCAGCACGCTTCGAGGTTCAACCAGTTCGACCGCCCCTAACGCTGACGCTCGTCCCACTAACGCATCCATGCTGATGCCAATTCCCGGGGCGATGGCTCCGCCGAGGTACTCGCCTTTGGCCGACACCGCGTCACAGGTAGTGGCGGTACCGAAATCGGCAACGATCGTTGGTCCGCCGTAAAGGTCGAAGGCTGCGACCGCGTTTGCGATGCGATCGGCACCGACCTCTTTCGGATTTTCCGAGAGGATTGCGATTCCCGTTCGCACCCCAGGTTCGATCATGACCGGATCGAAGTTGAGATATCGGTCGGCCAACTGGCGAAGCGATTCTTTTACCTGCGGGACTCCCGACGACACCGCCATCCCATCGACGTCATCGAGCGTGAACCCACGTAACGCGAGAAAGCCCTGAAGCAAAACTGCGGTCTCATCGGCAGTACGCCGAGCTTCAGTCGCAATGCGCCAGTGGACGATGAGGCCGTCTTCAGGACGGCGATCATCGGCAATCGCTTGGCCGTCGAGGTCGAATAATCCAACGACGGTGTCGGTATTTCCAGCATCAATGGCGAGTAACACGGTGTTCATTCTCCATTCAACGGGGTCAGGAAGGGTTGATGTCGAGGCCGATATCGAGCACCGGTGCAGAGTTGGTCAATGCACCCACGGAGATCATGTCGATTCCTAGCCCGGCATAAGACGCGACGGTGTCGATCGTGATGCCGCCAGAAACTTCGAGCAACGGACGTCGTTGTCCCGTCGACTGCGAAAAGACATCAGCCGCACGCACACAGGCTAGGACCTCATCAGGGGTCATGTTGTCGAGCATCAGTGCATCGGCACCGGCTTGAAGTGCCGATTCAACCTGATCAAGTCGATCACATTCGACGTGCACGGTTCGAGCTGGCCAACGATCACGTGCCGCGCTCACCGCACCACCGATACCCATCAACGCGATGTGATTGTCCTTCAGTAAAATCCAATCGGACAAGTTGCCGCGATGATTGGAGCCGCCGCCCGCTCGCACCGCGGCCTTCTCGAGACTTCGAAGCCCCGGTGTCGTCTTGCGAGTGTCCCAAATGCGCCCAACACCTGCCGTAGCAGCAGCATCGACGAATCGTCGCGTCAGCGTGGCAATCCCAGAGAGGTGACCAAGAAAATTCAGCGCGGTGCGCTCGCCGGTGAGTATCGAGGCCAATGGGCCAGAAACCGTCCCCAGTTTGGATCCCGCTTCGACCGAATCGCCATCGACTACGCGCCAATCCAACTGCACCGAATCGTCAAGTTGGGCAAAGGTTTCCCGCACGCACGCCGACCCTGCGATTGTGCCCGGCGAACGCGCAACGAAGACCGCACTCGCAACCAAATCGGAGGGGAGCAAGGCCGAGGTGAGATCGCCGAGCGGCGCCAGGTCTTCAGAAATTGCACGACTAACAGCATCGACCACCACCGAACGCGGCGGTTCAAGTGGACTCATGATGTCGGCTCCATATCAAGGACCTCCCAGCACGATGCGGTAACGGAACGTCGCATCAATTGTCGGATAATCAGAACGAGTATGCGCGCCACGACTTTCAGTACGGCGCGTCGCCGCGGTCAGTAGTGCTCGGGCGACTTCGACCAGATTTGACAGTTCAGCGATGTCCGGACGATCCACAACCTCAGGCAGCTCGTGGCCGATGCCATCAATAATTGACATCGTTTCGCCAAGCGAACTGGCTGAACGGAGCACACCGGCACCAAGGGTCATTGCGCGCTGAACTACATCAAGCGACGACGCCACTTCCTCTGGTCGCGGCACGACACGATCACTGGGAATTCCTTGTGGAGCGTCGCCGGCGCCGAGCAGTTTGGGCCCCGGGCGCCACTGGTCATCTCGGGTGCCGTCGATCACCGAAAACTCATCGGCGTCAAAAGTTTCAAGCACTGACCGCATCGCCCCGGTCGACGCGGGACCAAGTTGACCGGCTTCGATCGCTTCGATCACCCGAGCGCCAAACACCATGCCTTCAAGAAGTGAATTCGATGCGAGTCGATTGGCACCATGTACCCCTGAGCACGCGACTTCACCTGCCGCCCAGAGCCCGGGCAGCGAAGCCGATCCGCCCAAATCCGTGACGACTCCACCACCGAAATAGTGAGCGGCGGGCGCGATCGGCAGCCAGTCACGCGTCGGGTCAAGACCTGCCGAGCGCAACGCAGAACTGATGGTCGGAAATCGATCATCGAAAGCTTCGAGCTGAGTTGCATCAAGCCACAAGTGGTCCACGCCCTCATCAAGCATCCGGCGGATCATCGCTCGCGACACTTCGTCGCGCGGCAATAACTCGTCAACGAATCGTTCGCCACTTGCGTCTCGCAGCAATGCCCCGTGGCCGCGCAATGCCTCAGAAAGCAGTGGCCGCGGCATTTGCGGATGATGCAACGCGGTCGGATGAAACTGAACGAACTCAACGTCAGCAACAGCCGCACCGGCACGCAATGCCATCGCAATACCGTCTCCGGTACTTTCAACTGGATTGGTCGTAACCGCGAAAAGTTGACCAGCACCACCGGTTGCTAACAACACATTCGTTGCTCGAACAAAGTGGCGCTGACCATCAGCGTCAAGCGCGACTACTCCGACACACCGCCCAGCTTCGACGATCAAGTCCAACGCGAACGCGTTTTCGAGGAGCGCTGCCGCCGTGCGATGCACCGCATCAACCAGCGCTCGTTCGATTTCCACACCGGTGGCTGCCCCACCGGCGTGCACGACCCGAGCGAGACTGTGACCGCCCTCACGCGCCAACTCAAGCCGCCCATCACCATCGCGGTCAAACATCGCGCCAAGCGCAATCAGTTCATTGACCCGACCTGGTCCTTCGTTAACCAGTACACGAACCGCGTCCACATCGCAGAGCCCCGCCCCGGCCGCCAACGTGTCGGCGAGATGAAGGTCAGTTGAGTCCGGGTCTTCACCTAAAACTGCGGCGACACCGCCTTGAGCCCACCTTGTCGTTGATTGATGCAGCTCACCTTTGGTGAGCACGCCAACACGAAATCCGTGGGTATCCGCGGCGCGCACCGCGGCCGATAGGCCCGCAACACCGCTGCCGAGCACCAACAAGTCCAATGTCGCGTCCCATTTGCCTCGTGTCATCACGTCAATCCCAACTCCATGTGGGCTCTTGCGTAATGGCAGAGTGCCTGAGAGTCCGCATCAATTGCTCCTGGGAAGCTTGGCGCCACGATCGGTCGCCAGCGAGTGTGTCGATCATCAGCAACTCAGTGCTGCTCGGGTACGACTACCCCGAGGTTATCCAACAGACGCGTTGCACCGAATCTTGCCGCTACCAACAGCCGTAGTTCGCCGCGCAGCGTCGCGGGTTGCGCCAACGTCGAGACATCTACAACCTCGACGTAATCAATATTGGCAATTGGTTCTTGTTCAATCACGCTGGCCACAGCGCCACGCACTCGATCAGGGTCGATTTCGCCGGCGAGCACCATCGCGGCGCCCGTCTCAAGTGCCCGAAACAACACCGTCGATGCCGCCCGTTCGTCAGCGTTTAGGAAGACATTGCGGCTCGACATGGCTAGGCCATCTGGTTCGCGAACAAACGGACACCGCACGACTTCGACTGGAAACGAAAGATCCTGAGCCATTCGACTTACGATTGCCAACTGCTGAAAATCTTTCTCGCTGAAATAGGCCCGACATGGACCAGCGATGTTGAAAAGTTTAGCAACGACGGTCGCAACTCCTGTGAAGTGACCAGGTCGACTCGCGCCTTCCATCGTCGCGGCAAGCGATTGAAGCGCAACCGCAGTGACTACCGGACGGGGATACATCTCCTCAACCGACGGCGCGAATATGACATCAATGCCAATGGACTCGGCCAGTGCCGCGTCAGCGGAAAGATCGCGCGGATACCGCGCAAGGTCTTCGTCTTCGCCAAATTGCAGCGGATTGACAAAAATCGACACCACTGCGACGTCACACTCAACGCGAGCTTTGCGCATCAACGTGGCATGACCATCGTGCAGTGCACCCATGGTCGGAAACAACCCAACGGTCGCGCCCGACTGGCGTGCCGCGTCAAGCACTGCACGCGTTTCAGTGATCGTTGTGAGTACCTGCACCCGCGAATCCTGCCTTAGTGGGGTTCGACCTGCCACCCCTGAGTCGAAGTTCCGCCACATTCTGTCGCTAGCCACGGCACTCATCGAGCCCGTGGGCAGCCCAGATCAAGCTTCCGGGACTAGCCGCCGAGCCAAGCGAACCATTTCTTGATATGCGGCGCGCTCGTCAGGATCAAGCGCGGCAAGGTGGCGATCTATCGTCGCCCAATCGCCCCGAGCTGCCGGTCCCGTTAGCGCTGCCGCTGGCCCTAATTGGGCAACATTGTCGACGGTGGACCGGACGAGTTCGACATACGCGGCAAATGGGACACCCGCGCTAACCGCAATTCGTTCGGCTTGACCGAGCAGCGCAACAACATGGTTCGAGGCGATCACCGCGGCCGCGTGGTAGGCCGAGCGATCCGAGTCTGCGACTTCAAACCACCTTCCACCCAGGTCATCAACTACCTCGCTGGTGATTGAGTCACCCGCGATAGCGAACCACCCCCCGCTCACTAACCGCGTTGCGCCAATATCGGGAGTCGGCATCGCAACCAGAGGGTGAACCGCGCCGCGTCTCGAATGACTAGCGAGAACTTCGAGACCGATCGAACCCGCAACATGCGCGATCACAGTTTCTGGTCGAGGTTCGATCAACGCCGCAACTTCTTCGATTGCCGCGTCCGGTGTTGCAATCAACACGAGGTCAACATCGGCGGCGGCGCTTGCAACGTCGTCACCTCGGCTCATCACCGACGCAACTCGCCATCCGGTTTGTGTAAGTGCCAAGGCAAATGAACGTCCGGCACGACCACCACCAATAATTCGAACGCGACGGCGTGCACCACTTGGGTTCGCCACGATCAACTCACGGCGTCGTGGAATGGTCCCAGCACGCGCACCCGCCCTTCGGCTCGATCTTCCCAATCGGTCGAAACGAGATCAGGTGCGATTTCTGCGAGGGGGGCCATAACAAAACGACGTTCAGTCATTCGTGGGTGCGGAACCTGAAGATCGGGTTCGTCAATGGCACCGCTTTCCAGCCACAAGATGTCGACGTCGAGTGTTCGAGGTCCCCAACGCACTTCGCGAACTCGGTCGCCTGCTGATTCCAGTCGATGGCACACACCGAGTAATGCGTGCGGTGACAGTTCAGTCGCGACTTCAACCACGATGTTGAGATACGCGCCTTGGCCCTCGGGACCACCGACAGGATCGGTCTCGTAAATAGACGAAACGGCAACTACTCCGGTTAGCGATGCAACGGCTTCACGCAGGTAGGACTCTCGGTCGCCAAGATTGGACCCAAGTCCTAGCAGCGCACGCATGCTTCAGCGCGTCCGCCGGATTGAGACACCCGTCGTCTCAAGATGCTGAGGCACCGGTGGGCGAAGCTTGCGCACCGTCACCGTCACGGCAAGCACCCGATCGTCGGCGAACACCACCTCAGTAATGCGGGTCGCCAGACGCTCGAGGAGCGAAAATCGTTCGCCGGTAATGACGCGTTCGACAATTTCGGCGATCAGTCCGTAATCAAGCGTGTCGGCGAGATGATCCGACAAACCGGCAATCGAAAGGTCAGCTTCGACATCAAGATCTACCTCGATTGGTTGAGGCCGCAGTTTTTCTTCCGGCAATGCGCCGCAAATACCCATTGCACGCAGGCAACGGAGTTGGATCAGATCAGGAACAAATGCAGACATTTCGATTCCTATGCGCAGCGAGTCAGGACCTCGGAACAATCCGAGGGATTGGACGTGAAATCTTTAGCGAGGCAAGCGAGCAGCGACGGAAACCAAATCACGACCGGTCGGCCCAAGCTGGCGCTGGGTGATCTGTTCAATAATCGAAACCGCTCGGGGGCCAGTATCGATCAGGCCATCCCAAATCAGGAAACCGGCGAGCGCGCCGCAGAGTCGGTCGCCGAGTTCTTCGGCGTGCATGACCACCTTGGTGCCTCCAGTGATCAGTTGCTTCACATCGGGGAACAATGCCGCAAGATAACTCGCGGACTCCTCGGGATCGACAAAAGGCCGGTGTTGCCACGCCACACCTAGATCGTCGTAGTTGTGCAGGTTGTGCCGCGACCCGATCACTGAAATCACGCAACCAAAGCCTTGCTCGCGTATCCAAATAATTTCTTCTTGGCGACGGACGCGCCGATGGTTCGTGCCATACCCGCCAGGGCGTTCACACACGGCCAGCTGATCTTTGATTATCCAGTGGAAATTGCGAGGCTTAATGCCCTGCGCCCACTTTCCTTTCGTTGCCACGCTGCTCATGCTGCCACGACTTTGGCCGCTTCGACGGATGCTTTGACATCATGGACCCGAATCATCGATGCACCATGGGCCATCGCCCACGTCACCGTTGCGATCGAAGCCTCAAGTCGGTCGCCAACTTGAGTCGGCTCATCGTTGCCGTCTGAGGCGCCTAATAGGTCGCCAAGAAAGGCTTTTCGACTCGTTCCGACCAGGACCGGATAGCCCAAGTCAACGATTTGGTCGAGATGACGCAGCAGACTCAGATTGTGAGCAGGCAACTTCGCGAAGCCGATTCCCGGGTCGACCCAAATTTCTTTTACCCCCGCATCAGCAGCTCGCGCGGCGTGAAGAGCCAGAAACGCTGACACTTCAGCCACGACATCGTCGTAGTGCGGGTGGTCTTGCATCGTTTTCGGATCACCAACTCGATGCATCACGACATAGCCAATCCCTGCCTCACCGGCGATCTCAGCAAGTTCAGGTGACGCAGAAACGTCGTTGATCAAGGTCGCGCCAGCATCAATCGCGGCTCGGGCGACCACCGGTTTCACGGTGTCGATCGAGATCCTTACTTTCGGTGACAGCGCTGCGACCACGGGCACCACTCGCCGCAGTTCTTCGTCGTCGGGAACTACATCAGCGCCCGGTCGGCTCGACTCGCCCCCGACATCGACGACTTGGGCGCCATCGGCGATGAGCACATCGCCATGGGCAATCGCGGCGGCGTGTTCGAGGAAACGACCGCCATCTGAGAACGAGTCGGGCGTCACATTAAGAACACCCATTACCAATGGAATCACGCCCTGAAAGGTACTCCCCACTGTCAAATCGAATGAATGTGCAGCCTATTTCACTAGGCGCCGGAGTTGATGAACCGCATGGCTTCGAACCTGGTCGCCGTGTTGGCCCGGAACAAGCCGCGCACCGAAGACGTAACCGTGGATGACCCCGGCTTTTTGACCCCTCGCATCGACATGCAGAGATGTTCTGCCTCAATAACCACCAACACACCTCTCGGTTGGAGCGTGCGTTCAATTTCATCGGCGATTTGCGTCGTCAGGCGCTCCTGCACTTGTGGTCGTTTGGCAAATGCGTCGACGAGGCGAGCCAACTTTGAAAGGCCCGTCACACGACCATCCTTGTTGGGGATGTAAGCGACGTGCGCTTTGCCAATAAAGGGCACTAGGTGATGCTCACACATCGACGTAAGCGCAATATCGCGTACCATGACCATCTCGTCATGCCCAGCTTCGAATTGCACTTCGAGATGCTGGTGAGGATGTTCACGCAGTCCCGAGAACACTTCGTCATACATTCGGGCGACTCGATCAGGAGTGTTCACTAATCCGTCCCGATCGGGGTCTTCGCCGATAGCAAGCAAGATTTCGCGAATCGCTGCCGCTATGCGCGGAAGATCGACTGGGGCCAATTCGGGTTCAGGCGGCCGTGACGCAACAACTCGAACTTCGTCGGCCGGATCGTCATCATCAAAAGGTGGCAGATCAAAAATCTCGACCCGTGCCGAGCTTCCGATTTCGTCACTCACGTCGACTCCCAACCGCTGGGCCATTTTCAAGCGACCACTTTGGCCCCTTGTACTTCCCCCTAGATCGTACCGCTACTGCCCGCGATCGGTCGGGTCGGAATGGAGTTCGTCGACGTAGGAGTGAATAGCGGGCAAGTTTCGATAGCGCTCATCCACGTCGAGGCCGTAGCCGATCACGAATTCATCCGGGATCCGAAAGCCGACATAGCGGATCGGCGGTTCGGTTTTCTGTGCCCCTTGCTTCAAAATGAGCGAGCAAACCTCAAGACTCGCCGGCCCACGACCTCGCAGGTTCTTCAGTAAGTAATGCAAGGTCAGGCCGCTGTCGACAATGTCCTCAACCAAAATTACATCTCGACCGGTCAAGTCCATATCGAGGTCTTTGACGATCCGAACGACGCCACTGGTTTTAGTCGCGCTTCCATAGGACGCGACTGCCATGAAGTCGAACTCGACGGGGAGGTCGATGGCTTGTGCGAGATCGCTCATAAACATGAACGCTCCCTTCAATACACAGATCAGTAACGGTCGCTTTTCGGCATAGTCCCGAGTGATCTCTTGACCAAGTTCGATGATGCGCGCTTGAAGGTCGTCTCGGGTGACAAGAACCGGGCCCAGGCGAGGATCCCCAGAAAACGAGTTTGAATCAGACGAAGCCATGACCGTCAGACCCTAACCAATCTCATTCGCGGCGCGCCCATCAGTCGATGACTCCAACCGGAGCTGACCTTGAGTTCTCGCCACAGTCCATCCACCACCAACTTGGGTTGAACGACGTTCAACCCTGGCAACAGCAAGCACTCGATCGACCGTCGCCGCGTCTGGAGGGTGGTTTTCATCCGAACATCCGCGCAACCATTCACGAACGGCAATACGGGCAAGGACTAACGGCGCGCTCGCGAGTTCGGCGGCATTGGTGACATCAATCGCCTCCGCATGGGCGCGCAGAAAATCAACCGCGTCGCGCGCCAAACCAGCCTGTCGCACCAACACGGGCACGACATCGCGACTCGAAATCTCGGTCAGAAGCGGAAGCACTTCGTGGCGAACTCGATTTCGACCAAATGCCGGGTCGTTGTTCGACGGATCATTCACCACCGATAGTTCGAGAGTCGCGCACAATGCCACCGTCTCTGATCGACGTAACGCCAAAATCGGGCGTCGGGCGTCGGCCCGCATCCCCGCCATTCCTTCGAGTCCGGCGCCACGCATCAAGTTCAGAACCATTGTTTCGGCTTGGTCATCGCTGGTATGGCCAAGCATCGTGCCGGTTGGCAGCGCGGCGTGACGCGCGATGCGAGCACGCGCTTCTAGGTTCGGACCACGTGCGACATCGACGTGGACTGAGCGAAACGCGGCGCCGAGAAAGGCTGCCGTCAGGGCAACTACCTCTGACTCGTCGGCAGAACCGAGTCGCAATCCGTGGTCAACGTGCACTGCAGTCACCGACAAACCCGACGCCACGGCAAGCGCAAGAAGCGCGGTCGAGTCAGGTCCACCTGAAACGCCGCATGTCACTGCCGATCCAACTGCGGGGAATCGGCATCGCTCCAACAGCGGCGCCGCGGCTGCCCCCAACTGTGCGACATCGATCAAACCAGCCATGATCAGGCCGTGGCAGCAGGGCGAAGTCGTTGAATCCACGCGTCCGGTTCGCGGATTTCGGCCAAGCTCGGGAGGTGATCGGGTTGTTCCCACGCCCGAGCAAGCAGTGCAGCGCCGCCAGCGTCCTCGACGACTTCGATGAAGCGCTCGCCTTCCACATATTGATTCAACTTTGCTTCGAGACCTACAAGTTGTTGTAAGAGCTTTACTGCACCATTTGCTTGCCGCCGGCGTTGCCTCAACACCCGGGCAAAGCGATCCGCGCTTGGAACAAGTCCCCGCCCGGCACGATCCATGGTCACGTCTCCGTGACCTTCGAGCAGGCTCATCATCCCGCTTACTTGGTCGAGTACTTCGCGTTGTTGCGGCGACGCGACCAAACCCATCAGGCCCCCATCGGCGAGCGGGTTTTCGCCCCGACGAACTGCCGTCGCGACGCGGCCAATCGCCTCGACAAATCGTTTGGGGTCAACGTCGGCCGCGTCAAGGGTCTGGCCGACCAGACCAAGAAAGTGCGGACGCATCCACTCAACTCCCGTGAACTGGGCACGGTGGGTGACCTCATGCAGCGCGAGCCACAAACGAAATTCTCGGGGCGGAAATGCGAACTGTTTTTCGATCGCCAACACGTTTGGTCCAACGTAATAAACCAAATCTTGTTCGGTGGGATTCTCCTCCTCGATGATCAATAAGTCATATTGACCAAGAACACGCGTTGACATCCAGCCGAGCATCATGCCGACTTCCGCTCCAGCAAATTTTTGGGCCAGTGGTGACAATGCACCGGCGTTGGCGCGCGTCCCAAATTTTTCGAGTAGCGGTCGAAGCAATCGTTGGAATGACGACACGTTTGCCGCGATCCATCCCGCACGATCGGTCACCCGAGCCCGTGCTGGCCCGGCGAGTGAAACCAACCCGGTCTCTGCGGCTACCAGCGCTTCAGCTTGCTCAGTGAGTTCGGCGAAGTCAGGTACCAGCGATGCCGAATGATACGACTCACTAAATGGCTCACGTCCGGCAACACGGACTGCTACGCGCTGCGCGAAGTCCCAGTCCACGGCTGCCGCCACGGAGTTCAGTCCCTCGGGTACCGAGGAGCGACAACCTTCTTGACGTACATAATTGCCGTACCAATCGCCAACAAAATGGCGGGGATGAGCAAGGCAACGGCGATCCAAATAGTCCAAAGTCCGAAAACGACCATGGCGAGATTCTAGGTCCGCGAAACGGTCCGGCCCCACATCGGCTCGTCGACCGCCTACTTCGAGGTCACCGATCAGTCCTGGTTAGGTCGTGATCAAGCTTCAGGACTTTGAGGGAAGGCCGCCGAGAGTTGCTCGGCAATGCGATTCCGCAATGAATCAGGAACCTCTTCGGTACACCGAGCCGCGATGACGATTCGTAATTCGGCCTCGAAGTCGAACGCCTCGAAACACGGGTTGCAGTCATCAAGATGGCCCTTGATCGTCGATCGCTTCTCGTCAGTCAGTTCACCGTCGATATAGACATACAGCTCGCGAATCGCTTGTTCGCAGGGCGAAGGCTCATGATCGTGACCGTGGTCGGACGAACCATTGGCGTGTGGTATTTCAGATCCGTTAGCCATCATTGTTCACTTGACAGTTCTCCGGGGACCGGCAAAAACAGGTGCCTCTAGCTCAAGATTCGGGTTAGCCAGTTCGTCGGGAACAAGTCCTCGTTGGCTGGCGAAATCGTATAACCCCTTTTGGAGCGCCTTTCTTCCCCGATGGAGTCGACTCATGACCGTTCCGATCGGAACGTCCATTATTTCGGCAATTTCTCTGTACGAAAATCCTTCGACATCGGCGAGCAGCACGGTCATTCGAAACGCCTCTGGGAGCGACTCAATCGCTTCCTTCACCTCGTAGTCGGTGAAAAAATCCATCAACTCGTCTTCGGCGCTACGCCCGGCGACGACCGCTTCGAGTCCACCTAGCCGCCGGTAGAGAAAGAGGTCTTCAGCTTCGTCAAGCGCGGTCTCTTCGGGTCGGCGCTGTTTGGCGCGATAGGAGTTGATGTAGGTATTGGTGAGAATTCGGTAGAGCCAAGCCTTGAGATTCGTTCCTTCGCTATAGCCACCGAAGCCCCGATAGGCCTTGAGGTAGGTCTCCTGCACCAGGTCTTCGGCGTCAGAAGCGTTCCGAGTCATACGAAGCGCAGCCGAATACAGGGGCCCCATAAATACCATGGCCTGCTCCTCGAAATGCGACTGCTCAGCCATCTCAGTCACCGTAGCCGCAGGTCGGCGAACTCGATTGTGCCGACCGTCATAGAGTGTCGCCATGTCCGACTTTACGAACCTCCCGACACCACCAACTTCGGTTGATTTTCATTTTGATGTGATGTGCCCCTACGCGTATCAAACGTCGCTTTGGATGCGCGAGGTTCGCGATCTTGCTGGCATCGATGTTCGTTGGCGATTTTTCAGCCTCGAAGAAATCAATCGCGCCGAGGGCAAAAAACATCCGTGGGAGCGTCAGTGGTCGTACGGATGGTCCATGATGCGAATCGGTGCGTACTTGCGTCGCATTGATATGGACTTGCTCGATCGTTGGTATCTCGCTGCGGGCAAAGCGCTTCATGTGGACGGCCGCAAACCGCATCGACGCGAGGTTGCCGAAGAGTTACTCAGCGAACTCGGCCTTGATCCTGCGATGGCGCAGGCGGCGATCGACGATCCGACAACCGGCGAAGAGGTGCGCGCCGAGCATGACCGCGTCACCGCCATCGGCACCTTTGGGGTTCCGACGTTGATTTTTGACGACGGTCAAGCACTTTTTGGTCCTGTGCTCATCGACCCGCCGACTGGCCAATCGGCCGTGCGTCTCTGGAATGCCATCACCGCTTGGCTCGAATTTCCGCACCTCTACGAGTTGCAGCGGCCGAAGCAACAGTCAGACCTTGAAGCAATTACCGCAACGTTTCGGCCTTATTTCGAAGCACGCGATTGGGAATCGATCCAGACAAAAGCGCCGTAATTATCTACCGGCCGGTCACGTACCCCAGCGACGTGACCATCGTCCTGCCGTCGAGCCACCTTCAACTACTTCTTCAGCCGAAACGGGGAATGCCATGGGCGCCGCCAGCATTTCGTCGATCACCGATACCGGCACGGCGGGGCTAGAGAGATAACCCTGCGATGCCGCCGGTAAGGTCGCATGCAGCCACGACGAGCACTTCGCTCAACTAGGCGTGATCTCTACGGCGACGAGATTCCAGCGATCTCGTAACGTCGTTGAGGAATCAGCGATCGTGACAACCGTGCCCGCAAGGGTCGTCGGCGCGACCATTGACTGACACCAGAATGTGTCGCCTGAGGCGGTATCGATCCACTGGTGGACGATGCCTTGACCAGCCATTGGTGAGCGAGCGATCGCACGATCCCAATCGTTGCCAACTCCGTAAACCCAGGACCCAGCAACTGTTGTCGTCAACGATGCTGCCGGTGCACCGGTCAGACCGTTACCCGCGCCGGTCGCGCCGATACCAGCCGCGCCCTGAAATGCCGAAACGGTGAGCGACTGATCGAAATTGGCGCGAGTCAACGTCGAGGTCACCGCGATACTTGACAGCGCGACACCAGCCCGCGCCTGCCAGACCTCAGCGGTGCCAAATTGAGTATTTGCTCGGCGCACAAGCGACCAAACCAAACCACCGCCTGTGACCACCGCGCTTTGCGCGGCAGTCGTTGGTCCGTCAGCAGAAACAAACGCCACCAACAACTCGCCTTGAGCTGCAGTCACGAGCGGACCGGTCGTCCGCGCCCCCTTGCCATCCACGAACACGGTTTTGTCGAGGACGACCCGACCTGTTGCTACTGGTGACGTCGTGAAGGTGAAGTCACCTGACGTTGCCGTACCCGCGATGTTCGAGCTGACAACCCGATAGTGATAGGTCGTACTCGCGCTCAAACCAGAAAGCGTGCGCACATGGGTGGTTACCGAAGTTGCATCCACGCCGGTCGATGAACCGTAAGAACCCGTTAGGCCGTAATCGACCGAACTCGACGATGACTGATCAGTTGTCCAACCAATCGATGCTGATGTCGTGGTGATCGACGACGCAGCTACCGCCGAAAGAATTGGAATAGTCGGAGGCGCAGGCGGCAACGCCGGAATTATTTCGACTGCCGCCATATTCCAACGATCGTTCAACGGAGCCGTATCGGTCAGATTCACCACCGTCAACGCCGACGGCGTCGGGGCGAGCGTCGACTGCACCCACAGCGTGTCAGCCGCAGGCGTATCGATCCATTGGTGGACAAGGACCTGCGCGGCCGCCGGAATCACCGACGCAGCACGATCCCAGTCGTTTGCAGTTCCGAACACCCATGAACCAGATTTGGTCGTCGTGAGCGCTGCTGACGGGGAACCAAGAAGGGCTCCTCCGCTCGCCGAAGCACCAATACCGGCCGCGCCTTTGAATGCGACAACCGTCAGCGATTGGTCAAATCCAGCTGCCGCAAGGGTCGAACTAATCGACACGCTCGACAACGTGCCAGAGGCCGTCGCCTGCCAGATTTCTGCGGTGCCAGATTGGCCGTTGGCCCGACTCGCTAGGTTCCAAATCAACCCCCCGCCGCTCAGCGTTGCTGATTGTGAACCGGTGCCGGCGCCATCGGCGGCAACAAATGCGACGATCACGTCACCAGCTGTGACTGTCGAGAAACCCGTGACGGTTTGCGTGTCACGTCCATCGACCGACGAGGTTGTATCTACTGAAATGGTCGCGGTCGCCACTGGCGTGATCGTGAAACTTTGCGACACCGGCGGAGCGGCACTGTACGCGCCAGACCCAGACTGATTCGCGATCACCGTGCAGGTGCCAACCGTCAGCAACGTTACGACCGAACCATTCGTGCCGCCGACGGTGCACACCGATTGGGTCGAGGTTGAAAATGCCACGGCAAGTGACGACGTAGCGGTCGCGGAAACGGTCAGCGGTGTTTGGGCGACCGTACGAGCGGCAATAGGCGCAAAATTGATCGATTGCGCCATCAAACCTGATGACGTCGTAAACGTGTAGTCAATCGACGCCGTCGTTCCGATTGAATTCACACTCGTCGCCTGAAAATGATACGTCGTTGCCGGCGTCAAACTCGTGAGTACGACTGAATGGTTTAAAACCGGATTCGTGACAAGCGGTGATGACGATCCGTAACTTGCGGTCGGGCCATAGGCAACTTGGGTAGACGACGGTTGGTCTGTCGCCCACGAGATGGTTGCCGCACTGGCCGTGATCGCCGACGAGGTCACTCCACTAATCGTGGGAGCGATGGGCGCAACACCCAACGGTCGAGCAATTTCGACCGCCGCAAGGTTCCAACGGTCGCCACTCGGTGCCGTGTCACCCATCGTGACAACTGTTTCGACCGGTCCAGCCGCACCATCGAGTGATTGCGTCCAGAAGGTGTCGCCCGAACCGGCATCGAGCCACTGATGGACAAGTGACTGACCCGTGTTCGGCACTCGAGCGATGGCCCGATCCCAGTCATTGCCAACGGCATATACCAACGAACCCGTGCGCGACATCTTGAGCGCCAGCCCGGCAGTACCGCTCGCACCGCTCGCCACCGAAGAAGCTCCCACCCCGATCGCTCCCTTGAACGCCACCACGGTCGCCGATAGGTCGTAAGTAGTCCCAATCGTCGACCGCGCCGTCACCGTTACGTTGGTCAACGCGTTTGGGCTCAGGGCTTGCCAGACTTCGCCGACTCCAGGTTGTGAATTAGCGCGGGTCGCTAACGTCCAAGTGAGGCCAGCGCCCGACACGATCGTCGACTGGAATCCCACACTTGGACCATCGGCCGAAACGAACGCGACCAGCAAGTCTCCAGCTGGCGCGCTGAGAACTGGTGTCGTTACCGACCCGCGACCGTCACTCGACACGGTGGCATCAACCGTTACCGGCGGTGCGAGCGCGGGCGTCGTGAAGGTGGCATCACCCGAGACGCCCGCGTTGCCGTAGGCATCGAGTCCCTTGACTCGATAATGATAAATCGTCGACGGCACCAGACCCGTCACAAGCACGAAGTGGGTCGATGTCATCGCGGGGTCACGAGTGCTAGATGATCCGTACCCGATCGTGGTTCCAAACTCGACTTGGCTATCAGCCAACTCGTCGGTCGTCCACGCGAAAGTTGCTTGGTCGGCTTGAAGGTCAGACAAACGGACGTTAGAAAACACCGGCGGTACGACTCGAGGTGCGGAAGTCGTGAACGAAGCAGTCTTCGTTGCGGTATTGCCAGAGGAGTCGGCACTTCGCAGTAAGCATGAGTAACTCGTACTCGGCGCCAACCCTGTGATGGTTTGCGAATGCGATGTAATGAGCGACGGATCCAACGCAGTTGACGCGCCGTAGGCCAGCGTCGGTCCGTAATCAATTTGTGATGTGGCCGGCTCGTCGGACGTCCAGTTTACGGTTGCGCGGTCCGGACCAATTGCCGTCACGGTGTCGCCAGATAAGACAGGTGGGATGTGGTCATTGCTCACGGCCGCTAGCAACTCAACACCGACGAAGTTCCAATGATCGCCAACCGGGTACGTATCGCCGAGGTTGACCGTCGTCGACGAAGCCGGTGTCGGGGCGGTCGTTGCTTGAACCCAAGTTGCATTCGAACGCGATTTGTTAAGCCATTGCTGCACCATGACTTGGCCAGAAATCGGGGTATGGGGCGTGTAATTGTCGGGGTCGTTAGCGACACCCATCAACCATGAACCGGGGGCAGTGGTGGTGAGCGCGGCAACCGGTGCTCCGGTCGTGCCGCTCGTTGCCGCGACTGCGCCAATGCCTTTTGCGCCCTTGATCGCCATCACCGTCATGGCCTGATCAGCTAAGCCCGATACCAACTTTGCCGAGACCACAACGTTTGCAAGCGCGGTCGGAGCGAGCGCCGTCCAAACCTCAGCCGTGCCCGCTTGCGCGTTACTGCGCTTTGCGAGCGTCCAGGTCAGACCCGCGCCCGAAACCGTTGATGTCTGTGGCACCCCGGCTGAACCTTGAGCCGAAAAAAACGCTACAAGAAGTTCATTCGGTGCCGAGGTTGAAAACGCTGAAGTCGCAATCCCTGACGAGTTGGTGGTGGTGGCCTGAATTGACTGATCGAAAATAAATGAGCCTTGAGAAACCAGCGGACTGACCGTCTTGACCACGTCGCCAGTGATCGAGATCTTGATGTCAGTGACATTGTTACTTTCGTCGGACTCGGCAAAATTTGCGCCAGGATCAACGACGGAATGGAACCAGTAGGTGCCGTCTGGCACCCCAGTCATGTCAATACTTTGGCCCGGGTCGAGACGGTCATAAAGATCGCCCCAACCTGGATCTATACCGCGCACTGCACTTGGGTTGACGCAGGTGGCTCCGGTATAAGAAATCGTTGCCGGCGAGTGGGTGATCGTGGGGTCGACCCGCACCGAATCACCGATACAGAAACCAACCTTGGGGCTGAGAGCCACAGGGGACCCCAGAGAACCATCGGGATTGGTGGCGTAGATACCGAACGACGCCAGCGGAAAATGGAAATGCCCGTGGGCCTGATGCCACAAGAATTGATCGTGCACCGGCAATTGCTGTTCAAGAACCGGATTGTTGCTCGCGTCATAGGAATACAGCCGTTGCATGCCCGAAGCCGACGCGGTAACGGGGTCGTAAGTCGGCAAGACATCGAGCGGGCCTTGACCGGCGTTGAACACGATGTGCTCGTATTGAAATTCGGTCGACGTCGGCGTCGAGTGCGTGATCTGAAACTTGTCTGCCGGGATCACCGACTGCAGATCGGGATACGCGATAACTCCGACCGCCGATGCCGTTTGGGGTCGCACCACGATGGGGACAACTACGAGAGCGCCCAACAAGGCGACCACGCCGGCTAACGCGACGAAGCGAACAGTCCGCGCCCGTTTTCTCAATTCAAATTCCACTGAAACCACCCGTGTAGGCCGTTTAACCTAACGGCGGCACCCTGTGAGGGAAAGTGGAGCAACCACAAACGGGCTGAATTCTCCTTCAGGTCCACAGATGTCGGTGGTGCGGCACCATTTGCAGGCCTCTGGGATCGCACCGCGTCTTCGCTCCGCGTTTTCATACGACCTTCGCGCACCAACTTTCGGCCGTGGAAATCCGTTCGCAGCCCAGTTTTCGGATTGCTAAAGTCTCTGTCGGCGGCCCGATTCCCACGAACCCCGGGACTCGGGCTGCCACTTTTTCGGCCCCCGAAACTTCGGCAACCCCATCTGGGCAATCAATCCGGATGGCACCGCCGACACACAACTCAGGTCCGGGATCGACCAAGTCGTCAATCCAGCGAGCGCTTTGATAGTAACGACATCGCAAGATCCGACCACGTCCTTTCACCACGCCGGATCCATCGCCGCCAAAGTAAGCGCAGGGTCACCGGGGAGTGGCATACCAACCGGAACCGTGCAATTTTACGTCGATAGCGTATTGGCCGCAACGGTTCCGCTTGTGTCGGGCCGGGCAAGCATTTCGCTCGCGTCACTCTCGATAGGGACCCACATCATCACCGCGACCTAGTCCGGATCGACGAACTTCAACGGATCAACCACCTCGGCTGACTTCACCCAAACGATTCACTAGCAAAGACGTCAACGCGAACACCGCCGGTCGACCCCGACTTGTTCGGCTGCCAACGTCATCGCGTTACAGCTTCGATTTTGCTATTTTCTCCCCGCTCGTCATCGCGGCGGCCCAACACTTTTGAGGGGAATAATGACTGAAAGAGCAGTATCGGATCCGACAATGGATCGCTCGCCTATCCATGCATCGTATGTCTCATTGTTGTTCGCCGGGATCGGTTTGATTGTTTGGGGCACCGGATGGGCATTGGTATCGAATCAACCGTCGCTCAACGCTTCAAGTTTCGCGAACGTGTTGTCGTTTTTTGGGGCGCTCTTTGTGGCAATTGGGATCATCACCCACATTGACCACCTCGCCAAACGGATCGGCATCGGCGCGGTCACGCTCGGAATCATCGCGTCGGCATCGGCGGTAATCGCCGCGCTTCCTGGAATGTTTAAACTTGACACGCTGCGATGGCAGCAAACCACGCTGGCTCTTCGTGGGATCGAGTTTTTGTGCGCAGCGTTAGCGCTGGTGTTGGTCATCACCCACAAAAAATCGATTGAATCCGCTAGAGCAGCCGCGCCGGACAGCAACAACCCGAAAGCGCTCCTCGAACCCATCCATGCCTCGATCGCGTCGCTCACCCTTGGTTCAGTCGGCTTTGCCATGATCGGCGTGCGATATTTGGGGAACATGGGGATCGAAAATGGTCACCTTCATGCTGCACCCATGCTCAAATTTGGTGGAGGCGGCTGGTTGCTCGTCGCGCTAGGCATCATCATCCATATCGACCACCTGACCAACCGGCTCGGCTGGTGGACAGTCAGCCTTGGCGTAGGTGCCGCCGCGATTTTGGGCTTGGACAATGTAGCCAGAGTCATTGTCACTGACATGACACAACCTGGCACAGCCGCGTACAGAAACTTCTTCCTGGCACTCGCCGTTTGTTATGGGATGGCTGGCGTCGCGTTTCTCTTTGTCGCTGCCCGCAAATACAACCTAGAAAAAACGGCATAACCCGCACCGGTGGTTCGCACATTTCACCCGCCATTACAAAACCGGACAACCGCGACCCGAAACCGCGAACAACGACGGTCGATTCGGGTTTCGGGTTAGGGCTCGCGACTGCATCTTTTTCGCAGGCAACACAAGGGGTTCAATTGAAACGTTTTAGAACGGTCGCGCTTGTTACCGGTTTCGCGCTTTTTGGCGGTGTCGTCGCACTGTCGGGCACTACCCCCGCCGGTGCCGGTCAGTTCCCTGGAACCAACGGCAAAATCGCGTATTCCAAATCTTTGTCGCCGTGTTATTGCGACAATATTTGGTTAATCAATGCCGATGGCACCGGCGACACCCAACTCACATTCGGGACGTCTGGATACAGCACGCATCCGTCGTGGTCACCGGACGGCACCCGAATCACATTCGCCAGCAACCGGGACGGCGACTGGGAGGTCTACGCAATGAATACCAACTGGACCAACCAAACCCAGGTCACGACCACCGCCGGCGGGAACAGTCAATCTCCGGCGTGGCAATCGATCCCGATCGCGATACCTACAACCACGACTGTTGCGCCGACCACAACCGCATCCCCAGCTGATGTCGCCGCAGTCACCGCGACCCCCGCATTCACCGGCTAACCACCGTCCGACGCTGCGACCAGCCCTAGCCTCGAACCGCTCTGACGGGGAGGACCGGGGTTACATCAATACGTTGAGAGCCCGAGAGGAGAATTGAACT
Source organism: Actinomycetes bacterium (assembly GCA_037138595.1). Lineage (GTDB taxonomy): Bacteria > Actinomycetota > Acidimicrobiia > Acidimicrobiales > Acidimicrobilacustridaceae > UBA4742. Next base: position 29,965 of record JBAXIB010000007.1, on the reverse strand, counting down.
CCTGACCTGCTCATTACGAGTGAGCTGCTCTACCGACTGAGCTACCCGGGCGGGAGTTCGCAGATTAGCAGCGGACGGTCAATGCGCCGGTAGCGAGCATGCACTGTCGATTCCCAGCACATGGTTGAGGCGCCCAAATGCTATCCACGATCCAATCGACATCGAGAGTTCCAACACCTCGGTGTCAGAAAACGAACTGCGCATTCGAGTCCAAAACACCTCGTCAGCATCGAGGCTCAGATGTTCAACCGCGAACCGCTCTGCGTACTCGGCGGCCAATTGTTCGCGGTTCGATAGGTCACTGCTGTAACGCCAGTTCGCCACCTGGTCGTACATCGATTCCTCCACCCGCTCGCCGTCTCGCTCGGTGCGCCAGTCCAGGCAGAACACACAGTGATTTATCTGGGCGATACGAGCACGAGCACATTCGAATTCGCGCAATGACAACGTCGAATTGTTGTACACGGCCGCCGAATAGCGCGCTGCAGCGTTTCCTATCTCTGGGACAGCTTCGCCCCAAATCCATGCAATCGGTTCTCGGTCATCGGGCAGGTCGATTCGCAACGTCATAACGCTGACCGTAGGTCAGACACTTTGGACCGTCGAACAGGTTCGAAAACTACCATTTCGGCACCACTTAGTGCGCACGACCAATTCGTAAAAACAAGGCTTGGAGTTGCAGCGACTCGTTGGGGTTTCGCACGAGTCCACCTGACGTCACCTGAATCGCTGCCAACGCAATCACCAGTGGCGCGGGCCTGGAGCTGACCACGAGTTCGGAATGGTAATGACGAGATAACACCAACAGGCCAAAACGAATCTCGTCGGTTCGCAATCGACGCAACTCGCGTTTGTGGGCATCCTCGAGCGATTTTCGACCAGACCCTCGCTCGCCGAGCTGCGTGACGCGGAGGTCCAGCGCGGCAATCTCGCGTTCTTGGCGTTCACGAAGTGGACCGGCTGCATCTTCAATCATGGCGAACAGTTCGTCGACGAGCCGCGTGACGGTTGTACCGGTGCCGTCGAGTTGCCCTGGCACCGCCGCCCAAGCATCTCGACGCAAGGCCAAGCGCGGGTCGGTGGCAAGTAACCGTGCGCGTCCAAGATCACCATTGGCTGCGGCAGCTACCTCGTCGGCAAGCTCTCGACTGACGCCTTCGCTTTCAAGACACGCGGCAATTGAAGGTGCCGCCACCGGCCCAAGATCAATGCGGACACAACGCGATGCGATCGTAATCAGCGTCGGCGGAACAGATTCAGCCAATACAACGAAGAACGTGCCTGCCGGTGGCTCTTCGATTGTCTTCAATAATTTGCCCGAGTTCTCACCCGACAACAGGTGAAACTCGTCAAGCACAAGCACTTTTCGCTGTCCCTCAAGGGGCGCGGTCGCCGCCCGTCGAACAATGAGCTCGATCTGATCGCGGTTTATCGACGCGCCCTCACGCTCAATGACATCGAGGTCGGGGTGTTGTTCGGCGATTGCTAACCGCCGATGCCGTTCGGCCTCGTCACCAATTGTCTGCTCACTCAACAATGCGGCGGCGAATGCAGCCGCCAAGGCGCGCTTGCCCGACCCCCTCGGCCCGACGAGAAGGTAAGCGTGCACCGGCGCACGGCTCGCGGCTCGCAATTGGGTCACAGCGTCGCCTTGGCCGACGATCGTCGACCACGGATCTGTTTCCTCGACCTCAGACACCGAAACAAAACTCACAATGGGAGTTGTAGCCGCTCCCGAAGCGCTGCGCGTACCGACGACTCAACGGCCGATTTCGAACCACTCCCATCAATGACAACCCACCGGTCTGGATCAGCATCCGCCATCGAATGAAACCCTCGCCGGACACGCTCGTGAAACTCGTCGCCTAAGCGCTCCATCCGATCTAGACCCGTACCTAAGCGCTCGGCAGATTTGGCCGCCGGCACATCGAGCAGCAACACGACGTCTGGCCAAATACCATCGGCGGCCCAATCGGAAATCGAGCGAATCTCATCGAGGGACATTCCACGACCAAAACCTTGATACGCCAGCGAACTAAACGCCGATCGATCGGACACCACCATTCGACCTGCTGCAAGTGCTGGTGCCACGACTTGCGCCATGTGTTGGGCTCGGTCAGCAGCCATCAGCAGTGCTTCGGCCCGCGGAGCGAGTTGCTCGGTGGCCGGATCAAGCAGCAACGTACGAAGCCGAATGCCAATGTCGGTGCCACCTGGTTCGCGCGTCAAAACGCCATCGATCCGATTGGCAAGCAATGCCGACTGGGTTGACTTGCCGCAACCTTCGCCGCCCTCAAACGCTATGAACCAACCACGCCTCAACTCACCGCCACCGCTCTGCGTGTTGATCATGTCTTCACGCGACGCGAAGGATGGGTTCCGGCAACCGATGCATCGGAACGCTGGCCTGACCGCAAAGAAAGCAACGCTAACAATCCAGCCGCCACGATGATCAACGCCGCAAGCCAAAGCGCCAGCCTGACACCTGGCACAGCAATTTCGGCTCCGGCCAAGCTGATCGTGCCGCCCAACCACTTCATCGACAGCCCGCCCAGCACTGCTGACAGCAGCGGACCAGCAACCATCGATACCAAAACACAGAATCGCACCAGAGTGTTCAACGAACTGAACACCCGACCTCGAAGATCGTCATTCACCTCTTGTTGGAGCAGCACAAACCCCATGACATAAACTGGGCCAACCGTGACACCCATTAGACCGACAAAAAGGGTTGCTGCGGCAAGGTTCGAACTGCATGCTGCGGCGAAGAGGAACACCCCAGCCAGCAGCAACGATCCGATAAAAACTTTCGCCTGAGGCAATCGTTTCTGAAACGCCGAAACACCTACCGCGCCAATCGCCACTCCGAAGCCCAGCGCCGTAGTGAAAATGCCATACCCGGCTGCTCCGGCCCCCAACACCTCGGTCGAAAACACGGCGCCAAGTGGAATCAGCATTCCGCCGCCGATCAAGCCCGTCGCAAGACCAATGTTGACGGCGCGAACGGTGTGATTCAAAAAGATGTAATGCCACCCTTCGCGCAATTCCTGCATCACGTGAGCCGAGCGCACCCGCATCGACGGTTTGGATTCATGAATCGTCTGTGGCACCCGACGGCGACCGATCGGAAGTGTTCGAATCAATAATGCCGCGAGCACAAACGTTGCACCGTCGACGTAAAACGCGAGCGCCATTTGGTTGACTGACAAAAACGGCACCGCGGCCGTTGATGCAAGCCACGCTGACGCACCGGCCAACAACGCAAATAGCAACGAGGCGAATGGAAACGTTCCGTAAGCCGCGGCGAGCGACAATGAATTCGCGGTTGTCAGGTGATCGGGAGGTACTAAATTCGGCACGCTGGCTTCTTTGGCCGGCGACCACAAAAGCGTGAGCACTTCGAGCACCAGCGACGCGACGACCAGGCCCACGAGATTGCGAACAAACGGCAAACACACCACGACCGCGGCACGACCAAGATCGCACGCGATCATCACCTTCTTACGATCCCAACGGTCCACCAAAACACCCGCCATCGGCCCAAAGAAAAACCCCGGGACGATACGCGCCGCCATCACCAGACTGATCGCGCCCGCCCCGGCACCCGGCCCGTCATTGCCCCCGAGGTCAGCTGCCAGCAAGATGATTGCCGAAAAGCCCAGCCAGTCGCCGGTTGCTGAAACAACCTGAACGATCCATAACCGAAAAAACTCATGGGAACCGAACAGCCGAACGTGCCAACCAGGGCGATCTACTGGCGAATCGGGATAATGCTCGCCCGTTTGTTCGGAGCTGTGTTCGGAGTTGTGTTCAGTACTGCGTTCATTGCTGTGATCGCCCACGTGCAAGTGGGCAACGCCCGCTTGGCTGACATCGTGAATAACTTCGCCCAACAGATCGACCGCGGCGGCCATATCTTCGGGTCCGGTCGGCGTCGCGATGGTCCGTGCCTGGCTTACTTGACCATCACCTTCGCTCTCGTCGTCCCACGATTGCTTAGAGCGCAGCACGGCCACGGAATTCAACGTTAGAGCGGCTCGCCCCTGCCTTTACGCGATGCCTGCAGCTTGCCGGATAGTCCACCAAATCACTGCGATTGCTCGCGTACCCAGACCGAAGTTGTTTAGAAGGGTTCATCATCCGGAGACAGGCCCGGATCGGTCGGGGTCGCGTCACCAAGTTTCGGGGCCGACGGCGATTTGGAGGCCTTCTTGGTGGCCTGCTTAGTTGTTTTCTTCGCAGCCTTCTTGACTGATTTCTTCGTTGATCGCTTGGCCGTCTTTTTCGGAGCCGGGCCACGGTCACGGCGATCTTGCAGCAGCTCGGAGGCACGTTCATCAGTAATGGTGTCGACGTCGTCTGACTTTCGGAGTGAAGCATTCGTCTCACCATCGGTCACATATGGACCAAACCGGCCGTCCTTCAGAACCATTGACTTTCCGCTAACTGCGTCGACACCAAGTTCGCGAAGCGGCGGCTTGGCCATCTGCCCTCGACGCAATCTGGGCTGAGCAAATGCAACCAGCGCTTCGTCGAGCGACACGGTGAGCAACTGCTCTTCATTGGTCAGGCTTCGACTGTCTTTCTTTCCATCAGGCAACACCTTTTGAAGGTACGGACCGAACTTTCCATTCTGGGAAGTTATCTCGACACCGTCGGCTGGATCGACGCCTACAACACGCGGCAATGACAAAAGGTCGAGCGCATCGGCGAGCGTGACGCGTTCAAGGGTCATCGTCGAAAACAACGACGCCATCTTTGGCTTGGTTTCGCTTTCGTCGTCGAATTCTCCTAATTGCACATAGGGGCCAAACCGCCCTGACTTCGCATAAATCGTCAGGCCCGACTCGGGATCACTGCCCAATGGCTTGCCGCCTTTAGGCGCAGCGAGTAACTCAATGGCCTTTTCGACAGTCAACTCATCGGGTGCCAGACCAACCGGGATACTTGCAGTGTCTTCACCCCGCGAAATGTATGGACTGTTGTCGCGCCCTGGCTTTGCGATTATCAGCACGCCACTGGCATCAAAACCGATCGGGATGGCGTTGACCGCGGCCGCATCGATGTCAGCAAGGCGCGAGGAAACCTTGTCTTTGAGACCATCACTTCGCTGACCATTCCGGTCGGCTGAACCGAAGTAAAACTCGGAAAGCCAGGGGACAAGTTCTTCATCGCCACCGGCGATTTGGTCGAGACCGTCTTCCATCCGGGCTGTGAATTCGTAGTCAATCAAATCCGGAAAGTGCTGCTCTAAAAGGTTGACGACGGCGAATGCCTTAAACGACGGCACCAACGCGGTGCCCTTCTTCCAAACGTATTCACGATCTTGAATGACCTTGATTGTCGATGCATACGTCGATGGACGACCGACTCCGATTTCCTCGAGCCGCTTCACCAAAGAAGCCTCGGTAAATCGCGCCGGCGGTTGCGTATCGTGACCATTGGCCACGATGTCGCTCGCGTTGACGACATCGCCCTGATCCAACGAGGGTAGTTGACGCTCTTGTTCCTCAGCGTCGTCTCCCTCGTCACGGTCAACGACGTAAGCCAAGCGGAAACCTTGGTGAGAAACAATCGTTCCGCTCGTAGCGAACTCGACGTCGTTCCAAACGAACGTGCCGGCAGATGGTGTCGGAGCTAAGGCAAGATCAATCAGTTGCTCGGGCGTCGGGTTTTTTGCGCCAAGCCGAACGGTCACCGTCTCACCGGTTGCATCGGTCATCTGCGAAGCAATCGTGCGTTTCCAAATCAGCTCATAGACCTTCGCATCGTTCGCATTGACCTCCTTGGTCACATCTTCGGGCGAACGGAACGAATCACCAGCCGGTCGAATCGCTTCATGAGCCTCTTGGGCATTTTTCACCTTGCTGGCATAGGTCCGAGGCGCATCAGACATGAACTCTGAGCCATAACGCTCAGTGATCTCGCGGCGAGCCGCGCTAAGCGCGGTATCCGACAGCGTCGTCGAATCAGTACGCATATAGGTGATGTATCCAGCTTCATAGAGACTTTGCGCCGATCGCATCGCCATCGATGCCGAAAGGCGAAGCTTGCGTCCGGCTTCCTGCTGAAACGTCGAGGTCGTGAACGGCGCGGCAGGCCGTCGACGGTAAGGCTTTCGGTCAACTGAACGAACGTCGAATGAGATGTCGTCAGCGGCAAGCGCAGTCGCCAGTACCGCGGAGCGTGAGCCATCAAGCAACGCGACGCCATCGCGCAGCACGCCGTCCTGACCAAAATCTTTTCCTGTGGCTAAACGAACGCCATCAAGGTTGACCAAAGTCGCCGAGAAGTTGCGTCCCGGACCATCGGCTCCTGCGGCCGAAGCGAACACGCCTTCAAGGTCCCAATAGCCCGCCGATACAAATGCCATGCGCTCACGTTCACGGTCAACGATGATTCGCGTCGCGACACTTTGCACTCGGCCGACGGTCGTTCCCTGACCGACTTTTTGCCTCGCCGCGCTCGCTAAAGGGCCGTAGCCGTAGATGCGATCAAGAAGTCGCCGAGCCTCTTGTGCATCGACCAATCGACGGTCGATATCGCGCGGATTTTCCATCGCCAATCGAATCGCTTGCGGAGTGATCTCGTGAAACACCATGCGCTTGACCGGCATCGAAGTTGGCGGATTAAGAACCTCGAGGAGGTGCCACGAAATAGCTTCACCTTCGCGATCCTCATCAGTTGCGAGGTAGAGCTCAGTGGCATCTTTCATTAACTTCTTCAGGTCACGAATGCGATCGCGTTTGTCGGCACTCACCACATACAGCGGCTTGAAATCGTTTTCGACCTCGATGCCGAGGATTTCCCAGTGGCGCTTGTTCACCTCAGGGACATCGGCGGCGCGGGCAGGGAGGTCACGAATGTGACCGACCGAAGCCTCAACGATGAAATCGCCCTCGAGTGAGTCCGACTCATCGAGAAAACGCTGGATTGTCTTGGCTTTCGCGGGAGACTCGACGATGACGAGGGTGGTGGCCATTGCCGACAGGTTGTGAGCATCAAGGTCAATCTGTCAAACGGTCACACCTGACTCGGCCTCCGTAATCGGCTCTAGAGGCGGGGATCGGCAATACTCAGGGGATGGAGATCACTGGCGAACACAGCGCCACCAATCACGCCGGATCCCCTGCCAGCCGGGATGGCGGCGGCTCCGAACAACGTCCCTGGGGTACCTACGTCGTCCTCGATGACGCTCCTGACTGCAAAGTCAAGCGAATCACCGTCAGCCCGGGCCAAAGGCTCAGCTACCAAAGCCACGCCCATCGGTCAGAGCACTGGGTCATTGTCAGCGGACAGGCAATCGTCACCTTAGATGGCATCGATAACGCCCTCGTCGCGGGGCAATCAATTCAGATCGGTCAAGGTGCAGCCCACCGGGTCAGCAATCCCGGCGCTGAGCCACTCGTTTTCGTCGAAGTGCAACTCGGTGACTACTTCGGCGAGGATGACATCGTTCGATACTCGGACGATTATGGACGGGCGCCAGAATCCGGCGCATAACAATTCGACGCGCTGAACTGGCGCGAGGGAGAACTCATGGACTTCGAACTCAGCCCCATCGCTCAAGACCTGCAGTCGAGATTGCTCGACTTCATGGACAGCCATATCTATCCGGCCGAGCAGGTCTACCGAACCCAGATGGCCGAATCGGATGATCCTCACTTCCACCCGCCGGTCATTGAGGTCCTGAAGACTGAAGCCCGCTCACGCGGATTGTGGAATCTATTCCTTCCCGAAAAAACCGCATGGACGGACGGACTGAGCAACGTCGACTACGCGGTGCTCGCCGAAATCATGGGGCGCAGCGGACTGGCATCCGAGGCCTGCAACTGCGCCGCACCCGACACCGGCAACATGGAGATTCTCGCTCGCTTCGGAACAACCGCCCAGCAAGAACAATGGCTTCAGCCACTGCTCGAAGGCGAAATCCGCTCTTGTTTCGCAATGACTGAGCCTGCGGTCGCGTCGAGTGACGCAACCAACATCGAATGTTCGATCGTCCGCGACGGCGACGAATATGTCATCAACGGTCGCAAATGGTGGATCTCAGGAGCAGCGAGTCACCGTTGCACCGTGGCGATCCTGATGGGTAAGACCAATCCGACCGGGCCGCGTCACCTCCAGCAGTCAATGGTCTTGGTGCCCATGGATACACCGGGACTGACCAACGTGCGAGCACTTCCAGTTTTTGGCTACCAAGATCGTGAAGGCCATTGTGAATTGGTGTTCGAAGACGTTCGGGTCCCGGTTTCGAACTTGCTCGGGGAGGAAGGCGGAGGATTCGCGATAGCGCAGGCCCGCCTCGGACCGGGCCGCATCCACCACTGCATGCGTTGTATCGGGATGGCCGAACGCGCGCTCGAGTTGATGTGTCGCCGAGTCACCTCGCGGGTGGCTTTCGGCAAGACGCTCGCTGAACAAGGCGTCATTCAGGAATGGATTGCCGATAGCCGAATCGAGATCGAGCAAGTTCGCCTTCTGACAATGAAGGCGGCGTGGCTGATGGACACCGTTGGCAACAAGGGTGCCCGTACCGAAATATCGGCCATCAAGGTGATCGCCCCGAGTATGGCGCTGCGTGTCGTCGACCGGGCGATCCAAGCTCACGGCGGTGCTGGCGTGAGTAACGATTTTCCGCTGGCTGCTATGTATGCCGGACTGCGAACCCTTCGGCTTGCCGACGGCCCCGACGAAGTCCACCGCATGCAACTGGCTCGACGCGAACTTCGAAAGTACGAGCAGAACGCTCAGAAGGTCGAGCCGCTCACCAGCGGCGATATCGGCGTGTCACGCTGACAGTCTGAGCTAACTCGACAGGGTGCCAGTTCTGTTATCTGTGGTATCCGCTTGAACAACTCGGCTCCTCACGAGCTGCACAACCGTTGCCGCAACATAAAATCTCTATCTGCATGGCCCCGCCGAACCCAACCTCAGCCATGCCGACCTCGTGGACCACTCGCGGCTGAATCCGGATCAACGCCAGAGTGCAGGGCCGAATTGAGGTCGCCAAACATCGCGATGATCTGATCCAACCTGGTCACCGCAAATACCTGGGCAACCCTTGCAATTGCGCCGACGACAACGAGGTCGCCGCCCACGGTCCGAGTGCGTTTCACTGCGCCAACCACCGCGCCCAGCCCAACCGAATCGACGAAATCGACGTTCGAAAGGTCGAGAATCAGCCGGGTGTGGCCTTCGGATACCAAACCCACAACGCGCTGATGGAGTCGCGGTGCGCTCGCCAGTTCAAGGTCACCGAAAATTGACACCACGGTCCAGTCACCCTGCACGGACACGTCGATGGCGAACATCACACCGAGTCCTCCCTCGGAACGTCGACCAATTGGCGATCGGAAGTCAAAGGCTACCGCGCCCCTCGTCATGCTGAGCTACCTGCCAAGTCCAACCCCTACACTGATCCTTCGTTCAGTCCGATTTCTCCGGAACGATGAACGCCTCTAACCAGATCGCATTGCACTCGACGGTCCGGCGATTCAAGGAAAACAATGGCGACTGCCGCCGCACATGATCTTGAAGATTTCCTCAACGCGATGGCCGCTGATCGTCGGATGATTCACGTCGAACGCTTGCCCGCTCGCCTTGCAAGCACGAGCGCGCTCACGATGCCTTTAGCCCCGGAAATTCGAGATTGTTTGCCGATTGACGAATTTTGGATTCACCAAGCGCTCGCCATTGATCTCGCTCGGACGGGGCAGTCGGTTGCCATCGCCACCGGAACCGCCTCTGGAAAGTCGCTGTGTTACCAAGTCCCGATCGCCGAAGCGATCGGGGATCTATCCCAGCCTGCAACCGCGCTCGCCATGTTCCCCACCAAGGCGTTGGCGCAAGATCAGCTTCGAAGCCTGACGGCATTTCAATTTCCACATGTAGTCGCAGCGACCTACGACGGCGACAGCAATCCGTCCGAACGCACGTGGGTTCGATCACATGCCAACGTCATTTTGACCAATCCGGACATGCTGCATCACGGGATCCTCCCTAACCATGCGCGTTGGGCAACATTTCTCATGCGACTGCGTTACGTCGTCGTCGACGAACTTCACACATTGCGCGGGGTGTTCGGGACCCACGTCGCTCACCTGTTGAGGCGCCTCCTGCGTCTTTGCGCTCATTACGGTTCACGCCCGACGTTTCTGTTTTCGTCTGCCACCATCGGTGAGCCAGGCAATCTCGCGTCGCAACTTTGTGGTCATCCGGTTACCGAAATTGTCGAAGATGGCTCGCCGCGAGGCGCTCGTGCGTTTGTTCTCTGGAACCCAGCAATACCTATTGACGCAAAAGACGAATCAGAGTTTGTGCTTGATCACCAGACGCCCCAACGGGCATTCGCGGCGACCGGTCGACGGGGTGCATCATCAGCCAATCGCGATAGCGCCAACCTGATTGCCGAACTGATCCGACGCGGTCATCGGACAATCGCTTTTTGTCGCAGCAGAAAAGGTACCGAGGTCATCGCCGCTGAAGTTCGTCGTCGACTTCCCGATGAATTGTCCGAACTCGTTCGGCCTTATCGAGGCGGCTACTTAGCCGCCGAACGCCGAGCCATCGAAAGCGACCTTTTCAGCGGAAAACTCCTTGGCGTTATCGCGACGACCGCGCTTGAACTCGGAATCGACGTCGGGGGATTAGACGCTTGCGTCGTAAACGGTTTCCCCGGGACGATCGCGTCAATGTGGCAACAGGCGGGACGAGCCGGTCGGTCGACCCAAGAATCGGTGGTGATCGTCGTCGCCGGAGATGACCAGATCGACCAGTGGTATATGACTCACCCCGACCAAGTATTTACGCGAATGCCAGAACCCGCGGTCACCAACCTCGCCAATCCATTCATTCTTTTTCCTCACTTGGCATGCGCTGCGTATGAACTACCGCTGGGTTACAGCGATGATCAATGGTGGCCTAACACGCTTGAAGAAGGCATCCGGGCACTCGCCATCGAGGACAAACTCAAGATTCGCGACCAGTTCATGGGCATCGGGTCTGAGCCACGTGCGGTGTGGTCTGGGCGCGGATGGCCAAGTCGGGCGGTCGGATTACGCAGCGGGTCTACGCGCGAAGTTCGTATCGCTCGACCGGATGGGACCCTCGTCGGCACCGTCGACGAGGCGCGCGCCGGTCAGCTTGTCCATGCCGGCGCGGTCTATCTGCACCAAGGTCAGCACTACCGCGTCAATGTCCTCGATCTTGATGAGGCAGTGGCCATCGTAGAGCCGTTTGACGGAAGCGAATGGACCCAACCCCGCACGACGACTGAAGTCACCATCGTGGCGACCGATGAAAGTCACCCCGTCGGACGCAGCCATATCTCTCTCGGGTCGGTCCAAGTCATGTCACAGGTCGTGGGATTCAAGCGATTCGAGGCCATCACCGGAAAACTCATCGAAACCGAGGTACTCGAGCTTCCACCCAGCGAGCTCAACACCCGCGCATTTTGGTACACCATCGATCAGCAACTTCTCGACGACGCCGACATCGAAAATCAAGCGGTGCCGGGAACCATGCACGCGATTGAGCACGCGGCGATTGGTTTGCTGCCGCTGTTCACCATCTGCGACCGGTGGGATGTCGGGGGCCTGTCGACTCCGTTTCACCTCCAAACGTCACTTCCGACGATCATCATCTACGACGGCTACCCCGGCGGTGCCGGCATTGCCGAACTTGGCTTTGCCAATGCTCATCGACATTTGCGCGCCACGCTTGACGTGATCGACACTTGCGCCTGTGCATCAGGCTGTCCATCTTGTGTGCAGTCCCCAAAGTGCGGCAATGGCAATGACCCGCTCGACAAACACGGTGCCACGCGTTTGTTGCGCTCGTTGCTAGCCAATGACGTCGACGATTCAGACGGCATCAATTAGTCACAAAATATCACTCGCTTCGCATCACGGCTTCCGCTTCGAGTGTGATGTCCGGAATCACCGCACCGAGCAACACCACCGCGGTCCGGCAGCGATAGCTGACATGTACGCGCACTGATTGCTCGGTTGGCACATTTCTGGTGAGTTCCACTTGCAGCCTCGATGGATCAAGCGGACCGGCACGTTGCGCTGATTGCGTTATTACCCGCAGGTCACCGCGAGAACTAACTGCTGCTGTCCGCACTGCCTCGCGTGCAGCGTGAACGACCAAAACCTGATCGGCGATAACCAGACCGACCTGTACGACAAGCAACACCAGGAACACCACGAGGGGGAGGGCGAGCGCGAGTTCGACAGTTGCTTGGCCCGACGTTGAACGGAACGTCAAGGTGCGGTGTCCGTTTGCCCGCCGAATGGCGACCGCCACTGGCACTGGCAAGCCCGGCTGCGCCCTCCTCCCTCGACGGCTCACGTCACCGCACCAATCACGTGCGACAACACGGTTTCGAAAAGTTTGCTGATCGCGCCGGATTTTGTCGCCCACGTGACTACGAGTGCGGCGATGGCCGCTGCGCCCAACAACACCAGCGCATACTCCGCAGTCGTCTGACCGGCATCGCCGCGCAAACTCAGCTCATTTCTTGACCACCCGGTACCCGACGCTCGAGCGCGTGTACGTGTTGCCAGGACCGTGTGAATACTCAGCAGGAGTTGAATCATATAAATACCCTTCCGTTCGTTCATTCGGTGTCGGGCGCTACGTCGCCAACGAGATCCGACGAGTAATGCCGGAACTCGGATTGGGGGTGGAGTGGTTCGGGGTTCTTGACCGATCAGTGGGGAAAATCGCCAATGGATCCCAGCGCCAGCGGCACCACCGTCAGCAAACCAAACGCAGGCAAGATGCAAAGAACCAGCGGGAACAACATCTGAACGGGGAGGCGACGAGCAATTTCCTCGGCGTGACGACGGCGCGACATGCGCGACTCCAGGCTCAGACGGTCCAGAGTCGGACCCAGGGGGACGCCATAGCGTTCGGCCGAAGACAGCGCTGCAGCGAGTGGACGAAATGCCTCTTCGGTCTCCGCGAGCCGATCGAGCACGTCGGCAAGGCGCTCACCGACAGCAACCCGCGCTGGCACACCGGCCACCATCGAGCCGGTCACGCCTGGGGCTCGCGAAGCCACCGCGATCGTCGCTTGATGAATGGTGAGTCCCGCGGCAATCGCCAAGCGATACAACTCGACGAGGTCGGGTAACTCCGACGCGACTCGATCGGCGCGACGACGGCGAGCAGTACGCGCGCGCAGCAGCGGCAAAAACCACATCGCCAGCCCAATTGGCATTGCCAACATCGGAATAATGGCGCCGACAATGACGACGAGCACTACTACTGAGCCAACGCGTCGATCGGCCAACCCATCATCGCGGCGACGCGCCAACCGACGTACTGCGTGCCCCACTTTCTCGATCACACCGAGGCAGATCACCTGCACGCGCATGGTGCGCGACATGACAACACGGCGGACGCGAGCCGTTGCCCTGGTTGGTTGATTGACATCAACCGATTGACCATCGCGTGATTTGTTTTCGAGCTGGTTAAACCGAAACGGTGGACGCCGAGTTGGCACCAACACGAAACCGATGGCACCAGCGGTCAGCGCCGCCGCGATACATGCTGCACGCGTCACGTGACGCGCCTGGTCATTCGCGCCATCCATACCGCGCCAGCCAAGTCGAGCGCGATCCCCCCAATCATCGATGACAAGCCAATCGGAGAAAAGAAAGCGCTATGGGCGATGCGCTCGTCGGCAAGCGCTCCCAACGAAATGAATGCAATTGGCGCAGCCACCATCACGAACGCGCTCGCACGGGCCTGTGAGGTCAGCGCCCGAACCTCGCGGGCTAGCGCGGCTCGGTCACGAAGCCCGCTGGCCGCCGAATCTAACGATTGAGCCGATGCACCACCGATTTCGGCGCCGAGCGTCAATGCCGCACCGGCAAGCAGACGGGCCTCATCACCGTCCTTCGAAGACCAGGTCAACAAGGCATCGCCAAGCGACACTCCGGCTTGGACCGACCGCAGGGCACCACTCAAGTCGGTCGCGTCGCGATGTGATCCCGACGCACTTGCGCACGCTTCGAGTGCTTGGACCAACGAACAACCGGCCCGAAGACTGCGCGCGACGCTTTCGAGCAGTGCAGCATGCTCGGTGTCGCTGCGCGGATGTAACCATTGCACCCGCCGAGCCATCCCACCGACAAACCGCCGACTGCTGACCAACAGACTCGTTTTTTCTCCGTCTGACGCGAACCTGCTTCGCTGCCAGTGGCCACTTCGCCGCGGGTGATCGAGACGAACCGATCGAGACGGTGACTCCTTCAATGCCGTCATGCGATTGCGAGTGCATCGTTCGGTCTGCACCCGCACAACCGCAGTAACCGTGACAATGGCCGCAGCGACTGCACCCAACGTACTGAGCGACCGATTCACAACCACGAGTGACAGCACCCGAGCATCGAGCACCCGCACGATCACGGCTGCAGCCAACATTGGTCGGCTGGACCGACCTCTGGTCGCCGCACCGGCCTCACGGGCAACCCAGTAAGTACCCCGCGCGTAGTCAGCGGACAAACGATTAGGGCGCCATTGCCGGACTCGCCTACCTCGGCAACTTCGACAATCGAGCGAGACCCGTCACTGGAACGGGCGACCTGGACAATGAGATCAAGCGCCGATGCGATCTGCTCCCGAACCACGCCGTGAGGCAAGGCGACATCGCCCATCAACACCATGGTCTCGAGTCGGCGAAGGGCATCAGAGGTGCTATTGGCGTGACAGGTAGAAAGCGATCCTTCATGTCCAGTGTTCATGGCCTGCAACATGTCGAGCGCCTCACCGGAGCGCACCTCGCCGACGATGATGCGGTCGGGGCGCATGCGCAATGAGGCACGCACAAGATCTCGAATCCGGACTTCACCAACACCTTCTGCGCTCGGTGGACGTGCTTCGAGTCGCACGACGTGGGGGCCCGGCAATCGAAGCTCCGCCGCGTCCTCGATCGTTACGACACGTTCGTGAGGCAGGATCGCAGCGGCTAGCGCATTGAGCAAAGTGGTCTTTCCGGCGCCCGCTCCACCAGAGACCACGATGTTGAAACGGGCCCGCACTGCCCATCGCAACATCGCAACCAAGTTCGGCGCCGCGACATCCTCGAGTTCGATCGGCCTCGCCGCGAATCGCCTAATGGTGAGACAAGGCCCGTCGATGGCAAGTGGGCCGATGATGGCATGCACCCTTGAGCCATCGGGCAGGCGAGCATCAACCATCGGGCTCGAGCGGTCAACGTGCAATCCCAGTGGTGCCACGACTCGTTCGATCAGATGCAACACGGTCGATTCAGTCAAGACCAATTCGGTTGGCGCTACGCGACCGAAGCGCTCAACCCAAACGTGCCCGCCGGGGTTGACCATCACATCACTCACCGTCGGATCATCCAGCAACGGTTCGAGCACGCCCAACCCAACGGCTCGAGCCAGCACCGCATCGGTGACCGCCGCGACGTTCGCATCGCTAAGCAATGGTGCTGCTTGGCGCACCAGCGCGTTGATAACGACTCGACCGGCCTCACGATCCGCGGGATTGAGTTCGAGATCATCAGACAGGACTCGACCATGCACCTGCGCGGCGAGGTCCGTGAGATCCCACTGGGCAGCACCGCGAATACCGCGTACCGGAGCAACACTCATGCCGCTTTGCCCAACGCACGCTCGAGTGATCGAGGGAGGCGACCCGCGAGCAATCCCGCGTCGACGGCGCGAGCGACCGCAGGATCGACAACGACTTCAGCAACGACATCGACTCCGAGCACCTGTTCGATGTCGAGCCGACCGAGGGCGCGACCTGCTTCGACGACGAGTACCACCCCAGATGGTCGTAACGGAGCGGCAACCAATCGCCGAAGTGACAAATAGCATGCTCGTGTCACGGCGAAGCTTTCAGACGAACTCGCAGCTAACACCGCCGCCGCAGGACTTCCATTGGCTGGTCCCCAGCTCGGGATGCCGGCGTCGACCACCACCGAACGCGTCTCAGCCGCGAGCAACTCGGCGAGTGCTTCAGCTCGATCGTATGGCCCGAGTAAGCCCTCGCCGCGTGGCAGCAGGCTCATTCGGTCACTTATCGCTACCTCGAGGCGCCCAAGGCCATCAGGGGGCACTGACGGGCCCGCTGCGAACCACCCAGCAAGACCTGGGCCCGACGGCTCCGGAAAACCCATCGCCGATGGCAAGTCACCAGCCAGATCGACGAGTAACACCCCAGCATCGGATTGGCGATCCAACAAAACGGCAAGCGCCGCCGAAACCACGGTGGTTCCTGACCCGCCTTTACTCGACCAACACGTAACAAACATGATCCCCTCCTGTGCGAACTCACCGCCATGAGGAGGAAGGGAAAGCTGAACGTAGCTCGACACTTGAGATCATTCAAGGGGCAATTCGGCGTCAGTCCCATCATCGACTTTGGCCGCATGAGAAACGATTCATCGAAGGTGCGCCGAATCTCACCACCGCCGACCGTATGCTCAACCCATGGAGGCGGCCTTCTTCGACCTCGACAAAACAGTCATCGCGAAGGCTTCGATGGTCGCCTTCGGGCCGTCGCTCTATCGCGAAGGCATGATCTCCCGTTGGCTCATCGCTCGCGCACTGTGGAGCCAATTCGTTTTTCAACGAATGGGTGCTGACGAAGAACAGATGGCGAAGTTTCGCCAATCCGCGTTACGCGTCACTCGTGGTTGGGATCAGGCAAAAATCAGCGCCATCGTGCGCGAGACGCTGGCTGAAGTCATTGACCCAATCGTCTATGACGAAGCACTTGACCTCATCCGCGAGCATCAGGCGGCCGGTCGACGGGTCTATTTGATTTCGGCATCTCCCGAGGAGATCGTCGCGCCATTGGCCCACTACCTCGGAGTGGACGAAGCAATTGCAAGTCGCGCCATGCTTGATGAGCAAGGTCGATATACCGGCGAAGTCGAGTTCTATAGCTACGGCCCATTCAAAGCTGACGCCATCATCGAAGCGGCCGCCCGTCACGGCATCGACCTCGAGCAGTCGTACGCCTATTCCGATTCAGCCACTGATCTGCCAATGCTTGAGGCCGTCGGACATCCGGTGGTTGTGAATCCCGATCGAGAACTTGCTCGAATCGCCCGCGACCGCAAATGGGAAGTCAGACATTTCAGCAACACCGTTCCGCTGCGGGACAGAGTAACCATGCCGCCGGTCCGCCGAACGGCCGCGGGACTTGCATCGGTGCTCATTCTCGGTGGCGCCGTCACCGCAGGCTGGTGGCTGTGGCACCGCGAAACAACTCAGACCAACCCCGTTGGGTGGTCCAATCACCTGTTACGGATGGCGCAAAGCGACCGATCGGTCACACCATCGCGGTTTCAGAAAGTCAGGCGTCTTGAAGCTTCTTCACTGCGAACGCAGCGAGGGCAAGGACGACGAGGAGAACGAGGATCTTCTTCATGACGGTCAGCATAGGCCGCGCTACTAGGTCCCTGTCTAGGCCGATTGGGTCACCCGTGGCATGGGAGGGGATGTGGGGCCCCGCTCAGCGAGTCGTGGTCGAGACACCGAAGCGACTGACGTCACCCCACTTCGATAGCTCTCAGGTTGCTCTAGACCGCTAACAGGTCCCGGGCACCGGTATCGCTTGATGGATGGCGCAGTTTCGACATGGCACGGGCCTCGATTTGGCGGATGCGCTCCCGGGTCAGGTTGAAGTGTTCACCGACTTCTTCCAAGGTTCGAGGCTCGCCGCGGTCCAGCCCAAACCGGAGTTTGAGAATCTCGCGCTCGCGTTCGTCAAGTGGACCGAGAAGACGGGCAATTTCCTCGGGAAGAAGAGCGGTCGCCGCTACCTCGAACGGAGACTCGGCAGAACGATCCTCGACGACATCGCCGAGTTCGGCATCGCCATCTTCGCGGAGCGGTTCACTGAGCGACAACGGTTCGGCGGCAAATCGAAGCGCCTCAGTCACTTTGTCCTCGGGCATTTCGACTTCTTCAGACAATTCAGCCAACGTGGCTGGTCGACCAAACTTTAGTTCGAGCCGGGCCCGAGCCTTCTGCAAACGGGCAAGGGTGTCGCCCGCGTGAACTGGCAGTCGGATCGTACGGCCGGTGTTTGCGATGCCACGGGTAATGGCTTGGCGGATCCACCAGGTGGCATAGGTCGAGAATTTAAAGCCCTTCCGCCAGTCGAATTTTTCGACCGCGTGCATCAGGCCAAGGTTTCCCTCTTGGATGAGATCGAGCAGGGGAAGTCCTGAAGCTTGGTACTTTTTGGCGATCGATACCACGAGTCGCAAGTTCGACTGAACAAATGTGCGCTCCGCGTCTTCTCCCGCTCGCAGCGCGCGTCGCAACTCGCGTTTGCGAGCCGCAGTTTGGGTTGCCCCCGATTCGACCTCAGCGCGTGCCGCAGTTCCAGCCTCGATGGCTTGAGCGAGGCGGACCTCGTCGTCTTTGGTGAGCAGGGGGTATTGCCCAATATCGGTGAGATAAAGTCGGACGAGATCTTCTTCGTCTCGTTCGACGCGCTCCTTAGCCAACATGCACCTCTTCGTTTACGGGGATGACCGGGGAGCCCGGAGGTCCAACTCAACAAGACAAAACTCAACCGAGGATGAGCCGCGAACTTCATGAAACTGCTCGCTTCAAGTTCGAAGGGAGCAGGGAATGTTTCTTTACAATACCGATGCGGTCAAGGGGTCCCACTCGCGGCGGGCCTCCGAACCAAGCTCATTTCCCGGAAAACCGTGTAATTTCATGGGTCTGGCGAGTCTTTTTCTTGCGATAAACGGCCAAATAAGTGTTGCTACAACCGCGAACTAGGGACTACCGCTATGGACGAAGAGATCGATCTCACCTTGGTCACCATGACCTTCGATGCCTCCGATCCTGAACAATTGGTCGGCATTTTGGCTCATTATGTGGTGATCAGTCGCGGCGAACCTGGGTGCCGAAATATTGACCTTGCTGCGTCATCGACCCGGCCCGGCCGCTATGTCATCATCGAAAAGTGGGAATCACCTGAGGCGCAGCAAGCCCATTTCGATTCGCCATCGATGATTGGAATGGCTCGAGCGTGCACCGGTTTGTTGAGTGACCCGCCACACATTGACCTCCATGAAGCGATCAGCGTTCACGATCTTGCCTGATTAGGCGAGTCGGGCAGCGGCGGCATCATCGGCGAGCGAGGTGATTGCTTCCCAAGTCAGGTCTGTGCCGGTCCACAGGCGAGTAAATGCTTCGTCTGCCACGTCGGTAAAGCCAACCCGATTACGGAAGGCATACAGCCGGCGCTGGCGTTGACCGTCGATTCCCAGCCGGTCCAAGCGACCCATGGCATAGACGTCCCATGCCACTCGGTGAGCCAAGTTCAAGTCGTCATCGGCGGGCGGATCACCAAAGGACGGATCTCGCCGGTCATAGACATGGACCAACAATTGTCCCAACGTGGACGCCACCTGCGGCATGCCCAACTTGCGAGGATGACGAGGATCTTCGAATGCGCCGCCCTCAATCGCCAAGACAACCGGATCGACCGATACCACCGCCGTGCGACCGAACGGCGTTGCTTCATCGACTTCGATCCGAATGTCGTCGGAGCTTGCGATCCCGAGAAGCGCCACGATTCGTTCAGCCTCGGCGGTAATCGTCGGCTGGTCGTATTCGACCATCACAAATGATTCGGGCGTAACAATGACCGGCATCTCAGGCCTCTCCAGAAGTTGAAGACGATGCGCGAGCCGCAATGCGATTCCGAGAGGCATCGAATTCGTTACGCGATTCGAACGAAAGGGAGGCGATGTCATCAATCTCGTCGGTATTGAAACCAGCAAGTTCGCGAAACCGGCGCGCCAGCAAAATTGGACTGTCGTCTTCTTCGCCGCGCGCCCCACCAAGTGAGAACAACTTGTCGACAACCCGCTGAAACTCAAGGGCGCGAGCACGTCGATCAGGATCATCAGCAGTGAGACGGCGAAGCCAGTCCGAACCCATCTTCACGTGGGTAACCTCATCGGCCAGCATCCAGTCCTCGCAAAACTCCAGTACCGGATCGCCTGATTTGATGCCGAATTCCCGCATGGTGTTGAACACGTCGATTGCTAAACCCTCGAGCGCCCGATTGACGCCAGTCAAACGAAGCACCGGGTCAGGGTTACATGCGGCCTCGTAGAGGAACACCGACTCGGCGAACTCCCCGACCTCGGTACCCATCCACTCGCCAAGCTTGACGGAAATCTCACAATGGCGAGCCTCGTCCCAACACTGCCGGGCCATGTCAAGCTTGAGTTCAAATGGTGCCTCAGTCGGACCATTACCGATTGGGAAATCCCAACATGTGCGGCCAGCTCCTTCGAGTGCCTGAATCTCACCGGTGAAAATGCCATGCATCAACGCTCGAGCCGCGTCCGGACCATCAGCCCGCTCCGGCGTTAACGGAGCACGTTGATTGCGCTTCTCGGCAGGCATTGCCGCAAACCGCGGATCGCCCGCACGCGCCATAAGTGCATTGCGGACAAATCGCTCGTCGCGAGCCAGTTCGGCTGACGGCAGCGCGTGCCTCACGCCAATGCCCCGCGATCCACACCGTTCATACCAATCGAGCCTGGCCCGGTCACGCCGCCGGCCAGAACCATGAGTTTCTCAAGCGCGGCCTGATGTTTGGTCGCCCGGTCAACTTCATCGGGGGTCTCAATCAATGACTGAATCATCATTTCGCCGTCGCGCCAATCGTCGAACTCGTCCTGCAACGCGAAACCGATCGAGCGAATCGTGGGCGCATCGGTAATGGTGCTCGTGTTATTGAGGTGGTAGGTGTAGGCCGCGATTTTGTGCGGGATCAGCACCCGATACACACCCACCAACTTTTCAATGGTCAGTTCGGGCGCTTCTGGTTCGGTCATCGCATCAATGAACGCGACAATTTCATCGTTCGCTGGAACGGTCAACCGATCAGGGTTCATCTCCCGAAGTTCCGGTAGACGTTTGTGCCAAAGCTCCGCATGCCATGCATGGTGATAGCAGTGGGCGCCGAGACGCATCTTCACGTCGAGTTCAGGGACCGTAGCAATCCATCCGCCCAGTACCTCGAACAATCGCGTTTCGATCCACTTGTAGTTACCGACTCGCCGAGCTGATTCCTCGACCGTGAACAACCCCGGAATTTCCCGTCGGTCCCATGGGGCAAATGCCGCTCGAGCCTTAATCGGATCAGCCATGTTGTCTCCTGTTCGCCGAACTCACGGGGCCCCCGTGTTCTGGTCCGTGACTGTACCGGTGAGCGACCATCCCCGCGAAACATACGCGACGACTAGCCCCGATACCGGTTGGTGATGGGAAGCCGACGATCTTTGCCAAAAGCCTTGGTGGTGATACGCACGCCCGGTGGAGTTTGGCGACGTTTGTATTCAGCCCGATCGATTAAGCCAACAATGCGCTCAACCAAAGCGGCATCGAATCCGTCGGCAATCAACTCGCTCATGGTGCGGTCCTGTTCAACATAGGCCTCGATGATCGGGTCGAGCAGTTCGTAAGGCGGCAGGCTTTGATCGTCACGTTGATCGGGACGCAATTCAGCCGACGGGGCTTTTTCCAGCACCGTTTCGGGGACAAGCGGTCGCCCAGCGCGTTGGTTGAGGTCGCGGCACAACCGATAGACCAACAATTTCGGGACGTCTTTGATGACCGCGAATCCGCCAGCGGTATCGCCGTAGAGCGTGCTGTAACCAACCGCGCTTTCGCTCTTGTTGCCAGTCGTCAAAACCATCCAACCAAACTTGTTCGACAGCGCCATCAGTGACATTCCCCGAATACGCGACTGCAGATTTTCCTCGGTGAGATCAACATCTTGCCCGACAAAACTCGGCGCCAACATGTCAGTAAACGCGATGAACGCGGGCTCGATGTCAATGACCCGTCGATCGATTCCGAGATTGTCAGCCAACAATTCGGCGTCAGCAATCGAGTGGTCACTCGAATAACGCGAAGGCATCAACACACCATGGACGCGATCAGCACCCAATGCATCAACCGCGATTGCCGCAACAATCGATGAGTCGATCCCACCCGACAATCCGATGACGACTTCACCGAAGCCATTCTTTGTGACGTAATCGCGTGTGCCGAGAACCAGTGCTTCATAGACCTCGTGATCCGATGCCAGCGGTTCGGCAGACAGCAGCGATGCCAACGCTGGACGTGAATCCATCGGGCTCGCGGCTGAGACAACAACAACTGACAGTGCTGATTCGGCCGGTGTTACTCGATCGAAAGTGGTGAGTTCAGTTATCGCGAGTGTCTCGACAAACTGACCCACTCGCGTGACGACTGCTCCAGATTCATCAACCACCAGCGATGCGCCATCAAAGACCAGTTCATCTTGTCCACCAACCAAGTTCACATACACGATTGGGCAGCCCGCCTCGATCGCGCGTTGGCCAATGGTCTGCTCGCGCAATGTCACTTTGCCGGCGTGATACGGCGACGCGTTGCAGTTGATGATGAGTTCGGCGCCACCGCGACCAGCATCAGCAACAGGGCCGTCTGCACTCCATGCGTCTTCGCAAACGCTGACACCAACCCGAACCCCGCCGATCAAGTACAGATTCATCGCTTCTGCACCGGGTGTGAAGTATCGCCGCTCATCGAACACTTCGTAATTCGGCAAGCGGCGCTTGCGATAAGTGCCGAGCACCCTTCCATCGGCACAAATAGCGAGCGCGTTATACAGATCGCTCCCCTCGCGGTCAACAAAACCGACGATTGCCGCACACTTCGCCGTTGCCGCCGCAATTCGTTCGAGACCAGCGATATTTTGTGAAACAAATCCCGGTTTCAACAACAAGTCCTCGGGCGGATAGCCGGTGAGCGCAAGTTCGGGAAAGGTAACGAGATCGCACTGTTGTTCTTCTGCCTCAGCGATGGCGGCGATGATGCGGTCGACATTGCCGTCGAGGTCGCCCACCATCAAGTTGAGTTGCGCCAGGGCGACACGCAATCGAGCCATTGTCCGCAGTCTAGGAGTGCCGCCGCTGAACGCCCTTGCCGATATCGGCAACAATCAGTCCGATGCTTCTACCTCGGACGCTTTCCGATCAGGAAAACACGTGGAACCTCGAGCACGGAGCGCCGTTCGGTTTTGCTTCCACTCGTCGAACCCTGCTTCAGCGAATCACGTCGCGACCAGGCGAGGATCGTGCATTGCGTGATGCTGGCCCATTTGGTTTGCAACGAAATTCTGACACCCGGACGGGGGAATATCCGTGGGCCTTTCATCAGGTCGCACCCCTGGTCGGTCTTGACGTGGTGGAAATCGGAGGCTCGCTGTCAGGGTTTCAATTTTCGTTATCAAAGCAAGGTGCCCGAGTCGTCAACGTAGATCCGGGTAGGGACGAAGAGGCCCGCTGGGGTTCCACCTTGCCGTTCACTATCGAGACGATGACACGCCTGAATCGGGTCTTCTCCACATCGGTTGAGCTCCGCAACTGCACCTTGACCAACGCTCAGTTCGCGTCCAATTCGGTCGACCGAATCGTTTCGATTTCGACGATTGAACACATCGCACCAATTGACCTACCGGATTTAGCCCGAGAGTTTCGCCGCATTTTGCGACCAGGCGGTCGCTGCGTCCTCACCATTGATCTGTTTTTGGACCTCCAGCCATTCACTGACGCGGATGAAAACGTGTGGGGGCGCAACATCGATATACAACGCTTCATCGCGGACTCAGGACTCACCCTCGTGACCGGTGAAACCAATCGCTTGAATGGATTCGCTGACTTTGACCCCATTGGCGTGCTGAGCGATCTCAGTCACGTTCGTATCGGATCGACCTACCCGGTTTGCGTGCAAGCGCTGGTCTTAGAAAAGCCCTGACGTCGGTGGACAGACGGCCCGGCGCGACGAGGGGAAGTGGCGAACAAGCCACTTCCCCTCGCTTCAAGCAGTCATCTTGACGTTCGAATGTGAATTCGAACTCGATGCCTAGTTGGCTGCAGCAAGTGCCTCACAGCAGGTCTGCACCACGAGGCGGGTAACCGTGTACGGATCGCAGTTCGAGTTCGGACGACGATCTTCGATATAACCCTTCTGGTCGACGTCGACCTGCCACGGGATACGCACCGATGCACCACGGTCGGAAACCCCGTAACTGAATTCGGTCCATGCTGCAGTCTCGTGCAGACCCGTAAGCCGGCGTTCAACACCAGGTCCGTAATTTGAAATGTGCTCGCTGGCATTTCGACCGAGCGCTTCGCATGCCGTAATGATCGGCGGATAGCTCTCGCGCATGGCTTTGGTCGAAAAGTTGGTATGAGCGCCTGCGCCGTTCCAGTCGCCAGGAATCGGCTTAGGATCGATCGTCACCGCAACACCAAAATCTTCGGCGATGCGATAGAGAAGCCAGCGGGCGATATACATCTCATCGCCGATGAGCGGCGGTCCAATGGGGCCAATTTGGAACTCCCACTGACCCATCATCACCTCGGCGTTGGTCCCCGAGATGTGCAGTCCCGCATTCATGCATGCAGTGGTGTGAGCTTCGACGATGTCGCGGCCCCAAATCTCATCCGATCCGACACCGCAGTAATACGGGCCTTGGGGACCTGGATAACCACCTTTCGGCCAACCCAGTGGATAGCCGTCACGCAAGAAGGTGTACTCCTGCTCGATGCCAAAGATTGGTTCCTGATCGGCATATTTCTCCGCGACGGCAACGCACGCGGCACGGGTGTTAGTCGGATGCGGAGTCATATCGGTGAGTAACACCTCGCACATCACGAGCACGTCGCCCTCGCCACGCAATGGGTCAGCACATACAAAAACCGGGTTCAGCACGCAGTCGGAGTTTTTCCCCGGCGCCTGGTTGGTACTGGAGCCGTCAAAGCCCCAGATCCCCGGATCTTCTCCTTCCTCAATGATTTTCGTCTTGCTTCGCAGCAACGGCGTGGGTTCCCAGCCGTCGATCCAGATGTATTCAGCTCGATATGCCACAGGACTCTCCTACGTAGGGCGGCAGGTGCGCCGCCGGTCGATACAGGTCAGAACCGCCCACACCGACTCGGTGTAGCCAGTGAGAGGATTCCAAATTTCAGTTTCTCATCCGTTGCTCTTGTGTGAACACTCTATGAACACGGCGGCAGTCAAATCTAAATTTGGGCTGCCCGTGCCATCATGTCATCCATGGAACGTCAGCAAGATTACGTATTGCGCACCGTCGAAGAGCGTGGCGTCCGGCTTATTCGCCTGTGGTTCACCGACGTACTCGGTCAGCTCAAGTCGGTCGCGATTTCGCCTGCTGAACTCGAAAATGCCTTCGAAGAAGGTATGCATTTCGATGGCTCGGCCATTGACGGGTTCAGTCGAGTGCAAGAAAGCGACGTGCTAGCGCGGCCTGACCCGAACACATTCGAACTGCTTCCGTGGGCAAAAAGCGACGATCCGTCAGCACGCATGTTCTGCGACATTCTCAAACATGACGACACCCCGTTCGAAGGCGACCCTCGACAAGTCCTTCGTCGCAACGTTCAACTTGCACGCGACGAGGGCTACTCGTTTTATGTCGCGCCAGAAATGGAGTTCTATTACTTCGCCGATGGTGACCCATCGACGCCACCAAAAACGCTCGACTCCGGTGGGTATTTTGATCTCACTACCGCTGATGTCTCAAGTGATCTTCGAAAGCGAACAATTCACATGCTCGAAGCAATGGGCATACCGGTCGAGTACTCATTTCATGAAGATGGTCCGAGCCAACACGAAATCGACTTGCGGTATACCGACGCGATGTCGATGGCCGACAATGTCATGACCTTTCGTCTCGTCGTGCGCGAAATAGCACTTGAGCAGGGCGTTTATGCGACCTTCATGCCGAAGCCAATCGGTGGGGTCCAAGGTTCAGGCATGCATACGCACCTGTCATTATTCGAAGGCGATGTCAACGCGTTCCATGACGCCGACGATCCCTATGGGTTATCGCAAACTGCACGCGGGTTCATTGCTGGCCTGCTTGTACATGCTCCCGAGATCACCGCGGTCACCAATCAACTCGTGAACTCATACAAGCGGTTGATCGCAGGTTACGAGGCACCGGTGTATGTGACCTGGGCAAGAAACAATCGCTCAGCACTGGTTCGTGTACCGCTTACCAAGCCAGGCAAACACTCATCAACCAGAGTCGAATACCGCTCGCCAGACCCAGCTTGCAACCCGTACTTGGCGTACTCGGTTTTACTCGCCGCCGGCCTCAAAGGAATTCGTGAAGGCTACGAACTCCCGCCTGAAGCGTTGGCCAATGTGTTTGAACTCACCGCCGACGAACGGGCAGCAATCGGCATTCGTCCGCTGCCGCAATCGTTGAGCGAGGCGCTCGATGTTATGGAGCAATCCGAGCTCGTTGCTGAATGTCTCGGTGACCATATTTTCGAGTGGTTTCTGCGTAATAAACGCGCTGAGTGGCTTGACTACAAGACACAGGTCACCCAGTTCGAACTCGACCGATATTTACCTAACTGGTAGGGATAGCCCCAGACCATGGAACCACTCCTGTTGTTTCCCGATCCGCCGCCACCCGAGCTTTCCCAGGCCCTTGACCTGGTTGGGTTCCCGTGGAACGGCGTCGCGAACGAGAGCGACGTTGATCGGATCGAGCCCGACGACGGCTGGTCCGGGGCAATCATTTGCGCTGATAGCGACCCCGAAACTGCATTCGCGATCTGTCGGGCGCTGCGCAAACGCGATCTTCCGCTCGAACCGGTGCTCCTGGTTATTTCATCTGCACAATTGGTCGACCTCGACCTTCGTGACGACCTGTTCGATGATTTCTGCCTTTTCCCACTTCGTCCACACGAACTCGAAGCACGCCTCAAACATTTGTTTTGGCGGACCGGCCGGGGTACCCGACCCGAATTGATCGAATACGGCGACCTCGTCCTGAACCTCGAGACCTACCAGGCGGCGATCTCGGGTAAGCCACTCGACATGACGTTTATGGAATACGAATTGCTCAAGTTCTTAGCGTCGCATCCGGGAAAAGTTTTTTCTCGAGAAACACTGCTCAGCCGAGTTTGGGGCTATGAGTACTACGGCGGCGCTCGCACCGTTGATGTCCATGTGCGGCGTTTGCGCGCCAAACTCGGCGAGGAACACGCCAACCTCATTCAGACCGTGCGATCGGTCGGCTACCGATTCGGACAATCGCGCTGGAGTCTGTAGGCCGGGCCCGTCATCGGGGCCGGTCATCGGGGCCGGTCATCGGGGCAACGTGTCCAGTCCGCTAGTCGACGCCGACTCACGCTCCCGGTCTAAAACGAAAAGTGGCCTCCCAGTAGGGAGGCCACTAAACGAAAAGTCAGGTACTGCTCAGACGATTTTGACGTCCTGTGCTTGCTCGCCTTTGGGGCCAGCAGTCACTTCGAACTCAACTGCCTGGCCTTCTTCGAGTGAGCGATAGCCGGTTGACTGGATCGCGCTGTAATGCACGAACACGTCTTCGCCTCCCTCACGAGCGATGAAGCCATAGCCTTTTTCGGCGTTGAACCACTTAACGGTGCCGGAAGCCAATCCGATCCCCTTTCCTTACTGCGGGGTCGGACGGACCGGGTCCCTGCTCGTTTGCTGTAACGAAAGAAAGGCTAGTCCGCGGAGCTCACTCGATGCCGAAAAAAAGTGTCAGCGTGGATTCAACCGATGGTGAACCGGCTACGCGCCAAGTTCGAGGTATTCCGATCCTTGGAACGCGACATCGACATCGGTCTTGAGAACCCAGCCCAGGAATGCCGCAACGAGCGCCATCGACATGACGATGAACACCGGCATAACCAACAAGACAATGACGATAATGACGGCTCCAACCACGCCACTATCCAATCACGTGACGGTGAGTGAAGCCAACATCATCGGGTTGATGAACACATTGACGTCAACGCGTCAGGAACCGACGTATGCCCATGCTTCAATTTCGACGAGCGCCACAAAAGGAAGTTCACTAATCGCGATTGTCGATCGGGCTGGATACGGGGGAGAAAAAACTTCGCTATAGATCTGATTGACTAGGTCAAAATCGCGCATGTGGCGAAGAAACAACGTGGTCTTTCGCACGTCGACAAGCGTCGCGCCTTCACTCGCAAGCAAGGCCGACAAATTGACCACGGCCTGGCGGAACTCCGCTTCGACACCCCCAGAGACCAGCGCTCCATCACTTGCGCCAACCTGACCAGAAACGATCAACCAGTCACCAGCACGAACAATCGGGGAGTAGGGGGGCGATTGGCTTGCGGTCATCGAATGGCCTCACAGGATCAAGAATCAGACGGCCGATAATGGCACGTCGTGAGATTACGAACGCAGTCGAATCGCCGTGGGCAATTGGGGTGGGAATCCCTGATGTCGCCAAACTGCGGCAGCCACCGCAACAAATGCCGCATCGGAGCCATTCTTCGGCTCACTTGCCGACATTTCGATGTTGACAGCGACATGGGGCATATCGACGGCGCGCAACACCCCAAACGATCGAATCGTCAGATCATGGATTTCACCGACTTCGTCGACGGTCAGCGATTCCGAAGTCACCCAACCAATCGCCATGTGTGCCGCTCCGATCACATAGGAACGAAGCACGATTTCATCAAGCGGATCACCACAGGAGACCCGCACGTGCACGACTCCGTCAGGCGTGATATCCGCTTCGGCGAAAGCGCCGGTCGAACCTTGCACTCGAATGGGACTCCCGATCGCAGTTGGATTCGCCGCCTCGTTGAGCAACACCACTTCAGCCCAGCCAACCGCTCGGGACGCCATTGACGTCGGCGGACCGGGCACATCGACCTCGATCACTTCGAGCAACGGGGCAATCGAACGGATGTGATCGGCCACACCTTCAGTGCGAGCGATGACCACGACACCAGTTCCGTCAGCCCGAATGCCTGCCGCCATTGGCGGACGTTTCGGACCGAGTCGCACCGAGTCTTCCCGAGACAACAACACCAACACCGGCTGGCCATAGGCGATCGAAAGCGCACGGGCTGCCTCGGGTGCGGGCGAATGGACCTTCCCGCCAAAAGCCCCGCCATTGGCCAATGGCGAAGCCGGTTCACCGTCAGGCTCGCACCACGCGGCATCAGTTTCGAGATAAGCCGGTTCCACCCAGGACGTTCGCAGGGTTGCGACCCAGTCGCCAACGGGAAGCGAAATCGGTAGCACCGATTCGGCAGTCGTGCGACGGCCTTGCACCTTGCCTGCTCGCCGTCGCGCTTCGGCCAACGTCTCGCCGACCGACCATCCACCGGTGCCATCGGGCACCGCTATTAGAGCACCATCTGGCACGGTGTCGGCCGCGAATCCGGCGCGGCCCAAAACGATGTCGGCCCCAACAACTTGTGTGGTTCCGCCTTCAATCGTGGCGCGACGACTCGCCGCTTCGAGACTTCGTTCGCGTCCCACAACAAGCCCGGTGTCGGAATCCGTGAAGTCGCCAAAGGCCTGATAGGCCTCAACGATCGTTTGCCAACCCGTGCAACGGCACAAATGCGCCTGCAGCGCGCGCTCAACCGCACCTACGTCGTCAGCCGCGATGCCTTTCGATCGCAAAGCCTCGAGCCGCATAATGATTCCGGGAGTACAAAACCCACATTGGCTTGCTCCAGTTGCAGAAAATGCCTCAGCCCAACGTTGCGTGGTGGGTTCAGGAAGCCCTTCTAAGGTAACGACCGACCGCCCCGCGACCCGCCGCGCTGGAGTGACACACGCAACTCGTGCCGCCCCATCGATAAACACCGTGCAGCAGCCGCATTGGCCTTGCGGGCTGCAACCATCTTTCGGCGTTCGCACACCCAACCCATCCCGCAGAACATCCAACAGCGTGCTGCCATCGTCAGCAACCTCTACCTGCTGACCATTCACGTTGAGTTGCAGTACCGGAAGGTGGTGGCTACTCACTGAACGAAATACCCGCGATGGTCACATTGCATCATCGGAGGATAGGTTCAGCCACCATGCTGAGCACA
>JBAXIB010000006.1:0-128630 GCA_037138595.1 Actinomycetes bacterium | reverse complement strand
CGACGCCGGTTTGGCTGAAGTAGCGCGCGTACTTCGTGGAGGTGGCCGCTTTGTCCTGGAACTCCACGAGTGGGCCGTTCCTGAGCCGTATGACGTCACAAGTTGGATGACTGATTTGTCCGACCACATGGCTCTTGCCGGGTTGGTCGCCAGATCCACTCGCCGCCGTGTCTGTTACCGCTCCGGGCGGGGATTCGAAGTACTTGCCGAACGCATACAGCAATGACATTTCGTGTCGTGCGGCGTGCCGCATGCATCGTGCCACGGAGATTCGAATCTGCGAGCCTCGTTCATTGAGCTGACGTGAACTTGTTGTTGGTCCGACAACGATTGGTGGAGGTGATGGGATTCGAACCCACGGCCTCTTCGATGCGACCGAAGCGCTCTAGCCAACTGAGCTACACCCCCAATGGGTTCCTGCAGGCTAGCCGAAGGAATGCAACCCCAAGTCACCACGAGCGCCTTATAAAACCCGCTGGTGTAGCGGCTTCCACCGAACAAAATCAGTGAAAGTTTGAGCTTGTTGACCAAAGTGCTCAAGTTTGCGGCCGATGTGACCGAAGGAGAGGCCATGGCCCGCCTGTCCCTCGTCACCTTGGCGCGAGGACGTTCCGGTTTGGTGCCATGTAACGCAGGGACGATTGCATGATCGGAACAACCAAAACAGATCGCGTAACTCAAGAACTTTTGCCAGCGCGCATCGTCGCGGTCATCGGCTGCACGATTTTGGCGATTCATGCATCAGGGTGGCTTGGAGCATGGTCGGGTGGCACTTTCGTCGTACTGGGAATCGCTTGTGTATTCGCCACCATTTACGGAACGCGACGCTGGAAACCTGCGCCGAGGTGGCCGTGGTGGACCTTCTGCGTTGCGCTTTTTCTGTTTATCGTTGGTGCTGCACTTCGGGTGTTCTACGGAACGCTCGGCGACTTGTCGGCCCAGCGTTCGCTTATTCCTGATCTGGTTTCCATCCCTGGTTATGTGGTCCTTGCCATTGGTTTCGGCGGACTGATTTGGGCTCGGAGATCAAGTCATGGCAGCGATGTCGACGCGATGCTTGACGCGTTAGTGGCGTCGCTCGCGTCGCTAGCAGTTGCGTGGGTGTTTTTGATCGGCCCAGCTCTCGGAGATCAGGCGGTCCCGATGTATAACCGCCTGTTGTTGGCGTGTTATCCGACCATGTCTGTTTTTATGGTTGCGGTTTTTTCTCGGCTGGCCTTCAGTAGCGGGTTTCATTCGGTAACGGCATTCCGGTTGATGTTGGCAACGATGTTCGCGATGTTGGTCGGCGATGTCATCTACATGTTTGCCGAGACCGGACAGCTCGTAATCCCTCAGCAGTTCATTGACCTGCCGTATGTGACTGCGTTCGTGATGGTTACCGTCGCTGTGCTGCATCCGTCGATGCCGCGAATCTCTGAACCGAGTCGGTTAGGCCAAAGAGAACCGCATCGAGGCCGCCTCGCAATCATCGCGGCCGCTCTTTGCGTTCCGGGACTCCTTAGCCTTATGCGGTCAGACATGACGGTGACCGATCGAGTGACCTTTGGCGTCATCGTGGTCTTGTTGACCGCTGCAGTTGCCTTGCGGGTGCTTCGAGCCTTGGCCCAAAATGCGCGTTCTGAAGCTTCGCTTCGCCATCAAGCGGGCCACGATGAACTCACCGGCCTGCCGAATCGTTTCTTCATGCAACAACACCTGACTCGGGCATTAGCCGAAGGCGTGGTCGGCGCGACCGGTGTCGCCGTGTTGTTCCTTGACGTGGATCGCTTCAAGATCGTGAACGACACCCTGGGACATTCAATGGGCGACGACCTTCTCGTCGCTGTTGCTCGAAGGCTTGAATTGAACCTTCGAGCAACAGACATGGTGGGCCGAGTGGGTGGTGACGAATTCGTGATTGTCTTGAAAAATGTTCGAGACGAAGACCATGCGTTGGAAATCGCTAACCGAGTTCGCCTCGGATTCTCATTGCCATTTCGTGTTCGCGAAGCAGAGATTCCGACTAGCACCAGCATTGGTGTTGCGCTTCAGTTAGGCGAGCGAGTTCCTTTAGCCACCGAAGCAATGTTGAGCGATGCCGATAGCGCGATGTATCAGGTCAAAGACGCAGGCGGCGACTCGGTGATGATTTTCAATGCGTCGATGCGAGACCGTGCTGAGCATCGCCTTGAACTCGAACGGGAGCTCAGTCATGCGCTCGAACGCGGCGAGCTGGCGATGCATTACCAACCAGTCATCCGACTTCGTGATGGCCAGGTAACTGGCATGGAAGCACTCCTGCGTTGGACACATCCGACCCTCGGTCCCGTTCGTCCCGACGTGTTCATTCCGGTGGCCGAGGAGACCGGGGCAATCCTCGAAATCGGGGCTTGGGTTATTGATCAGGCATGTGCACAGCTTGCGTTATTGCGAACAACGGTATTCGGAGGTGAAAACCTCTCGATGGCGGTCAACGTTTCGGCTCGACAACTGCGCGATGACTCGCTGATCGACACGGTTGCTCGCGCGTTGATGCGCCACTCGATTCCTGCGTCATCGATGGTTTTGGAGCTGACTGAATCGCTCTTGATGGAAGATATTGAGGCGACAACTGACTTGTTGACCGCGCTGCGCGAAGCTGGCGTGCGAATCTCGATTGACGATTTTGGAACAGGATATTCTTCGCTCGCGTATTTGCAGAGCCTTCCAGTCGACATCGTGAAAATCGATCGAGCGTTTGTGAGCGACATTGGACGCGATGGCGCGAATACCAGTTTGGTTTCGGCGGTTGTGGCCATAGCTGATTCGTTGTCGATCTCGACGGTGGCCGAAGGAGTCGAGAGCGGCGCGCAAGCGCAACGCTTGGATGCGCTTGGTTGTACTGAGGTGCAAGGCTATTGGTATTCGCCGGGAGTACCGGCCGATGAAATCGTTGAGGTGCTTGAACGCCTGCGGGTCGCGTCAGACCGTCGACTCAAGATTGTGCGTGATCCAGCGTGATCGAACCGTGCTAGGCCGAGTGCGCAAGGCGTTTTTGCACGACCGAGTCTTGGTCCCAGTCGGGCGCTGAAACGGCAGCTTCGAGCCCGCGTCCTAAAAACATGACCTCATACATCGTCGGGTTCTCGACCACGAGTCGTTCTTGAAAGTCAATGATTTGGCACCAGACCGGCAGGCTCGAAGCCGAGTCGAGATAACTGCGCGGCTCGATGCCAGTGAAGGGGATAAAAGGCTTACTGGCCGCGCTCTGCAGCAAATCAAGGACTATGAGGTCGAGGGTGGCAATCACCCATCGAACGTCGCTGCGCACCGCTAACTGAGCGAGCCCGTGGTAGAGCGACAGGCTCACAAGACCATCAGAGGACGATCCCCGGTAGTCGCGAGTGACGGCCAAGGTGGCGATGTCCCACACCAAATTGAGTGACAGATCGAGACCGGTTCGAGCGAGTACCTCGGCTGGTTCCTGCCCCCACGCATCGTCGATCGCGTCGAGAGTTTTGAACCCAGCGGGCGATGGCAAGATCACGCGCATCACGCCGGCAGGGACTTCGCGGCGGTGATCGAGGACGCAAAGGAAAATGCTGCTCGAATCGTACGGTGCGTACTCGGTTTCGAGCAGGTCGGAGGTGTTGTCGAAATACTCATGGAATACGTCTCGTTCAACTGATCGGGCGAGTTCTGCCGCGGGATCAGATGCATTCATGACGTACAGGCCGAACGGTTCATCACTTCGACCGGCTGATTCGATGGTTTCGTGGGCGAGTGCAGAAAGGTCGATCGTCGAGGCCATTAAAATTCCTTGCCGACGATGTGGGTCGCGTCAAAGCGTTGCTGCGTGAATGCAATCGCCGCGGCAGGGTCGAATGCCTTACAGGTATAGATGTCGACGCTGAAAAACGGTTCGGGTTGGTCCCATGCGTAGAAGTGTGCTCCCGACGTTTCCCAGTGAACCCAACCGGCCCAGCCATAGAGCTCGGATTGATGAGTTGTCGGCGTCGTGAGCACGGTCATGCCACAGACATCGCCGAGCGCAGTCAAATAGTCGATGATTGATTCAGCGCCGATGGGGCGCGGCGGACGACCTTCAATAACGAGTCGTTGCCGGAGAATTGATGGAGCAAGGTCGGGCATAGGTCCGTCAGTGGGACCGAAGACGCGCGAACTTTCGAGAAACGGGGACACTCGCATTGGGTAAACCTCAAAGCAGGGGGTGTGGCTGGCGTGGCGATAAGTATGACCGGTTAACGCCAAATGCGAAAGGGGTCGCCCGTCACACCCATAGTCACAGGAAATTCACAGGGAAATGACAGTCTTTCTGCGGTTACGAGCGACATGATGGGGGAGTGACCTCTCCAGCCCGAGCCGCAAGGGTCCTCGTCGTCGACGATGAGGAAAATATTCGATTCCTTCTTTCATCGGCGCTGAGCCATGCCGGTTTTGACGTCTTGACTGCCGGAACTGGCCGCCAAGGCCTTGATGAACTCAAGGCGTTTCAGCCTGATGTTGCACTCTTGGATGTCATGCTGCCTGACATCGACGGGTTCGAGATGTGTCGCCGGATGCGAGCCGAAAGCGACCGGACCGCGGTTATTTTTCTCACCGCACGAGATGCAACCGAAGACAAAGTCCGCGGGTTGACGCTTGGCGGCGACGATTACGTCACTAAGCCGTTCAGTCTCGAGGAGGTCGTGGCCCGAGTTCGAGTAGTGGTTCGCCGGATGGGATTGGATCAATCCGCGACCGCTCGCATCACATTTGGCGACATCGAACTTGACGAAGATGCCTATCGAGTTTGGCGTGCAAGCGAAGTGATTGAGCTGTCGCCGACAGAGTTCAAACTGTTGCGCTTTTTCATGTTGAACCCCGACCGAGTGTTGTCCCGGGCGCAAATTCTTGACCATGTATGGCAATACGATTTCGGTGGCGGTGGCAATGTCGTCGAGACCTATGTCTCCTACCTGCGTAAGAAGCTCGATCGGCTTGGTCCGT
This sequence comes from Actinomycetes bacterium, assembly GCA_037138595.1. Classification (GTDB taxonomy): domain Bacteria; phylum Actinomycetota; class Acidimicrobiia; order Acidimicrobiales; family Acidimicrobilacustridaceae; genus UBA4742. The sequence continues at coordinate 123,659 of JBAXIB010000006.1, read as the reverse complement.
CGGTCATTCAGACCGTTCGAGGCGTGGGGTATGTCATGCGAATCGGCTCATGACGCTTCGGAGCCGAGTGATACTCGGATTTCTGGCGATCGCGATGTTGCTTGTTGTGGCCGACATCGTGCTGGCGGTCAATGTGCATCGGACCATTGCCGATCAGGTTGATCAGCGACTGACTGAAGCGGCGAGCCGATTCGGTGCCGACAGTCCGGGACAGCGAGGAGGCCAAGGGCCGAGAGCAGGCCAATCAGGTGGCCCGAACGCTCCACCGGCCGCGTTGCTTTCCGAAGACGCGACCAGCAGCGTATTTTCTGAGTACGTGCTGGTGATGCTCACGTCTGACGGCACCGTGATACGAGAGGTTTCACCGGCGTTACGGACCAATGATCCCCTGCCGGTGTTAGATCCGGCCATTACGATTTCTCATGCGCGAGACGTCGGTGTCGCGAGCAAACCTTTCACTGTGCAATCCGAAGGGTCCTCCGCGTTGAGCTACCGGGCTGCAGTGGTTCGGCGCGGCAATGGGACCTTCGCGGTGACTGCGATCTCGCTACGCGAAGCAAATGCAACTTTCGGCCGACTTGTTTTGGTCGAGGTTGCGGCGACGGGAGCGATTATCATCCTGTTGGGATTGGTCGCTTTTTGGGTGCTGCGCTTGGGGGTGCGACCCATCGATGAAATGGCTGCCACCGCTGATGCCATTGCCAAAGGCGACCTTTCACGACGCGTGTCGGTGGCATCGGAACGAACCGAGGCTGGCCACTTGGGAATCGCACTGAATGAGATGTTGCATCAAATCGAAACCGCTTTTAGTCAGCGGCAGGCTTCAGAAGACCGGCTTCGCCGTTTCGTCGCGGACGCGTCTCATGAGCTCCGCACGCCATTGACATCGATTCGCGGCTATGCCGAGCTCTATCGATCCGGTGCAATAAGTGACGGGCCACAACTTGTTGACGCGATGAGACGGATCGAGTCCGAGTCGAACCGGATGAGCGAGTTGGTCGATGACTTGTTGTTGTTGGCTCGCCTTGACCAGGGCCGACCGCTTGAATCGGAACCGGTCGACATGAAAATAATTGTCGCTGATGCGGTCGCTGATGCTGGGGCCGTTGAGCCTGATCGCCCAATCACTCTCGCGCTCACCGACGATGCGGCGGTTGTGCTCGGTGATGAGCCGCGGCTTCGACAACTGGTAGGAAATTTGTTGGCCAATGTCCGGGTCCACACGCCACCCCGAACGCCGGTTGCGGTACGATTGTGGATCGAAAATGCCTTCATAACCCTTGAGGTAGCCGATGACGGTCCAGGCATTTCGCCCGACGACGTGGCCACGCTTTTCGATCGGTTTTCTCGCGGCGATACGGCGCGCGTTCGTGGCAACGTCGACGCGGGATCCGGAGCGGGGTTAGGGCTTTCCATTGTGGAAGCCGTTGCCGAGGCTCACGGCGGTCGCGCGTGGGTCGAACCTCATGAAGGCTCAGGTGCGTCGATTCGGGTCTCGTTGCCGGTGCAGCAATCACTGTCGTAAATTCGTGGTGCCAACGGTGGTTGCTCCTGTTCGGCTGCCTGGTCGTACTATCTCGCTATGACAGGTGATGGCGGCGGTGAATCGATTGCTGCTATGCCTGACAACGTGGTGGTGGTGCTGCTTGACAGCCTGAATCGGCACATGCTGGGCGCCTATGGCGGCACCGAATTCGCCACGCCAAATCTTGACCAATTTGCTCAGCGATCAGTGCGCTTCACCGACCACCAAACTGGCTCTCTGCCATGTATGCCGGCCCGCCATGACATCTTGTGTGGCGCACTTGATTTTCTCTGGAAGCCATGGGGATCGATCGAGATTTGGGAAGAAGCCATTACTCGGCCCCTGGGCGAAGCTGGCGTTACGACCCAACTCATCAGCGATCATCCACACCTGTTTGCCGCAGGTGGCGAGAACTATCACGTTGGTTTCAACGCGTGGGATTATGAGCGCGGCGGCGAAAATGATCCATGGAAGACCGTGGCTGACCCCACTTGGATGGGCAATGCCGGGCCAGCGCCAATGAAGTTTCACTACGAACAATCGCGCGGCTGGTTTCGCGGCGAGGCCGATTTTCCGGGGCCGCGCACGATGGCGGCCGCGGCACGATGGATCGACGAAAACGCCGGCAAGCACGATCGGTACCTGCTGTTCGTCGACGAATTTGATCCCCATGAACCGTTCGACACCCCCGAACGGTGGTCGTCGCTTTACGACCCAGATTGGATAGGCCCCCATCTGATTTGGCCTCCGTACATTGATGGAGCGTTGCGACGTGGAGTGCTCGATGAACGAATGGCACGGCAAATTCGAGCCCAATATGGAGCCAAGTTGTCGATGATTGACCATTGGTTCGGCGAAGTCGTCGCCGCGCTCGATCGAAACGAGCAATGGGATTCGACCGCGGTGATAGTCGTGACCGACCACGGTCATTACCTCGGAGAATCGGATCGTTGGGGTAAGCCAGCCGTTCCCGTTGAGCGAACGCTGGGTCATATTCCGCTCATGGTGTGGTGGCCTGGTCTCGATGCGGGAACGTGTGATGCGCTGACCACCAGCGTCGATGTGTTTGCAACCTTGGCTGATGTTTTCGGTGTCGAGGTCCGCCAACGCACTCATGGCAAGTCGATGGTTCCCCTATTGCAGGGTGAGGTGTCATCGATTCGCGATTGGCTCTTGACCGGCGTATGGGGACGCGAAGTGCAGTTGGTCGACAAGCAGCGCCGCTATTGCCGGGCACCAGCAGGCGACAACGCACCGATTTCGATTTGGTCGAACCGGTGGTCAACTATGCCGGTCTCCGTCTTGGCTCCGGATGTGGCGATGCCGCTTCCCGATCAGCGCGCCACGCTGGCTTCGATGCCTGGCTCGACAGTCCCGGTCATTCATCAACAATGGGATGTGAGTGATCGCCTTGCATTTTGGGCATGGGGCGATTTTTCCGGCAATCACTTGTGGGACCGTTACAACGATCCGACAGAAGAACGCGATCGAGTCAGCGAATCGGGAGGCGATGCCCGCGCCGTTGAATCCGACGCAAGCGAATTGCTGCGCCACGCACTCACTGAACTCGAAGCGCCCGCTGATCAATTTGAACGACTGGGGTTGAAATGAGTTCGAGTCTGGCCGAACCGCGCGACGGAGTGATCCGTACCCCTGATGAGTGTTTCATCGGCATTGCCGATTATCCGTGGGAGCCGACCTATCTCGAAGTTGAACCTGGATTATGGATGGCTTATGTCGATGCGGGGCTGCCTGACGCCGCTGAAACCGTGCTCTTGCTCCACGGTGAGCCAACTTGGGGGTATCTCTATCGCAAGATGATTCCAGTGCTTGTTGCCGCCGGGTTTCGAGTCATCGTGCCTGACCTGATTGGTTTCGGTCGGTCCGATAAGCCAGTCGACGGATTGGCCTACAGCTATAGCAATCACGTGGCATGGGTTTCGATGTTGGTCGAGCAACTTGACCTGACCGATGTGACGTTCTTTGGTCAAGACTGGGGCGGCCTCATCGGCGGCCGTGTTGTAGCCGAGAACGAGAACCGTTTCGCTCGCGCGGTGTTTTCCAACACCGATCTGCCCGGTTCGGGACCGGGGTTGTCTGGTCTTGAACCTCAAGGCCCGCTGAGCCCGGCGCAGTTGCGAGTTCGACCAGGAATGGACTGGCGGTCAACGGTTACCGCCGATGATCGAATCGACTCCGACCTTGTGCACGCACTAGTCGTGCCAGAACTGGGCTATTACTTTTTGGCTTGGCGGGTCTATAGCCAAGAGGTCGACGAACTCTGGCCGTCGAAAGTGATTCCGGGCTGGTGTCTTGAGCCGCTTTCCGATGAGGCGAAACGCGCCTATGACGCGCCGTTTCCAACCCAAGCGTTCGTCGCCGGAGTTCGCCGATTCCCGTTACTTGTCCCCCTGAATGACGATGATCCCGAGCGAGCGAAAAATGACGCGGCGTGGAAGGTTCTCGAAAGTTGGACCACAAAACCCGTCCTGACGATTTGGGGCGATAGTTGCCCCCACACTGCGCTTACCAGGGGAGCGGCATACGTCTCGAGGATCCCAGGCGCGCGCCAAGATGGCATCGGCCATCGCACATTTCACGCGAGTCATTTCATCCAGGAAGACCTCGGCGTCGAGGTCGCAGCAGAAATCGTGAGTTTTGTGGAGCGATTCCCCATTCCCTCCCCCGAATGAATGCTGGATTTCGGCTCACTGCCGATAGGTTTCCGATGCACTCATGGTGCCCATGAACTAACCGGGCAATGGTGCTCGGACCGGAGCACGAAACCCGCATGACCGAAATCGCGAAGTCGAACTATCCGCTGGTAACTGACGAGTCGCCCGAAGACCGTAACTATCGACGCCGCTGGTGGACACTCGCAGTGCTGTGTCTCAGTTTGAGTGTCATCGGCATCGATAACACGATCCTTAATGTCGCGCTGCCGACGTTGGTGACCGACCTGCATGCCACCACAAGTCAACTTCAGTGGATTGTCGATAGTTACACGTTGATTTTCGCCGGTCTGCTACTCACCGCTGGGAGTCTCGGCGACAAGTTCGGACGGCGTGGCGCGCTAACCGCTGGCCTAGTGGTGTTCGGACTCGGATCGTTGTTGTCGGCGACGGCAACTTCAGCCAGTCAGTTAATTGCCACGCGGTGTGTCATGGGTCTCGGTGCTGCGTTGATAATGCCCGCCACGCTTTCAATCGTCACCAATGTGTTCACCATCCCGGCCGAGCGAGCGCGGGCGATTGGGATCTGGGCCGGTTTTTCGGCATTGGGTGTCGCAGTCGGTCCCCTTGCTGGCGGCTACTTGCTTGAACATTTCTATTGGGGATCGGTTTTTTTGGTGAATATTCCAGTCGTGCTGATTGCATTGATTGGTGGGCGATTAGTAGTGCCAACATCGAAAGATCCAAGTTCACCGCGGCTTGATCCGCTAGGTGCGGTGCTCTCAATCGTCGGACTCACTGCGTTGTTATGGACGATTATTGAAGCGCCAAGCAAAGGCTGGACATCGGGCGCAACACTTGGCGGTTTTGCGATCTCGTTACTCATCCTCGGTGCTTTTGTGATGTGGGAATTACACAGCGATCATCCGATGTTGAACGTCGAGTTTTTCGAAAACGCCCGTTTCACTGCGGCGAGCCTTTCGGTGACTTTCACATTCTTCGCCTTGTTCGGATCCCTGTTTCTGACGACGCAGTATTTGCAATCGGTCTTAGGTTTTTCAGCACTTGAGGCCGGAGTGCGCATTGTGCCGTTTGCGGCAGTGATGATGCTGGTAGCGCCACAGAGTCCAAAGCTGGCCGAACGGTTTGGAACGAAAATCGTGGTCACGCTCGGCCTAGTCCTCGTTGCGTGTGGACTGGGCGCGTTGGTATTTGTCGAGCCATCGAGCGGGTACCGGCCGGTCTTCATTTCGTTTGTGATTTTGGCCTGCGGCATGGCATTGACGATGGCGCCGTCAACCGAATCGATCATGGGCTCGCTACCTCGAGCAAAGGCGGGCGTTGGATCAGCAGTCAACGACACAACTCGCCAAGTTGGTGGCGCGCTCGGGGTGGCGGTCATTGGCAGCGTGTATTCATCGGTCTATGTCGACCAGATGACCAAAGCACTCGCCGGTAACGACGCGGTGCCGGTCGGGGTCGCAGCAAAGGTCAGTGACTCAATCGGTGGTGCGCTTGCCGTTGCTAAAACGATCGGTGGTGAGCCGGCCCAAATGATTTCGGCCGCGTCCAAAGAAGCGTTCGTGCAAGGGATGCATCACGGCGTGGTGGTCGGCGCGGCGGTCGCATTGCTCGGCGCGGCGGTCGCGTTGTTGTTCTTACCCGCTCGAGCGCCCGAGTCAGCCGATGACGGAATCGATCCGGAGTCTCCTAATGTGTTTGGTCTGGTCGAAGGCGAGGCCGGCCACCTTTTGACCAGCGATAACGGCAGCTGAAATTGCTGGGCGCTCACATGGTCCACCACCGTTGCCGAGCCCGGAGCCGAAGTTGAAAGCATCTAGCTATGTCTGATCTACATTCGGTCTCGCGCGGTGACATTGAGCGTGCCGCTGGAGTCCTTGCTTCTGGTGGGCTGGTGGCATTTCCGACCGAGACGGTCTACGGGCTTGGGGCAAATGCATCGGATCCTGAAGCGGTAGCGCGGATTTTTTCAGTGAAGGGTCGCCCAACGGATCACCCGCTCATTGTGCACATCGCCAATGTCGATGGACTTGAACGGTGGGCATCATCAGTGCCCAAAATCGCGCGGCAACTTACCGAGGTGTTTTGGCCTGGTCCGTTAACGGTGTTGGTTGATCGAGCTGCATGGGTCGGAGATGATGTGACTGGGGGTCGATCGAGTGTTGGGTTGCGCGTGCCGGACCATACCGTCGCAAACGCAGTGTTGGATTCGTTCGCTTCACTCCTTCACGATCAACCAGCCGGCATCGCCGCGCCGTCGGCGAATCGATTTGGTCGAGTGAGCCCCACGACCGCAGACCACGTTCGGGCCGACCTAGGCGCTGACGTTGACTTGGTGCTCGACGGCGGCCCATGCCTGGTCGGGGTCGAATCCACCATCGTGGATTGCCGTGGGGTCGTCCCTGCGGTGTTGCGTCTCGGTGGCATCAGTTTGGAACGCCTTGCCGAGGTGCTGGGCGCACTCCCCGATGTGGCCGGACCAACAGCCCGTTCGATCACCTCAGGGATGATGCCGAGTCACTATGCACCGCAAGCGCGTGTTGTGCTGGTGGCTCTAGAAGGACTGTTCGCGAACGTGACGGACCAAACGCAACGCGGATTTCGGGTCGCGGTCTTGGCCCCTGCGGTTGTCGCTGGACTTCCTGACGAAGCAATCGAACTTGAGCCGGCCGGGACTGCCGACAATTACGCCCGAGTGCTTTATGACCGTCTTCGTCAAGCCGATCGACTTGGCGTCGATGTGTTATTCGTTGTCCCGCCTTCGCCCGACGGGATCGGCGCCGCGGTAGTCGATCGACTTGAGCGGGCTTCAGCGGCCAGTGACGGCGAGTGAATCGAACTCACCAACCTCGGTAAATCGGATCGCGGCGTTCGATAAAGCTAGCGACGCCTTCTTGCGCATCGGCGGTTGTCATGTTGAGATCCTGAGCGATGGCCTCGTCATGGAATGCACTGGCTCGATCGCTGTCGAGCGAGCGATTGAGCAGCCATTTGGTTGCCACGATTGATCTCGGTGCGGCGGCGAGGCGGTTGGACCATTCGATCGCGAGGTCAATGAGTTGATCATCGGGAACGACGCGATTCACCAGTCCCAGGTGAGCGGCATCAGTAGCCGACAGTTTGTCGCCGAAAAACATCAGTTCCTTGGTCTTGTGCATCCCGATCAATCGCGGAAGCAAGTAAGCACCGCCTCCGTCAGGGACTAGACCGCGTCGAACGAATACTTCAATGAAGTTGACGCTTTCAGCCGCGATGATCAGATCCGCGGCAAAAGCCAAGTGCGCACCGATACCTGCTGCGGTTCCGTTTACGGCTGCGATGACGGGTTTTTCGCAGTCGAGCACCGCAGCAATTAATCGTTGTGCTCCATCCCGAATCATGCGGGCAACTTCGCCGGCGGTGCGTTCGGGGGCGCCTTCAGGGCGAGACCTCGGTGGGCGAGTCGCCCGAAGATCGGCGCCGGTGCAAAAGCCCTTGCCGTTGGCGGTCAAGACCACACATCGCACGGCGAGGTCCTCGCTTGCATCGGTCAAAAGCGAAATGACGCGATCCCGCTGATCGGGAGAAATCGCGTTGTGTGCATCAGGCCGGTTCAAAGTGATCCAGGCGACACCGCCTTCAATCCGGTGCAGAACTTGATCGTCGAGTGGCTGGTCGTCGCTCATAAGCTCTCCCGTTGGCAAGCGTGATTTGGAAACCGTGACTGTAGAGCAATCGCTTTGGGTATTCGGTGGTTCAGCCCATTACTCGGATGCGACGGGTATGCCAACCGGTTGCACCGTCAGGAATGACGTCGGCGACATCTTCAGTTTGGGTTTCGCCCGTGCCATCGGTGGCGCGAACGGTAACTGCGTGATCCCCTCGGGTCGCATCCCAGTAGACGACCCACTCTCGCCAAGTGTTATCGGAAATGACATCACCAAGCTGAGCTTCAATCCACGGTCCGCCGTCGATCTGCACCTCGACTTTGGTGATGCCTCGCCCGGGGCCCGGTGCCCACGCCACGCCTGCGATCGGACATGGTCCTGGTGTGAGTCGCGCCCCTGCCCTGGGAACATCGATGCGCGATTGAAGTTTTACCGGTGCTTCCTTTGCCCAACCCCGGGGAATCCAATAGCCGTCAAACGCATCCATGGTGGTGCATCGAATTTCGGTCAACCACTTGGTGGCGGAGACATACCCGTAGAGGCCGGCGACGACAAGGCGGACTGGGAAACCGTGTTTGGCCGGCAACGGTTCGCCGTTCATCCCGACCGCGATCAGTGCGATGCGATCGTTGTTGAGTGCGGCGGCGGGGAATCCAACCGTGAAACCGTCGATTGATCGACCGACAATTTGGGTCGCACCAGGCTGTAACCCGGCACGACGCAACATGTCGAGCAGCGGTATGCCTTGCCAGATGGCATTTCCGACAAGGCCGCCACCAAGTTCGTTGGAAACGCAAGAAAGGGTCACGGCTTGTTCGACTTGTGGCATCGCCATGATGTCGTCGTACGAAAGATCAAAGGGTTCATCGACCATTCCGGTGATGGAAAGCTTCCAAGTTCTGATGTCGACTCGCGGAACGATGAGCGCGGTATCGATGCGATAGAAATCAGTATTCGGAACCAAATACGGGCTTAACCCATCGATCGGGAATGACGGAATCCCGGGGGTTTGCATCGAAGCCGGATCAGTGGCTGACGCGGCGCGATTGATAGGTGTCGGCAACTGAATCTGGGCTCGGGTTGCGTCATTGGTTGCGCTCGTTCCGATGGATCGGCCGATGGCGCCAACCGTTACTGCGAACGCGCCTGCTGCGCCGGCGTAGCCGAAGAATGCTCGTCGGGTCGCGTGAGGGTCGGTAGGAATATCAGGTTTCCGCGTCGCCGATTTTGGTTGGCGCTTAATCATCGGGTGCCCGGTGACTGCGACGTGAAACAGACCGATCAACGTGAGTGATCCCGCGATAACGGCGCTCAACGCGGCGACGATCGCAAGTGCGATACCAGCCAACGGGTCGAGTGCCGCCGCCCAAATGCCAAGCAGTGCAAAGAGCGCAAAGCCCGCCGGTCCAATCCATCGCCGAGTTCGCGACATCGAACCAAGCCAACAACCAATGAGCAGTGCAACCGTCACGATGCCGACAAGGAGCACCGGCTTATCAAAGCTGCCGACGAGATTGATAGTGGTGCGGGTCACAGTTCCGCCGGCGTCATCAATGACGATATTCCCAATGCTTCCGACGAGCGATTGTTTGGTGGTGCCGATGGCGGAGATGAACTCGCCGACGCCAAGCGCGACGGCCACTGCAAGTGCGCCTGCTGCCTGGGCTTGGCCTCGACTGGGCCGACTCGGCGCCTTGATTACGCCTGGTGGTGGGGATTGGGGCTCGCTTGGGGAAGGCTCGTCGAAGGTCATGACACTTCTGATCTTGTCACGAACAGCCTGAGAACCCATGAGCAGAGAGCGATTCAAGGGTCCGACGACCCAGCCTACCGACTGGTCGGTAGGCTGGTATTGTTGAGTCTTCGCTGCCTAGAAGGATGCCAATGACGACCGTTTCCCCAGTCCTTCCCGAGACCCTTTCCCGGTCGGATGATCCGACGAATACGTCGGGTCGCGCCGCTGACGAACGGGTCAATAGGTTCACATCGATTCCATTTGTGTTGGTGCACCTGTTGCCACTGCTGGCGATTTTTACCGGCGTGAGCATGACCGCGGTCATCTTGTGCATCGTGGCCTATGTGGGCCGAATGTTTTTCGTCACCGCGGGTTATCACCGGTACTTCGCCCATCGCAGTTATCGCCTCAATCGATTTTGGCAATTCGTGATGGCATTCGGCGCGACGACTTCGGCTCAAAAAGGACCGTTGTGGTGGGCGGCCCACCACCGCGATCATCACCGTTACAGCGACTCCGCACGCGATATTCATTCGCCAACCCAAAAAGGGTTTTTTTGGAGCCACGTCGGGTGGATCCTGTGTGACAAGTATGCGGCGACTGACTACGGCCGCATCAGGGATTTTTCGAAGTATCCCGAATTGGTCTTTCTCGACAAACGCGACTGGATAGGTCCATGGCTGTTGGGCATCGCCTGTTATCTGGTCGGGGGTTGGAGTGGATTACTCATCGGCTTTTTCTTGTCCACTGTGCTGGTATGGCACGCGACCTTCACCGTGAATTCATTAGCGCACGTTTTTGGTCGTCGAAGGTTCGCCACGGAAGACACGAGTCGCAATTCGGCATTGATCGCGTTACTAACGATGGGCGAGGGATGGCATAACAACCATCACTATTACCAAGCGTCGGCCAGGCAGGGTTTTTTTTGGTGGGAATTTGATCCGACCTTCTACGTGCTCAAATCGCTGAGTTGGATCGGGATCGTGAAGAAATTGCGTACCCCGCCGACGGCGGTGCTCGGGCTGAATCGAGTCAGTGATGGCACATTTGACGTTGGCATGTTCAAGTCATACTGGGTCAAAGCCAGTCGTGCGGTCAGCCGTTCGCATGTCGCTCAAGTAGTTCACGATGGCAAGGCAACGGCGAGTGAAGCGCTCACGCTGACTCGAGACGCGGCGGCCAACAGTGTTGCGGAACGACGTCAAGCATTGACCGAACGCCGCGAGGCCCTCGAAGGTTTTGTGCATTCATCGCTTGAGTCGGCCGAAGAGTTGGCCCGCCTCGCTCGACTTGGGCAACGAGACTTTGCCCCCGAGGGCTAATTGCAGACAAGGTTGTCAGGTGAGCGATACAACGAGTCAGCGCGACGACAACGGAAACGGACATCTCGAACGGTCACCGGCCGAGTCGTTGGGGTCCACGTTGATTGGCAGCGATCGGTTTGGGGAGTTCGACTGGACGAATCCATGGCCGACTTATGACCGACTGCGATCTGAATCGCCGATCTGGGAAAATCCCGATGGCCTCACGATCCTCACTCGTTTCGACGACTGCGAAGCAGTGCTGCGCGACCCGAGATTCAGCAGCAGCAACGATCATGCCGATCCGCCCCTCATTTTGGCTCCGGATGACCCGCGCGCCCTTATGGACGGTGGAGCGCCGCCGCTGCTCTTTCTTGATCCGCCTGATCACACCCGTCTGCGCAAACTGGTAAGCAAAGCGTTCACGCCCAGATCGATCGAACGTTTGCGACCCCGGGTACAACAACTTGTGGATGGAATTTTGGACCAGGCGGCTGACAATGGTGGGCTCGATGTCGTAGCCGATCTCGGCTACGAACTGCCGGTCATTGTGATCTGCGAGCTTCTCGGTGTGCCGTTGGCCGACCGACCGCAATTTGCTGGCTGGTCGTCTGACGCATCGCGATTGCTCGACGATGATCTCAGCCCCGATACGTTGAATCGGGGAGTAATCGCAGCGATACATTTTGCCGAGTACTTCGGCGAACTTTTCGAAGCGCGACGGCGTGCACCGCGCGATGACTTAGTGAGTGCGCTGCTTGCGGTCGAGGAAGCCGGTGATCGGCTCGGACCAGACGAGCTCAGAAGCATCGTTGTGTTGTTGTTCATCGCGGGTCACGAAACGACAATGAATTTGATCGGCAATGGCACCTATGCGTTACTTCGTAACCGAGATCAGCTGGTTCGTTGGCGTGATGACCCAACTTTGGACGGCCCCGCGGTTGAAGAGTTGCTTCGCTTTGAGGGACCTGTTCACTTGACCGGCCGTATACCGACCGCGGACATTGACTACAACGGTCACCGTTTCCCGCGAGGAAAATCAGTGGTGACGCTCGTTTCGGCCGGGAACCGGGATCCGGCTCGGTTCGAGCACGCCGCATCGCTCGATGTGGGACGACCGGACAATCATCAGCTGACCTTCTCGCAGGGGATTCACTACTGCCTTGGCGCTGCGCTCGCTCGACTCGAAGGGCAGCTGGCAATTGGTTCTTTGATTCGACGATTCCCCAACATCGAACTCGCCGAACAGCCCCAATATCGAGATCACTTTGTCTTGCGGGGGTTACAACAACTGCAGGTCACTGTCTGACGTTACTGAACGACCTGGTGAGCTTTCAGCCGCAGCTGCGAACGCTCGAATACCGACCCGCAGGCGATGTGACCAACGAGGGGGCGTCAACTTGTTCGCTCACACGAGGTAATTGTGGCGCGATCAGCCGAGGTCAATAGCGCTCAACGCGCTGAGTTTGGTCAGATTGTGACGCGCATTGATCATGCGGACCGTTCCTGACCTCGATCGCATGATGAGCGATTGCGTTGTGGCGCCGCGTCGGTCGTAGTGCACGCCTTTTAGCAACTCTCCATCGGTGATTCCGGTAGCAGCGAAGAAGCAATTCTCTCCGCTCACCAGGTCATCGGTGTCGAGCACCCGGTCAAGGTCGTATCCCAATGCAAGTGCCGCATTGCGCTCCTCGTCATTACGAGGCCAAAGCCGACCAATGAGCTGACCGCCCATGCACTTGAGCGCCGCGGCAGTAATGACTCCTTCGGGCGTGCCCCCTATGCCAAACAGAATGTCTGCGCCGGAATCTTCCCAAGCAGTGGAGATTGCTCCAGCGACATCGCCATCTTGAATGAGTCGGATCCGAGCGCCGGCATCGCGGACCTCGGCGATGAGATCGTCATGACGCGGACGATCCAAGATGACCGCAGTCACGTCTCGAACTGATTCGCCCTTGGCCTTGGCCACGGCGCGCAGGTTTTCGGTCGGGCTCATGGTGAGATCGACAACGCCAACACATTCTGGTCCAACCGCGATTTTCTCCATGTACACGCATGGACCGGGATCAAACATGGTTCCGCGGTCGCTGACCGCGATAACCGCAATGGCGTTTCCGCGACCTTTCGCAGTGAGCGTGGTCCCGTCAATTGGGTCAACTGCGATATCGGTAGCTGGTCCCGTGCCGTTTCCGACCGCCTCGCCGTTGTACAGCATCGGCGCTTCGTCTTTTTCGCCCTCGCCGATCACCACGATGCCGTCCATGGCTACCGATTGAAGCGTGATGCGCATCGCATCAACCGCTGCCCCATCGGCACCTTCCTTGTCGCCACGGCCCATCCAACGAGCACCTGCCATGGCGGCAGCCTCGGTGACGTGCACGATGTCAAGGGCAAGGTTGTGGTCGGGTTTACCGTTTTGGTCAGCCATGGCAGGTCAAGTTACTAGCGGGTTCGGGTTTGGCGCGTAATGCCTGACCTGGCCTGCGCCGACGACCAGGTCAGCGCTAATGCGCGGCCACGCTGCGGCGGCGGCGATACTGGTGAAATGGGTGCACAACAGTGGCGTGAAGCATTCGAGGCCGCTCGACTGATGGACGTTCCATTCGAGACCATGTCGGGGGTGCCATTGGCTCCGCTTTATGGGCCTTCGGATGGTGATGTGTCGACCGGCGATTCTTTTACTGAGGCCATTGGCTGGCCGGGTCAGTTCCCCTATACCCGAGGTCCCTACGCCTCGATGTATCGCTCGAAACTTTGGTCGATGCGAATGTTCGCCGGTTTCGGAACGGCGACGGATACCAACGAACGCTTCCGAGATATTTTGGCGAACGGCGGCAGTGGCCTTTCGACGGCGTTCGATCTACCGACATTGATGGGTCGAGATAGCGATGACCCGATTGCCGAGGGCGAAGTCGGAAAGTGCGGAGTTGCGGTTGACACCTTGGCCGATATGGAGGACCTGTACGCGGGAATCGACCTCGGCAAGGTGACGACGTCGATGACGATCAATTCGCCTGCACCGGTGATCTTTGCGATGTATGTCGCAGTGGCCGAAAAGACCGGTATCGCGCGGTCCCAATTGGGTGGCACGTTACAAAATGACATTCTGAAGGAGTATCAGGCGCAAAAAGAGTTTGTCTTTCCGCCGCGTCCATCGATGCGCCTGGTCGCTGACGTCATCCGATTTTGCGCCGCGGAGATGCCGCGATGGCACCCCGTTTCGATTTCGGGATATCACATCCGCGAAGCCGGCTCGACCGCAGCCCAAGAACTGGCGTTCACCTTGGCAAATGGATTTGCCTATGTGGAATTAGCACTCGCGGCTGGACTGAAGGTCGATGACTTCGCCCCTCGATTGAGTTTCTTTTTCAATGCGCATATTGATTTTTTCGAGGAGATCGCGAAATACCGATCGGCGCGACGAATTTGGTCCCGATGGATGCGTGACCGATTCGGTGCCACCGATGAGCGCTCGATGACGCTGCGTTTTCACACCCAAACGGCGGGAGTATCGCTTACCGCGCAACAACCCGAGGTCAACATCGCTCGGACGGCGATCGAGGCGCTGGCCGGAGTTTTAGGCGGAACTCAAAGTCTCCATACCAACTCGATGGATGAAGCAATGGCATTGCCGACTGAAAACTCGGCCAGGATCGCGTTGCGCACACAACAAGTCATCGCTTATGAGACCGGCGTGGTTCATGTCGCTGATCCCCTTGGCGGGTCCTGGTTTGTTGAGTCGCTTACCGATGAACTCGAACGTCAAGCCGAATCGGTCTTTGCCCGCCTCCTTGAAACGGGCGGCGGATCGATACTTGAAGGCGTCTTAGCGGGCATCGATGACGGTTGGTTCCAGGGCGAAATTGCCGATTCGGCCTTTGATTACGAGCGCAAACTCAACAACGGACAACGCATCCTCGTAGGAGTTAACGCCTTCACTGAATCCGGTGATGGCGAACCGCTCGATATTTTGCGAATCAGTGCGGAGCATGAACAGCGCCAAATCGATCGGCTCGCGGAGGTGAAGGCAAACCGCAATGACGACGCGGTTCGCGCGGCACTTGCGCGGATCCGAACCGATGCTGGCGAGTCAGAAGCCAACTTGATGCCTGCATTGATCTCGGCGTCACAGGTCTATGCCACTGAAGGCGAGATGATGAATGCGATGGCCGAAGTTTTTGGCCGTTACGTCGAAACCCCGGTGATCTGAACGTGAAGGTGACATCAATGGCTCAGTGGGTTGTGCATGCAAGGATGCAACCGTGAATCCCACTGACCATGATCCAGATGCCGACGAGCCCGATGACATGCAATCGTCAGGTGACTCCGAGCAGGTTCGTTACGAACTGCACGAGTGGCCAAGTGAATCCCGCATGCTGCTCGAGCAGCTCCTGACTGGCGCTGGACTGCCGCGAGCGTGGGAAGGTACGACGCTTGTCGTTAGCCGTGAGGCGCAGCCCGATGTCGACGGATTGATCGAACATGTTGAAGTATCAGCCGAATCTGCACTTGATCCTGATGCGGAACGCATCGTCTACGAGGTTGGCGAGTGGACTGCCGATCAGTTGAGCGTTCTCGTTGAAGCGTTGACATCAGCTGGGGTTGGTTATGAATTCGACATCGAAGGCGACCTTGCGGTGCTTGAAATCGATGAGCAACGAGTCGAGGAAATGCTCGACGGCCTCGAATTCGGACTGCCGGAATCTGCCGTTGCCAATGGAGAGGACATAGATCCTGACGATGGGATCGAGACCGCCGAGATCCTTTCTGACCTGTTTGTCGCTGTCGACCGATTACAACATGACGCGACTGATCACGCTGGGGTTTTAGGAGTGGTCGATGCAGTGACCAAGCTCGAGGGTCGGGCCATGCCATTTGGCTATTCGCCGTCGGTATGGGACGGACTCGTCGCCCAGGCGGTCGCGTTTCGGGCTGACCTTGAAGATGGCGAAGCAAGCGATCCGACCATCGAGGCCAACGCCCTCGACCTGCGGACGCTGCTGCGCCAATACGTCTAAAGACGTTCGCGGCGAAGTGCGTCGGGTTGGACTCGACTGATCGAAGAGGGCCTTGTGCGCCTATCGTGTGGCCATGGTTGTCGCGGAACTAGAGATTTTTCATTCGCGACCAGTCGCGCCTACTCGCCGAGTGTCACTAGGAGCCATGGCGCTGCCAACGGAACCTCCTCCGGGTTTTGGCGGCATCCTGCTTGGCGGCATCATTGCTGCGACAATTGGCGAGGTTGATCCCGACCTTGTTCCCGAACTCTTGCAACTCACCGCTGAACTCGAAATCGGCCAGCGAATCGCTCAGCCTCGACTGCGATATCGCTATCAAGAAGACAAGGTCGGCCTGCATCCGAGTCATCACCGACTTCTTGGTGAGGGCGAAGAGTTGATCTTCGACTTAGACCTTGACCGCGGATTACCAGCGCAGCAGGTTCTGGGCGCGGTGTATGCAGCGGGTCGCCTTGATGCCAAAGTTCGGCACGCAGTCATGCAAACAATTCGACGGGCAATTCGCTGGCAAGGCGCGATCGACGGCGACTTGATTGCCACGCTTTCGGGGGTCGGTCGTGGTCGGCCGTTATCGGCGTTTGCCTTTGAAAATCCAGTGTCGTGGGCGATGGGTGTACTCAAGATTGTGCCTGGATCGCAAGCGTCAATGAACTCGAAGCCGGCGCGATCAGAAGTGCAGCGATGCTTTCGCGAACAATTGATGGACGCGCATCCCGATCACGGCGGCGAGGTTGCTGATGCGGCTCAACGGATCTCGGAAATTACCGAGGCCCGACGGATCCTGCTTGGGTAATGGCGACTTCCCGCAGGCGAAATCGTCCAGGCGCGTTGCTTCTCACGCCGGGAGCAGGAGCCGATCGCAACCATCACACGTTGCTAGCAGTCGCAGGCGCGGTCGACCCACTTCCCTGCGAGCGAGTTGATTTTCCGCGGCGCAAGGCGGGCAAACAAGGCGTTGACCGTCCACCGGTCGCAATCGCAAGTTTGGTTGCCGACGCGGAAGCCTTAGTGAAGCGAACCGGCATTACCGCAAATCAATTAATCCTTGGGGGTCGATCATTTGGCGGTCGGATGTGTTCGATGGCCGTTGCCGATGGACTCCCTGCCGCTGGATTGGTCTTGTTGAGTTATCCGTTGCATCCGCCTGGCAAGCCCGACCGAATGCGCACTGAGCACTTCTCGGCGCTTGATCTTCCGTGCTTATGTATCTCTGGCGACCGTGACCCATTCGGTAACCCCGACGAATTTGCCGAAGCTATCAAGGCAATACCTGGTCCGGTTTCTCAGGTGTGGTTGCCCGGCGGACATGACCCTCGCAACGTCGACGACGCAATCGGTGAGGCCGTGCGTAATTGGATTGACTCGCTCACGCCGCGATGATGACCGGCGTTCCGAGTGGAATCGTTTTCGCCAATTTCGTGATGTTGGCGTTGTCCATTCGAATGCACCCATGACTCACTTTGGTTCCTATGGCGCTGGGTTCGTTGGTGCCGTGGATGCCAAGTTGACCGGGACCACCATTAAAAGTGGTGAGCGTGTCGGAAAATCCCGATAAGCCGAATGCGTAGGGGCCATAGGCGCCCTGTGGGTCCGGCGTCTTGATGAGTTCGGTGGTGTAATACATGCCACCGGGGGTCGGCGTGTTGTCGCGTGCAACGCCAATCGGAATATCTTGGACTTGTTTTCCATCCTTGAAAACGTTCAAGGTGAAACCGTCGAGCGAAACTTCAATGCGATAGTCGTTGATCGCGTTTTCGACGTCGGACTGTTTGACCCACCCCGTGCTTCCGTTCGGTCGGACCGGCAGGTAAACCTGAACCCACTTGCATTTTTGTGACTCTGGGATGTCTTTGACGAGAAAAGTCAGCGGGCTCTTGGCGTTCGGATCATTGTTGATGAGTCGTGGATTGGCCATGGTCTGACTGGGGGCGGCATCACTAGGGTCGGCATAGATGGCTAAGTCGCCGACATTTTTTGCCGTCGCAACCAAACTTTGACCGGTCGAGAGTTCCTTGCAGGTCGTCTTTGCCGTCGGTTGAGCGAGACTGGACGCGTTGTCAGCGCTAGTGGTGTCGGACGCTGAAGTCGGCGACTTGGCACAGCCGGCAAGTACCCCCAGCATCAACGTGACGGTCGCGAGCCGTCGAAACCAATGTGATGAGGTGGACACGGGACGATCGTACTTGGTTGGGATCATGATTCGTCGTCGTCGAAGCGCGCATAGCGCTCAGGAATGCTGTCGACATCAAGGCCACCGAGCCCGAGCATTTCTCGCGACAGCGGCGAGTCGTCGGGATTGAGATCTTCAAGTTCCTTTGCGGCGGTCTCGGGATACAAAAAGATCACCATCGCAACGACGGCGACGCCACCAACAGACAGCACCGCCATCGCTGGTCCAAGTCCCGACAGTTGGCTGGCCAATTTCCCGGCAAGGAACAGTCCCAACGCGCTTCCTACTACCGCCGCAAGATTGATAACGCCGTTGGCCCAGCCGCGGGCCCGAGTTGGAAACAGTTCGGGTCCGTAAACGCCTAATGCTGGAACTGCCATTGCGCCAAGCACCGAGCCAAGAATCGAAAACATCCAAATCGACCAACCGCCAACGAAATACATCGCGACGGTGAATCCGACCCCGGCGGTTACGCCTATCGCTCCGATGAGTCGTCGCCCCCGTCGATCGGCAAGGCGCCCGCCGACGACGATGCCGATTCCTCCGGGCGTATTGGTCAGCAGTTGGAACGCGGCGATGGTCCCAGCCGAAAATCCGCGTTCGGTGCGCAGGTATTCATTGAGAAACGATGATGCCGGAATCACAAACAACGCGAGGCACAGACCTGATGCTGACAACAGCGCCAAGCGTGTTCGGTTTAGTCCGGGGGGAACGTGCCACCAGCGCGGCTTGACCGAATGCTTTGGAGCAATCTGGAATCGTTCGGTTTCGGGAAGGTGTCGTCCAAGGCGAATTGCGATCGGAACGGCTAGTAACGGAACTACAAACAAGATCCGCCAGGCCCAGGTGGTGATTCCACACACCGCGACGAACAACACGGCGATGCCTGCTCCAAGCGCGCCACAAGCAGTGAGGACTGACACTGCGAATGCACGCGATCCAGCTGGCATTTCTTCGATGGCCATGATCGAAACCAACACCGCGACGGCAGTCGAAAATGCTCGTGCCACTGTTTGGCTCATCCCTAAGAGTGCGAGGTCCGAAGCAAACGCTCCAGTTGCCGTGACGACGCACCCGGCGACCGCCGACCACAACAAGAGTTTTCGCCGTCCTTTTCGATCAGCGACCGCGACGATTACCAGCGCGAGAACTGCACCGATTCTGACTGCGGCGAGCATCAATCCGATTTGGCTGTCGGTCGAACCGAATTCTTGTTTGAAAAAGGTGTTGGTTTGGGTAAGCAGTGTTCCGAGGTAGCCGGCGAGCATCGAGAACCCACACAACAACGACAGTGCGTTCGCTGCTCGAGCATCGAGCTTGTCAGGAGGCATCCACCATCGGTGGTGATCGCGGTCCGAACTTCGGAGCCCTCGGCGTACAGCGCGGGCAAACAGGAATCCCCAAATTGGTATCGCCAGGTGATAGTCGGTGGTCTCGGTGACGAGGACAAACTCGCCTGGTTCATTGACTGAACTTTCTGGTGAGATTACGACGACCCGCTCGTAGCGATCGAAAGGGCCGCGGTCGAGCGTAAATGTGCCGCCTCCGTGGGCGCGTTCGATGAGGAGGTCTGAGCGTGGTTGGTAGAACGATTCGACCTCCGGTGGCCGCACGAGGTGGGTGGCGATCAGTCTGGGCATCTGGATGATCCTCGATCGTTCGACTTCGCCCAACGCAGCAGGCGGAGCATACTGAGCACCATGGCAGTTTCCGGATCGTCCGAACGGATCGTCGTTCGTCCAGGTGGGCCACTCGCCGGACGGGTCCGCATCAGCGGCGCAAAAAACTCAGTGCTTAAGATTATGGCCGCTACGTGTTTGGCCGAGGGAACCTATGTGTTACGTCGGGTTCCGGCTATCACCGACGTCGAATGCATGAGTGACTTATTGGCTTCGATGGGGATGACGGTGACCCGAACCGCACCCGACGAGCTGACGATCGTTCATCCGCCCAACATTGTGCCTGAGGCACCGTATGAACTCGTTGAACGAATGCGCGCGTCAATCGTGGTCCTTGGGCCACTTCTGGCTCGTTACGGCCGAGCTCGTGTGGCGCTGCCTGGCGGCGATGATTTCGGACCACGGCCCATCGACATGCATCTTCGTGGGCTCGAAGAACTTGGCGCCCAATTCGAGTCGTCCCACGGCTATATCGAAGCCACCGCCGATCAACTGGTGGGCACGACGATCGTGCTCGAGTTCCCGAGTGTTGGCGCGACCGAAAACGCGCTTATGGCCTCGGTACTCGCTACTGGCACGACGGTGATCGAAAACGCGGCCCGTGAACCAGAGATTTCCGACTTGGCATCATTTCTCAATCGAATGGGTGCCGATGTGAAGGGCGCAGGATCGCCGACGATCACTATTGAGGGAGTGGGCGAGCTAGCACCGGTATCGCACGATGTCATCCCCGATCGGATCGAGGCCGCAACGTTCTTGGCCGCGTTGGGAATTGCTGGCGGCGAAGTGCTGATCGACGGTGCTCGTGCCGACCACATGGAAATGTTTGTTCAGAAATCGGCCGACATGGGTATCCAAATCGTTGCCACTCAAGACGGGCTGCTGGCGACCGCATCCCAACGGTTGCAGGCCGTCGATGTTTCAACGCTTCCATATCCGGGTTTGGCGACTGACTACAAGCCGTTTTTCGTGGCGATGCTCACGACGGCTACTGGTGTCGGGATCGTTACCGAAAACATTTTTACGGGCCGGTTTCGCTATATCGATGAGCTGGTTCGGATGGGGGCTGATATTCGAACCGAAGGTCACCATGCAGTTGTCCGCGGCCAGCAGCGACTTTCCGGAGCGCCGGTTCGGGCTCACGACATTCGTGCGGGCGCAGCGTTGGTGGTCGCGGCACTCGGAGCCGAAGGCGAGACCGTAGTTTCAGATGCCGAGCACATCGACCGAGGTTACGAACTTTTCGTCGAGAAGTTGGCTGGTCTTGGCGCAGACATTCGTCGGGCCTGATTTCGTCAGCCTGATTTCATCAGCCTGGCTCGTCGTGATGTTCGGGTGGTTGGTCGGATTTTGTAGTGCGGTCGGACCGGATTATTCGGGCGCGTCGATTGGCGAGCAATAGCAACGAGGCAAAGACACCGATTGGGACTAACACCATCAGCATCTCGTCCCAGCCGCCTTGGTGGGCAAACTGGCTCACAGGAGGTAGCGACACCAGTGAAGTATCGCCGATTCATCGGGTAATGCCGCAAAGCCGGGAACATTGACGCCATATCCGGGGTTAGTCATCATGCGGGAAGCCTCGGTTTCCCCTGAGAGCCAGCACCATGGGACCATGGTGTGTTCGCGACACGATTCATTCACAGGAGACTTCCGGTGCGGGCCAAGGTTGAGGAGACGATTCAGGCGATTCGGCCGGCGATCCAGGCTGACAATGGCGACATCATGTTGATCGACGTCGACGAGTCAACGGGACTCGTCACGGTCGAACTCATTGGTGCATGTGTGTCATGCCCGGCTTCGACAGTGACCCTCAAGGCCGGAATCGAGCGCATCTTGCGTGATCGAGTGCCTGGCGTTACCGAAGTCGTGAACATCGGCGAAACACTCGACTCCATCGAATCTATCGGCGAAACGCCGGTCTCGCTCTAGGCTCACTTTTACTGATCGCGTGCTGAGCACACGGTCGTTAGATGTCAACCCGGGGCAACGGCCGGTGTAGCGACCGGTGCAATGAATGGGAGACAAATCATGGTGCACGTGCTGGCAACCTTTGGTCTCGACAAGATTGTTCAAAGTCTCCGCGAAGCCTTCTTCATGTTTTGGGAGACGCTGTGGGCGTTGATTCTTGGTTTCACGCTTTCAGGGGTTGTGCAAGCGTTCTCGTCAAAGTCACGAATGCAACAGTCGCTCGGTGGTCATGGCTTCAAGGCCATCATCAAGGCTTCGGGCTTTGGCATGGTCTCATCAAGTTGTTCGTATGCCGCGACCGCCATGTCGAAATCGTTGTTTCAAAAGGGTGCTGACTTCCTGACGGCGATGGTTTTTATGTTCGCGTCGACGAACTTGGTCGTTGAGCTCGGATTGGTATTAGTGGTCTTGATGGGCTGGGAGTTTGCCGCGGCTGAATTTGTCGGTGGTCCGATCATGATCGGGTTATTGGTCCTCGTGGGCGGGTTCGTCTTGCGAGGTCCACTTGTTGACGCGGCGCGCGAACGGCTGGCGCGAGGCATGGTTGGAGGTCGCGATCAACATGAGTTGACCGGTGTCTCCGACGATCGCCAACAGGAACTTGAGCGGCAGCCGTGGGGTGCAAAAGTGCGATCAAAATCAGCGTGGGCGGATGCGGCTAGTTACACGATGGCGGATCTGACGATGCTCCGAAAAGAATTAGTCATCGGCTACCTCGTCGCTGGTTTCCTTACCGTGATGGTGCCGGTGGCGGTCTGGAACGCATTGTTCATTTCCGGTCACGGTTTTTGGACCACATTAGAAAACGTTTTGATTGCACCGCTGATTGCGTTCCTTAGTTTCGTGTGCTCCATTGGAAACGTCCCGATGGCTGCGGCGCTCTGGCATGGCGGAATCAGTTTCGGTGGCGTGATCAGTTTCATCTTCGCGGACCTCATCGCGTTTCCGCTGGTCATCATTTATCGCAAGTACTACGGCAGTCAGCTTGCCTGGCGACTCTTCGTCGTGTTCTACGCGACGATGGCGGCCGCGGGGCTAATCGTTGAGGTGTTGTTTTCAATTCTTGGGATTGTGCCGACTGATCGTTCCGAAACCATCGTGACGACCGGGTTCAGGTGGAATTACACAACGTGGCTCAATCTGATTTTCCTCGCGATATTCGCGGTGTTGTATTGGCTTTACCGAAATCGGAGCAAATTCGGTGGCGGTGAGGATTACGCCATTGACCCCGTGTGTGGCATGCAGGTAGAGCGGGCTATGGCGCCAGCGACAACGGTGTTTGCGGACATCGACTATTGGTTTTGCTCGGACCGATGTTGCGATCGATTCACCGCGAATCCCGCTAGCTTCGTGCAACACCGAATCGGCGACGCGGTCGCTATGACTCGCAAGGAAGATCACGCGATGACCATGAGCGACACCATTGAAAGCGTGGGAGGCGAACTCGGATCGGCTGTCGATCCGGTGTGCGGAATGACGATCGAAAAGTCAAGGGCAGCGGCTACTTCTGAGTTCAATGGCCAACGGTATTGGTTTTGCGCGACTGGCTGTTGTGATCGCTTCAATGCTGATCCGGCCAGCTTCGCGGGTGAACAGGCCGGTGCGGATGCGACTGACTGATCCCCGCGAATTGTTAGCGGCAGCGCGTGGTGGCGATCGTGGTGCCGTGGCGCGATTGTTGACGATTATCGAACAAGGTGGGGACGCTGCGGCCAACGTCGATCGGTTGTCATTTGTTGACGCGTCGGTTCCGTACACCATCGGATTGACGGGCTCGCCGGGAGCGGGAAAATCGACCTTGACCAACGCGTTGATCGGCCAAGCACGTCGGGTCGGTCATCGAGTCGGTGTCCTCGCGATTGATCCTTCCTCTCCGTTTACGGGCGGTGCCATCCTCGGTGATCGGGTGCGCATGGGGGATCACGCGCTCGATCCCGATGTCTTTATCCGTTCGATGGCGACTCGCGGCCATCTCGGTGGCTTGGCCGTCGCCACTCCTCAAGCGGCCCGTGTGCTTGGCGCAGTTGGGTTTGATCGGGTGCTGATCGAGACCGTGGGCGTCGGTCAGGTTGAGGTCGAAGTCGCCGGCGAAGCTGACACGACCGTCGTGGTCGTGAATCCGGGTTGGGGCGACTCGGTGCAGGCCAATAAAGCCGGATTGATGGAAATCGCCGACGTTTTTGTCATCAACAAAGCCGATCGGGTCGGCGTTGCCGAAACCCGCCGCGACCTTGAACAGATGCTTGAGTTGTCTGCGACCACTGGCGGCGCTTCACCTGGACCGAGCGCGTTTGGGTGGCGGCCTCCGATCATTGCGGCAGTGGCAACAACTGGTGATGGAGTCGATGAGTTGTGGATTGCCCTGGAGCAGCATCGCCATCACTTGGAGTCGACCGGAGCGCTGGCCCAACGACGCCAGGCGCGGTTGGCCGGTGAACTGCAGCGAGTCCTCGCTGCTCGAGTGACTGAGCGAGTGTTGGCATTGTCGACAGGATCAACCTTCGAACGTCTGCAAATTGCCGTTGCCAGTGGTGAGATCGATCCGTGGACTGCGGCTGATCAACTCGTGATCCAAGCACTGTCTCCCGATGATCACTGAAGTAGCAACCGCGTCCCCGTAGTAGTTTCTGCCGCTATGAACGATGGTGTGATGTCACCGAGCCAACCGCAACAGCCTGAAATGGTGCGGATCGAGCGACGCCGTGGCGGCGTCGCGTTGATCACCCTTGATCATCCGAAGGTCAACGCGTTGTCGACCGAACTGTTACGGCAGTTGCTTCACATCGCAGAGTCGCTGCACCGTGATCCACCCGGTGCAGTCGTGATCACTGGTGGCGACCGGATCTTCGCAGCTGGTGCCGAGATCGCTGAGTTCGGTGGCCCAATCGAAGCGGCACAGATTGGTGGTCTTTTTGTCGAGGCACTTGGAGCAGTTGCAGCCATTCCGCGCATGGTGGTCGCGGCGATTAGTGGTTACGCCCTCGGCGGAGGTTGCGAACTTGCATTGGCCTGCGATGTTCGATTCGCGTCGACGAAAGCAAAGTTTGGTCAACCGGAAATTTTGCTTGGAATTATTCCCGGCGGTGGGGGCACGCAGCGACTAGCTCGCTTGGTTGGACCAGCCCGAGCGAAAGACATCATCCTCACCGGTCGACAGGTTGACGCGCCTGAAGCGCTAGCGATTGGTCTTGTTGATCGGGTGGTAGAGCCAACTGATCTGCTCGACGAAGCGATCGCGTATGCCGCCGCGCTCGCCGCGGGTGCGGTGGTCGCGCAAGGTTTGGCCAAACAGGCCATCGATCGTGGTCTCAGTGTGGACTTAGTCACTGGGATACAACTTGAACAGGACGCGTTTGTCGAAGTGTTTCGATCTGAAGACAGCCAAATAGGGACGAAATCGTTCTTGGAAAGCGGCCCGGGAAAAGCAACATTCGTCGGTCGATAGTTGGCATCGCGAGTAACGAATCAGGATTACTCAGGTTTTGATTGGTAGGGGTTAGCGACCCGGACCGATGCGGGTCGTTGATGGTTCCGCGATGGTTGCGACGCGAATGCCGTCACCGACATCGACGATCGGGCTGATCACGGTCGCTCCGAGTTGAACCAACCGCTCGACTGCCGCTCCAATCGATTCGACACCCCAATAACTCACTGCGCCAAGCGACGGATCTGCGGCCGGGTTGATGATGCGCTCCTGGTGCCGCAGGTGTCACCGTGGCCGATAGGGTCGCCGCCAATGAGTGAAACGATTGGGACGCCAGAAAGTGCGACGTGCTATCGCCATGCTGATCGTCGCGCCGGAGTTTCGTGTCAGCGCTGCGGGCGCTCGATTTGTCCGACGTGCATGGTGCAGGCCTCGGTGGGTTATCAATGTCCCGACTGCACGAAACAAGGGGCGAAGGATAGCCCGGTGATCACCGTTGGCTCGCTGGAAGTTCAGCCTTTAGTAACGCAAGTGCTCATCGCACTCAACGTTGTGGTTTTTCTCACCATGATCGTTGGCGGTGGATCGATCATGCAGACAAGTCAGTCGATTACAGCGCGGTACTCGTTGTTCGGAGCTGGTGTATTGGTCCGCAATGGTCCCATGCGGGGCGTCGCGGCCGGTGAGTGGTACCGACTCGTGACCGGCGGATTTCTTCATAGCGGGATTGTTCATCTCGGCATGAACATGGTTGTGCTTTGGTTGGTCGGTACCCAAGTTGAGCGGGCGCTTGGTCACGCGCGCTACCTCGCCCTGTACGTTGCGTCGTTGCTCGCCGGAAGTTTTGCCGTCATGGTCTATTCGCCAGGGGTAATGACAGTTGGTGCATCTGGCGCGATTTTCGGTCTCTTAGGAGCAGCCGTCGCGTTGCAACGAGACCGCGGCATCAACCCGATGAAATCGGGACTGGGCGGACTGATCATTCTGAATGTCGTCATTACTTTTGCGGTACCAGGCATCGCCATTGCCGGTCATATCGGCGGATTGATCGGTGGGTTCGCGACCGGTTGGTTGTTGTTCCGCATTGAGCGCCGTACGGGATCGGCGAGGGTCGGAATCGCGGTTTGTGTCGCGCTGGCGGCACTGTTTGTGCTTGGAGGAGTTTGGGCCGCCCATTTTTATTACCTCCACTATCCCAATGCGGTGCTGCATTTTTAAGCGTGCCGCGTGCTGATTTTTGGTCAGCTAACCCTCGACTATCGCTTTCAATTCGGCGAGGTTTCTTCGCCAAATTCGTTGCAGAACCAGCCCCCCGACCGCCGCGCCGAGAGGGCCTCCCATCCACCACGGAAATGTCAGCTGCTCGTTCCATGTGAATTGCGTGTGGCCTGATTCGGATGGAACGAGGCTGAAGACGCCCGAGCCGGTCACCATGCCGACATGGCGGACACCCATTGCTTTGCCGGGGACCCATTCAGTGATTTCCATCTTGTCGGTGAGTCGAATCGGCCCAACCTTCGTGTCGCAATCGAATGTCGTTCCAACCCCAGCTGTTGTCGCCGACGTGAACCGAATTGCGACGGCGTCATGCATCCAGTCGATGTGGTTGCCGACGTTTTCGACGACGCTCCAAATTTCATCGGTGGTCGCGTTGATTGAAGTGCTGACTTCTATAGTGCTCACGACCGCATGTTAGGAACACCGTGCCGAATGTGCCGTATCAGGGCTTCACATGGCACGGAGCTGTTCGGCCGCAACTTCTGGTGCAACGATATTGATGCGCACTCCGGTGCCTTGTTCGAAACCGGCGCTACTCGTTATGCGCGGGACGACATGGATGTGCCAGTGAAATCGGTTGTCTTGGTGGTGGGGAGCGGTGTGGAAGACCACGTTGTACGCGACGTCCCCAATGAGTTTGTGGAGCTGGGCTAAGGAGTCGCGTAGCGCTTTTCCAACTGCGACGAGATCGGCTGGCGCACCGTAGGAAAGGTGTGCTTGATGGTTTGCTGGTAGCACAAGCAACTCATAAGGCGAGCCAGACCAATACGGACAGATGACGAGCACGTTGCCTGCATCGATGACCACTCGATGCTGTGTTTCACGCTCGACGTCGATGAGGTGACACAAAAGACAATCGAGTTCCACGAGGTTGTTGGACTCGTCGCGAGCGAATCGCGCGAACCCATCAATTTCGTCCATGAGTTCGCGGGGGACGAATGGGATTCCAAGCAATTGGCCGTGGGGATGTTCGAGTGACGCACCTGCTTCGCGGCCATGGTTGACGATCGTCTGGGTATAGGCGACCGCTGAATGTCGGGCGTGGTCTTCGAGTCGGTCGCGGATGGCGGCCATCACAAGCCCCACTTCCTTATCTTCGAGTTGCGCCCAACTGTGTTCATGTCGCGGTGTTAGGACGAGAACTTCGTGAATGCCGTTGCCGGGCGCCTGGTGAAAAAGCGGACCGACCTGCGTGACTTGAAAGTCGCCAGCGCCGGTAAAGGCTGGGTACAGGTTTGGCACGACCCGCACTTGCCAAGCTCCGTCATGTCCGTAGGTTTCGAGAGCAGGGGGTGTTGCTTCTTCTCGACCAGGACAAAACGGACACGGTCGGGATGGACCCGTTTCCACGGGCAAACGCCGCGGAGTGAAGTCGGCTGGCCTCGTTGCTCGTTCGGCAGCGATGGTGACCCATCGGCTGGTTAACGGGTCGAGTCGCAGTTGGCTCACGGCGTTCGACGGTAGACGGTAGGGCGCGCCCCCGCGTGGCAACCGTTGCGCGCCGTATGGAGCGGCAATGATCAAGGTTGCTCGGCGGTTAGCCTTGCTCCATGTCGGCCTATCTCGATCACGCGGCGTCCACGCCGTTGCGGCCTGAAGCGTTTGAAGCCATGTTGCCTTGGCTGCAGAGCAATTACGCGAATCCGTCAGGCGCGCATCGCCTAGCACGCCATGCGCTGCGCGCTATCGACGAGGCCCGTGATGTGGTTGCCGCCTGTCTCGGAGCCGAGCCTGGAGAGATTATTTTCACCAGCGGGGGAACCGAGTCAGACAATTTGGCGATTCTTGGGGTCCACGACGCGGTTGGGGGAACCGTCCTATGTGCTGCAACTGAGCACCATGCGGTACTCGAACCAGTCGAAAGTCGTGCGGGCCGACTCGTGCCGGTTGGCCCCGACGGGCGGATAAAACTCGAAGCGCTCGAGGCGTACTTGGGTCCTGATGTCACCTTGGTATCGGTCATGGCGAGCAACAACGAAGTCGGCACGGTACAACCGTTAGCAGCAGTCGCAGAGGCAGTTGGGCGCTTGGCCCCTCAGGCGCTGTTGCATACCGATGCTGTTCAAGCAATCAGTTGGCTCGACGTTGCTGGCGATGCCGCGAAAGCCAATCTGATTTCTGTGAGTGCGCATAAATTCGGCGGGCCGAAAGGCGTTGGCGCGTTGGTCGTTCGGTCCGGGACGCCGTTGCAGGCTCGACACATTGGTGGAGGCCAGGAGCGCGAACGGCGCAGCGGTACTCAAAACGTCGCCGGAATCGTCGCGTTGGCCCAGGCAATGCAGATCACGGTTGACGAACGCCAATCGACCGTTGAGCGAATCAGAATCTTGCGAGATCGACTCGCTGATGGATTACGTGATGCGATTCCTGACCTCTGCGAAACGGGTGTGTTGACCGATAGTTCGCTCGGTCAGTTGACGAGTGATTCGAGCGGCACCGGACCATCGGCACCAGATCGATCGGCGCTCGTCGCAGGAATCTGTCATGTGTGTATTCAGGGGATCGAAAGCGAAGCGTTGCTGTTCTTGCTGGAACAAGACGAGGTGTATGCCTCCGCCGCGGCATCGTGTGCCAGTGGGGCGATGGAACCTTCACATGTGCTCGCCGCAATGGGACTGCCTCGTGAGCTCGCCAACGGCGCGTTGCGCCTATCGCTCGGCTGGTGCACGACCGAAGCCGAAGTGGAGCACGCAATTACCGCCATCACTCGTGCCGTCGAGCGCCTTCGCCAATTTCGCCCGCCAACTCTGGCATCATCGGGGCTTGTCATGGGCGATTCTGGTCGGGTGAGATGAAGGTTCTCGTTGCAATGTCGGGTGGGGTTGATTCCTCGGTCGCGGCCGCGTTATTGGTCGAGGCAGGTCATGACGTCACCGGGGTAACGATGAAGTTGTGGGGTGGCGAAAGCGACACTGGCTGTTGTTCAGTGGCTGACGTCGAGGATGCTCGCCGAGCTGCGCAGCAACTTGACGTCGAACACATTGTGTTCAATTTCGGTGACGATTTTATGACCCATGTTGTCGAGCCCTATGTGGCCGCCCACGAAGTTGGTGTCACACCGAATCCTTGCATCGAGTGCAATCGACATCTCAAATTTGATCGATTGCTCGACCGTGCCGATGCACTGGGATTTGATGCGCTCGCGACTGGTCATCACGCGCGAATAGTTGCAACGGCGGGCGGAGGCCAACGCTTAGCGCGCGGTGCTGATCAAGCCAAAGATCAAAGTTATGTGCTCTATGTCGTGCCGTCGTCTGATCTGGCTCGAGTGATGTTGCCGGTCGGCGATCTCACAAAAGCTCAAGTTCGTGCCGAGGCGACTCGACTGGGACTCCGGACTGCGGACAAACCCGATAGTCAAGATGTGTGTTTCATCACCTCGACCGGTGGTAGGCGCGCCTTTTTGGGCGACCGCATCGCGCTGAAGCCGGGTCGCATGGTCGACAACGCGGGCACCGACATGGGACCGGTTGAAGCGATGGAACTCGTAACGGTGGGCCAGCGCAAGGGGCTCGGTCTGGCCGGAGAGGGTGAACCTAAGTACGCCGTCGCGGTCGACGTAGTGGCTGGTCTAGTCACTATTGGGACAGCCGATGACCTCTTGATCGATCGACTGTCGATCACCGATGTGGTTTGGTCGCAACGTCCCGTCTATGGCGAAATGATGGCCCAGTGCAGCGCTCACGGCGAGCCGCGTCGGGTTGAAGTCAGCGAAGGTGAGCTCACCGCCACCGCGCACGTGCGTTTGATCGACGGGCCGATTCGCCGAGTGGCGGCAGGCCAAAGCGTGGTGTTCTACGACGGAGATGAAGTCGTAGGCGGAGGCATTGTTTTTTCGTCAGCCTCGACTGAATCGGCGGCGGGCAGCGGCTCGTAACACAGCGCCGGGCCGGCTCGGGGTGAAGAGCACTGAAGTGACGTCCTCGGATACGACCGTTCCCCGTTCACGCCAATGGCGAACCGGTGTCGGGCTAATCGCCAACGGATCAACCATGCCAATTTCGAGCGCGAGGCCGGGCGACGATTGCGTGAGGTCCTTTGCTGCCGAATCGTGATCGGCAGGTCCGATTGATTTCACCTGATTACGCAACACCAACATTGCCTCGACTACCGAAAGTGGATCGTGCAGCACGACACCTGCGGGCGTGAACACCAGCCACCGACGGGCGAGCAGGTGGAGCGATCGGGCGGCGATCCACGCCGCGGGCCAACCGATCGCTAACGCAAACGCACCGATAAGCAACTGGCGGGATGCCAACAGCAGCGGTCCGGCGGTGACGCCGAGAACGGTCACAAGCCAGGCGATTTCGATTGGACCGATGAGCAACATCCCTGGCGCACGAAGTGGAAAACGATGTTCGTCACCGTATGACGATCCGTTGACAAAGTGCTCGCCAACTGCAGGTAGCAACACCACTGAAGCGGCAATGATGGAAGCCACGAGTGCTGAACCGTTGGCGAGGTTGGGTGAGTCCATCGCGACCGCAGCCCACATCGTGACAATGACTGAGGCAGGAGCGATAATGCGCGCGACTGTCAACGTCGTCGTTCTGGGAACGACTGCGGCACTAAGCACAATCGCCCACGCGATCCAAAGGATCAACGAGCCTACGGATTGAAAAAGTTGGTCTTGGAGTTCGAGCGCGGTCGCGAGTGCCGGTCCGGCCATGAAAGGCAAGAGTGCCCAAATCGCGGCGAATCCCCATCGCAGAATGAACGCAGAAAGCGCATTGTTTTCGCGGGCCATGATCGAAGATTTGCTCACGGGTGTGGTTCGTGGCTATTCCATTGGACACAGGATGTTCAAAACGGGAGTGTGGAGCGGGTGAAAGACGAGCGACAGGTGCCATTGCCCGTCGGGCTTTCGACCTCGATCGGCAGCCTCCCGCACTACGACCCATCCGAGGCAGTCGACTTTGTTTTGCGGCACCAACACCGCTTACCGGCGGCACCTTCGTTGCCAGCACGGTCGCGCAGGGAAGGCATGATTGCGCAAGCCGCGCACGGTATTCCCGGAGTCCAAGTCCTTGACGATGGCTCGTTAGTCATCGATCACGACGCAATTGATCCTGAAGCTCCACTTACCGATGCCGGATTTGCCTCCGATGGGTTCGTCGGCCTTAGGGCGTTCTTGTCCGCGGTCAACGATCGGCGTGGCCCGATCAAACTTTCGTTAACCGGACCCGTCACGCTAGGTGTCGCGCTTCATGCTGCCGGTGTCGACGCCGAACTTGCATTTCGGATGAGTGGTTCGGCAGTGCAGCAACGAGCACGAGCGTTAGTGCAATACGTCGCGCAGCGGGTTCCGCAATCGCAGATGGTTACGTTTGTCGACGAGCCAAGTCTGACTGCGATCATGCATCCTGATTTTCCGATTCAACCGCTGGACGGAATTGATTTGGTGTCCGGTGCCCTAGCGGCGCTGGAGCGCATGTCGATTACTGGCTTGCATGTGTGCGGGCCAGCAGATTGGCGACTGATTTTGCAAGCGGGGGCCAATATCCTTTCTATTCCTACCGACTGTGGAATCGAGCAATCTCCGGCGACATTGGCTGGGTTCCTCGATCGCGGAGGCTGGGTTGCTTGGGGAGCCGTTCCGACGCACCATCCTGTAGGGACCACCGTCGATCGACTCTGGCGCCAACTTTCGAACGTCTGGTGTGAGTTGGTTAATTCTGGTGGTTGCGACCCGGTGCGCCTTCGTACCCAAGCCATGATTACGCCGGCTTGTGGCCTCTATCATCATGGTGTCCCGCAGGCTGAGCAGGTTCTCGAGTTCACGAATCACCTCGCGGATCGTCTGCACGATCAAGCTATTGGTGTGCGCTTGACCGTCGGCGCGTAGATCGTCGGTCGGTTAGCAAACGATCCCACAGGCCGCAGGTAGGGTGACCGCTGTGCCTGGCTCGTCGTCATCGGAAAGCTTTGATCCGGCCGTTCGCGTGCAGCAACTCCGCGACACGATTCGCCACCATAACCAGCGCTATTACGAGCTTGATGACCCGGAAATTCCTGACTCGGAATGGGACGCACTCATGCACGAGTTGCTGGCGCTTGAACACGAGTTTCCCGATCTTGTAACACCGGACTCTCCGACTCGCACCGTCGGTGGAAGCGCGTTGCCGACGTTTAGTCCCGTTGAGCACGCGGTGGCAATGATGTCGCTGGACAACGCATTTTCTGCTGAGGAACTCCAAGCGTGGGGCGAGCGATTGACTCGTCGGCGATTAGAGATTGGCGACTCGACGGGTGCGCTGGAGTTCGTATGTGAGCTCAAGATTGACGGCTTAGCGGTTTCAGTTCGCTACGAACATGGTGTGCTAGTCCAAGCGGCAACTCGTGGTGACGGTCGCGTCGGTGAAGATGTCACTGCGAATGTTCGAACGATCGCGGCGTTGCCTGAGCGTTTGGGTGATGGAGCACCCGCGGTACTTGAGGTGCGCGGTGAGATTTACATGCCGATTGCTGAATTCACACGGCTCAATATGTTGCAGCACGAGGCCGGTCTGCGACCGTATGTAAACCCGCGAAATACCGCAGCCGGTTCATTGCGGCAGAAGGATGCTGCTATCACTGCGACACGCAACTTGTCATTTTGGAGCTATCAACTCGGACAGGTCGTTGGTGGGCCAAGTTTCGGAAGCCATCACGAGACATTGGATTGGTTGAAGGACCTGGGATTTCCTATCAACCCGGAAGTGCAGAATGTGAGTTCGCTCGAAGAGGTCTACGAGCGATGCATGCATTGGCAAGAACACCGTCATGAACTTGACTATGAGATTGACGGGGTCGTCGTCAAGGTTGACGATTTGGCGACTCGTAACGAATTGGGTTCGACCGCCAAAGCGCCGCGGTGGGCCATCGCCTATAAGTTTCCACCCGAGGAGCGCGTGACCAAACTGATCGACATCATGGTGTCGATTGGCCGGACCGGTCGCGCAACACCGTTCGCCGTGCTCGAACCCGTCATGGTCGCGGGTTCAACGGTGGCGATGTCGACTTTGCACAATCAAGACCAAGTGCGCGCGAAAGACGTGCGCCCAGGCGACATGGTCATTGTGCGTAAAGCCGGTGACGTGATTCCTGAAGTGGTTGGTCCGGTGCTTGCTGATCGTCCGGCTGGCCTCGCCGAGTGGGTGTTCCCGGTTGATTGTCCGGTGTGCCATTCGGTGCTGGTGCGTCCTGACGGCGAAAGCGACCATCGTTGTCTCAACGATCGGTGCCCAGCGCGAATTGCCACCACTATCACTCACTTTGCCGGCCGTGGAGCAATGGACATCGAAGGTTTTGGCGAACAGCGGGTCGCACTTTTTCAGTCGATGGGGATGTTGGCTGATGTCGCCGACGTGTATCGGCTTGACTATGACCGCTTGCGCGAACTCGACGGATTCGGCGACATCTCAATTGCTAATTTGCAAACGGCTCTCGAAGCTTCGAAGAAGCGTCCGCTGTCAAAGCTTCTCGCCGGATTGAACATTCGTCACCTCGGTGGCGCAACCAGCGAACTTCTCGCGCAGGCGTTTGGTGACATGGACCAGATCGCTCAGGCGTCAGTTGAAGAACTCGCGGCGATCGAAGGAATCGGCCCGATCATCGCCCAGAGTGTCGCCGACTGGTTTGGTGATCCAATCAATCTCAACGTGATCGAAAAGTTGCGCGCGTCGGGTGCCAATTTTGATGGGCCTGAAACGGTGACGGCACCGCCGACGCTGGCGGGGATGTCGATCGTCGTTACCGGAACCTTGGCGGGATATACCCGGGACGAAGTTGCATCCGCGATCAAAGCTCACGGCGGAAAAGCGCCTAGCAGCGTGTCGAAAAATACGACTGCAGTCGTGGTTGGTGATTCGCCTAGTGCAGCCAAAGTAACCAAAGCCGAGCAACTTGAGATACCGATTCTTGACGAAGATGGTTTCTCGAAACTACTGGCCGACGGGAAGATTCCGACATGACGATTGAAGCGGTCATTTTTGATTTCGGCGGCGTCTTTACTCCATCGCCGTTTGATGCAGTTCGTATAGCGGGCGCTGCCGTTGGGCTCGGCGAAGACGAAGCGATGTTGGCAGTGTTTGGTCCCTATGACCGCGATACTGATCATCCGTGGCATCAAGCCGAGCGAGGTGAACTCGATCTGAGTGCCGTCCGTACGCATATCCTCGACGCCGCTCGAGCCGATGGCTATGAACTGGATTTGTATGACGTGTTGTCATCGATGTCGGGTGCAGTCGTTCGTGCTGACATGGTCGATCGCACTCGCAAACTTCGGGCCGATGGCTACCTGACCGGAATGATTACCAACAACGTGGCGGAGTTCCGCGACTTCTGGCGCCCGATGTTGCCGCTCGACGAATTGTTTGACGTGGTGGTTGATTCGAGCGAGGTCGGTATGCGCAAGCCTGATCCCCGCATTTTCGCGCTGCTCTTGGATGCACTCGGAGGCGTCGAAGCGGCTCGGTCGGTATTTCTCGACGACTATCTCGGCAACGTGGTCGCTGCTCAAGCCATGGGTATGCACGGCATTTTGGTTGGTTCTGATCACCGCGCCGCGATCAACGAACTTGATGGCCTACTCCATGACGAGTCGCTCGCTAGTTCGACCAGTGACAAGCCAAGTGGCACGAACTCGTGACGGGTTAACTGTTCGACAACGCGGTGGCGAAATCAGATGACAGTGAAACACCAGGTGTAAGTCGCGGCCTGACTCGGTCCGCTTACTGTCGCAAAATAGGTAGCCGTCACACAGTTCTGACCGGCGGGCCAAGCACTGAGGAGTTTCCCTGCGCCCGGCTGAAACAGGTACTCGTTGAACGCTGCTATTTGGTTTATTTGGTCTTCCGGTACTGGAGTTCCATTCACTGCAAGGGTGGCGCGGTACCCGCTTTTGAGTCGTACCCCGACTTGGTCTTGTTGCAGAATTTTGTCGTTGTTATTGGGTATGACCTGTTCAATGGTTCCGTTTCCGAGTGTTGCCACCGCCTGATTGGTGAGTCGATTGGCGACGAAAATCCCGCCGGCCGCTACCACGATTAAGGCAATGAGCAGCACCTTGACCGGGAACGGGATCTGTTTCCAGACCCCGGGAACCTTCGTTGGTGGTCGGGGAGGACGGTCCTCGTCGGATTCGAATCGCTCGTCTTCGGTGAGGTCACTATCGGATTCAGTATCAGGCACGGAGTGCATTGTGTCCGATGTGAGCCGACATGGCATGCCCGTGGGGAAAAGTCACCTCAGGCGGTTTCCTGAGGCAGTCGTTTGTTCGAAGTGCTCCTGATCACATTGGTGTAACTACTATCCTGTGGTTTGTGACTGTTTCTCGACTGTCTGATCGCATTGGGCAGGTCTTATCTGACCGCTACCGCCTGATTGCTGCGATCGGGACAGGATCGTCAGCCTCGGTGTACTTGGCTGACGATGTCACGTTGCGTCGCCGGGTTGCCGTCAAGATTCTCCATGATGCGCTCGCCCGGGACGAGTCGTTTTTGCGACGATTTCGGGCTGAAGCACAGGCGGCGGCGGCTCTGAACAATCCCCATATCGTGTCCGTGTTCGACTGGGGACAAGACGATGTGCCGTTCATAGTCACTGAGTATCTCGGGGGTGGCAGCCTCCGGACGATGTTGGATAGACAGCGCGTGCTTTCTCCGGCGCAGGCCTTAGTCATCGGTCTTGAATCAGCGCGCGGACTTGCTTATGCCCATCGCCAAGGGTTTGTGCATCGCGATATCAAGCCGGCGAATGTGTTGTTCGATGAAGAGGCCCGGCTTCGTATTGCCGATTTCGGCCTCGCTCGAGCGCTGGCCGAGGCGGCATGGACCGAACCGCAAGGCGCAGTGCTCGGGACTGCCCGTTACGCGTCGCCTGAGCAAGCTCGGGGCGAAACCGTCGATGGGCGAAGTGACATTTATTCACTCGGTTTGGTGATCATTGAAGCCATAACGGCAACTGTGCCTTTCGCCGGTGAAACGACGATCGGCACCTTGATGGCGCGGGTCGATCAGGCGGTGGTCGTGCCGCCCGAAGTGGGTCCACTTGCTGTTGCGCTCGAAGCAGCAGGGGTGCCGCGCCCCGAAGATCGTCCTGATGCCATCGAGTTCACGCGGATGCTGATGGCTGCGGCTCAGCAACTTGAACGGCCGGAGCCGTTGATTCTTGCCGGCACCATGGTGCACAACCATGACGTCGTGCCTGATCGCGATCCAACCATCCTGCGCCACCCCGATGCTGAGCCCGACATCATGTCTGCTCCGCCGGGCACCGTCATCGACGGCATTAGCGTGATCGCGGCGACCGGTGCGTCGACCGTGTTCGATCAGGAAAATCCTGATGGACGCGACCCAATCCATGACCACCAAGGCGCGCCGCTTGCGACTGGCGATGAGCCAGCAACAGCGGCGGCTCGAACCCGTAAGTGGCCCAAAGCGTTGTTGCTGGTTTTGGCGATTGCAGTTTTGGGGTTAGGTGCATTCGGGTTTTGGTACCGCGAACTGCGCGTGGTCACCCATGTTGTTCCCGAACTTGTGTCGACCAATGTTTCGGATCTTGATTCTTCGATTGAGGGTATGGGATTTTCGATCTCGCGAACCGATGAGTTCCAGAATGGGACGGTGGCCGGGCAGATCCTGGCTCAAGACCCGACAGCCGGAACGGTCCTCGCCGAGGGAAAGACTTTGCAGCTCACGGTGTCGTCTGGCCCACCACCGGTGGCAATCCCGGGTGATCTTGTAGGTCAGCCCCTGAGCAATATTGCGACCGAACTCGATGCCGTCGGTTTGAAGGTCGGAGACCTCTCCCGGGTGTTCGATGAAAAGATTGCTAAAGATGTCGTCATGGCGTTGGCCGACGGGACGCCTTCGGAAATTCCCCGCGGGTCGGGAGTCCCGTTGGTGGTATCGGACGGCCCGAAACCGCGAGTCGTGCCCGACGGTCTCGTCGGATCCGATGAAGCATCGGCTTCGGCGTCGATTGAAAGCGTTGGATTGAAAGCGAGTTCGTCGCCGGCCTACAGCGATACGGTCGAAATTGGTCGAGTGATTTCGGTGAAACCCACATCGGGTTCGTCGGTAGCGCGTGGGTCCACAATCACCATTGTCGTGTCGCAAGGGCCACAGCCGATCATTGTTCCTGACGTGTCGCGGCTTTCGGTCACCGATGCGGCAACGAAGCTTCAAGCCGCTGGTCTAGTGGTGAGCAGCGTGCGAGGATCGCCGCTCGGTACGGTGCAAGGGACTGACCCGAAGGCCGGCGCTGCCGTCAAACGGGGTTCGGCTGTCACGATCATCACGGGTTAGTCCGGTCGCGAACGTCAACTAGGACCAAACACTGACGCTCAGGTACGGTCGCTCGGCATGGCATCGGACCACACCGACGACGAACCGGGTGAAGGCCACATCCTCGGCGACTCCGAGTTATCGATTGATGCGCCAGGTATTTCCGAAGTCGCGGTGGTGCCTTGGGCACTGCTGTGGCGAGAACGCGTCGGTCCAAAGATCGAAAGCCACGATAGGTATCCGTGGTTCGTGGTGGTCGCGGCCTTGTTCGGATTGTTCTCGGTGGGATTCACGATCACCATCCTGAGTAATTCGTTGAATGTCATTGCAACGGATCTTGGGGCGCCGGTCAGCATGATGACTTGGGTTATCACCGGTCCGATTTTGGCCTTCGCGGTTCTTGGTCCAGCCGCTGGAAAATTTGGCGACGTCGCCGGATCGCGTCGGGTGTACCTCTGGAGTTTGTTCGGCGTAGCGGTCTTTGCCGGCCTCACTGCGATGGCATGGAGTGGTTGGTCCCTGGTGGTATTTCGGGTGCTCGGCGCGGGCGTGGGCGCGGCGACTGGACCCGCGTCGCTCGCAATGATCAACAAGATGTTTCCTCGCGAGCGGCGGGCCCAGGCATTGGGATATTGGTCACTCGTCGCTGCTGGTGGCCCGGTTATTGGTGTCGTGATCGGCGGCCCGATCGTCGAGACCTATGGATGGCGCTGGATCTTCATTATGCAGGTACCGATGACGCTGGTTTCATTAGCAGTTGGCTTTTTCGTCTTACCCGAGACCGACCGCCATGAGCGAACGCCATTTGATGCCGTCGGTTCGGTGTTGTTGGGTTTGAGTGTGGGTGCTGCCCTTGTTGGTTTGAACCGGGGACCGAGTTTGGGCTGGTCGAGTCCATTTGTCGCCGGGATGTTCCTGCTTTCGCTGGGGTTTGCAGTTGCATTCGTGCAAGTTGAACGAACAACGGACCATCCGCTCATCCCACTGCCGTATTTTCGACGGCGCAATTTTGCGTTTCCGATCGTGAATCAGTTCTTCACCAACTTCGCCTACATGGGCGGATTCATTTTGACGCCGTTCTTATTGCAAAACGTGTTGGGTTATGGCCCAACTCATTCAGGATTGCTGTCGATCGCTCGGCCTCTTGCATTTTCTATTGCCGGCCCGATCGCTGGTTATACGACCGTCAAAATCGGCGAACGTACCAACGCGGTCGCAGGTGCACTTTTTATCGTCGCGTCGATGGTTGCGCTGTCGCGAGTCGGAGTCGGAACCTCGGACCTCGTCATCATGGGGGCGTTGGCTCTGTCAGGAGTCGGCATGGGAGCTGCCTCGCCTGCGCTCGCGGCGGCAATTGCCAATTCTGTCGAAGAAAAGGACCTTGGCGTGGTGAGTGCCGCCCAGCAGATGGTCGCTCAAATTGGCGTTGTTGCGGGTATTCAGATCTTGCTCACCGTGCAGGTGTCACAAGAGCCGAACGTCGGTGCTGCCGCGTCCTACCACATTGCCTATTTAGTTGGTGCCGGCGTGGCACTCGTTGGAGCGCTCCTCGCGTTGTTCGTGCACAACACTCGAAAGCAAGCGATCCTCGCCGAACGGCGCAGCCAGGCCGAACGCGGACGGGGCGCCCCGCAAGGCGCCTCGTCCATTACTGCTTGACGTTATTCAAAAGAGTGGTGCCGCTTAAGCGGTCATGTCCTTGATTTTTTGCGCGAGTTCAATGGCACTCGGGTCGGGTGCGGATTGTCCCATGGCCATCATTTTGGTCATGTCGCCTTGCACCTTGATTTTGCCGGCCATGAATGCCTGCATCCCTGCTTGTTGGTTTTGCTCGACGAAAATCGCCTTGGCGGTTGTGAAGTCAACGGTCACGGTGAGATCGGGATTGTCGAGGTGGCCGAGATCGATGACCGCGGTTCCGCTGCTGGTGTCGAGATGAACAAGAATGTCCGCGCCGTCTTTGAATGGCGCTTCGGTGATGACTTGGTTCATGCGAATCACCTGGGCGGGGGTGGTGGCTGACTGTCCAGCTTCTTCGGTGAGGCGCTTGGCCTCGGCAATCCACTCGTCGGTGAGAAATTCAAACGGCACGGAGTACTCCTAGGGTTGTCCTCGGCGAGAGAAGGTTCGAGGAAGGTGGGCACATACTGACTGAAACGCGCACCCTACTGCGTGCGAAGGGCGGGTAGGGTCGTCATGTGGCTGACTCACCGGCACCTGAAGTTTCTGCGTCGCCATCAAATCGGAAAAATCGCCTCGCGAGCCATGATCGCAATCCCAAGTGGCAGCTCGCTCCGTTGATCATCGACATGTCGATTTGCATCAATTGCGATACCTGCATCCGGCATTGTCCGCCCCAATTCGGCGCCATTTTCAATTACGACATGGATGTGATCATCATCCCGGAACTGTGCTCGGGCTGTGGCAAATGTCTTGACCCCTGCCCAGTCGACTGCATCTATCCCGATCCGGATTGGAAGCCTGCGCCGGCCGAGTGGTGGCAGCTGCCTGCCGACGATGACCCGTATACCTGAGTTGGATCGGTAGCGGCATGGGCAAACCGATTGGGGCTCCCGACTCCCAAGGTTCGCTCGTCCGAGTCATTCTGCAAGCCTGACGACCCGTCAGGAACTACAGTCGTTCGGACTAACGCAGTCGGCGTTTCGGTTGTGTCTTTATCACCTGGTTTCAAGGGGGAATTTCGTGAGTATCACCCGTCGTGCAGCGGCCATCACGGTTGCAGTTCTTTTGATCGCTCTCACCGCGTGTTCGCGTAGCGGTTCCACAAGCAGTTCGACTACCTCGGCGCCGGCCGGTAGTTCAACGAGCAGTGGTGCTCCAGGCAACGGCCAATTCGGCACGTTGACTGACCCGGTCTGCGGTAAAGCCCCCGCAGGTGAAACCAACACCGCATCGGCGCTTGGCGTGACCGCAGATTCGATCAGCGTTGGCACGATTTCTGACACTGGTTATGTCGGAGCACCCGGGCTCAATCAAGAACTGTTTGATGCCAGCA
This sequence comes from Actinomycetes bacterium, assembly GCA_037138595.1. Taxonomy (GTDB): domain Bacteria; phylum Actinomycetota; class Acidimicrobiia; order Acidimicrobiales; family Acidimicrobilacustridaceae; genus UBA4742. The sequence goes on along the minus strand of JBAXIB010000006.1, from coordinate 82,935 downwards.
AGGTGTTCGTCGATTGGTGCAACAGCTTGGGTGGTATCAACGGTCGGACAATCAAGGTCGACAAACTCGACGCCGCGATCTTCGATTACAAACAACGAGTACTCGATGCGTGTGCATCTGACTTCTCGCTGGTGGGTGGTGGCGGCGTCGCCGACAACACGGGCCAGAACGATCGCATGAGCTGCCTGATGCCAGACTTCCCGGGATTCGTAGTCAACCCGTTGTCGCGGGGCGCGGATCTCCAGGTTCAAGCGATTCCCTTCCCGCTGGATCGCCTTAATGCGGGCATCTTGCGCTACGTCGCCGCGCAATACCCGGATTCCACCAATGCAGTTGGTTACATCACCGGCAACGTTGCCCAGACCATCGTGAATAAGGATCAATACCAAGACGCCGGCAAGACCCTCGGGTTCACCACTATTTATGACGAGCAATACAACGCCGTTGGTGAGCCAACGTGGGTGCCATTTGCGCAGGCCATCAAGGACAAAGGCGTCAAGGGTCTGTATTACGTCGGCGAACCGGCCAATCTCGGCAAGCTCTTAGGAGCGCTCGCTCAGATCAATTACAAACTCGAATGGGTTGCCGGTTCTGGCAACTTGTACGACCAAAGCCTGGTTGATTCTGCTGGCGCTGCGCTCTCGACCAATCCGGTTTATACCGCGACGGCCGTAACGCCGTTTCTTGCCGCCGATATGGTTCCTGCGGTTGCTCAGTACGAAGAATTGTTCGCGAAGTATCTGCCAAAGGGCAAGAACCAAGCGGCCCTGGGTCTGAACTCGTTTACCTCGTGGTTGTTGTGGGCCCAGTCGGCAAAAGCGTGTGGGGCCGACCTGACGCGCAAGTGCTTGCTGGCGAAGGGCCTGGCAACGTCATCATGGAATGGCGGCGGTTTGCAGGCCGAGGCCAATCCAGCCAACCACGGTTCGCCGCCGGTTTGCATCGCGTTTGAGAAGGCGTCGACCGAGTCGAACCCGACAGGAGCGTTCTCGCTGGTCAACTGGAACAGCAGTGATGGTGTGTACAACTGCGATACGGAAAATATCGTCAAGCTCACCGGTGACTATGGCAAGCCAGCTGTTCTCGCAGATGTCGGGAAGACCGAAAACGACGTCAAGTAACGCGTAAGAGCTCCACCTCGTGGACAAGTTTCTGATTTTCACCATCGTGGGCCTGAGTACTGCCGCGATTTACGCCATCATCGCCAGCGGGCTGGTCGTCACCTACACCACAACGGGCATTTTCAATTTTGCTCACGGTGCGACCGGCATGTTGGCTGCCTTTACCTATTGGCAATTCACCGTGCATTACGGCTGGCCAGTTTGGATTTCGGTGATTTTGGTGCTTGGGGTGTTGGCCCCACTTTTTGGCATGTTGCTTGATCGCGTCATCATGCGTGGGCTCGAAGGAACCAGTGAAGCCACCAAATTGGTGGTGTCGATTTCACTTCTGGTCGCCATGATCGGGCTTGCCCAATGGATCTGGGCTCCGGGTCAAGCGCGGGTGGTAAAGCCCTTCTTCGTCGGTCAGAAAGTTGACTTCGGCGGAACGACGATCACCTTTCACCAAATGATCACGATTGGCGTGGCAATCGCAGTCGCGGTGGGGCTTCGACTCTTGATGCACCGAACTCGCATGGGCGTTGCAATGCGTTCAGTCGTAGACGACCGCGGCTTGGCTCGGCTAAACGGAACCCGAACTGGTGTCGTATCGCAATTCAGTTGGGGATTCGGCACTTCGCTCGCGGCGCTTGGCGGCATCTTGATCGTGTCCTCGGCAGGATTGAGCGCTCCGGCGTTGTCCCTGCTGATCGTCAACGCCTATGCCGCCGCGGTTTTTGGCCGCTTGCGGTCGCTGCCAATGACCTTTATCGGCGCGGTAATTATCGGCCTCGCGGATGGCTATTTGTCTGGCTATTTGCCCTCGGGAAATCCGTACTTGCCGGGCTTGCGACTGGCGGCGCCAGTGATCTTGTTATTCATCGCACTTTTGGCCATGCCCAACAAACAATTACGCAGTCAGGTCCGCACCCGCGAGTACTTCCCGGCACCGAGTCGGCAAGGCATCGTGATGTTCACGGTATTTGTGTTGGGATTTGGCATGGTGTTAGCGACCACCCTGAGCAAACCGGACCTGAGTACTTATGCAAAGATTTTTGCGGTCGGAATTGTTGCGCTGTCGTTGGTTCCGTTGGTGGGCTTTGCCGGTCAGATCTCTCTCTGCCAACTGAGTTTTGCGGGAATCGGCGCCATTGTGATGGCGCACCTCGGTGCCGGTGGCAATCCCATCGGGTTGGTGTTAGCGGTGGTGATCTGCGCGGTGGTCGGTGCGCTCGTCGCGTTGCCTGCACTGCGGCTGTCAGGGATTTACCTCGCGTTGGCGACGGCTGCGTTCGCCGTTGTGCTTGACCGGTGGATTTTCATTTTGCCGAACTTTGCGATTGGTCCGATCTCAATCAGTTTGTTCAACCAAAGTTCGGTCGTGGTTAAACCGCTGTCGGCGTTCGGCGTTGCCTTTGGTGATCCGCGTTCGCAGATGGTGATAGCTGTTGTCGTCTTTGTTTTGCTCGCGGGTTTTGTGATGGTGCTGCATCGCAGTGGCTATGGGCGGCGGTTGTTGGCGATCCGAGATAGCGAAGCGGCGTGCGCCACTTTTGGTTTGAATTTGTTGTGGGCGCGACTTGCCGTATTCATGCTTTCGGCGTCGATTGCTGGCCTTGGTGGAGCGATTTATGCGACCCAGCTTTCAGCGATCACCCCGTCAAACTTTGACTTCGTCACCGGACTCCCGATCTTCATGATGGTGGTCGTCGGTGGCGCTGGTTATGTCGGTGGCGCGTTGTTTGCCGGTGTAGGCCTGAGCGGTTTCTTGCCGTTGATGGTGCGACTGTGGCCCAATTTTTCAAGTCTGACGACCATCACCCCGGGTTTGGTCGGAATCAGCTTGGGCAAGCAACCCAGCGGCGCAGCACCGCAGTTCAGCGCGGGATTTGCCGAATTGCGCGACGACAAACCCGTCCTTGGCTCGCTGTTGGTAGCGCTCGTCGTCGCATGGTTGCTGCGCCTAGGTGGGGTCTACCAAGGTTGGGGCATGGTCATTGTGATGGGGATTGTGAGTGTCATCGCCGTGATCGCCTCTCGGTCGCGCGCTTCGCGCACGATTGCCGCGTCGAGCGAGGGCTTCGATGGCTCGAATGAGGTTCCACTTGAATGGGTCGGCGTCACCGTTCCATGGACGCCGGAGCGCTTGGCGGAAGTCGACCGACGACTGAACCTCGACGAATTTGCTCACCGTTTTGAGGACGAGGCAGCCCGCGAAGTCGGTGAGACTTATGCCGCTACTTGAGGTCCAGTCCGTGACAGTTCAGTTCGGCGGAAATGTTGCGCTCGACGAGGTTTCGATCGCCGCCGAAGCAGGTCAGATCACCGGCCTCATTGGTCCCAATGGGGCGGGCAAGACCACCATGTTCAACGTGATCAGCGGTCTGCAAGCGCCGACTTCTGGTCACGTGTTCATTGACGGCCGCGACATGTCGCGTGCCAATCCAACGAAACGCGCTCGTGCTGGTTTAGCGCGCACGTTCCAACGGCTTGAGTTATTCACGATGCTGAGCGTCCGCGACAATGTCCGCGTTGCTGCCGACATTTATCGGGGTTGGTCCAAAGTCAAAACAGATCCCGCTGCTCGGGTGGACGAGATTTTGCGGCGGGTTGGACTTCTCGATGTTGCGGACCTGCGAGTCACCGCAGTCCCTACTGGCCAAGCTCGCCTCGTTGAACTCGCGCGTGCGCTCGCGTGTGACCCTCGGGTGTTGCTGCTCGATGAACCCGCCGCCGGACAAGACGATAGCGAGACCGAAAAGTTCGCAACGTTGCTGCGTGATCTCGCGAACAACGGAGTCGCGGTGGTATTGGTTGAACATGACGTGCAACTCGTGATGTCGGTGTGTGACACCATCAACGTCTTGGACTTCGGCCGCATGCTCTCGGTTGGTACTCCAGCGCAGATCCAAGCCGATCCTGCCGTTCGCGAGGCGTATCTCGGCGCATTGGCTGAACCGTCATGACCGATATTGCGCCCATGCCTGCGCCGATGCTCAGCGCCGATAACCGTCGAGCTACTGATCGTGGTCCGCTCATTGAGCTTCGTAATGTGCATGCGGGTTATGACGGCATCAACGTGCTTCACGGGGTCGAACTGTCGGTAGCCGCCGGTCAAGTATTGGCTGTTCTGGGGCCAAATGGTGCGGGAAAATCGACCATGTTGCGATTGATCGCTGGATTGCATCCGATCCTTTCGGGTGACTTGACCGTTGCCGGTCGAAGGGTGAACGGTGCGTCGCCGGAAGATCTTGCACGGGCCGGGTTGTGCCTCATCCCCGAAGGGCGAGGCATCTTTCCCAATCTGACGGTCCACGAGAACTTGTGGATGATGACCTACGGCGCACGCGGCGCTCGCCTTCGCCAAATCGAGTCAAGCGCATTCGACCATTTCCCAAAGTTGGCTGATCGCCGCTCCCAAATTGCGGGCACGCTCTCGGGCGGCGAGCAACAGATGCTCGCATTGGCTCGCGGTCTGGTCACGAATCCAGCCGTCTTATTGCTCGATGAACTTTCAATGGGCCTCGCTCCATTGGTCGTCGAACAGCTCTATGCCATGGTTGCTCAAGTTGCTTCCGATGGCATAACCATCGTCATTGTGGAACAGTTCGCGTCAATCGTTCTCGGTATCGCAAGTAGGGCCGCGGTGATGTCCGGTGGTCGCATCGTCGCCGAGGGCGATCCTGCGGCGATCGAGGCGACGCTGTCCAAGACCTATCTTGGGAACTAACGACCGCTAGGGCGAATTCGATGCAAGACAAGTGAGGGGAACAGACATGATGAATCAGGATGATCGTGTGGAGCAGTTTAAAACTGAGATTTCAAAGATGAGCGTGGCTGATCCTGCATCAGGTCGCGATCGGGTCTTTGCGGTGCTGGGGGCAGTGCTGTTGCTTATCGGGCCATTACTCACACTCGTCGGATTTTTCACCAGCCACGGCACGATTGATCCGTTGGTACAAAATGACGCAACGATTACGGCCATTATCGGACTCACGCTGACAGTGGCTGGTGGTGCGCTATTCGTGCGCTATTCCTTTGCCCAGTTTTTGCGGTTTTGGTTGGCGCGGCTGTCCTATGAGAGCCAAGCGCAGACCGATCGATTGATCGAAACGCTCGGGGGGACGACCACGGCAGCTTCGCCGATGAGCGCAGCGCCGACTCGTGCCCCTGCGCATGCAATGGCTGATCCGATCTCGGAAACTCCTGCCAGCGAGACCTGATTTTCACGTGACTGGAACCCGCAAGGATGTAAAAGCAGTTCGACGTCATCGGGTGCCAGCGTGGTGGAGCGATGCCAAATTCGGCATTTTCGTTCATTGGACTCCCGCGTCGGTTCCGGCATTTGCCCCTGTCGATAGCGAGATCGGCACGCTTATGGCGAGCCGGGATCCACACGCAATGGCGTGGTCACCGTATTCGGAATGGTATGAAAATTCGCTGCGGTTTCCCGATAGTCCAGTGGCTCAACACCATGCAGCGATCTATGGAAGTCGCGACTATCACGACTTTGCCGCCGACTGGGAGTCCGCGCTCGACAATTGGGATCCAGCAGCATGGGCTGAACGGTTCGCGGCATCAGGGGCGCGCTATATCGTTTTAGTTACCAAGCATCATGACGGCTATTGCCTCTGGCCAACTGATGTCCCGAATCCTCATCGGCCGGGTTTCCACTCGCGGCGTGATGTGGTTGGCGAGTTAGCCGAAGCGGTGCGCGCCCGCGGTTTGCGGTTCGGCGTCTACTACTCCGGCGGACTCGACTGGACGTTCAATGATCATCCGATTGGCGCATTCAGTGATTTGCTTGAAGCTCAGCCGCGCGGTGATTACATCGCCTATGCCGAAGCCCATGTGCGCGAACTGATTGACCGCTACCAACCAAGTGTTTTGTGGAATGACATCTCTTGGCCGGCACCGGCAACCCAACTTGCCGTGCTAATCAATGAGTATTACGCGGCGGTCCCCGATGGCGTCATCAACGATCGTTTTATGCCGTGGTCACCTCTTTGGCGGGCGGCGAAGAGTCGTCCCGGTCGGGCATTTCTTGATCGGATGTCGGCACGTAATGCAGCTCAAGACAAAGGAATCGTTCCGCCGACACCCCCGATGTTCGACGTTCGAACGCCCGAATACACGGTGTTCGATTCTGTGCAGCCGACTCCATGGGAGTGCGTGCGAGGCATCGATTTGAGCTTTGGCCACAATCGGATGTCGGACGAAAAGCACTTTTTGACCCAACGGGAATTGCTGTGGTCGCTTACCGATATTGCAGCCAAGGGCGGAAACCTGCTGCTTAATGTTGGACCCAGGGGCGAAGATGCCACCATTGCCGATGCACAGTTGCAGCGACTCACCTGGCTGAGCGATTTCACCGATGACGTGAATAGCGCATTGTTTGCCACTCGACCGTGGGTGTATCCGCAAGGCGAATCCCCAGGTGGAATCGAATTGCGCTACACGGCGCGAGATTCCACCGTGTTCGCGTTCTTACGACTAACCGAGCCGGCAGAGGACAACGACACCGCAGCCCCGAACCGATCAGTCACGTTGTCTGAGGTGCGCGCCAATGTGTCGACCTCGGTGACCAACATCAATGGCGATCCATTGCGTTTCGAAGCGACACCTGCTGGGTTAGTCATAACGCTCGACCAGCCGATTTCCGCGACCGAACCGATCGTGGTTGTGTTGCACAACGTAGATGCTCGGCCGGATTGTTAACGGGAACGGAATTCGTTCGATCAGCAAGACACCCGCCGCCGTTGAAGGCGACGAGCGGGATCACGAAAGGAAACGCCATGAGTTATCGCGTCGTGCAATGGGCAACAGGAACGGTTGGCATTCATTCGGTGCCAGCAATCGCCGCCCACCCTGATCTTGACCTGGTTGGCCTTTGGGTTCATTCCGATGACAAGGTCGGACGAGATGCCGGCGAGATTTGTGGCTCAAGCCCAGTAGGAGTGCTCGCAACTCAAGATGGTGAGTCGCTCATTCATGATTCTGATGCTGATTGCATTGTTTATATGGCCAATTCCGATGTACGGCCCGACGGTGTGATCGACGACATTTGTGGAATGTTGGCAGCGGGTTGCAACGTTGTGAACACCTCCTATGTCCCGTTACTTTTTCCACTTGCCGCAGGTGTAGGTGTTTACGAACGTTTGCAAGCAGCATGCGTTGAAGGTGGTACCTCGTTCTACACTTCGGGCATTGATCCAGGTTTTGGTAATGCTGGTCTGGCGATTCCGGCTATGGCGATGTGTACCGAAGTGCAAACCGTTCGCATGATGGAGATCATCAATTACGACACCTGGAACAACCCGTTCACGATGTTCGAAATTATGGGTTTCGGAAAACCCGATACCACGACATCGTTGTTGCTTGCACCGGGTTCAATCGCTTTGGCCTGGGGACCGGTTGTTGAGATGGTCGCGGCCGCACTCGATATACAGCTCGATGCCATCACGGAATGGCACGAAATTATCTATGCCGACGAGGCATTCTCTATTGCTTCAGGCCCGATTCCGGTCGGGGGCATTTCGGGCATGCATTTCGAGATTCGCGGGATGGTCGGCGGACAAGCTCGCATTGTCGTTGAGCACGTGACCCGATTGCGGGACAACGACGCGCCGAACTGGCCGCAAGGACAGGGCTACCGAATCGTGATCGAAGGCGAGCCGTCGATGAAGCTTGAACTCGAGATTTCGTCTGCGCATGGCGACCACAACTGGGCCGGCTGCATGGCCACGGCTGCCCACGTGATCAACGCTATTCCGGCGGTCATCGAAGCCGAACCTGGCGTGCTGACCTATTTGGATCTTCCCGTGTACACCGCTCGTCACCTGATGACCTGATCGTTTTATTCGTTGGCGACTGGCAGCAAATGGTGCGACTGCCGTGCAGATCTCAATTGGCTAACGCATTGTGCGGAAACAGGAACGCACATCGTCGAGCCAAATGTCAGGTTGTTCAAACGCCGCAAAGTGCCCACCCTTTTCCGGTTCATTCCAAAACCGCAGATCGGTGAAGCGGCCCTCGGCCCAGCGCCGCGACATGCGAAAAATTTCTTTGGGAAAGATCGAACACCCAACCGGCACGTTGATTGGCGTGAAGTCGACATCGGCGAAGCTTTCCCAATACAGCCGAGCCGAGGATGCGCCGGCCCCTGGGAGCCAGTAGAGCATGACGTTGTCGAGTAGTTCGTCGCGGGTCAGCACGTTTTCGGGATGCCCGTCCGAATCGGTCCAGGCCCAGAACTTCTCGACTACCCATGCAGCTTGACCCGCCGGCGAATCGGCAAGCCCGTATCCCACGGTCTGGGGGCGAGTCGATTGCTGCTTGGAGTAACCCGCTTCCCACCGTTCGTAGTTGGCGAATCCGTCCATCGACGCTTGCTCGGCATCGGTGAGCGGTTGTGAAAGGTCCGGAACCGCGAGCGGCATGTTGAGGTGCAAGCCGGCGACGTGGTCACTGTGGTTGACGCCCAAGCTTGACGTGACCATCGCGCCCCAGTCGCCGCCTTGTGCGAAGTAACGGTCGTAACCAAGACGCACCATGAGTTGGTCCCAAGTCTTGGCGATCCGTGAAATGTTCCAACCCGGCTCCTTCGGCTTGTCGCTAAAGCCGTAGCCGGGCAGTGAGGGGCAAACGACATGGAATGCGTCGTTGGCGTCGCCGCCATGTGCGACCGGGTCGACGAGTGGTCCGATGACTTTATGAAACTCGACGATTGACCCGGGCCAGCCGTGGGTAATGACAAGTGGCATCGCGTCAGGGTGGGGCGAGCGCACATGAATGAAGTGGATTCCCAAACCGTTGATGTCGGTGCGGAATTGGTCGAAACTATTGAGCCGTTCTTCGGATGCTCGCCAGTCATAGTCGGTTGCCCAATAACGACAGAGTTCTTGGGTATAGGCCAGCGGCATGCCCTGCGACCAGTCTTCGACTGTTTCCGAATCAGGCCACCGGGTGTTTTTCAGACGAGCATTGAGGTCGTCGAGATCTGCCTGGGGAACAGCGATTCGAAATGGGGTCACGAGGTCGGCCATGGAGACCATCATGGCCGATGAGTTGGCCGTGAGTCGAAGGTTGTGTCGGCAGTAGGGTCAGGCTGGTGGGAGAGAAGTTTGATCATGACGTGATCGTTGTCGGTGGAGGCGCGATGGGCGCGTCAACTGCTTGGCAATTAGCGAGCGATGGTCGTGACGTGTTGTTGTTAGAACGATTCGAGATGGGACATGCGAATGGTTCGAGTCACGGTCATTCCCGAATTTTTCGGGTTGCGTATCGTGACTCGCGCTATAGCGAACTCGCGTTACAAGCCTTGTCGTGGTGGCGAATTCTGGAACAAGAATGCGGCGAGATCTTATTGAACCAATGTGGCCAGATTGACCACGGTTCGCACGCGGCGCTCGATGAAGTAGCTGAATCGCTCGCGCTATCTCGACGGCCGTTTGAACGGCTGTCGCAGCGAGAAGCCGAGATTCGGTGGCCGGGGATTCGTACCGTCGACGGTTGCGTGTTTTCTCCTGACGGCGGATTCGTAGCGGCTGATCGGTCAGTGGCTGCGCTCTATGGGATGGCTGTGGCCGCTGGAGCTGAGATTCGGACCGACCATTGCGTCGAAAACATCGAGTTACTCAGCGCAAACCGGGGGGTCCGGATCGCCACAGCGCATGGTTCATGGACTGCACCAGTCGTAGTTGTCGCGGCGGGTGCTTGGGTCCGAGAGGTACTCGCTGATGTTGTCGCGCTGCCGCCGTTGGCCGTCACGCTGGCAACTCCGTCCCATTTTCACCCGGTCGCCGCCGATGCCACACCGTGGCCAAGCGTGTTGCATCACATTGATGCCAGAAGCCCGCTCACCTTTGGTTCCTATGCGGTGTGGGCTCCTGGTATCGGGATGAAGGTCGGGCTGGAAGACACTGTCCGTTCGGCTGATCCTAATGATCGGGCTTTTGGTCCTTCGACCGAAGATGTCGCGGCACTCGCTGAACATGTGGCGGCATGGTTTCCAGGGCTTGATCCCACCCCGGTTGATCCACACACATGCCTCTTTACGTCGACTCCAGACGAACATTTTGTTCTTGACCGCCAAGGCCCCATCGTCGTCGTGTCCCCGTGCTCGGGCCATGGATTCAAATTTGTACCGGCCATCGGTCGGCTGGCAGCGGACCTCGCCGAGTCGCCGTTAGCGGATGCGGCTGACGTTGCGCGTCATGCAATGTGGCGATTGCCGAGTTAGTCCTGCAACGCGTCAACGTGATCGACTCTGCCGTCGGCGTGGCGGGCGAAACGACCGCGCTCACGATCGTGAACCGGATCGGGAGTCGGCCATGGCCAGCCACCGAATTGTGTACGTCGATAGTCGGCAAATGCCTGCTGGATTTCCGATTCTTGGTTCATGACGAATGGACCGTACCGGGCAACCGGTTCGTCAATTGGCCGACCTTGCAAAATCATTGCCTCGTACCCTGCTGGGCCGGCGGTGATGTCGACTGGTTGGTTCGCATGAAGAACAGTTCCGACCGCGGCGACCAAATCATGCTGGCCAATTTGGGCTGATCCTTCAAACACATAGAGCGTGCGGACCGTTTCGCTTTGGCCTGCAGCGGGAATAGTCCATGAAGCGTTGGCCTCAGCAGACAGATGCCAAATGGCTACGTCCGACTCGGGTTGAGCAGCCCACGAGTTGATTGGCGGCGGCGGAGGAACGTTGTCCTCCAGCGTGCCGGCGATCACCGTAACGTTGGTTGCGCGTCCGCCGTCGTCAATGCTTATGTGGCGGGGGATGGTGTGTTCCCACAACATGGTGAAATCAGGATTGACCATCTTGTTGGCGGCGGGAAGGTTTAGCCAGATCTGAAAAAACTCAGCCGAGTTGGGTTGTTCGCGGTCAAGGATCGGAATCATCTCGCTGTGCACTACGCCAGAACCAGCGGTGAGCCACTGGACGTCGCCGCGACCGAATCGCGCTTGCGCACCGAGTGAATCAGAATGATCGACGTAACCATGGCGGACAAACGTCACTGTTTCAAAGCCGCGATGTGGGTGTTGGGGAAATCCCGGCACGATGCTGCCGTGATACATGCGCCACCCGTCGATTCCCTCGAAATCCATTCCGATGTTTCGGCCTTGGAGCGAGGCGTCTGGCCCCATCTGGTCGTTGCCGGACGGATAGTGATCGACATGGTGGGCGCAAAACAAGAACGGATCCACGGTCGGCCACTGCTCAGCGAGTGGCACAGTTTGGATAACAGGATCAACTTGGGCACTCGGGTCAAGACTCATTGTTTGAGGTTACGTTCACGGAACGAGAATGACTCGCCCAAATGATTGGCGGCTCTCGATGTAGGCGTGGGCGGAAGCGGCTTCTGCGAGCGGAAAATGACGGTCCACCACCACACGGAGTGCCCCCGTAGCGACTTCGGCGATTCGATCGCCGATGAGATTGTGGGCGCGCGCTCCGCCAAGAAACAGCTCAGCGCCCAAGAACACGCCGGTAAGGCTTTGGTTATTTTGGCGCAGCGTCGAAATGTCGAGTGGCATGCCGGACTGTCGGCCAGCATCGCCAACGCTGATCATCCGGCCTCGATAGGCCAGGGCCCGAAAACTTTGTTGAAGGGTGCTGCCGCCAACTGAGTCGACGATGAGGTCAACGCCGCGTCCATGCGTTAAGCGATGGACCTCGTCGGCGAAGTCCGTATCGAGATAGTTAATGCCGTGGTCGAGACCGAACGCCGTGAGCCGCCCGAGTTTGTCGTCGCTCGAAGCGGTCGCGATCACCGTTGCACCTGCTCGATGTGCGAGTTGAATCGCAGCGATTCCGACGCCGCTGCCACCGGCGTGAATGAGAACGGTTTCGTCGGATTGGAGATGACCAAACTCAAACAAGCAGTCATCAGCGGTGCCAAACGGGATCGGTACGCATGCGGCAGTTATCGTGTCTAGGCCATCGGGGATAACCCAACAGAACGCATCAGCCACCGCGCGAAGTTCGGCATGGGAACCATCGAGGCCTACGGTCACGACTCGGTCACCTTCATGAAGTTCAGTTACTGAATCACCAACGGCAACGACTGTTCCGGCGGCTTGATATCCGACGATATGAGCTTGTCCGAATGTCTCGGCCTCGCCGCGGCCGAGGGTGTCGCCGCCTTCAATGCTGATGGCTTCGATCTCCACCAACACCTCGTTGGCTGCGATCGTCGGATCCGCGACGTCCTCGTAGCGGAGCACTTCTGGTCCGCCTGGTTCGTAATTGACTGCTGCTTTCATGGAGCCCCTCGATGATTGATGTTTGATGATGCTACGGGTGATTGTCGGTACTGATTCTTAAACCGATGAGGAATATGGGGCATTGTCCGCTAGAGTTGTCATGTTCGTCCCGTTCCTCGCCGGTTGCCTCGATCCATGTGGGTGGGTCTTGAGGCCGTGGGACGAATCTGGTGGCCCAAACGATGTCTGAGCCCGAGACGACTGACAATGCCTCGTGTGACAGCAGTGCAAGCCGCCCGTCGATCGCCAATTGAACCGCCCGAGATGCCGGGCGGTTCAAACGCGTACTATCGCGGATCGGCACAAGTTGGTGCGAACCAACTGGCTAGTTTGGCGAGACGAACTGGGTGGATCGGTTACATGAATGAGCAACATGAATGAACTTGGCCAGACCACCGCTGAGGTGTTGGCTGCCCTCGATGAACGACGCCAGGGCGAACCTGATCCTCACGCTGGTCAGTTGTTCGGTCTCGTCTATCCGAGCGGTGACCATGAGCTCGAAGACTTCGTTCGCGCCGTCAATGAGCGGTATTTGTTCGGTAACGCACTGAACCCATTTCGGTTCCCGAGTCTTGCCGACATGGAACGCGATGTCGTGGCCGATGTGGGCGACTTGGTGCAACTCCCCTCCGGCGGCGGAGGATCGATGACTTCAGGTGGCACGGAATCGATTTTGATGTCGATGCTGGTGAGCCGCGAACGGGCCCGAGCGCGAGGGATTATTCGCCCATCGATTTTGGCTGCAGTTTCGGCCCATCCGGCCTATGCGAAATCTGCGCACCTTCTGGACATGGACATCGTCACGGTGCCGCTTGACGAACAGTTCCGTGCCGATGTCGACGCTGCGCGGCGGTTGGTCACCGATGACACGGCAGTGATCGTCGCATCAGCATTCAACTATCCATACGGAATCATGGACCCGGTAGCACCACTTGCGGAATTAGCTGCCGAACGAGGAATTGGCTGTCATGTTGATGCCTGCATTGGCGGATTCGTTCTGCCATTTCTTGAACAGCTTGGCCGGCCGATTCCGCCGTGGGATTTTCGAGTGCCAGGAGTGACCGAACTTTCGGTCGACATTCATAAATATGGCTACACGCCAAAAGGTGCATCGGTGGTGTTGCACCGAGACGAAGACTGGAAGGCGTTGCAGTGGTTCTTGTTCGATGCCTGGCCGGCCGGACTTTATGGCTCCCCAGGGATCGCTGGAGCCCGACCGGCCGCTCCGATTGCGATCGCGTGGGCGGTCATCAACCATTTGGGTCAGGCGGGTTATCGAGCGATTGCCAAGACATTGATCGAAGTGATTGACCAGATGCGAGCCGGCGTTGACGCCATCGATGGCATCGAAATCGTGGGCGATCCAATTGGACCGGTACTGGCGATCCGTGCCACTGATCCTGCGCTCAACATCTACGCGATTGCTGATGCCGTCGATGCGATGGGTTGGTTTTTGAATCGAAATACCGAACCCGCGAGCTTTCATGTGATGCTGTCGCCTGTCCACCAGTCGCTGATTCAGCGACTGTTGGATGACATGAGAACAGCGGTTGAACGAAATCGACTGGCAGGTCCGTCGGCCGGGTCGATCGCGACTGAAGTGCGTTATTCATAACTGTCACCTGTTTTTGTACCTGAACCGTCAATTGATCGATCGGATCCCTCGTGCCTCAAACATCAGTTCCCACCCGCCGCCTTGGAAATGGCTTGGAGGTGTCAGCTCTTGGTCTGGGTTGTATGGGAATGTCGAATACTTATGGCAAGGCTGATCGGACCGAGTCGATCGCTGCCATTTCGCGGGCGCTTGACGTCGGAATGACGTTTCTTGATACCGCGAATATTTATGGGCTTGGCCACAATGAAAAACTTGTTGGTGAAGCGATCGCAGGTCGGCGTGATCAAATCGTGCTGGCGACGAAATTCGGAATCGTGGTCGACGCCGACGGCAATCGCGGAATTAACGGCCGCCCCGACTACGTCATTACTTCGTGCGACGAGTCACTTGCCCGACTCGGTGTTGACTATGTCGACCTCTATTACCAACATCGCCCCGACCCGGCGGTGCCCATCGAGGAAACTGTCGGTGCAATGGCCCAATTGGTCACGCAAGGCAAGGTCCGTCACCTTGGTCTCTCTGAGGCAGGAGTCGACACGCTTCGACGTGCTTCGGCGGTGCATCCAATCACCGCGTTGCAGAGTGAATGGTCGCTTTGGACTCGCGACATAGAGGCCGAGGTGCTGCCGGTCGCTCGCGAACTCGGTATCGGGATCGTTCCCTATAGCCCGCTTGGTCGAGGTTTCCTTACTGGCGCGATAACCGACGTCGCCAGTCTTGATGAGCACGACTTCCGGCGTTCGAATCCTCGGTTTCAGGCCGAGCATTTTTCTCAAAACCTGGCGATCGTGGCAGAAGTACGACTCCTTGCCGAGGCAAAGGGAGTGAGCCCCGGGCAATTGGCGTTGGCGTGGCTGCTTGCCAAGGGTGACGATATTGTTCCGATTCCGGGCACCAAGCGGGTTGCGTACGTCGAAGAAAATGCGGCGTCGTGCGAAATCGAATTGAATGCCGAAGACATTTCCCGCCTCGAGGCGGTTACACCTGTCGGAGCATTTGCCGGTGCTCGCTACCCTGACATGCGCCTCGCGAACGCTGATACGCCGCCTCGTTGACCAACGGGCTTTCGCCAAATTGGTGCGCTAAAGATTTGGGAAACATGCCCCTTGACCCAGCTTGTTGAGTCCGATGAGGTCGCCTGATGCAAAAGTCACCACCCCAGCTGAGGTAGACGGATACATCAATTGCGATTGGTCGGTTACGTGGTCAAGTCCGACAAGGTGGCCAAATTCGTGAAGCACGACCGACTGTGCTTCTTCAACTCCGTTTGGGCTGGTCATTGCCTCAGTCAACTGGGGTCCATCGAGGTTCACCGATCCTGATAAGTAAACGGACCGGGAATCCAACTCGATCGATGAGCTCCCGGCGAGTCCCGCAACTTCACCGGCCAGTTCAGTGATCACAGTTGGGTCGGTCCATGCGACCAACACCGGCGCCCACACGTCTCCGTAACGCTCGGGTTGAAACTGTGGTCGATCCATCGATGGCTCTTCAGTAGCTGAGCCGTCGATGACGAATTGCAAGCCGGTTGCCGTCGATACCGCTGCCAACGCGTTGGTGAGTAGTTGCGTCCCGTTCGGCGGGGCGGTTCGCTCGTTAATGACCAGGTGAATCGGTCGGCATGGGTCATAAGCAACCGGAGCGCTGCTGCCAGGTTGCGAGAGCATGAATTGGTATGGCCCAGTGTCACCGGCGAGTGGCGCTGGGTGACCGATTGGCACTGATTGCTCTTCCCGACTCGGCGTTGGCTGTCCTCCAACTATTTCGACAGTCTTTGCATAACGGTCGACCGTAAGCGGAGCGCCGCCAATCTTGATCGATTTCGCCGACTTGCTCCCCGAATCGCGCAGCGGTCCGGCGTAGACCGAAATGACCACTAACGCCACGGTGACGAGTGCGGCCCAACGGTTTCGGCTCCAACGGGGCTGGTGGCGAATCTCGACGGGAGTTCGCTGCTGCGTTGGATGGTTACTTCCGGGGAGCCCGTATTTTTCCCGTTGCTCTGCATCGATGCGACGGAGTTGCGCGAGTCGAGTCGATGCATCCGGCTCGGTGTACGGCGCAGATCGCACGAATGCATCGTCGAAAATGGTCCCTGTCGCGGGATCTTTCCGATCGTTGGGATCATTGGCCATCGATAGCTGTCCTTTCGCGCCAAGAGTCGCGAGAAGTTCCACCAAGCCCAAGTGATTGTAACGGCCTCATCCATTGGAAAGCTGGTCACCGCGTGGTTTCAGATGACGAACCTGAATGTTTTGTCTAAAGTCCGCATCGTGAGTCCTAAGCCGCGACGATCAAGCGCACAAGCGGTGGCTCGAGCGGGAGTCCTCCTTTCCGGTGACGCCGCAAATTCAGCGCTTGAGTTGTATTTTTCCGGGCGATTCACCGGCGCTTGGTTCGACGCGGTTGGCCGCGGTACCGACCCAGCGACGGGAGCCCCCGTCGACCGTGAACCAAATCGCGTAACGATCGAAGATTCACTTTCGCTCTCTCTCCTTGATACGCCGCTGAAACCGAGAGAGGTCATCGGACTCCTCGAGATCAATCGTGACCTCGTCCACCTGCTTGGCCGGATCGACCTCGGTCTCACGTTGATCGCGGCGGCCCCGGCAGAGGACTTCACCGAGTCGCCATGGGCGTCTGCATCGATGGCATACAAATTGCTGCGCGCATCAAGCGGGATTGGTCGATCGCGGGCGTCGAAACTACTGGCCCGTAAACGCCCGCACTTGATTCCGGTTTGGGACCGTTATGTCGCGGAAGGACTGGCGATGAAGGGCAGCGATCAGGATTGGGTGATCATGCAAGATGTCGTCGTCGCTCATTCCGACCGCCTGCATGCAATTGCTGATGAGTTTCGTTTCAGTAACCGTGACAATGGCCGCGCCCAAGGGTTGTCGCTGCTGCGGATGTTCGACATCATCGTGTGGATGCGCATGCATGGTTGCGATTTGATTGACGACGGTGTTGCCGTGAAGGTGGCGGCGAGGTTGCTTGCGAAAGCAGGTTGACAGGCGCCAACGAGCGACGGTTGGATTTCAGCCCTGCGGCGCCGCTGTGGCACTCGTCCGGTCCGATGGGTGGTTTGGCGCGTAACGTTTCGATGTGAGCCGATTGCGACGAATCACAAACCCGGATTGGTGGCAGACCGAAAGGTCGGTCGTCGCAGTGAGCTTGGCGATGGTCGTGGTTGGCGTCAACACAACCGGAATCGGCGTGGCGGTGCGCGGAATTGCCGAAGATCTCGACACCCCGCTTGCGACGCTGTCATTGATCACCGGTGGTTTTCTTCTAGCAGCCGCAACCTTCTCGCTCGTTGGCGGTCGCCTCGGTGACGTCATCGGACGTGCCCAAACGTTTCTCATTGGCACCGCGATTTTTTTCGTCGGGACGGTGATCGCGGCGGTTGCGCCGTCGGGGATTGTGCTTATCGCCGGTCGAGTGGTGCAGGGCATTGGTGCCGCCTTGGTAATGCCTGCTTCAATCGAAATGCTGGTTGCGCATCCTCCTGCGGCTGGTATGCGATTCGGTTTTCGGGTTCGAAGCATCGCGTATGCCTCGGCATTCGGGATTGGTCCGCTTATCGGCGGAATCGTTACTGACTATTTGTCGTGGCGCGAATTGTTTTGGTTTGAAGGCTTGCTCTTGCTAGCAGCGCTGGTTCTGGCATGGCCGCTGAGGCGGATCACCTCGCTCATTCCAAAAGCTCCAACTCGAGATTTCTCGGGCGCGATCGTGAGCTCAATGCTGATTTTCGTCGTCGTCGGCGGGGCCTTCCGTACAGCGAAGTGGGGATTGTGGTCATGGCACACGGTGGCCGCGGCAGCACTTTCAATGGTGTTGGCCGCGATCTTGATCGCGGTTGAACTACGCGCTGAACACCCGCTCATGCATTGGGGGCTGCTTCGTGAGCGCCTGGTCATGGGAGCGAATGTAGCGACCATCGGCGCATCGATTGGCATGTTAGGGCTCGTCTATTTTTTTAGTTTGTTTGCTCAATCAGCTGCCAGTTTCAACTCGACTGCAGTTGAAATCGCGGTCGCGCTGGTGCCATTTACGGTAACGATTGTGGTCTTCACTCACCTCGCGAAGGTGATGGGCACACGACTTGGCTATCGCGGTCCGGTGTTGGTTGGCTTTAGCCTCAGCATCGCTGGCTTCGCGTGGCTGTCAACTACGACCGCCGGAAGCAGTGGCTCCCAACTGTTTATCCCGTTGACGTTGTGCGGCATTGGTGCGGGAATCGCCAATGCAAGTCTTACAAGCGTGGCGGTATTGACTGAGACTCCGGCGCGAATAGACGAAGCGGCGGGCATGCTCAGTTTGAGTCGTTTCGTGGGGTCTGCGCTTGCAGTTGCGATCGGTACTTCGGCATATTTGTCGGTCGCGGCCCGCATGTCAGCGGCGGGAAAATTTGGCCCGACGGTGGATCCCGGCGAGGTCGCGCAGGGAAGCACGGCGTTGCGGCAGGCGCTCGGCATGCTCCAACAGGATTTGCGTGCCCCGTTCGAGGCCGCAGCACGAGCTCAGACAGCTGAAGCGTTCGCTTCGACGATGCGCGTCGCCGCTCTCGTGCTCTTCGCCATCACGTTGTTGTGCGCCTGGTTCCTTCGCCCCGAATCAATTAACGATCGAGCACGGCTCGGCCCGTTTGACCGAGCAACTCGACCCGATCGGGTTTAAATCCGTTAGCCGGCAAGTTGCACGTAAACCCATCGACACCAAGGGCCAATACCGCGCTCAGGGCTTCTCCCACCTCGTCAGCATCACCCCATATGACCATCGCCATGATCATGTCCTTAGTAGCGTCGTCCATCGTCGCTAAGTCCATGCCGCGCGAACCTAAGAATTCGGCCATGTCGGCATAGGCCTCGTCGTGGGTGGAGGCGATGCAGATATTGAGTTGCTGGCTCACGATGATTTCGGACCGATCGCGACCAAGCCGTTCGCAATGTGCGTTGAGCGCATCAAGTTTGCGACCGATTTCTTCGACCGGCGAAGTGAGGTTCGCTTCGTCGCCGTACTGCGCGACCATCCGCAACGTCTTTTTCTCACCACTACCGCCGATCATGATCGGGATCTTGCCAATAGGCGGCGGTTGGTTGATGGCATCTTTAGCTAAGTAGTGGGTGCCAGTGAGCGACGGTCGTTCATCATTGAGCATGGGCAAAATGATCTGAAGCGCCTCTTCGAGCTTCTCGAAGCGGTCGGTAAAAGTTCCGAACTCGAATCCGAGTGAATCGTGCTCAAGTTCAAACCAGCCGGCTCCAATGCCGAGTTGGGCTCGGCCGTTCGAGACAATGTCGAGCGCGGTGATGATCTTCGCCAGCAATGTTGGATTGCGGTAGGTATTGCCCGTTACGAGCGCGCCCAATCGAACATTTGAGGTTTCGCGGGCCAGTGCACCGAGCGTCGTGTAGCACTCGACCATGAAATCGTCAGGCTCGCCGAGCATGGGGAGTTGGTACAGGTGATCCATGAGCAGCACAGTGTCGAAACCCGACCGATCGGCTGCTGCTGCTTGCGCAGCAATGACATCGAAGAGCTTTTCCGGACCGATGCCGGGGTAGGTAAAGCTGGGAATTTGGTAACCAAGCTTGGTCATGGGGGTCTCCTCGTAGAGTCAGGTGGCAGCTTGCGATCATCGTCGGGCATTGATGCCGGAATGACGAAACCAAGTCTGCCTTACCTACCAGCGGAAAGTTCTACCCGCCAACGCATCTACGATGGGCGCTATGTCTGAACGCATTACTCGTGATGATGTGGCCCACATCGCCTATTTGGCCAAACTCGCGGTTACCGACGTTGAACTCGACGAGTACACCAGTCAGCTTGCTGCGGTTCTTGCCCATGCCGCCGATGTTGAGGCGCTTGATGTGACCGGAGTCGCTCCCACGGCCCATCCCTACCCATTGTCGAATGTATTGCGTCCTGACGTCGTCGGCGAGACCTTGGATCGGTCCGAGGTTTTGGCCCAAGCACCTTCGGTCGAAGATGGGCGCTTTCGGGTTCCTGCCATTCTGGGAGATGAACAATGAGCGGCGCCGACGATGCTGAATCCTCGCTCGCTGGCTCGCGTGCGGCAAAGCCTCCCATGGGAACCGCGACGGAGATCGCCGCGGGCATTCGTACTGGCCAACTGAGTGCAAGGGCGGTGATCGATGCACACTTGGCATCAATTGACGCTGGCGAAAGCGATGTACACGCGTTCAATGTGGTGTTGGCCGACCAAGCTCGTGCACACGCCGATGAAATCGATCGTCAAGTCGCGGCTGGCATAGACCCCGGGCCGCTCGCCGGAGTTCCGATTGCACTGAAGGATAATCTCTGCACCCGCGGCATCCCGACGACCTGTTCGTCGCGGATTCTTGAGGGTTGGCTTCCACCCTATGACGCCACGGTCGTCCAACGACTCGCGGCTGCCGGTGCGATTGCGGTTGGTAAGACCAACCTCGATGAATTCGCGATGGGCAGTTCTACTGAGAACTCCGCTTTCGGCCCAACTCGAAATCCTCATGATTTGACTCGCGTGCCTGGGGGCTCTTCTGGTGGCAGCGCGGCGGCGGTCGCGGCTGGCTTCGCGCCGATCTCTCTCGGATCTGATACCGGTGGCTCGATCCGTCAGCCAGCGGCGCTCTGTGGGGTCGTCGGGTTGAAACCGACCTATGGATTGGTTTCGCGTTACGGCCTCATTGCGTTTGCATCTTCGCTCGACCAAGTCGGACCGTTTGCAACCACGGTTGCTGATTCGGCGTTGTTGCTTGACGTCATCGCAGGCCATGATCCAATGGATTCGACGTCGATCCCCGAGGATCTGCCGTCGTATTCGGCCGTGATCGACCGAGGCGTGGCGGGCTTGCGCATCGGTTTGGTGACTGAATTGATGGGCGAGGGAATCGCTCCTGATGTGGCAGCGAGAGTCCGAGCCGCGGCAGAAGCGCTGGAGGCTGCGGGTGCAATCGTGGGTGAAGCGTCGGTTCCCGCAATCAACTTTGGTTTGTCGGCCTACTACCTGATTGCACCAGCTGAAGCATCAAGCAACTTGGCCCGTTATGACGGTGTCCGTTACGGATTGCGCGTTGATGCGCCGACCACGTCGGAAATGATGGTGGCAACGCGCACCGCGGGGTTCGGTGCCGAGGTAAAGCGACGGATCATGCTCGGTACCTACGCGCTTTCGGCGGGCTATTACGACGCCTATTACGGCAAGGCGCTGAAGGTACGAACGTTGATCATCCGCGATTTCGCGGCCGCCTATGAAACGTTTGACTTGTTGTTGTCGCCCACATCGCCGACGACCGCATTTCGATTCGGCGACAAGACCGCTGATCCACTGAGCATGTATCTCAACGACACGTGCACCATCCCGACCAATTTGGCTGGAGATGCGGCGATTTCAGTTCCGTTCGGGCTTGGCGATGACGTGATGCCGATCGGCGTGCAAATCATGGCGCCGGCGTTAGGTGAAGTTCCCATGTTACGGGCGGCCGCGGTGCTCGAAGCCGCCGCGCCGCGAACGGCGACTACCGGAAAGGCCATGTGATGGGTGAACCGTTGATCATTACGAGTCCAACCACAGGCGCAGATTGGGAACTCGTCATTGGGCTCGAGGTTCATGCCGAATTGGCCACAGCGACGAAAATGTTCAGCGGTGCGCCCAACGTGTTTGGTGGCGAACCAAATACCAACATCGATCCGGTGACGCTGGGACTGCCGGGTTCGTTGCCAGTGGTGAATCATCGAGCGGTCGAGTTAGGTATTCGCGTCGGGCTAGCGCTGAATTGCACCGTGGCCCGGTCAACGTTTGCGCGGAAAAATTATTTTTACCCGGACATGCCGAAGGACTACCAGATCAGCCAGTTTGATGAGCCACTCAACCTCGATGGCTATCTGGAACTGCCCGATGGCCAGCGCGCCGGCATCGAACGGGCTCACCTCGAAGAGGACACGGGAAAGTCGACTCACCAGGGAGGGGATGGTCGAATTCACGGTGCCGATTCGTCACTTGTTGATTACAACCGTGCTGGCGTGCCGCTGATTGAAATTGTTGGCCGACCGGACCTCACATCCCCGGAACAAGCTCGCGCGTATGTCAGCGAGCTGCGGGCGATTCTCGTTGCGATCGGAGCATCGGACGGCAAGATGGAAGAGGGCTCGATGCGAGTCGACGCGAATGTGTCAGTTCGTCTGGTCGGCGAGTCTGAACTGGGAACGCGATGCGAAGTAAAGAATGTCAATTCACTTCGGTCACTCGTTCGTGCCATTGATTATGAAGCTCGGCGACAGGTAGACGTGATCGAATCCGGTGAGCGAGTCCACCAAGAGACTCGCCATTGGGACGAAGAACACGGACGGACCAGGGCGGGTCGGTCCAAAGAAGGTGCGGAGGATTATCGGTATTTTCTGGAGCCAGACCTCGTTGTCCTCGATCCTTCAGCGGAATGGATCGAGTCGATCCGCAGCGAACTGCCGATGTTGCCCGCTGAACGACGAGTGCGGTTAGCTGCCGCGGCCGGCCTAACTCCAGCCGAAGTCGCGCTCCACGTTGAGCGCGACTTCGACGGCTTTGCACTCGCGGCGATTGAGGCTGGCGCTGACCCCGGTCGTGCGATGACCCACATCGAACACAACTTGACCGGTGCGACCGCGGCCGACGTTGACGTCACGCAATTCGCGAAGCTGGTGGAGCTCGAAGTCACGGGCGCACTGACGGCGACGCAAGCGAAACAGGTCTTGACCGAGATGGTCGAGACGGGTGAATCGCCCGAGGCAATTGCAAAGGAGCGCGGGTTTGAAGCGATGGACTCGGCGTATCTCGAATCCATCGTTGATGAAGCAATCGCCGCCAATGCCACCGAATGGGGTGAATTTGTCGCTGGCGACGATGCCAAACGGGGCAAGCTCACTGGATTTTTTGTCGGACAGGTCATGCGATCATCGCAAGGAAAAGCCGACGGCAAGGCGGTGACCGCGTTGCTGAATCAGCGTCGGACCGAAGCTGGCAGCTGATTTCAGGACACCCTTTTCGGGGCGAACGCGTTGTAATAGGTTCGCTGCTTGCGACCGTCGCGATTGGTTCCAATGAGGAGCGTTGATGATCGACTGCAACACCCGGGTCTCGAATCGCTGGGTTCTGGTGATCGAAGTGCTAGCCACACTTGGTCTGTTGGTTGGGTCGACAAGTGGCTGTGCGACGTCGTCGAATCCGGAAAGCGCGAACGCGCCAAGCACGACGAGTGTTGCGTCCAGCGCTGAACCGAAGATCACGCCCACCTCGTCACCTGAAGGCGCCGATGGTGGACTCGGGGCTGATTGCCTAGCGGCCGCCGAGGCTTTCTCCGCCCTTGTTGTTGCGCCAATTGCGCTACAAAGCAACGCGAACCAAGCCGAGATCGAAGCGTTTCGTCACGATGTGGAGACCGTGCGGGCTACGGTTCCTCCCGAAATCAACCAAGACGCTGAGATCGTCGTCAATGCCTATTCTCGCTATGTCGAGGTTCTCGCCGGATTGGATTTCGGGACCGGAGTTGAAAAGCGCAGTGCCGATGATCTCGCCAAACTTGATCGAGTGACCGCCGGTTTGACCACCGCCGACGTCGAAGGTGCGCAAGATCGAATCAACACGTATTTCGCAACGAAATGTGGCAACTAGGCCACCTCGTCCCCGACGGAGGTTTCGATGAGCATCGCAATCCGAAGGCTCACCGCAAGTGACGCCGATGAGAGTTTCGACGTCGATTGCGCAGCGTTTTCCGAAGCAGCGTCAGATGCAAACCGTCACCAAGTGACATTGACCACCGATTGGGGCCGAATGTTCGGTGCCTTTGACGGCACTCAGATGTGCGGTGTCGTGGGCGATTACGGCATTTCGCTCACGTTGCCGGGCCAACAAGTTGTGGCGGCTGCGGGTGTGACTGCGGTTGGCGTGTTGCCCACCCATCGCCGCCGCGGCATATTGACCATGTTGGTCGAGCGGCACCTTCGCGAGATCGCCGAGCGGGGTGAGGCCGTTGCCGTGCTTACCGCGTCAGAAGCCACGATTTATCGTCGGTTTGGTTACGGCATCGCGAGTTTGTGCCACGGGATCGAAATCCAATGTCATCGTTCGGCGTTTTCCGGGTCGATTCGCCCTGACCTTCCCATGCGTTTGTTGAACCGGGCTGAGGCGATTGAACTCGCGCCGGCATTGTTCGCGGCCGCGATTAAGACTCGACCCGGCGAGATCACCCGACCTGATTCATGGTGGCCCCATATTTTTGGCGAAGTCGAGACGTGGCGCGGAGGCGGGGAACAATTCGTGGTGGCCTGTGAGCCGCAATTAGGTCAGCCGGGTGGCTATGCGATCTATCAGGTGAAACGGGGTGATCCACCTGCTCCGTCGGTTTTGACGGTGCGGGACCTCGTCGCCGCTGACTCTGAAGTGGCCGCGGCCCTTTGGCGCTACCTGCTCGATATCGACTTAGTGGATTCGGTCCACGCAGTGGTCGCGGTCGATGACCCGTTGCGCCATCGCTTCGCCGATTGGCGGGCGGTGTCGGTGGCCTCGGAGAACGATTATCTGTGGGCTCGATTGATTGATCCGATCTCCGCGTTGTCGTCGCGGCGATACGCGACCGATGACACCTTCAGCGTGGCGGTCGACGATCCGTTCCTGCCAGCGAACTCCGGCACCTATCGCATCACCGGTGGGCCTTCAGGGGCCGAGGTGACCAGGACGAACGAATCTGCCGATTTGGCGATGGGGATGACTGAGCTTTCCTCGCTTTACCTCGGCGGATTTCGTGCGTCGACCTTGGCGCGGTCAGGACGTCTAGTCGGTCGATCACCAGAAATTCTGCGGAACGCTGACCTGTTCTTTGGCTCACCCGAAGGACTCGCACCGCACTGCTCGACCCAGTTCTAACGGGCGAATCGACGGTGGCCAGTCAGTGCCGCTTCGCAGAGCCACGAGATTTTGTCATGAGGATTGCCAATTCCTCGCGTGGCGGTTTAGCGTTCGACGATCAACTGAACCCAGTGGGGGAATGGCATGAATCTCGAAGTGCAACGTAGCGAACTCAACCGCATCCGAGTAGATGGATCGGATGCCGATCAACTGCAGGCCGACCAAGCTCGAATCCGGATCGATCACTTTGCCCTGTCGACCAACAACATCACCTATGCCGTCTATGGCGAAGCAATGCGTTATTGGGACTTCTTTCCCGCTGGTCCGCCCGAAGATGCCGACGGCGCGCCATGGGGTCGGATCCCGGTTTGGGCTTTTGGTGAAGTCGTTGAGACCAACTCGCCGGATGTGGCAATCGGCGAACGGCTATTCGGGTATTTCCCAATGGGGTCTGAGCTCGTCATCACGGTCGGCCGTGCCGACAGTTACAGCGTGTTTGACGTGGCGCCCCATCGTGCGGAAATGGCCTCGGCTTACAGCAGCTATGTGCGCAGTGCATCGGATCCCATTTACCGAGCCGATCGCGAAGACGCTCAGATGTTGTTGTACCCGCTGTTCTTTACCTCATTTCTCGTTGACGACTACTTGGTGGACAACGAAGGTTTCGGCAGTGACACCGTTATCGTTTCGAGCGCGTCGAGCAAGACTTCAATTGGCGTGGCCTATCTCGGACACCGTCGTGGTGCGCGAGTTATTGGTTTGACGTCAACGGCGAATGTCGCGTTCGTCGAATCGCTCGGGGTTTATGACGAGGTGTGCACCTATGACGCGATCGACCAACTCGTCGTAAGTCCCGCGGTGTATGTCGATGTGGCGGGCAACCGGGACGTGCTTGGCGCGGTCCATCGCCGGTTCGGCCAAGAATTGGCCCATTCCATGATGGTTGGCGGAACCCATTGGGATCATCAAGCTGAACCAGTAACTGACGACTTGCCGGGCCCGACACCCGCGTTCTTTTTCGCTCCCAGTCAGATTTCGAAGCGAAACAAAGATTGGGGACGCGAGGAGTTGAACGATCGCTTGTCCCAAGCTTGGGTTGGTTACCTCGAGTGGACCGATGGCTGGATTGCATTTCAGCACGCACAGGGAACCGACGCGGTCAGCGCGGTCTATCTTGAACTACTCGGTGGCCGTCCTGATCCCCGTGCTGGGTACATCTGTTCTCTCGTGACTAGCGAACAGTCTGCATCATGAAGTTCGGAATCTCATTTGCCAATGTCGGACCGTTCGCTGAACCAAGTTTGGCGTTGGAATTCGCGCAACATGCAGAAGCTGCTGGGTTCGAATCAATGTGGACGGTCGAACATGTTGTGGTGCCGGCCGGTTATGAATCGAGTTATCCCTACGATCAGTCCGGGCGAATGCCAGGACCAGAATCCTCGCCTATTCCTGACCCGCTGACGTGGCTGGCATTTCTTGCGTCGGCGACAACAACGATCAAGCTCGGAACCGGCGTGATGATTCTTCCGCAGCGAAATCCGTTGGTGCTGGCTAAGGAACTTGCAACCCTTGATCATCTTTCTGGGGGCCGCGTGTTGTTCGGAATCGGTTCGGGCTGGCTGGCCGAGGAGTTCGCCGCGCTTGGGGTTCCGTTTAACGAACGAGGCCGTCGCACTGACGATGCGGTCGAGGTATTGCGAGCGTTGTGGAGCGAAGAACAGGCTTCACACGACAGCGAGTTTTATTCATTCGAAAATTGCATTTCGCGGCCCCAACCCGTCAATGGCACGATCCCGGTTCATGTGGGCGGTCATACCGAAGTGGCGGCCCGGCGAGCCGGTCGACTGGGTGACGGTTTCTTCCCGGCTGAGGGCAGTCATGAGCGTCTGCGCGAATTGTTCGAACTCGTTCGAGTTTCGGCGGTCGAGGCGGGACGGGATCCAGACCTGATCGAGATGTCCACCGGCGGCAATGGGGCGTTTGGCTCGAGCGCGCTCGAGGAGTTAGCTGCTTTGGCGGACCTTGGGGTTGATCGGGTGATTGTTCCGTCCTTCCTCTTCTGGAAAGACACAGCCGAATCGCTGGCCCGATATGGCGCCGAAGTGATCGCACAGGTCTAACCGAACCTCATTGGGATGAAACGGCGTAACCTCTAAGACTATGGATTACAGCCCAAGCGATCACCGAATGAAACCACGGTCCTACGAAGTGACTGATGGATTTGAGCGCGCGCCTGCTCGAGCAATGCTTCGGGCGGTCGGTATGACCGACGACGATTGGGGCAAGTCCCAAATCGGAGTCGCGTCATCGTGGAATGAAGTGACGCCGTGCAACCTTCCGCTTGATCGACTGGCAAAGCGGGCCAAGGAAGGTGTTCGCGACGCCGGGGGCTTCCCATTCGAGTTCAACACCATCGCAGTCAGCGACGGCATCTCAATGGGTCACGAAGGAATGCGGGCCTCGCTCGTGAGCCGTGAAGTGATTGCAGATTCGGTTGAGACGGTTATGCATGCTGAGCGATTCGACGGTTTGGTGACCTTTGCTGGCTGTGACAAGTCCCTGCCCGGGATGTTGATGGCCTCAGCCCGTTTGAACTTGCCGGCGGTTTTTTTGTATGGCGGTTCAATACTCCCGGGTCAACGTAATGGCGTCGCGCTGGACATCGTGAGTGTGTTCGAAGCGGTCGGCGCCTGTGCGGCGGGCACGATCACCGAAAACGAATTAGGCGAAATCGAAATGGCGGCGTGTCCGACCGAGGGATCCTGCGCCGGCATGTTCACTGCCAACACGATGGCGTCAGTGGGCGAAGCACTTGGCATGTCACTGCCAGGGTCTGCCTCGGCTCCCGCAGTAGATCGTCGCCGTGACGACTTCGCGTATGCCAGCGGGCAAGCAGTGCTGCATTTGCTCGAAATTGACCTGCGCCCGCGTCAGATCATGACGAAGGAAGCATTCGAGAACGCCATTTCAGTCGTCATGGCGCTTGGCGGCTCGACAAATGCGGTGCTGCACTTGTTGGCAATAGCGAATGAAGCCCGAGTCGACCTGCAACTCGAAGACTTCAATCGGATTGCTAAACGCGTTCCTCACATTGCTGATACCAAGCCCGCCGGCAAGTACCACATGAGTGATGTCGATCGCATTGGTGGCATTCCGGTCGTCATGAAGGAACTCCTTGATGCTGGATTGCTCCATGGCGACTGTTTGACCGTCACCGGTCGGACCGTGGCCGAAAATCTGGCGGAGATTGCGCCACCTGCTCCCGATGGATCAGTCATCCATCCGGTGAGCGACCCGATTCATGAAGTCGGCGGGATTGCCGTGCTCACCGGTTCGCTGGCACCGAAGGGCTCAGTGGTCAAGGTTGCGGGCATCGATTTTCATGAATTCGAAGGTCCAGCGCGGGTATTCGAAGGCGAAGAATCGGCCATGGAAGCGATTCTCGCTGGGCGCATCAACGCCGGCGACGTCGTCGTGATTCGCTATGAAGGGCCCAAGGGTGGCCCGGGAATGCGCGAGATGTTGGCAGTCACCGGGGCAATGAAGGGCGCCGGTCGCGGCGGCGATTCGGCACTGATCACTGACGGCCGATTCTCAGGAGGCACTCACGGTTTTTGTATCGGCCACGTCGCCCCGGAAGCAGTCTCGGGCGGACCGATCGCCCTCGTCGCCGAGGGCGATCGCATCGTGATCGATGTGGTTAGCCACACCATTGATTTGATGGTCGATGAAGCCGAACTCGAACGCCGCCTGGCCAACTGGAAACTGCCTGAGCCGCGTCATACCACTGGCGTCTTGGCAAAATACGCTGCTCTTGCTCAAGGGGCCGAACGAGGGGCGATCACCGAGGCCTGAATCCAGCTGAATCAGTCACCAAATCGAGGTCCTTGCGCTCAGGTTGCTCATCGGAGTGCGAGGTGGGAGGCTTGTCGCTGTGAACCGCACCATGCCGACACCTCCGGTAGTAGTTACCTAGCGCACGCCTGCCTTAATCCGCGGCGTGCGCAACCTCGACCTCCCCAGCGGGAGGTCGATTGCATTTACCGAATGATTCCGAAGGAAGCAACGATGAAACTCGATGGCGGTCAAGCCCTCATCAAGAGCCTTGAGATGGAAGGCGTCGAAACGATTTTCGGCTTGCCCGGTGGCGCCATCTTGCCGGTATACGACCCGATCATCGATTCACCAATTCGCCACGTACTTGTGCGCCACGAACAGGGCGCTGGTCACATGGCCGAGGGTTACGCGCACGCAACTGGGCGACCGGGTGTCGCAATGGTGACCAGCGGTCCGGGTGCGACCAACATCGTCACGCCGCTGGCCGATGCGTATATGGATTCGATCCCGATGGTCGTGATCACCGGTCAAGTCCCGACTTCAGCGCTTGGTACCGATGCATTTCAAGAAGCCGATATCACGGGCATCACCATGGGTATCACCAAGCACAATTTCTTAGTCACAGAAGCGCAGGACATTCCGCAAGCAATTCGCGAGGCGTTCCACATCGCCACTACGGGTCGGCCTGGACCGGTTTTGGTCGATATCCCCAAAGACATTGTCGATCCAAAAAATCCGCGATCAGCCATGGATTGGTATTGGCCTGAATCAGTTGATTTGCCTGGTTATCACCCGGTGACGACGGGCGATCCCGCGATGATTCGTCGAGCAGCTGAACTCATGTTGGCCGCTGAGCGACCCGTGATCTATGCCGGCGGTGGCATTTTGAAAGCCCGTGCAGCTGAAGCATTACGGGCACTTGCCGAATTGTGTGACATGCATGTGGTGACCACCTTGATGGCCCGTGGGGCATTCCCCGATGATCACCCGCTTTGCTTGGGGATGCCGGGAATGCATGGCAATTTCACCGCCGTGACCTCGATGCAAGAAGCTGATTTGTTGATCGCGTTGGGCAGTCGTTTCGACGATCGAGTGACGGGCAAGGTTGATGCCTTTGCTCCCCATGCGAAAATCATCCATGTCGATATTGACCCTGCTGAGATTGGCAAAGTGCGCCGGCCTGATGCAGGGATCGCCGGCGATTGCCGATTGGTTATCGAGGAACTCATTGTTGCCATTGGCGAACTCGGAGGTCCTTCAGGTCAACCAGATCGCACTGCGTGGAAAACTACGATTAGTAAGTGGCAATCGACGTATCCACTGACCTATGAGATGAGCGAACCGGGCGAGATGCTCAAACCGCAATACGTCCTTGAGACGCTGCGCGACAACACTCCAGATGACTGCATCGTGGCTTCCGGGGTTGGTCAGCATCAGATGTGGACCAGTCAGCACTGGAAGTTCAATCATCCTTATACCTGGGTGAACTCCGGCGGCCTCGGGACTATGGGTTTTTCGGTGCCAGCGGCGATTGGCGCCAAGGTTGGTCGTCCCGATCGCATGGTGTGGGCCATTGATGGCGACGGGTGCTTCCAGATGACTGCCCAAGAACTCGTGACTGCAGCCAGTGAACGTATACCGGTCAAGATCGCAATCTTGAATAATGCGTATCTCGGCATGGTGCGGCAGTGGCAGGAGATGTTTTACGAGGAGCGCTATTCCGAGGTTTTTCTCTCACCCGATCTTCCCGATTACAAAATGTGGGCCGAGGCAATGGGATGTGTCGGTATGCGGGTTGAATCGCCTGAAGATGTGCTGCCGGCTATTCAGCGAGCCAATGAAATCGATGACCGACCGGTCGTCATTGACTTCCGCACCGATGCCCGCGAAAAGGTCTACCCGATGGTGCCGTCGGGTCTCAGTAATTCAGAGATTGTGGTTGATCCGGCCCACGGCATGGGAGGAAGTTGATCGTGGCTCCGCCGAAGGAACATATCTTGACGGTGCTGGTCGAAAATAAGCCCGGCGTCCTGACCCGAGTTTCGGGATTGTTTGCTCGACGGGGATTCAACATCGTATCGCTCGCCGTGGCACCGACCGATGACGAGCGCTTCAGCCGGATTACTGCAGTAGTCGATATCGAATCGGCGCCCCTTGATCAGATCGTTAAACAACTCGACAAATTGATCAATGTGGTGAAAATCACCGAATTGGCACCGGCTGATTCGATCCAACGTGAGTTGCTGCTCGCCACGGTGCTAGTGCCAACTTCGAGGCAAAACGAGGTTATCGAGTTGGTCGAAACGTTCGAGGGTCGTATTCTCGCCGTCGGTCCGGATGAACTGACGGTCAGTCTTGATGCGACGCCGACCAAAATCGATGAGTTCGAAGAACGCATGCGCCCATTTGGCTTCTCTGCGCTTCAGCGCACTGGTCGAGTTGCTCTAACGAAACTCATCGAAAACAATCCCTGAAGTACCACCAGCCTGCATTTCTGAATCATCTTCGCTCAACGAACCCAGGAGCCTGTTATGGCCGCCAATGTGTATTACGAAAAAGACGCCGATCGATCGCTGATCGCCGACCGGAAGGTGGCCATCATTGGCTACGGATCCCAAGGCCATGCTCACGCGCTGAACCTGAAAGATTCGGGCGTCGATGTGGTCATTGGTCTGCGAGCGGGTTCAAATTCAAAAGCGAAAGCCGAATCTGAAGGCTTGCGGGTATTGAGCATCGCTGATGCATCGGCCTATGCCGACCTGATCATGATTTTGGCCCCCGACACCGAGCAAAAGGCGACCTACGAAGCCGAGATCGAACCAAATCTCGTTTCTGGTGACGCATTGTTTTTCGCCCATGGTTTCAACATCCGGTTCGGGCGCATCGTCCCGCCTGCCGGTGTTGATGTGGTGATGGTTGCACCGAAGGGCCCAGGCCACTTGGTGCGTCGAACCTACGAAGAGGGTGGCGGAGTGCCGTGCTTGGTTGCCGTCGAACAGGACGCCACATCCACTGCGCTTGGGTTGGGATTGGCCTACGCCGATGCGATTGGTGGTGCGCGCGCCGGTGTCATCGAAACGACCTTTACCGAAGAGACCGAAACCGACTTGTTCGGTGAGCAGGTTGTGCTGTGCGGTGGGACCACCGCATTGGTGCAAGCAGGGTTCCAAACGCTCGTTGATGCCGGCTACCAGCCGGAGATCGCGTATTTCGAGTGCCTTCATGAACTCAAATTGATTGTTGACTTGATGTATGAAGAAGGCGTAGCGGGTATGCGATACAGCATCTCCGATACGGCCGAGTATGGCGATCTAACCCGCGGGCCGCGCATCATCAACGAAGACACCCGCGCCGAGATGCGCAAGATTTTGAGCGAGATCCAGTCGGGACAATTCGCCGATGAGTGGGTCGCAGAGAGCGAGGCCGGTCGGCCGAACTTCATGGCCCTCGAAGCGAAGGGTAAGGAACACCCTATTGAGCAGGTCGGCGGAAAACTCCGGGCAATGATGCCGTGGATCAGCCAAGGCAAAACGAAGGTCAGCGACGCATCCGGTGGTCAAGGCTAATTAACAAGCGCTTAGTCATGCAGTAATCACGAGGCTTCGGTTATTCCGAACTCTCTCCATTTCGATAAAGGGGACAACATCATGGCGAACGATTCCACTTGGGGCTTTGAAACTCGACAGATCCATGCTGGAGCTGAGGCTGATTCTGCAACTGGTGCACGCGCGACACCGATCTATCAGACCACCGCGTATGAGTTCCGTGACACTGCTCACGCATCGGCTCTTTTTTCCCTGTCTGAAATCGGCAACATTTACACCCGGATCATGAACCCGACTCAAGCAGTGCTTGAAGCTCGGATCTCGAGTCTTGAAGGCGGGATCACCACCGCAGTTGGCCTGCCCGGCGCGCTTGCCGTGGCTAGTGGTCAGACCGCTGAAACCTTCGCCATCATGAACTTGGCTGAAGCTGGAAGTCACATCGTTGCGTCAGCAGCGCTCTACGGAGGCACCTACAACCTGTTGCATTACACGCTGCCGCGTATGGGAATCGAGACGACGTTCATCGATGACCCTGACAATCTTGAGGATTGGCGGGCCGCCGTGCGGCCCAACACGAAGGCGTTTTATGCCGAGACGATCGGCAACCCGCGTAATGATGTCGTCGACCTCGAGGGTATTTCGAAGGTTGCTCACGATAGTGGTGTACCGCTCATCGTCGACAACACGGTGGCAACGCCATATTTGATTCGTCCGCTCGAATGGGGGGCGGACATTGTTGTGCATTCAGCCACCAAATTTATTGGCGGCCATGGCAATTCCATCGGCGGAGTGATCGTCGATGGCGGAACCTTCGACTTTGCTGCCAATGACAAGTTCCCAATGTTCACCGAGCCCGACGCGAGTTACCACGGGTTGTCCTACTGGCCCGCCTTGGGACCAGGCAGTTACATCATCAAGGCCCGAGTGCAACTGTTGCGCGACCTTGGTGCGGCTATTTCACCGTTCAATGCATTTTTGTTGCTGCAGGGTGTCGAGACGCTGAGCCTGCGCATGGAGCGCCACGTTTCGAATGCGCAAGCCGTCGCCGAATACCTTGATGGTCATGCCCAGGTCGAGTCGGTGCAGTACGCCGGGTTAGCGAGTTCACCGTGGAACGCTCGGGCGATGAAATACAGCGGGGGGCGTGGCGCTGGGTCAGTTCCGGCGTTCATCATCAAGGGTGGCGCTGAAGCTGGCCAAAAATTTGTTGAGGCACTCGTGTTGCATAGTCATCTCGCAAACATCGGTGACGTGCGAAGCCTGGTCATCCAGCCTTCGACCACGACACATTCTCAACTCACGCCCGATGAGCAAGCCGCGACTGGCGTTGCGCCCGGTTTGGTTCGTCTTTCAGTAGGAACCGAACTCGTGGACGATATTATCGCTGACCTTGAGCAAGGTTTCGCGGCCGCTCGCTCCTGAGCGATTAACGCGGTCTACGCCGCGGCGTGCTGTTCGTAGGACCAACCGGGCCCGCGTAGCACGAACGATAAACGTTGACGCCAACTCGGTGAACTGCTGATGTCGCGCCCGATGTCGCGATATTCGCGAGTAGCGACCAAAGCCGGGTTGAACGTGTCGATATTGGTGGTCAGGCCGTACACCACTGGTTCGTTCTCGCGTTCAAAAGTGCCGAACAACCGATCCCAAAGAATCAAGATGCTGCCGTGATTTCGATCAAGGTAACGCGGGTTGACGCCGTGATGCACACGATGATGTGACGGCGAATTGAGTATCGACTCGAATGGTCCTATTCGGTCAATGAGGTCGGTGTGAATCCAATACTGATACAGCAAGTTGATGGCGCGGGCTTGGGTAATGACTTCGGGTCGAATACCAAGAAGGGTTAACGCGCTGTAAGGAGCAAAGATTCCGAGTCCGTCAGCGACCGGCTGGCGCAGCGCGGTTGACAAGTTGTAACGCTCGCTGGAGTGATGAACCGAGTGGATTGCCCACATGAACCGACTGCTGTGCATGAACCGATGATTCCAGTAATAGATGAAATCCCAGCCCAGCGTGGCGACGGCGAGAGTAGCGAGCCCCGCGGCCCGATCGGCGCCTGACGGTGCAACTGCATCGTTTGATCCCGCGAAGCGCTTTGATGTCCGCGACGACATACCAGCGGTGACGGCCGAGGTGATGGCGACGCCGGTGGCTGCCACGGTAGTGATCGCACCGATGCTCGCGACTTTGCGGGCGATTCGTCCGACTTGGTGGCGTCGACAGGTACGGGGGGATTCGATGAAATCGGAGGTTGAACTCGGCGACGTATCTAAAGGCTTCGTCATCGTGCTCGGATTGAGGCGCGCGAGTTGATCGGCGATGACCGTGGTAGCCATCGCTGCCGCGGCGGTAACGACGAGCACCTTGCCAAATCGGCCTTTGCCGGGCGTAAGCGGCCCCAAGATGTG
This sequence comes from Actinomycetes bacterium, assembly GCA_037138595.1. Lineage (GTDB taxonomy): Bacteria > Actinomycetota > Acidimicrobiia > Acidimicrobiales > Acidimicrobilacustridaceae > UBA4742. The sequence continues at coordinate 48,268 of JBAXIB010000006.1, read as the reverse complement.
AGGGACAACGAGCGGAGCCAACAAACTGCCTACCCCCATCGTGAGGCTTGCGGCCGTATCGCGCCACTCATAGTCACCGGGTGAATCCCCGGGTGCGACGCCAAGGCGTTTGGCCCGTCGGCGCAGCAGCGCTTGTTCGACCCCCATGCTTCCGAAATACATGGGGATGGCATAGACGGTTGGATCCATACGTGTGGTTCATTTCCGATTTGGCCGGCCCGGTGGCGGGACGGGCAGGAACGATCAGTTGTCACCGTAGGCGAGGAGGGGTCGATCGCGCCTTATGTGGGCAGTCGATAGATGAAGACCGCCATCGGTCGTGTTCCGCTCGTTGCCCCGCTGCCGCCGGTGAGATTTCCACTGAAGCGAAATGGGATCTTCTCGATCACGGTGGACTGCTGCTCGACCGCGGCACCGAAGTTTGATTTGATGAATGCGCGGATGTCGGGGTCTTCACCGTCGACCAAATTGCCATGGTTCACTAAGCCGTTGATGCCACGGTCGGTGAGAAACTGACCGATTGTCCCATGGCGGGCCGCCTCGAAATAGTCACTGGAATTCGCGACGCCGTCGAGGTTGATCACCGTTCGATTGGCGTAATAGCCAACGACTCCGGCATCCCATGATCCAAGAACGAAGTCATCCGGTAGGTGGTGATCGATCCATTCACCGGCGTCGCGATTGGCGAGAAGAATTGATCGCAATTGCGGGTCGGTAAATGTCCGAGTTTCAAAAGCCATCGCGGCAACTAGCGGGATCAACAGGATTATCGCAATAGGAGCCAGGGCGCGAAATGGTGCTTGCATGGTTGGGGCTTCGACCACGGCTGATTCAACAAAATCGGCGACTGCCGCCAATAAGACGAAGAGGCAGTAGAGGGCGAGCGGGCAGTAGTACCAGAGCCATTGCTGTGCCTGTAACACTTGGTAGTACGCGACGATCACGATGCAAAATCCTGCGTACCACGAGGTGGCAGCGGTGAAGGCGCTTACCCGTGTGAATCTCGGGTTTCGAATACCGACGGTATGCACTCGGCGGTAACCGCGTCGCCCGATGATGCCAGCTACGACGACGATGCCCACCATGATGCCTACTCGAGCGAGTGAAAGCGGCTGGCGTTTTACCACTCCGCTTATCTGGAGCCACGACCCGAACAGGAGTTGATTCGATACGAGGTAGAGCCCAGTTGCGACAATCGGGAGTCCGAAGATTTCAAGCAACGGCCGAATTGATCGTCGGCCTAGGGTGCGTGCTTCGCCCATCGTCCAAAGCCCCAGCGCGGCAACCAACACGATCGAATCGGTTCGGGCGAGAACGATGAGTGCCAAAAGAAGGCCGATCCCCCACCGGTTCGTTGATCGGTCAGTCGATAGCCACGAGGTGCCGCGACGAACGGCAAGTGCCAAAAGTACGGCATCAAGCGCGACCAGCACCCCTGATTCGAGGCCGTTGGCAAAGACCTTCACGATGAATGGATTACCCGCGGCGAGGGCGAAGGCAACTGCCACAATTGCCGTGCACCAGCCCATTGCCCGGATGGTGATCGTCGTGATAGCGCTGCCGTCACCGTCAGCCGAGTAAATCCGAGGCCAATTGGAGATTGCTCGACCTGTTGTTAGCGCAAGGGTGACCAGTGCCGCGCCAAGCATCAACACTTGCACGCTGAGCATGACCCGAACGGCGCTGGTCCCGTCGAGCCCGCAAGCAAAGACCGCAACCGCGATCAGCATCCAAAGGGGGTGGTAGCCGTTGGTTGAATTGACTCCGTCGAATGTGGAGCCGTGGCCGTGGGCGATGTTGCGAGCGATACCGAAATAGTAAAACGAGTCATCAAACGTCATGGCGAAGGGCGCATCCCGCCACAGCAGTGCAACCGCTAACCATGCCGCGGTGATGGCGAGCGCGGTGATAACGAGCACGCGGGTGGGGTTACGCCACCATCGTGGCGCGCCGATTGATTGACGGGTGGGCGATGGCGTCGTCATGAGGTCACATGGTTTCGGCGAAGCTCACCTCGCCCTGTCCCCGCAGGACGTTTTTGAGCAACTTGCCTGAAGCATTTCGCGGGAGTTTGTCGTTGGTGAGCGTGACCTGCGTCGGGACCTTGAAGTTGGCAAGCGTTTCCGCGACCCATTCCTTCACTTGTGCTTCGGAGATTTCTTGTCCGGGCGCGATCTGAATGACCGCTTTTACTTCTTCACCCAATTCCTTGTGAGGTATCCCGAACACGGCAGCGTCGGCTATGGCGGGGTTCTCGACGAGTCGCTGCTCGATCTCAACGCAATAGATGTTTTCGCCACCGCGAATGATCATGTCTTTGGCGCGATCGGTGATGAACAGGAACCCTTCTTCGTCGACTCGCCCGATGTCACCGGTGTGGAGCCAACCATCAATGACTGTCTCAGCAGTTGCCTCAGGCTTATTCCAATATCCCGGCATGATGATCGGACCTTTGATGAGCACTTCGCCGGTGTCGCCGGTCGCGACCTCGATTCCATTGGCATCGACAATTTTGATGTTGACCACCGGAACCGGTGGCCCGACTGACGTTGGTTTCTCGATAGCTGCCTGACCATTGATCACGGTGGCGACCGAACTCGATTCGGTCAATCCATAGGCATTGCTGGTGCTGCGAACGTTTGGGAACGTCTCGCGCACCATCCGCTGGAGCTCGTCAGCTGAAGGCGAACCGCCGAAAGCGACACTCGTGACCGAAGTGGTGTCGAACTGGTGTCGGTCGGGAAATTCACAAACGCGCCACACCATGGTTGGCACCGTGGCCCAAACAGTGATGGATTCGTCGGCGATGAGTTGCAGGGCTTTTGCGGGCTCGAATCGACCTTCGGGAATGACTAACTTGATGCCTCCCAAGGTGCCAACCACGAGACTTGAGTGGCAGCCCGAAACATGAAACAACGGCGAGGTCAGCAGCGCGGCAGTTTGCGGTGGGGCGACCGTTGTCGACGGATCGTCGGTACTCAAGATTGCTGAAGCGACGCCGTTGTAAATGGTGTTTTGGAGGTTGGCGATCATGTTGCGGTGGCTGGAGATTGCACCCTTTGGTCTCCCCGTGGTGCCGCTGGTGTAAAAGATGACGGCAGCGTCACCCTCGTCGATTGCGTTCGACGGGAATCCGACGGAATCAGATTGTGGCGACCCAGCGGAAGACCTTCGGAGCTCATCGAATCGATGCAGCTTGGGATGATTGTCATAATCGGCCGGATCAGCGTCAATAAGGAACACGGCTTCGAGTGCATCGAGCTGATCGAGATCATGAGCGATTCGTTCGAATCGTCCGCGATCCGCGATGAGCACTCGAGAACCGCTGTCCTGCAACCCATACAAGACCTCATCGGCCTTCCACCAGCCATTGAGGCCGACCAAGATTGCACCCATGTTTACTGTGGCCCAAAAAGTCTCGCACCACTCGGGATTATTGGCCGACAACACGGCAACTCGATCACCCGACTGAATGCCGAAGTCATGCAGCAACGAGTCAGCGATTCGATTGGCGCGATGGAAGAACTCGGAAAACCCAATTCGTTGGGATCCGTAAACCAAAAACGGGCGCTCGTCGCCACGAGCTGCCGCAAGTTCAGCGACAGCTCGAAGGTGGGGGAGTCGGTCGCGGTAGACCAACATTTCGATGCCATCAACCTCGGCAGTAATGACCTCAAACGGGCCTCCCGGTCCGGTGAGCGCTGCTTTTTCGGCCGCCTTGGCTGACATTGCCTTCCCCCGATGTTGGCGTGTGTGAACTTGCGAGCTCACAGTCTGCCCGTCAGAACGGAGCGGCGCGAGTCAGATCAAGTTAAGGCAGCGACAACGTGGTCGATACAAGCGGTCAGCGCTTCGATGTCAGATGAATCAATGGCCGGAAACATCGCCATGCGAAGTTGATTGCGTCCAAGCTTTCGGTACGACTCGGTGTCAACGATGCCGTTGTTTCGAAGTACTTTCGATACCACATTGGCATCGATGTGTTCAGCGAGATCGATGGTGGCTACGACGTGGCTGCGTTCGTCGACGTTGCCGACAAACGGCGTCGCGTACTCAGATTTATCGGCCCACGAGTACATGATTTCAGCTGAGCGATCGCATCGCGACGCGGCCCATTCGAGACCGCCATTGTTGTTGACCCACTCGACCTGCTGCACCGCGAGAAAAATGGTCGCAAGGGCCGGAGTGTTGTAGGTCTGGTCTTTCCGAGAATTATCGAGCGCGATTTTGAGATCAAGCGATGCGGGAATCCACCGATTGCTACTAGCGATGCTCTCGATGCGTTCGACCGCCCGAGGTGAGATCGCGGCGAGCCACAATCCGCCGTCAGATGCCAGACACTTTTGTGGTGCGAAGTAATAGGCATCGATCTGAGTGGGGTCGAATCGCAAACCGCCAGCTGCCGAAGTCGCGTCAACGACAACGATCGCATCCTCAGCCGCGCCATCAGGTCGGTGCAACGGCATCGAGACGCCAGTTGAGGTTTCGTTTTGCGTGAGGGCGTAGGTGTCGATGTTGTCGGTGGCAACGCACTCGGGATGAGTGCCTGCGGGCGATTCGATGACCTCAGGATCGCCTAGGTGAGGTGCTGCTTTCGCGGCCGTAGCAAACTTCGACGAAAACTCGCCGAAGCTCAGGTGCTGGCTGCGGCTGTTAATGAGTCCGAAAGTTGCAACATCCCAGAACAATGTTGAGCCGCCGTTGCCGAGAATGACCTCATACCCATCGGGTAACGCCAACATCTCGGCCAAGCCATTGCGAAGCTGGCTCACAGTGAACTGCACCGTGGCCTGACGATGACTTGTCCCTAATAAGGTCGTCGCGACTGCATTCAGCGCGTTGACTGACTCAGGTCGGACTTTGGAAGGTCCGCATCCGAAACGGCCGTCGGCTGGAAGCAGGTCTCGGGGGATCGAAATGGCTGGAATTGGTTCGCTCATCTCGGCCATCATCGCCGGATTACCCGACGCAAACGAAATCGGTCCCAAAGTTTCTTTCACCACGCCGTCGTGCCGCTTGATCAGGGTTGCCTCATTTTGGGCAAAGCGGGTTGGATCGGCTGGCCCCGTTTAGGAAAACTCGTGCTCTGGCCTGCGTGCGGGGCGCTAGCGTCAGGGCTGCTCCCAGCACCTAAGAGGTAATGAGATTTCATGACAGTGGACCGAATTTCCCGTCGAGTTGGCGCCATTACTGAGTCGGCGACCTTGGCCGTCGACGCCCGAGCGAAGGCATTGAAAGCAGCGGGGGAACCCGTTATCGGCTTTGGTGCCGGCGAACCGGACTTCGCGACCCCACGCCATGTGGTCGAGGCAGCGATCCTTGCCTGCCAAGACCCGGCGGCCCATCGTTATTCGCCCGCGGGTGGCTTGCCCGAACTGCGAGCAGCAATTGCGGCCAAAACCCTGCGCGATTCGGGATATGAGATTCCGGCAAGTCAGGTCTTGGTCACCAACGGTGGAAAGCAAGCAATTTTCAATGCATTGGCTGCGATCTTGAATCCCGGCGATGAAGTGCTGTTGCCCGCGCCTTATTGGACGACGTACCCCGAATCAATTTCGTTAGCCGATGGCGTGGCGGTGATTTTGTCGACTGATGAATCGACCGGATTTCGAGTATCGGTCGAGCAACTCGAAGCGGCGTTGACCCCAAAGACCAAAGCATTGGTATTCGTTTCGCCCTCGAACCCAACTGGCGCGGTGTATCCAGAAGCTGAAGTTCGGGTGATCGGGCAATGGGCAGCCGATCACGGGCTTTGGGTTATCACCGACGAGATCTATGAACATTTGACCTATGGCGATAATCAGTTCACGTCGATGCCGGCGCTGGTCCCGGACATTGCCGATCGATGCATTGTGGTCAATGGCGTGGCCAAGACCTATGCCATGACCGGTTGGCGCGTCGGGTGGATGCTTGGGCCCGCAGACGTGATCAACGCAGCAACGAATCTTCAGTCACATTCGACATCGAACGTGGCAAACGTGTCGCAGCGAGCGGCACTTGCTGCGGTCGCGGGTGATCTCGATGCGGTCGTGATGATGCGTTCGGCATTTGATCGCCGCCGGAAATTGATGCACGCCATGCTCAACACCATTACTGGGGTGACCTGCCTTGAGCCGCAAGGAGCGTTCTACGCGTTTCCTTCATTCGAGGGAGTGCTTGGCCGGTCGTTTGGGGGCGAGCGGCCGACTTCCACCAACGAGCTTGCCGCGGTGATTCTTGATCAAGCAAAAGTCGCCATTGTGCCTGGCGAGGCCTTCGGAGCTCCTGGTTACGCCCGGCTTTCATTTGCGCTGGGTGATGATGACCTCGTCGAGGGCATCGCTCGCATCGACCGACTCGTTGCTGCATCCGAGGTTTGAACGATGGCGCTCGAGCAGCCTTTCGGCTCGTGGCCAACGCCTATCACCGCCGACCTCATAGTTTCGGGGTCGGTGGGGCTGAGTGATGTTCGGGTCGGCGACTCAGATGTCTGGTGGTCAGAATCGCGTCCCGACGACGGCGGCCGAGTTGTCATTGTCCGCCACACACCTGGTGGTCCAACTGTCGAACTAACACCACCGGGATTTTCGGCGCGTAGTCGGGTGCACGAATATGGCGGTGGTGCATGGTGGATACACAATGACTCGTTGTATTTCGTCAATGGTGATGATCAACAGCTTTACCGCGTCGAACCTGATCCTGAATCCGACGTAGCGCCGGAGCCCGGCACGCTGGGTTGGCCAATCATGCTCACCGAAAATGGGGCAGAATTCGCCGACCGTTATGCCGACGGAACATTGACTGCTGATGGACGCTGGGTGGTGATGGTTCGCGAACGGCACGGCGATGGCGAACCTCGAAATGACATTGTCGTCGTTGATGCGCTGGTGGGTGGGTCGGTTTCCGTCATCGTCTCTGGTCCTGACTTTGTCGCGGCACCGCGAGTGAGCCCCGATGGGCGAGCGGTGTGCTGGTTGCAATGGAACCATCCCGATATGCCATGGGATGCAACCGAACTGTGGGTTGCAGACCTCGCGAGCAATGTTGACGAATGTGTGGTCACAAACCTTCGTCTAGTCGCCGGTGGTCCTTCCGAATCGATCACGCAACCCGAGTGGCATCGAGACGGAGGTTTGTGGTTTGTTTCGGATCGATCGAACTGGTGGAACCTCTATTGCGTGGAAGTCGACAAGCCCGATGAGGCCACCGCGATTGTGCCCATAAGCGCCGAGATTGGTACTCCGGCATGGGTGTTTGCCCAGAGTCGCTATGCGTTTTTGCCTGACGGTCGCGTCGCTATCGCGTATGCCGCGGGAGGAACTGATCATCTGGCCGTTCTCGACGTCGAAGCCGACCTCGGCCATCAGATGACCGAGGTCGAGTCGGGATTTTCGGCTATCTCGTCAGTCCAAACATTTGGCAATGGCATCGTGTTCATTGGCGGATCTCCGATTCATGAGCCAGTGGTCGCTATTGCGGATGTTCCGCGTCATAGTGCAGCGATGGTTGGGTCGATCCGACCCCCGCGTGCGCTGCAATTCGGTACTGAATGGTTTTCGATCCCCGAGTCGATCACGGTCGAGTCGACAGCAGGCCATCGAACTCACGCGATGTTTTATGCGCCGGTCAACCCTGAGTCGAAGGGCCCGGACGCGGCTTCTCCGCCGTTAGTGGTGATGATCCATGGTGGGCCTACTTCGGCGGCGCGATCGAATCTCAATTTGGCAGTTCAATTCTGGACCTCACGGGGGTTCGCAGTTGCCGATGTGAATTATCGCGGCAGTACCGGTTTTGGTCGTGAGTTTCGAAACGCGCTCAATGGGCAATGGGGGGTAGCCGATGTGGACGATTGCATCGCCGTTGCCAAGTATCTGGCCGAAACTGGGCGCGTCAACGCGAACCAGATGGGTATCCGCGGAGGCTCGGCGGGTGGATTCACGGCGTTATGCGCGCTCGCGTTTCACGATGTTTTCACTGCGGGTTCCAGTCTGTACGGGGTTGCTGACCTAGAAGCCTTGGCTCGCGATACCCATAAGTTTGAAGCTCGGTATCTCGACTCGCTGGTCGGGCCATACCCCGCACAACGTGATCGCTACGTTGCGCGTTCGCCAATCGATCACGTAGACGGATTTTCCTGCCCACTCATCGTGCTGCAAGGGCTCGAGGATGCCATTGTCCCGCCTGCACAGTCCGAGATGATCGTGAGCGCCTTGCGGGAAAAGGGACTTCCGGTGGCATATCTGACCTTCCCCGGCGAGCAGCACGGTTTTCGCAAAGCGGCCAGCATCAAGCGAGCGCTCGAAGCTGAGCTGTACTTTTTTGCCCGGGTCTTCGGGTTCGAACCATTCGACGACATTGAACCGGTTCCAATCGACAATCTCTGACTGGCGGTGCTGTCATGGAAGGCGAATCGCAAGACAATCTCGACATGGTCGTCATCGAATGGTTTGACGACAAAGCTGATGCCAGTCGATCAGCCACATCCCTCGTGGAACGAGGGATCGCTGCGGTGCTCGATGAGACATCGCCATCGCGGGTCGGGGTCTCGGTATTAGCCCTCGACGTGTCGCGCGCCTGTGAGCTGCTCGGCCTGATTCCCTTAGACGACACGCGTGATGACGCGGCGCTCAAACGGGTCGGCCGACCGTGGCTTGTGCCAGTTCTGGTTTTTGGTCTCGCGATGATCCTCGTTCCTCTCCTGGCCTTTTTCGTGAGTTTCAAACTGTCCGGGGGCTGAGTCAGATTGGGGCCACAGCAGGATGTAATTCGGTCCGGTTGGCGGCTCAGCAGGCGTAGCGGTCAGGATGAAGGCCATGGCTCGCATCTTGGTCACCGAACCCATTGCTGACGGAGGGCTCGAGCGCTTGCGCGACGCGGGCCATGAAGTCGATGTTCAAATCGGGCTCACGCCCGAACAGCTACTTGAGGTCATTCCCGGTGCGCACGCGCTGATCATCCGTTCCGCCACAACGGTGACGGCCGAGTTGCTCGCGGCCGGAGTCGACCTTGTCGTGGTTGGGCGTGCTGGAATCGGCCTCGATAATGTCGACGTCGAAACGGCGACCGCTCGTGGCGTGATGGTCGTGAACGCACCGCAATCCAATGTCCTCTCGGCCGCTGAACATACGATGGCTCTGCTCTTAGCCCAGGCTCGAAATGTTCCGCAGGCTCATTCTGCACTGGTTGCTGGACGATGGGAACGGTCGCGTTGGACCGGTGTTGAACTGAGCGACAAGACGCTTGGCATTATCGGCCTTGGCCGCATTGGCAAACTTGTTGCGCAACGGGCCTTGGCATTTGGAATGCGCCTGGTTGCATTCGATCCGTTCATCTCGGCCGATCGGGCGCGACAAATGAACGTTGACCTTGTTGACCTTGACACCCTGATGGCAACGTCTGACTTCGTGACGATTCACGTAGTGAAAACTCCGGAGACTATTGGGATGGTCAATGCCGAATTGCTGGCAAAAGCCAAGCCGGGAATTCGCATTATTAACGTGGGCCGAGGCGGAATCATCGATGAGGACGCACTCGCCGATGCGATTCGTTCTGGCCAGGTTGGTGGTGCTGCGCTTGATGTCTTTACCAAGGAGCCCACGACTGAGTCACCGTTATTTGCACTCGACTCGGTTGTCGTGACGCCTCACCTCGGGGCGAGTACCCATGAAGCGCAGGACAAAGCCGGCGACACCATCGCTGAACAGGTTGGCCTTGCATTGGCTGGGGAGTTCGTGCCGTTCGCCGTCAATGTCAGTGCGGCGGAAGCATCTGAAACAGTTCGACCGTTCTTGGCAATGGCCGAACGATTGGGCGCATTGTTCGGTTCTCTGAGCGGTGGTGGTATCTCCACCATTGATGTCGAATACCAGGGTCAAATTGCCGGCTACGACACCCGCATCCTGACGCTGTCATTACTCAAGGGGTACTTCGGCCGCATTAGCGACGAACCGGTTTCGTATGTGAACGCTCCGCAGCTCGCTGCCGAGCGCGGTTTGCAGGTGCGCGAGACAGTTACAACCACGGCACTTGACTACGTAAACCTCATCACGATTCGCGGTGGTGCTCATGCGTTGGCCGGTACGTTGGTCGGATTGCGCGGTGAGCCCCGCATCGTGATGGTCGATGACCACACCGTCGATCTCGCTCCAGCGAAATATATGTTGATTGTCCGCAACGATGATCGACCCGGAATGATTGCTGCGGTCAGCGGCGCGTTGGCTGCCGTCGACATCAACATTGCGAACATCCATGTGGGCCAATCGCCATCGGGAGCGTCTGCCTTGCAGGTATTGACGACGTCGCAACCGGTACCGGCCGAAGTCGTCGAATCGATGACGAAACTTGACGGCATCGTGTCAGTAAACGCTGCCGAACTCGATTAACACCGACAACTCGGTGTCAGTCAACGCGCGTTGACTAACAATCAGTCGCGAAGTTGCCAATCGGTGAACGCCGGAGTGCGGCGGTAGGTGCCTATGCGAACCGTCAGGTTCTAACCGTCGTGGGCTTCCATGTCTGCCGGTTTTCCTCGAACGAAGAGATTTGGTGCTCGTTCGCCAACGTGATGCCGATGTCATCGAGCCCTCGCAAAAACCGATCCTGGGTCGCGTCATCAAGCGGAAACGTCACGTCCACGCCGATCGCTGGCGCCGACAGCGTGCGGTGCGCGACGTCGATGGTGATGACCAAGGTGGGATCGGCTTCGATGGCACGCAGCAGCGTCTCGCCAACTTCGGCGTCGACCTGCACCGGGATGAGTCCGTTTTTGGTGCAGTTATTTCGGAATATGTCGGCAAAGCGTGGCGAAACGACGGCTTGGAATCCGTAGTCCATGATCGCCCAAACTGCGTGTTCACGAGACGAGCCTGTTCCAAAGTTGTGACCAGCCACCAAGATTGTTGCTCGACTGTAATGATCGCTGTGGTGATGGTCATCGTGTAGCACGAAGGCATTGTCATCGCGCCATTCGGAAAACAGACCGTCTCCAAAGCCGGTGCGCTCAACTCGTTTGAGCCAGTCGCTCGGGATGATTTGATCGGTATCGACATCGGATCGGTCGAGTGGCACCGCGGTGCCGGTGACGATGCTGACGGGTTCCATGCTGGTTCCTTCCGGTTAATAACAAATGAATTGGTTGGTATGCGTTTCGATCAGGGAAGATCGGCCGGCATCGCAAAGGTGCCGGCGATTGCGGTGGCCGCGGCTACGGCCGGCGAAACTAGATGGGTGCGCCCACCGCGGCCTTGTCGCCCCTCGAAGTTTCGGTTGCTGGTGGAAGCAGACCGCTCGCCTGGCTGCAATTTGTCCGGATTCATCGCAAGACACATGGAGCAACCCGGCTCGCGCCAGTCGAATCCGGCGGCAGTAAAGATCTCGTGGAGTCCTTCAGCTTCGGCTTGTTGCTTGACCCGAAACGATCCGGGGACGATCATCGCTCGGATTCCGGCGCTGACTTTGCGCCCTTGCGCGACTTCGGCAGCGGCGCGGAGATCTTCGATCCGGCCGTTGGTGCATGAGCCGATGAATACGGTGTCAACCGGAACCTCGCGCATCGGAGTCCCGGCGGTGAGTCCCATGTAGTCGAGGGCACGAGCAGCTGACTCGCGGGCGCTCGGGTCGGCAAATGCCGCTGGGTCAGGGACGAGCCCGCTGATTTCGATGACCTGGGCTGGGTTGGTTCCCCACGACACGAACGGTGCAAGTGCCGATGCATCGATGACGACCTCTTTATCGAACGTGGCGTCGGCATCGGTAGCCAAGGCTCGCCAGGCGGTCACGGCTTGCTCCCACTGTTCGCCAGTGGGAGCATGATCCCGACCTTTGAGGTACTCAAAGGTGATGTCGTCAGGCGCGATCAGACCCGCCTTCGCACCGGCCTCGATGGACATGTTGCATACGGTCATCCGACCTTCCATCGACAAGTTCCGGATCGCTGATCCGCGGTACTCGATGATCGATCCGATACCGCCCCCGGTACCGATGCGGCCGATGATGGCGAGGATCAAATCTTTTCCGGTCACGCCGACCGGCAGCTCGCCCTCAACCGTGACTGCCATGGTGCCCGGCCGCGCTTGCGGCAACGTTTGAGTTGCGAGGACATGTTCGACCTCGCTCGTGCCGATACCAAACGCGAGGGCGCCGAACGCCCCGTGGGTTGAGGTATGGCTGTCGCCGCAGACGATGGTCATACCAGGTTGAGTCAGACCTTGTTCGGGCCCGATGATGTGGACGATCCCTTGGTCGGGGTGACCCATCGGGAACTCGGTGATTCCGAATTCGGCGCAGTTCGCTCGCAGCACTTCGACCTGCTTGCGCGAGATGGGATCTTCGATGGGTTGGTCGATGTCGGCGGTTGGGACGTTGTGGTCCTCGGTGGCGATCGTCAGATCGGGGCGTCGCACGGTGCGGCCCGCGAGGCGCAGGCCATCGAATGCTTGGGGCGAAGTGACTTCATGAACTAGGTGGAGGTCGATGTACAACACGTCAGGTTCGCCATCAGCGGAACGCACCAAGTGTTCATCCCAGATTTTTTCGCTCAACGTTTTAGGGGCAGTCATGGAAATCCTTTCGATTCATTCACTGTCTCACTATCTGAGATGATAGTCTCAGCTGATGGAACTTAGTGTAAGTGGTGTTGGAGTCATTGACAAGGCGGCGGCGGTGCTGAGCGCACTTGAAGGTGCTCCGCGGTCGCTCCATGACCTAGTAGCGGACACAGGTTTGTCCCGGGCAACGACCTACCGCCTGGCCGTAGCGCTCGAAGCTCATGGGCTCGTTCGACGTGACGAGGAGGGCCGTTTCACGCTCGGGCTTCGCCTAATCGCAATTGGTCGAGCCGCGGCTGCATTGATCCCGCTGGCCAACGTCGCCTTGCCCGCTTTGACCACCTTGCGAGATGCGACTGGCGAGTCGGTACAACTCTATATCCGAGATGGTGATCGCCGGGTCTGTATCGCGGCCCTGGAATCACCCCACGGGTTGCGGACGATCGTTGCAATGGGAGCGTCACTCCCACTCGAGGTCGGATCAGCCGGCCGGGTGCTCACCGCGGCCAATTTGATCCCCGCCGCTGATGTCGATGGATGGATTGAAAGTGTTGGCGAACGAGAAGCAGGGGTGGCTTCGGTTAGTGCGGGAGTACTCGACGGCAACGGATCACCCATTGCGGCAGTGAGCGTTTCGGGTCCGATCGAACGTACAACTCGTCGTCCTGGTAAGCGCTATGGCGCTGAGGTCGTGGCCGCGGCGCGGCACATTGAACGAGCTGCTGGATTGCATCCATCTTGACGAGATCGCCCTAGGCTGAGCGCATCATGGACGAGAATTTGGCCGCCATCGATATCGGCACCAATTCGATTCACTTGGTCGTTGCTCGATTCGATGATGATGGACACTTCGAAGTCATTGCCGACGAAAAGGAGGCCGTGCGACTCGGCTCCGGCGACGGTGAAATGAAGCAACTCGCTGCCGATGCAATTGATCGCGGCATTGCGACCCTGACTCGTTTTCGCCAAGTAGCTGAGATTTCAAAAGCGCCAGTTAGTGCGGTGGCGACCAGCGCCGTGCGCGAGGCTGAAAATGCCGAGGAATTCATCGCACGTGCTCGAACTGAGTCGGGCGTCGCGGTAGAAGTGATTTCTGGGGTTGAAGAGGCTCGACTCATCTATCTCGGCGTGCTGCAAGCCGTTCCGATAATCGATAAACGGATGTTGCTCATCGATATTGGGGGAGGAAGCACTGAAATTTTGGTGGGGGAACAGAGCGAAACACTTGAGGCACGCAGCTTTAAATTGGGAGCGATTCGCCTGACCCGACGTTTCTTCCAAAGTGCGGTGTTGCACCCCGGCGCAGTTCATTCGTGTCGGAAGTTCGTTCAGTCGGTGCTCGCTCCGATGGCTCGCGACATCGATCGATTGGGGTTTGACGTCTGCGTTGGAAGTTCCGGGACCGTGGAAGCCATTGCAACTGTTGCTGGCGCGATGCGAACGGGTTCGTCGCCGCGCACGCTGAATAACGCGACGGTCACTCGGGTCGAAGTGGAATCGGTAGTCGAAGCGTTGGCCGGTGCACCAACGAACGCGGCGCGTCTTGAGCTCCCGGGAGTAGAAGCGGGTCGTGCTGACATCATCTTGGGTGGAGCGATCATCTTGGCTGAGGCGATGGCGGTATTCGGCGTTGACGAAATCGTGGTATCGGCCTACGCGCTTCGGGAGGGGGCACTCCTCGACGCGTTCCAGCGGCGGCGCGGCGCGGCGCTGCACCACTTGCATGACCTGCGACGGACAAGCGTGATGCGCCTCGCGTCACTCATGGACGATGAGCCTGAACACGCGAATAAAGTTTCCGAACTCGCGCTCGCGTTGTTTGACCAATTGTCAGCGCTTCACGGGCTTGGTGACGATGCCAGAGAATTGCTCGAGGCCGCAGCATTGCTGACCAATGTTGGCTTGTTTGTGTCCCACAGTAAGCATCACAAACACAGTTATTACGTGATCAGAAATTCCGATCGGCTCGCCGGATTTACTGATCACGAGATCGAAATTGTTGCGCTGGTTGCTCGTTACCACCGCAAAAGCGCACCCTCGGCGAAGCACCCGGAGTTCGCGGCGCTACTGCCATCAGATCAAGAATCGGTCAGGATTCTGGCCGGCCTGCTTCGCGTTGCAATTGGGCTTGATCGAACCCACGCCGGACTGGTCGCGTCGGTACATGCAGTCCTTGTCGATGCGGCCGTCGACGTTCAGGTCGTCGCTGTGCCAGGCGCTGACATCTCACTCGAGCTCTATACCGCCTCGGAGCGCAGTGGTTTGCTCGCCGAGGTGCTTCACCTTCCGGTATGGATCGGGGTTTCGCTCAGCTAACCCGATAGCTGAGGTCACCGTGACGCTGGACCACGTTGAGACACGCGTTAACGAGCGCAGGGATAAACACCGACGTGTCGGTGGCACAAACCCCGTGATCGGCGTCGATGGGGAATACCGCAGCTTGGGGGATCGCGCTGGCCAAGCGACGCTGCCGGTGAGGCGGAACGACTGTGTCGTGCTCGGTGACCACGACGGCGGTTGGAACATCCACGCCTCCGATCCAGTCCCGCGATGTAAACGCGGCAAGTGCGGTTCCGGCTTCAACCACCATTCGTGTGTCATTTTGAAGCACCTGATCGCGGGCAAACCGCCCAAGGTCTGACTGATCGAACCGGTTATTGACGATTCGCTCGGCTGCATTTCGTTTGACCGATTTCGGCGCAGCTCTCGCGATGAGCGAGGCGAGGCCCATCATCGAAGCTGCGGCGCGCCCGCTGTTTCTTCCCCGAGCGAAACTCCGACTCGTGGCACACATCACCAGTCCGTCAACTCGTGTCGGATGTCGATGCCAGATCAGTTGAGCGATTGGTCCACCCATCGAATAGCCGACCGGAATAAATGTTTTGATTCCAAGCGCATCAGCTACGGCAACCGCATCGTCGGCGCAGTCTTCGAGTCGAAACCGCCTCCAGGTGCGGATGCCGCGTCCGTGCCCCCGGTGATCGAGTGCAATGACATTGAAAGAGCGGGCGAGGGGTTCGAACGCGCCGAACCAATTCAACGCCGCATTCACGGTCCAGCCATGGAGCAGCATGAGCGTCGGGGCATGTTCGGGTCCGTCAGCGGTTCGAATAAACGTGGTTCCACGGCCCGGAAGGTTGAGTGGACGCCCCGCGGCGAGGCCTGGCGGGTCTGGTGGGTGTGGGTCAATCACGAGGAGTGATCAAGCCTCAACGCCGACGATCTCGACCCAGAGTTCGCCTCCAGGGGCTTGAAAGGACACGCGGTCACCGTCGGCTTTGCCGATCAGCGCAGCCCCGAGCGGAGAACCGGGCGAGACCACGATCACGTCGTCGTCGTCGTGTCGCTCTTCAATTGAGCCGATGAGGCACCGCTGCTCCTCTTCGTCGTCTTCATAGACGATGAGTACCACTGAACCGGCTTGGACGATGCCAGAAGCATTCGTTCCGACTATTTCACAGTCGAGCAATAACGCTGCAAGGTGACTGATCCGAGCCTCCATCTTGCCCTGCTCGTCTTTGGCCGCGTGGTAGTCACCATTTTCCTTGAGGTCGCCAAGCTCGCGGGCCGCTTGGATGACGCGAGCGATGTCGTTTCGACCATGGGTTATGAGGTGTTGATGTTCGGCGGAAAGGCGGTCGAATGCAGCTTGGGAGAGTTGGTGGATCTGTGGCACCCGAACATCGTAGCGAGATGACCTGACTTCAGTCCTTTCAGGCACCGGCAATTTCGGCAATGAGCGCTGATTTGGCCGCCCAAATTGGGCCGTCGGTTGACGAAACCATCTCCCCAAAGCACACTAGGCAAAGTGCTTGACTTCGTAACCGCCCCCGTAATCATCATTGTCTAGCGCGCACCACGTCGTGGTGTGCGCTTCTGGCCGTCCACCTTGGTGGGCGGTTTTCTCGTTCTAGGGAGAGTTTCTGTCGTGAATACCCAATCCAATTCACCTGCGGGTGCTGGTGGTCTTCATCGCGTTGGTGTCATCGGCGGTGATGGCATTGGTATTGAGGTGATCGCCGAGGCACTGAAAGTCATTCGAGCCGCGGGCGTTGAGCTCGATACGGTCGACTATGACCTTGGTGGTGCGCGGTATTTGCGCGATGGGGTCGTGTTGAGCGACGAGACGGTCGAGGAGTGGCGTTCGCTTGATGCATTGTTGCTCGGAGCAGTGGGCGCGCCGGGTGTGCCACCCGGCATCATCGAACGCGGATTGCTGTTGAAGATGCGCTTTGATCTTGACCTCTATATCAACCAGCGGCCTTTTCTTGCACCTGATGGCACTCACGATTTCGTCGTGATCCGCGAAAACACTGAAGGCACCTACGCCGGCGAAGGAGGCTTCCTCCGGAAAGGAACTCCGCACGAAATCGCCACCCAAGGTTCGGTGAATACCCGAATGGGCGTGGAGCGGTGTGTGCGGTACGCCTTCGAGTTGGCGCGAAGCCGACCACGCAAGCACGTGACCATGGTGCACAAAACCAACGTGCTTACCTTTTCGGGTGACCTCTGGCAACGCACTTTTGCTGACGTAGCGGCGTCGTTCCCCGATGTTGACACTGGTTATAACCACGTTGACGCCGCATGCATCTATATGGTCCAGTCCCCGCAGCAATATGACGTCATCGTCACCGATAATTTGTTCGGTGACATCCTCACCGATTTAGCCGGTGCAGTGTCGGGCGGAATTGGTCTGGCGTCGTCGGGCAATCTGAATCCGGCACGGACCGGACCCTCAATGTTTGAGCCGGTGCACGGCTCCGCGCCCGATATTGCGGGCCAACAGAAGGCCAATCCCGTCGCGGCGATCTTGTCGGCGGCGATGATGCTTGAATTCTTGGGAGAAGGCGAAGCTGCTGCTCGCATTCGTGCCGCGTGTGCGGATACGTCGACTCTCATTGGTAGCACTTCGACCATCGGCGACCTTGTCGTCGAGCGACTCTGACCCTCTCACTCCAACTAAGGAGACCCTGCAATGCCCATCACCCCCACCGAGAAGATCTGGATGAACGGCGAACTCGTCGACTGGGATGCCGCGAGGATTCATGTCCTCACTCATACCTTGCATTATGGGACGGGAGTCTTTGAGGGAATTCGCGCGCACGAGACTGCTGACGGACCCGCCATTTTTCGTTTGACCGAACACATGGCGCGCCTTGAAAATTCAGCGCGGATCATGGGTATGGATTTGCCGTACACGGTTGAGGAACTCGTCGACGCAACGATCACTGTGGTTCGAGCTTCCGGATTGCCGTCGTGTTATATCCGACCAATCGCGTATTACGGATATGGCGAAATGGGTCTTAACACCATGCCGTGCACGATCGACGTTGCGATTGCATGTTGGAAGTGGGGCGCGTATCTCGGCGACGATGCCGCGAGCAAAGGCGTTCGTATGACGATTTCATCTTGGACGCGTCATGACCACAACACCATGCCGCCGGCTTCGAAGACGACCGGGAACTACGTCAACTCGTCGTTGGCAAAGGTCGAAGCTCTCAAGGCAGGTTATGACGAAGCAATCATGCTGAGTCCTCAAGGGTTTGTGAGTGAATGCACGGGCGAGAACATCTTTGCTGCGCGCAATGGCGTTCTCATAACGCCACCGATTGCCGCGGGTGCCCTTGAAGGTCTCACGCAAGATTCAGTAATGACGATTGCTCGCGACTTTGGTTTCGAAACCAGATTTGACTACTTGACGCGTAGCGACCTGTATGTCTGCGAAGAGATGTTCGTGTGTGGCACGGCGGCCGAGGTGAGCGCGGTGAACTCGGTCGATGATCGATCCATACCTTGTCCAGGTCCAATGACGACGGCAATCGCCAACGAATATGCCAAGGCCGTTCACGGCGAAGTCGATCGCTATAAAGACTGGCTTACCTATGTCAACTGAGCCGTTAGGACCTGAGCGGTTCCTCGGTACCCAGGTGCTGCCAGAGTCGGTTGACATCTTTGATACGACGTTGCGCGATGGCGCGCAGTTTGAGGGCATTTCGCTCACCGTTGAAGACAAGCTTCGGGTCGCCGAGCAACTTGATTGGCTCGGCGTTCGGTGGATCGAAGGCGGGTACCCCCAAGCCAATCCGAAAGACGCGCAGTTTTTTTCACGCGCGCCCTCGGAATTGAATCTCACGACAGCCGAATTGGTTGCCTTTGGTTCGACTCGCCGCCCAGCGGGCAAAGTCGATGTTGATCCGACGCTGCAGGCGTTACTTGACGCTCAAACTTCGACAATTTGTATCGTCGGAAAGAGCTGGGATTTTCATGTCACCGACGCGTTGCAAACCACTCTTGAAGAGGGCGTGGCCATGGTCGGCGAATCGGTGGCATTTCTCAAGGCCGCGGGTCGCCGCGTCTTTTTCGACGCTGAGCATTTTTTTGACGGGTATAAAGCAAACGCGGAATTTGCGCTTCGGATTCTTGAGGCAGCGGCGTCCAATGGCGCCGATTGTCTCGTGTTGTGTGACACCAATGGCGGGTCGTTGCCCCATGAGGTGCAACTCATCACCCAGGAAATTTCTGAGTACTTCGGTAGCGTTTCGGTCGGTATCCATACCCAAAACGATTCAGGTTGTGCGGTAGCGAACTCAATCGCCGCGGTGCTCGGTGGAGCCACCCAAGTGCAGGGAACCGTGAACGGCTATGGCGAGCGAACCGGAAATGCCAATCTGATGACGGTCATCCCCGATCTCACGCTCAAGCTTGGGATCGCAACCTTGCCTGAGGGTCGCTTGGATCGGCTGACATTGGTGAGTCGCCATGTGTCTGAACTTGTCAACTTGCCGCCGCATCCAGCCGATCCATTTGTTGGTATTTCGGCATTTGCTCACAAAGGCGGTCTGCACACCTCGGCGCTCGGTCGCGCTGGTGGCGCAAGTTACGAACACATTGAGCCCGCAGCGGTGGGTAACCACACGCGGGTGCTGGTTAGTGACCTCGGCGGGCGAGCAGGGATGATCATGAAGGCGGCCGAATTCGACATCGACCTCGACGATCGCGCCGCGGGAGTTCTCAGCGACGATCTCAAGAACTTAGAGGCGCGCGGATGGCTGTTCGAGGCGGCCGATGCGTCCCTCGAGTTGTTGATGCGACACGCTGCTGGATGGAGCCAAGATTTTTTTGAGGTTGAGACCTATCGCGTTTCGAGTTACCACCGCGAAGCATCAGCAGAATCGTTCGATGCAGCCGAGGTCACCGTCGAGGCGACCGTCAAACTGATTATCGATGGCGAACGAGTCGCCGCGATTGGTGAAGGCAACGGACCAGTTAATGCCCTTGATGTTGCCGTTCGACGAGCGCTCAACGGTCGTTATCCCGCGCTCGATCGCATTCACCTAACCGATTTCAAGGTTCGGGTGCTCGATGGCGGCGACGCGACGGGGGCAGTGGTGCGGGTCCTAATCGATTCGACCGACGGCGAAAATGTTTGGACAACTGTCGGGGTTGATACCAACGTGATCGAGGCTGCGTGGCGCGCACTGCTCGACTCGTTCATCTACGGCCTCGTGCATCCCACGGCCTAGGCTGGCGACGTGGCAGCCCCCGAGTACGTCCCCCATCAATCAGCCGTTCGCCCTCGCGTCTATGAGTCGAATCCGTGGGGTAATGACTCCTGGGTAGCAGGTCGCCCCGCTGAAATCGCGGGCCGTCAACCACTCGGGCCGCGAATGGGTTATCCCGGTCCTGATCAAGGTTTTGCGATCAAACTCGCCAATTCCTTTGGCGAACGCCTGATTCTCACTAAAGGCGAACATCGAGCTGATGCCCAATCGGGATGCATCGCAGTGGCGCTGAAACGTGCGTCATTGTTTGGTCGAGCACCGATGGTGCATGACCTCACTGTTGCGTTCACAATTTGGGGATTTTTGGCTGATGCGGATCAGGAACTTGTGAGGCTCCGAAAGCCCTTGTTCGACGAAGTCGCCAACCTTCACCACTACAGCCAACGCCGTAAAATTGCTGACTTGGTGCCGCAAGCGGTGCTGCGGATGACCCATCATGAAGTTGCGACTATTGCGTCACAAGATTGGCGTTCGTTTTTCAAACTTCGCTCGGCGAGCTCATCTTCATCATCAGACGTTGCCAACAGCGAATTAGATGAAGGGGCTCAAGGCGTGATGGTGATTGGCGTGCCCGGGGGCATTTGATCGTGTAGCACCATATCGATTTCGTTCGGCATGCGGACACAGCCGTTCGATGATTGCGTGCCAACCAGTTTTGGTTTGTCGGTGCCGTGGAACGCAACTTGGGGGAGTCCGCCGTCAAAGGAATCCAGAGCCTCTGAATACGCGCTGATGGCCAAGACCCATGGGCCGTACGCGCCCGATGCCGGCTTCGAAATGGCTTCGGTCAGAAAAAATCGGCCGCTGGGTGTTGGCGTTGTCGATTTGCCGATCACTACATCACTTTCGGTGACCAAGGTGTCGCCATCGAACGCTTTGAGATGAAACGTGGCTTTAGTGAGTTCGATGTGGGTGCGGGTTTCAGTGATGGTGACATCCGAGCGTTTTATCCAGCCTTCTTGTCCGTTGGGGCGGGCGAGCACCTGCACCTTGAGCCAGTCACCCGCATCTTTTGTCACCATGAACACCAAAGGATTGTGGAAATAGGTCGGGTTCTTGTACACAAACCCAGTGCTGGTTTTGCGCACGCCCGCCGAATTCAGATTCGCTCGCGGAATCGCGCCGAGCGTAGGCGCCTTCTTCGTGGTGACGGCAACCGACTTTCCTTCGATGGGCACGGCAGTTGCCGACGGTTCTGACCCGGTTGGGTCGGAGGTCAGCACTTCAACCTCGGGTACCGCGGCGGTAGCCACCTCGGTCAACCATGGATCGGGAGTGGTCGTCTCGGTTGTGCTGTCCGAGCTTTGAGAATCTGACGTGGCCGACTTGTTTCCGCAACCAACGGTTGTAATGAGGAACGAAAACGCGACCGCGGTGAAGATGACTCGATTGCGAAGCATGGGTTGAGACACTACCGCTCGCATTCCTGGTCGCTCGGTCGGCGGACCAACGCGCTGGCTTCCCACTACGATTAGACGGTGAACACTCCTGTCGTTCGTGTCCGATTCGCCCCATCGCCCACTGGGTATTTGCATATTGGAGGCGCTCGAACCGCGCTCTTTAACTGGTTGTTTGCTCGCCAACAGGGCGGCGAAATGCTGCTTCGGATCGAAGATACCGATGCGGAACGAAGCCAACCCGAACTCATCGAGGCCATTTTTCGTGCCCTCGAATGGTTAGGTATCGACTTCGACGGTCAACCGGTTCACCAAAGCGAGCGATTGCCGTTGCACCTCGCTGCCGCCGAACGCTTGTTGGCGGAAGGGAAAGCGTTTCGTTGCGATTGCACACAGGAGGCCGTAAAGGCACGTCATGAGGTCGCTGGTGGCCCGCCCGGCTATGACGGATTTTGTCGAGATCGAAACGTCGAACCGGGTGAAGGTGTGGTCGTTCGTTTCCGCACCCCCGATGAGGGAGCGACGACGTTCACCGATCTCATTCGGGGCGAAGTGAGTTTTGAAAATGCGGTGCTCGAAGATTTTGTGATTGTGCGCAGCAATGGGTTGCCGATGTTTTTAGTGGCCAACGCTGTCGATGATGCCGATATGGGAATTACCCATATTGTGCGCGGCGAAGACTTGATCAACGTGACGCCAAAGGGGTTGTTGCTTCGGCACGCGCTCGGTATTGCGGGCACACCGGTGTTCGCACACTTGCCGCTGATCGTCAATGAGAAGCGCCAGAAACTTTCGAAACGTCGAGACGACGTTTCGGTTGGTGATTACATCGATCGCGGGTACCTCGCTGAGGCGATGGTGAATTATCTCGCAACACTCGGGTGGGGTCCGCCTGATGGGTTGGAAATTCGACCCATCAGCGAGATCGTCGATCTTTTTCGCCTTGACGATGTTGGCTCGTCGGGTGCCTTTTTCGACGTCAAGAAACTTGATCATTTCAATGGCGAATACATCCGGGCGCTATCGACCGAGACATTTATCGAGCGATCAAATCGATGGCTGGTCGGAGATGACGCGCCGTGGCCCGCTTCGTCTTATGACGCTTCGGTCTTTGCTGCGCTAGCGCCGCTAGTACAAGAGCGAGTAAAGCGACTTGATGAAGTTCCCGGATACGTCGACTTCGTGTTTCTTGAGCGACCAATTTTCGACGATGGGTCGTGGCAGAAGGTAATGGTGAAAGGTCGCGACATAGCGCTGACGATGCTTGATGGCATGTTGGATGCGTTCGGAACCTGCGAATGGAATGTTGCAGTGTTGGAATCGACGTTGTTCCCATTCGGTGAAGCCCACGGAATCAAAAAGGGCGCTGCGCAGGCACCGGTGCGGGTCGCCGTTACCGGTCGGTCCGTGGGACCTCCCCTGCTTGAATCGCTGGTCGCTCTGGGTCGGGATCGCACGCTTAGTCGTTTACAAGAGGCACGCGACCGACTCTGATCATGGGCCTCTTTCGTCTCGCATTCAAGATTGTCGGCCTGGTCATCTCTGGGGTTGTGATCTATGCGGCAGTGACCTTTGGACAAGTGTGGTGGGCGTCGCGCCAGACGAGTGCTTCGTCGGCAAGTGCCATTGTCGTGATGGGCGCTGCGCAATACAACGGCCATCCTTCGCCGGTCCTTAAGGCGCGCCTTGACCATGCCGCCGATTTGTATCGAACTGGTCACGCCAATCTGGTCATTGTCACCGGCGGCAAGCAACCCGGCGATCGCGTAACCCAGGGGCTTACCGGTTTTGATTATCTGCGCGATCATGGGGTTCCGGAGGAGGACATCAAAGTCGAGGTTCAAGGAACCAACAGCTACGAGGAGTTATCGGCGGCGTCGCTGATCATTGACCAAGCCAAATTGCCACCGACAGCTCTCATCGTCTCGGACCCGTACCATTCGCTACGCGTTTCTCAGATCGCCGACCAGGTCGGCCTGACGCCGTATGTGTCCTCTGACGGCTCGTCGCCGTCGCTGCGAGCAATGGCCCGCGAGACGATCGCCGTCGCCGTCGGCCGAATCATCGGTTACCGCCGACTGTCAGCCTTCGCCTAGGATCGCCATGCCCTTCAGGGCCCACCTTCGGGGGTGGTGTAATTGGTAACACGGGTGGTTCTGGTCCATTTGTTGAGGGTTCGAGTCCTTCCCCCCGAGCGCATTATCGACAACTATCTGGCGGCCCAACCGTGATTAGTGCTCGAGGGCTCTGCTTCGCCATTGCTCGATTCGAGTTCGGCGAGTGCGTGCTTGACCATCGTGCCACGTGTGGAGGTCATCGACGATGCCCGAGACGAGGCCGATCGTGGATGGTAAGTCAATCTTCCACTCACTCGAATCGATATCGAGATCGACGACATATTGCAGGCGGAGAGTGTCTCCATCTGCTGCTGATTCCGGCAGCAGTGCGGCAAAGACGAATCCGAGTTGGTCAATCCCGGCAGCACACCAGCCGAGACTTGGCTCGTTGGCGGGCAGATCCAAGATGACCACTGGGCTTCCGCCCGCTAGGGCGTCATCAAGCAGTTCGATGATTCGATCGATGAGATCGGGCCCGACGGTAGTGACCTCGAGTTGTGCGATGCCCGTTCCTGGATCGGTGTGGGCCATGACCACCGTTTCAGTAGTTTCGTTCGCTGGTCGCTGCGGTTCTCTAATCGTTCTTGGAATGTTGGTGGTTTCGACAACTGTCTGCAGATGTTTGATGGCTGAAGGTGGTGGAAAAAGATCGCGAGGTGTGATCTCGCTTAGTGGGATAAATGAACACAACACGGAGATGCGTTGGGTCGGATCAGCATCTTCGAATCCGGCGACGAATCGAGGGTTCGACCAGTTGAGAAAAATGCCGGTGTCGAAGCCAATCGAATGGGCTGCACGTTGGGTGACGGTGTGCACCATAACTGGTTCACTCAAGATGCCAATGAGGTTCTCACTGGCGATCATTTCATGGACGCTTGCACCGAGTGCTTTCAGCAGGCCGCGTTTTCGATAGCGAGGGTCGACCATTCCCGCGCCTGCATGAACCACTGAGCCTCCGGGTCGAATGCGTTGGTAGGCGACATGGCCGACCATCTCTCCCTCAGTATTCTCGGCGATTGCTGCCAGTTGGGTGCCATCTTGCAGATGGCCATCGATGTCGGCGGGGTCGTACGCGGCGCGCTTATATCCGTACCCGTAACACCGAAAAGTCAGGCGGGCATAGGCCGCAGAATCCCCTGGGACCATGCGGCGAATGCGTAATTGTTCGTCAGTAGGTGCGAGCTCGACAGTTTCAGACGGTTCGTTTTCAACAGTTCGGTCAGCGCTCGATTCGCGGCGCGGGTCGACAGTTTTGACAAAAACCGTCGCAGTTGGGCCGTCGGGCGAAACGCCGACGACGCTGAGTTGGTCGACGCAACCAGCCGCAGCGAGTTGTTTCGCTCGTCTGATTGCGGTCCGGTCGGACGCGATCGGAAGGCCGCGATCATGAAGTTTGAGCCGGACGCCGCCGGTGCGGACCTCGATCTTGAGCTCAATCCACGGGTCGGGATCTGGACCTTCGCCGCAGCGAGAAATGGCGTCGACGCTGAGTGCTTCAATCACGCAGCGTGCCTCGTTGGCTCGTGACTCACTCGATCCGGCAGCTTGTAATGCGGCGGCGGCCGCCGCCCCGATGATTGCCGCGTTTGCATCATGGGCCGGCACACGCAACACCGTGATCGGGCGAATATTCGGCTCAACGATGATTTCGGTTTGCTCGCTCATAGGTGCTCCTTTTAGCCCTGCCGACCGTACTCGTGCTGGGTCGATAGGTTGGTCCTGTGCGTGCATCCATTGCTCTTTCACCCGAACTTTCCGGTGTC
Source organism: Actinomycetes bacterium (assembly GCA_037138595.1). Lineage (GTDB taxonomy): Bacteria > Actinomycetota > Acidimicrobiia > Acidimicrobiales > Acidimicrobilacustridaceae > UBA4742. The sequence continues at coordinate 22,905 of JBAXIB010000006.1, read as the reverse complement.
GCAGCCGTGAGACACTTTGCCGAAGCGGCCTTGATTGAGTGGCAGGTTACGGGGGAAACCTACGAGCGGTCTCGATTGGCGATTGCGGAACTTGTGACCAACGTTGTTCGTCACGCAAAGATTCCCGGTGAGCTCGTGATTGATTATTCCGACCATCGCGTGCGCGTCGAGGTCAGTGATTCGTCGCCGGGCTTGCCGAAACTTTCCGAACCAGCCGGCGACGCGGTAAACGGTCGCGGAATGCTCATTGTCGCGTCCATTGTCGATCGCTGGGGGGTTGATTCGACCGAGTCTGGCAAGATCGTTTGGTTCGAAATCGACCAATTCGACAACGACTAGGCCAATGCAATTATCGGTGGCCTTTGGGCTCACAGGGGCCAGTCGCTATGCTGTCGCCGCTTGCCCTGCCCCGTTCTTCTAGCGGCCTAGGAATCCGGCTTCTCATGCCGGCAGCACGGGTTCAAATCCCGTACGGGGTACTCATTCACGGTCGGCCAGCGTCATTGTGGCGCTGGCCAACGACCGTGGGGTAGCGGTGGCGAGCACGGCACTTGCGGGCTCAGTGGTCGCATGGTCGCATGGTCGAATGAGAGCGGCTTGACTTAGGCGATGAATACTTCCGCGGACCACGGCGAGAGCACCTCGGACCTCATGGCGCGCGTGCGAGCCGATCTCGAGTCGGTTCGGGTTCACTTCAATCACGCAGGAATGTCGCTAACTCCGAGGCCGGTCCTAACTCGGGTGCGGGCACACCTTGATCTTGAAGCGCAGATCGGCGGCTATGAAGCGGCTCAGCAGGTGGACGAGGAGATCAAAACTATTCCGGCGGCGATTGCGCCGCTGTTTGGCCCCGACGTTTCCGGCGATGAAGTCGCGCTCGTGGACAGTGCCAGTCGTGCTTGGGAGCTTGCCCTGTGGTCAATCGCCGAGACGTTTTCCTTTACTTCAGATGATCGGGTCGTGATTGATCAGTTCACCTACGCGACGGTGTATGCAACATTGCATCGACTCCGTGTGGCGCGGGGGGTTCAGATCGATGTGGCTCCGGCAAGGCCCGACGGCACGATTGACATCGAACGAATCGGAAACATGGTGACGCCGAACACACGGTTGGTTTCGATCACTCACATGCCGACCCACATGGGCTCGCGTGCTGACCTTGAAGCGATTGGTAATGCACTGGCCGGGACCGACGCGATTTTCGCCGTTGACGCTGCCCAGACGCTGGGTCACTTGCCGATTGATGTCCATGCAATCGGTTGTCACGTTGCCTTTGGGCCAGGTCGAAAATTCTTGCGAGCGCCGCGTGGCACCGGAGCGCTTTACATCGATCGAGCGCTCGCCGAACGCCTTGTTCCATTGAGTCCGTCGTCGGGTGTCGTTCTTCCGTCGAAGCCGGATTCATTTGAACTCGCGGTTGGAGCGCGACGATTTGATGCATTTGAATTCGGTGTTGCTGCTCGACTCGGGATGGGCGTTGCGGCTCGCTATGCACTTGCGATTGGTTTAGATCGCATCGCGAAGTTGGTCGCGGCTCGTAGCGGTGAAGTCGTGGAACTGTGCGAATCGACGAGCGGCTTGCGACTCGTTGGGTCAGTTGACGACGTCGGGATCATCTCGTTTGTCCACGATCGATTATCACCCGATGAAGTTCGCGAGCACTTGGCGACGTGTGGGGTCAATGTGTGGGTCAATGTGGCCACTGGCGCGCCGCTTGATGGTGCCGCTCGGCCGGTGTTGCCTTCGGTGCGAGTCTCACCTCACTATGTGACGAACGCCGATGACATTGAACGATTAGCGGGCGCGTTCGAAACGCTGCCATAGGCGCGACATTCACGGAGTCGACGCTGCTGGTGGATCTTTTCGGCGTCGCCGGCGTCGAGCATCGACTTGCCGGGCGATAGCGGCGAGCGCTTCGACTTCGTCGAGCTCATAGGCCGATTCGCCGCGCCGAAGTTCCCAATCGAGTGCCATCGCTTCGAGCAACGCGGAAACCGACACGCCGTATTCGCCCGCAGATGCGTGAAGCGCCTCATGGGACTCAGGAGTCACAAAGGCGTGGATCGCTCGGCGTGTGGCCATCAAGTTCACTTTCTGGTCGGCGTTGTATGTCGTTGTAGCACCCCTCGCCTTGGTCGTGACGAGGTATGGCGCTCGTGTATTCCTCGCGACGGCTATCGGTGGGTACGATCCTCGGATGGCAATAAGCGACGTTCTGCGAGCGCTCGACGCCATGGGTGACCCTGAGATTCGGTCGGCTATGGCCGATGGGCGCCTCGACGTGTTGATTGATTCTGACGCGCTCGAAGATCACGAACGGATTCTCGTGACCGCGGCTGCAGCGGAGTACCCCTCGGTCGAAGGGTTCACGTTCACCGAAATCTCGCCGGGCGAGGGCGGCGTGAGTGGCAAAGTTGAGGCGGGTTGGTTTGGCGCATATGGCGACGCTGTTCGCTATACCGACAGCGTCTATACCGAAGCTTGGGATGGCTCGCCTGACGCGCCGCCGGTGTTGGAACCGCGCCGAGCGCTTAATCCGACCGAGGTGATCGGCGCGCCAAGTTTTGCGGCCTATGCCGATCACTGTCTGTATGACCCCGAGTCGGGTTATTACAGCACCGGCCAAGTCCGGTTTGGATTCGATGGCCACTTCTGGACCTATCCCCAGCGCATGTCTCCACTATTCGGTTGGATGGTTGCCGAGACCATACGCACGATCTTCGATGAATGGACCTGGGCTGGATCGCTTGATGATGTCGACCCTTTGACGTTGTTGGAACTCGGCGGCGGTGAAGGTCGCCTCGCTCGAGACATTCTTGAATATGTCTGGGCTCCGGAGGCGCAAACTTGGGAGCCTTATCGGGATGGACTTCGCTATGTCCTTGGCGATCGAAGTGCGGCGATGCGTGCCCGCCAAACCGACGAGTTGGTCGAGTTTGTTGAAGCAGGTCAAGCCGAAGTGCATTCGATTGATGCGACGGCTCTTGAGTGGGATGGCCCGTTTCGGGGCGTTGTCGTGGCGAATGAACTGCTAGATGCGCTCGCGCATGAATGCCTGCGAGTGACCCGTGAGGGCGAAGTCGTTCGGGTTCACGTGCTTGACACCCCCGATGGCCGTCGCGAGCTCGAAGTGCCGATTTCTTGGGGATGGTTTGATCTCGATGGCAATGCCGGGCCGCTCCCGCCCGATCTCGAACCATATTTGGCTCGGGTATTGCCGATGGTCGACGAGATCCGCGATACCGGCTACGAGCCCGCTGATTTGTATTGGGCGCCGTCACTTCCAGAGACGATCGCTCGCCTGGCCGAAGTATTACGCCGCCCCGGCAGTCTCGGCGTGGCGATCATCATTGACTATGGCGATTCGACGATCGATGGAATCGACACCGATGAGCCGCGGCTGCGGGTATACGGCACTGATCAAGTGCACGGAAGTGATCCCTATCGGTCACCTGGCTTGTCGGATCTAACCTGGGATGTGGACTTCGGCGAGGTCGGACGTCTCGCTCGGGCACATGGTCTGCGAGTTCGCTTCGGCGGCCCGCAAGGTGCGCTCGAAGTTCCACCGATTGACCTCACCTCGGCTGACGCGTTGGACCGGTTGGTCCCTGGTCGATTCGATGAAGGTGCAATTACTCCGGCGCACGCGTTGGCCGCCGCGTTGCTATTGGTGACGGAGTTTCGGGCGGCGTCGAGCGGATTTCACGTGATGATGCTGGCGGCGCCGGAGGTGCCGTTTCCCGAAAATGCTTTCGGCCCGCGCCAACGTTTGGGCTAACTGCACCATCAGGACACTCGACGTCTGGCAATCGCAATTGCTCCTGCACCAATCAGGATGAGCGCGAACCCACTCATCGCCCAGATCGTTGTTCGCCCGCCGGTGACCGGCAGACGCGTGACCCCAGCGACGACCGCACTCGGCGATTCACTCGTGGTGGTGCTCGGGAGTCGGGTCGGTTCGGCAACCATCGTTGTGCTGGTCGGGGCGGCGACCGTGGTTGAGGTGTTGCTCGTCGTGCTCGTCGTGCTGGTTGTTGGCGGGATGGTGCTGCTGGTTGTGCTCGTTGTTGGCGGGATAGAGCTTGTAGTCGTGGAACTTGTTGTTATCGGGGCCGTGGTCGTCGTTGTCGGTGCGCTGATTGCTCGGGTGGCGTCGAGCACGATCCATCCCGCGTGGGCGACTCGTTGGGCGCGCATCGTCGATGATGCCAAGACGGCTAGCGCAGGGTCGGGAACGATGGCGTGCGCTCGAAATGACGCGCCCTGGACCGAGTCAAGATTGCTGTAACTCCGACTCAAGGATCCGTCTGCTCGAGTTGCGACCGATGTGGCAGGGCTGAGGGACACGCCGGTTGCCTCCATGGACAGTCCGGCTCCTTCGACGGGAGTTCCTGTCGCATCGACGACGGTGCCGGTGAGTTGGCCTGATCCGCCAACGGGAGGTGATACGTCGATGCGGACAGAAAATGGTGCACGCAGATGTTGGTGAGCCAGCGCTTCGGCCTTTCGGGCGCGGGCCGTGGTGATGATGTCGTTCTCGTGGCCGCCAAATTCGGACAGCACGTTTGGTGTGAGGGTGTCAACGTCGAGGCGGCGCAGCGGATATGAGGCGCCGCGTAGGTCATGCAGGACCAACATCACCGCTGCGGACTCAATGGGATCGTCGGCATTGACATGAGCGGTTACGGCCCATGCCATAGCGGCGCGTTGGTCGTCGCTGAGATCTGAAGGAACCGCCGGTAGGTATCGGAAGGCCGGATCAGGCGCGTGTAGGCCGTGATCGATGCACCAACCGACGCCGGCTAACCCGAGGTCATAGCTTCCGTACCAACTGCTCCAGCCCAGGACGGTCGCGCGGAACCCAACTCGAGGGGTGACTGCGGCTCGAGCCACTGAAGTCGCCATTGCCCCCACGCCGAGAGCAATGAGCGAAATCAGCAGTGCCATGGCGACTCCAACGCCGTGGTGGCGAACGCGTGATTGAACACGGCGATTGGCAACGGATGATTGATGAAACGATTTCGGCGACCAAAAATGGGCCATGGGCGGGCCTCTCGACGATGTCGGATGAGGCCAGGCGGACTGGCAAACATCGGCATCGAGGCGAGGTACTAGCCGCTTGCCGATACGCGATGTGAGAGACAATCGTGCCAGCGACCGCGTTGAACGTCAATACCCTCGCCAACAAATGTGCTGCTAACCGTGCGACGAACTTCGAGACCATTGACCCGACAGTTGTCGTGGGTAATTCGTTAGTTCTTCGCGACTGGGGCGGCTTTCACCGCTTGGTCGATTGCGAGGTTCGCGGCGGCGATGACGTCGGTGGCCGCGGTGCCCGCGATCAAGGCTTGCAATGAGGTGCGGATCGCCGCCCGGACTTGATCATCGGGGCCAATCATCGGACCGGGTATCGCCGGGTCGAGATTGGTGAGCTGGGTGTATGCGGTGTCGAGCCACCGGCCGCGGCGGGTATCGGCCCACATCGCCTCGAGTACCCGATCATCAGTGGCGCGGATGTTGTTCGGAAGGTACGAACTGATGATGTTGATGGTTACTTGACTTTCGGGAAGATTGAGATAGTTCAAGAAATCCCATGACGCGGCCTGCACCGCAGCTAAACCCGTCGTCGTCGGGAACCACGCCAGGCCGCCGACGGCACCTTTTCCGGCTGCTTGCATCCCCGGAAATGGACTGACGTCGAGGTCGGCCATGGCTGATGTCGTTGATGACGAAAGTGGCCCGATTAGCGTTGACGGCGCGACCGTCATCGACGCGGATTGCAAACGGGTTTCCGGTGACGACGCAGGCTGATCACCAGTGGAGGTTGGCTCGATAGCCAATAATCCCGCTTCGACCATGTGAGATATCCACTGGTAAAGCTCAAGCGTTTGGGGATTATCGAACGTGGACCGAGTCGCTTGTTTGAGATGTCCATTGCTTTGGTCAACGATTTGCGCGCCGGCGCCGGTGAGCCAGTTTTCGATAAGCGAAGCTGTTCCCGCTAGCACGATTGGAGCAGTGGTAGCGCCTGCAGCTTTGAGTTTCTCGGCCGCTTGCTGAAGCTCAGCCAGGGTGCGAGGCGGCGAATCAGGGTCGAGTCCGGCGGCGGAAAATGCATCCCGGCGATAAAACAACACATCGGTTTCAGGATTAGCTGATCCGGCCCAGTGCGTGTCACCGACGGTGGTGGCGTTGCGCACAACGGGAAGCGAAACGACGGCCAGCCCGTCACTGCGGTGGCAGTCTGACGCGGCGGCCACCGTTGACGTGCCAATCAAGAACTGACTCAAGGAAGTATCGACTGCAATGAGTGCAGGAAGTTGTCCGGACTCTGCAGCGACCGCGTAAATCGCACGTTGCGTTGGTGGATCGACTGGAGCCGACGTGATGGTGACTCGCACTTTGGTTTGGGATGCGTTGTAGCGCGCCACGACGAGATCGAGCGCGGAGCGTGCATCGCCGGCAAGCGCGGCCCAAGCGGTAATGGCGACCGGCGTCGCCAAATCGTCGAGCACATGTTCGGGACACTTCGAGTCAATTGGCAGCGGAACCGATTCAACCGTGTTGGATTCGGTTGGCTGAACATCGCTTGATGAGTTGCTGGCGCAGCTCGTCGACACCGCCGCGAGCATCATCGCGATACCCACAGCGGTCGCAGTGGTCCAGCTTCTTCGCGTCATCGGACGTGAATCCTTCATGGCGTCGGGCCGTTTCCGGGTGATGAATTGCGCACGACTCAGAAGTTTTCGCGGTTGTATTGGTCGAGCGCAGCGGTTGTTTCAGCCGCCGCCTGCTTAACCGAATCATCCGGAGTCGATGACTTGAATACCATGTCATCGATCGACTTGCGAACTGCGCTGCGGAATTGTTCGTACGGCCCGATCAGCGGACCTGGCAACGCGGGATCGACTCCATAGATCAATTCGTCATAAGCGATTGCCAGCCAGCGACCCGACAAGGTCGTTGTCCAAGCTTTGATAACGGCAGGGTCTTTGGTCGCAGACGTGCGATACGGCAGGTAGGACGCATTGATATTCCAGGTGACTTGAGACTCGAGCGAGTTGAAATACTTCATAAAGTCCCAGGCACCCGCCTGAACCTCAGGCGAAGTGGTGTTCATCATGTACCAGGCACCGCCGCCCATCTGCAGGCAGCCCGGCGCATTGATTCCCGGCACCTGTGCCGCACCGAGGTCAAGCGCATTCGGGTCGACGCCGCTGAGTCCGTTTCCTCCCGCCACGCTGCTGGTATCGAGTGTGCCACCGAGAAATGCCTCGACTGACGTCGCCGCCGTCGACGTCTCAATCGTCATCGAAGCGGTGCCTTGGGCCATTGCGAGGTACTGATTGATCTGTCCAGGGGTATCGGGGATCACTTGCAGCAAGCCGTCGCGGTTCATGTCGCTGATCCACGCATACAGCGCAACCGTGGTGGGATTGTCATAGGTTGATTGATCGGTCGAATCACTGCCGCGGCCGTCGGCGTTGTTGACCAATGCTTCACCGGCGCCGGTCAACCACATTTCGAGCATTGGCGAGTTGACTTTGAGCGCCACAGGCTGGGCGACGACGCCAGCATCCTTAATCCTTTGGGCGTACTCACGAATTTCGCCGAGGGTTTGTGGCGCCCGTTCGGGGTCCATTCCTGCTTTGCGAAAGTGACCTTTGTTGTAATACAGCAACGCGCCCGACAGGTTCAGCGATGCGGGCCAGAGCACCCCATCGACGGTGTAATAGTCCTTGCCGGTTTTGAGAAAATCGCTCATGTCATAGTTATCTGCGTTGATACATGACTGCGCAGGTAACAGTGTTTTGGAGTCAATGAGTTGTTGGGTCACGGTGTCGTCCATGACTGCGATTCCGGGAAGGTCGTTATTTTTGATCCCAGCTTGGTACTTCTTGAACAGTTCGTCGTTTGATGTGCCCTGACTTTCGACCTGAACCCGAACCTTTGATTGCGACGCGTTGTAACTCGCCGCTAGTGCCTTGAGGGTGTCGCCGGTCTTGCCGCTCAGAAAGTGCCAGAGCGTGACCGTGACCGGTGTCGTTACGTTGTCGAGCGCGCCCACTGGACAGGCTGGGAGCGCGGCAATGGCGGTGACGTCAGCGGTAGCCGATTGATGGTTTGGTGGTGACCCTCCGCATGCTGATGCCAACAATGCCGCGGACACGAAAACGGCAATCGCTGATGCTGACCTGAACCTAACGGGCAATGAGGCAGAGGTCATTGGTGCAAGCTCAGAAGTTGTCTTTGTTGTATCGGACTATCGCGTCGGTGGTTTCCGTGGCCGCTTTGGAAACTGCGCTGGCAGGATCGGTGCCTTTGAACATCACACTGTCGAGCCCAGAACGAATCGAGTTTCGGAACGCGTCATAGGGCCCGATGAGTGGGCCTGGGAACGCGGGATCGATGCCGTCGGTTGCTTGGCGGTAGGAAATAGCGAGCCATCGACCAGCCAATGTATTTGTCCAACGATCGATCACCCGAGCATCTTTCGCGGCGGAAATGCGATAAGGCAAATATGAACCTTCGAGGTTCCACGTGACTTGTTGGTCGAGTTTGTTCCACCAGGTGATGAAGTCCCAGGCCGCGGCTTGCACCGCCGGTGCAGTGGTATTAGTGATGTACCACGCGCCGCCACCTACCTGCACCTTGCCTGGTTCGGAGACTCCGGGCAGTGGTCCAGCGCCGATGTCAAGGCTGGCGGTGTCGATGTTTCCGACGTTGGTCCCGCCTTGCAATGTGGATGGGTCAAGGTTGCCGCCGAGGAACGCTTCGACCGACGTTGCCGCCGTTGAAGTCTCAATGATCATCGACGCTTGTTGTTGGGCCATGGCCAAGTAGTCGTTGATGCTGCCGCTGGTATCAGGGATCGGGTCGAGGAGGCCGTCGTTGTACATATCGCGAATCCACGTGAATAACTGCAAGGTCTGGGGGTCGTCGAAGGCGGCAGCGGTGGTCATGTTGGAACCTCGACCGTTGTCATTGTCGACGGCCGGAGCATGTTCGCCGGTCAACCACGATTCGATAAACCACGGCTGCAAACTCAATGCCACCGGTTTGGTGACGATGCCAGCGTCTTTGATCTTCTGGGCAAATTGCCGAATCTCGTCGAGTGTTTTGGGTGTTTGATCGGGGTTTAAGCCCGCTTTCCGGAAATGATTTCGATTGATGTAAATCAGCGGAGTTGAAAGGTTGACCGATGCCGGGTACACCGCTCCCTTTACCGTGTAGGCCGCAGTGGCGGTCGAAAGAAAATCGCTCATGTCGGTGCCCGCGGCGTTGATGCACGACTGCGCCGGTAAAATCGTTCCGGAGTCAGCAAGGCTTTGGATATTGAGGTCCTCCATGAGCGCAATACCGGGGAGATCTTTGGACGGGATACCTGATTGGTATTTCTTTGACAGTTCTTCGTAAGAACCTTGTGCCTCGACTCGAACCTTGACGCGTGTCTGTGATGCGTTGTACTTGGCTACCTGTGATTCGAGTGTGTCTTTTGTCTTGGCCGTTTGTGCGTGCCACAACACGACTTCGACGGGCTGGGTTGCTTGGTCGAGGGCATCGAGTGGACATGGCGGTAGGTTCGCCGCCGCTGATGTTCCTCCCGCTGGTGTTTGCGCCGCGCTGTTGGATCTCGACGTGCCACCGCATGCAGCGGCCATCACCGAGAACATTCCCACCATGGCGATGAGAAGAATGCGGCGGAACTTTGTGGGAGCAACATTCATGGGGACCTCCGGGTGGTACGAGGCGATTATCAGCCTTTGACGGCACCAGCGGTGAGCCCGCGGATGAGTTGACGTTGCAGAAAAATCAGCAGGAGCAAAATGGGAACCGCGGCCAATAGCGCCGCAGCAAGCCCGATGTTGCTTTCCTCTACCTTGGCGGCTGAGAGTGACTTGAGGCCAATTTGGATCGTTTCCCACCGTCCTTCGGTGATTACCGCACGAGGCCACGTGTATTGGTTCCACGCTCCGAGAAAGGCAATGACGGCGAACGACGCAATGACTGGTCGGGTAACCGGAACTGCGACCCGGCGAAGAAAGGCTAGATGACCAAAGCCATCTAGTTGTGACGCATCGCGTAGATCACGTGGGATTCCGGAGAATCCCTGCCGAATGAGAAAGGTGCCAAACGCAGTGGCTAAGAACGGTCCCACCAGGCCGGGATAGGAGTTCAGCCAATGAAGATCGCGAATCGTTTGCACATTTGGGATGAGGGTGACCTCGATTGGCAACATAAGCGTGGCGATGAATAGTGCAAACAACAGGCGACGAAATGGAAAGCGCAAAAAGGTAAATGCGTACGCTGCGAGGAGCGCGGTCAGCAGTTGTGCGAGGACGATCACAACGGTCATTACAACGCTCACGCTCATCTTTGCGCCGAGATCACCAAGTGACCACGCGCGAGCAAAAATGCCCCATTCGATGTCAACTGGATAGAGCGGTTGGCCTGCCTTGATATAGGACACGGGGCGCGAAAGCGCTCGCACCAACGCCATGTACACCGGAAACAGGACGACGATGGATAGGAGCGAGAGACCGATGTACCACGCGGTCTTTTTCCATTGTGGTTGATTGAGGTCAGCGGCCATAGTGCACCCGCCGATTGAGGATGCCGAATTGGACTGCCGTCACCACAAGCGTGATCGCGAAAAGCCCGATTGCCATGACCGCACCGGTTCCCTGGTCGAGCGGCTGTTGGCTATTGAAGATTTTCCATACGAGTGTTTGGGTTGAGCCAGCCGGGCCGCCACCAGTGAGGATGTCGATCTGGGCAAAGGCTTGGAACGCGAACACCACTAACACCACTACGAGGAACATCATGGTGGGAGAAATGAGGGGGAGCGTGATTTTGAAAAACCGGCGGATCGGCCCGTAGCCATCAAGGGTGGCGGCTTCGTAGAGCTCATCGGGCACCGCTTGAAGTCCAGCAAGGACGATGATGAAGGTGAGCCCTAAGTTTTGCCACACCGAGGACAATGCAACACCGCGTAAGGCGGTGGCCGGATTGTTCAGGCTCAAGAACCCGACATCTTTGAAATAGCCAACCTGCGGATTTATCAAGACGAAAAACACGACCGATGCCACTGCCACTGATGTGGCAACAGTGCTCGCGAAGATGGTTTGAAAAACTTTGATTCCTCGGAGTCGGCGGTTGGCGGCGACAGCCAACATGACGCCAAGCACTAACCCGATCGGCACCGTGAGCAGGACGTAGCGGCCCGAGGTCAGCAGCCCCTCTCGGAAATCACTCCCGCCGAGCACGCTGGTGAACTGACTCGGACCGACGTATCGCTCGGCGGTGCCGAATCGATTCTGTTGGTGGAGTCCGAGGTAGACGAGTCGATAGAGCGGATAAAAGAAGAAGGTGACGAAGATCACCAATGAGGGAAGCAAAAACGCTGCGGCGAGTGCACATTCCTTCAGGGAGTATTTCGGGCTTGAGCGACGCGATCTCTGGCCCCGAGATATGGGCTCGGTTGCCTCGCCGAGGACAACACCGGCGCCCTCAGATAACGGGGTGGTCAATTGATCCGCTCGGTTGAGCCCGGATCAAACAGATGAATCTCGTCGCCGAGCGCGGCGAGTTGGACCGGCGAACCAATTGCTGGTGGCAGTCCTTCAGATGGCTGGCGCACGATCAATGAGGTGCCAGCCACATCGCAGATCACGTGTCGCTCATGACCGAGCCACTCGACCGCCTTGATGGTTGCGGCGACGGTCCCGCTCGATTCGATGGAAAGGTGTTCGGGGCGCACTCCAACGATGACTGATGCGCCATCGAGCAGCTTGAGTTGCGTTGGTTCGCCGGCGGCGAGTTGGCTGACAGGGATTCGACCGCTACCGACCGTGACTGAGACAGCGTCGTTGTCAATCGCAATGGTGCCGGCGATGGTGTTCATCGGGGGACTCCCGATGAATCTGGCTACGAATAGGTTCTGTGGTCGTTCATAAACTGCTTGCGGTGGACCAACTTGTTGGAGACGTCCGTCATTCATGATGGCGATTCGGGTTGCCATGGTCATAGCTTCGACTTGATCGTGGGTGACGTAAAGGAACGTCGCGTTGAGGCGGCGCTGCAGGTCGACGAGTTCAACTCGGGTCTGGGCCCGGAGTTTGGCATCGAGGTTCGAGAGGGGCTCATCCATAAGGAAGGCTTTTGGCCGACTGACGATTGCTCGAGCCAGCGCGACGCGTTGGCGTTGCCCGCCCGACAACGCCGCCGGCTTGCGATTCAATAAATCAGTCAGGCCTAAGGTTTGTGCGGCATCCGCGACCTGTAAATCACGTTCGGCTTTGGTTAGCTTGCGGGGTTCGGATTCGTTGGCAACCGATACTTTTCTGGCGATTAACGGCGATTCGATGTTCTTCGCGACCGTCATATGGGGATACAGCGCATAGCTCTGGAATACCATCGAAACATCACGATCTTTGGCTTCGATGTCGTTGACGACGCGGTCGCCGATGCGAAGTGTTCCCGATGAGATGGTGTCGAGCCCGGCAACCATGCGCAATGCTGTCGTTTTGCCGCATCCCGATGGACCGAGCAATACCAAGAACTCGCCATCTTGGACTTCGAGGGTTAACTGATCGACGGCGATGACATCGTCGAACCGTTTGGTGATTTCCTCGAACACGACATTGCTCATAAGGCCGAGCCGATCAGTTGGATAGATCGAGGGTAACTTAGAAAATCGCCCCGTTGATGAGGAACTGGTCGATCGCGCCAACTTGCACGCCCCAGTAGGTGAGCACGCTGAGGTATTTACCGCTGCCGTGGAGTTGGTTGAGCGCCCCGACAAGCGCATCGGTCATTCCCGCATATGCGCCATCTTTCGACACGGCAATGCCATATGGGCCGGCGTTATAGAGGTCGCCGATTGTTGCGAGGTTGCCACCCGATTTTTGAATTTGAAATCCGGCCACGGGCGACGCCAGCGCGATGACTGGAACCTCGCCATTGGTGACTGCTGCGATCACCGTACTCTCATCGGGGTAGGCCTTGATGGTGATAGCGGCCTGGCCACTGGTGGTGCAGGCGGTGGATTGGTCGGTGATCGAATTGAACTCCGTCGACCCCTCGATAACACCAACGGTTTTTCCGCACAGGGCCGAGAGTGAAGTGAGATCTTGGTTTTGGCCTTTCATCACCACAAGCGAGAAACCCGCGTTGTAATAGGTGACGAAGTCAGCGGCCTGTTCAGTGGCTACTTCGTCGGGAAGCGATGAAATGGCGATGTCGTAGGTCGAACCCAGTCCCTGCACTAGCTCAGCGTAGGGAGCATTTTTAAAGTTGACTTTGATCCCGAGAGCTTCGCCGATTGCCCGGCCCATGTCGATGTCCATGCCTTGCAGCGTTGTGCCGTCCTCGCCGACGAACTCGTCAGGCGAATACGTTGCATCGGTGCCAATGGTGATCGATCCGGCTTCTTTGATCTTGTCCGGCAACATGGCATAGAGCGAACTGCTGCCGCCGTTTGCCATGGTTGTTGAGGTATTTTCGCTTTTACTCTGGTTGCCGCATGCTGCGGCGAACGCCAGGATGACTGTTAAGACGGCAAGAACTTTGGTGGTTGAAGTACGCATGGAGTCTCCGTGAGGTGTGCCGAGTCGGCCCCGACTCGAGTGCGTCGGGATCAGGTCATCGTAGTTTGTCCGATCTCGTCGGTGGTGTCGTTCAATAGCCAATTGCACTTTCGAGCGCATGCAGTATGCGTGGAGCGATAAGCGGTTCTAGTTCAGTCATGACCGATTCGTTGGTCGCGTATCGACCCATAACTTCTCGACTGAACATGCCGTCGTCCATCCATCGTGCTGCTTGAGGAGTGATCTCAAGATTTCGCAGGTGGCCAAGTGCGACCCATGACCGAATATCGCGCCATGAAACGATGTTGGTGAGGGATCGAATCTTGGCGAGAACTTGGTCGGCGAGATAATCGAAATGGATACGTGCATCGATGCCGAATTCGGTGATGGCGGGATGGAGACCAACGACGCCGGGCCACGTGAGTTGGCCGGGGCTACGAACTGCATGCGCGAAAATCGCCTCCAGCCAGCAGGCCGACCACATCTCATACGGCTGGTCGTGGGGATGCGGTGTTGCGAGACCAAGCACTCGTTGGCAAGCATCGGGAATGCGACCAGGCGGAAACCCGGTGTCAGTCACTCGTTCGAATGGGTTTCTGGCGGTGCGAATGCCGGTCACGACGACACCAAACCGGTCGATCAGCAAACCGATGCGTATAGGTTCTGGCACAGCGTCCAAGTTCGGTATGAAGCTGCCGTTCATTTCGGTAACGGCGCGTGCGTGACCTGTGCAAACGACGCCGAAGGCGATGCAGTCGTCGGGGACTCGTCGGTCGATAAGCGCGGCGACGACGTCGGTGAGCTCGGTGACGCTGACCACAACATTGGTTGCACCGAAAATTTGCGGTTGCACGATGACGGCCAGATGGGGAGTCTCGTCGTCGAACCGGCGATGGGTGGCCTCAACTGAGGCGAGGATCGAAAACAATGTTTCGGCGTTGAGTCGAATGTGGTCGGACGCGAACTCGGTTCGATGCACCATCACGTGGTCTCCTGATGTGGCCGAATGTCGGCTCCAGTTTCAGGCGACCTTGATCAATCGCGAGCGTGCAGCGAATTGCAATGGCACGCATGCGGTGCACGCGGCGAGGTGTTGGAATCGGGACTGCGTTGGCATTTCAGCAATCGGTACCGTAGCAATCGAACAATTGTTTGGTCAATGGTTGGCTCGCTCTTGGTCTGCACCAGCGCGGATTACGACATCGATTGATATCCGGGAATATCGGCCAGTGGGGTCGTGACCTGCACTTTGCACTCGGGGTTGCCTTGCAGCTTGCCGTGGGACCAACGAATTTCGCAGAACCCGTCGACCACGTGGCGTTGGCGAGAGTTTCGGTCGGCGATTTCAGCCCGCCAATCAACTTGTGGTTGTCCAGCGTGTGCATCGAGCACCCGGAACGATTTCAGCTCGAACCGTTGGCGCCAGCTTCGCGTGTCGTCGACCCGGAGCCTCACTGGATCATGGCCTTTCACGCCGAGCAACCAGTACGGACCGCCGGAGATGCGGAGCATTCGGAACAACATTTGAGTTCGTTGCGGGACCGTCGCGTGTTCGAGGTGGTGGCGCCAGCGGAGCGTGGTTTCGAGTGAGACCGCTCGGCAAAGATCGCGATAGGAATCATCGGTTAGGCCCGCGAATGAAGGATTTGAAAGAAGTGACTTCACGAGCGCTTTGGATTGCTGCTCAAGGTGGCGAACATCGGCCGGCAGCGATGAGTCGAGTTGGACGATGCGGCGATAAAACGCTTGCAGTTGATCGAGCGCGACTTCTTCGAACCATGACGGTCGAGTTTCGTTGCTTTGGTCGACGAGTAATTCGTCGACAAGCGATCCCGGTGAGGTATTGAGTACGCAGGTCGAATCGTATTTTGCTTGGATGAACCACACGCCGTCGACGGTGAGGTCGCGCGGAATGTCGGATGTCCAGACGGAACGAGTACCACCTTGCCAATCGACGCGATTTGGCATCCGGCCATCGAGTACCTCGCGCCGGAATGCTCGACCATTTTCGAGGGCTCGCATCAACAACTCACGCTGCGGCGAACCAACGTTGGTGGCAGGCAAAACGGCAGGGTGCCAAATCGTTGGATCGATTCCAGGGACCTCGAGTGATTTCAGGCCTTCGGGCCAAGGCAGTGATGGGTCCCAGACGAGGCCGACGGCTGTGGCCAGCTCGGTGAGACGCGTTTTGTCGGTGGCCATGGGTTTATGCCGCCTGAAATTAGCTGGAGTGCTTGGTAGTGCGCGGGAACAACTCGCCAACCGGCCCGTCGGCGGGGCCAAACTCGCCATAGTGAGCGAGGCGAGCTTGGCCTTCGTTCGTGAGAAACTCGACGGCGTCGAAAACCGGTTGGTCCGCAC
Organism: Actinomycetes bacterium; assembly: GCA_037138595.1. Taxonomy (GTDB): domain Bacteria; phylum Actinomycetota; class Acidimicrobiia; order Acidimicrobiales; family Acidimicrobilacustridaceae; genus UBA4742. The sequence continues at coordinate 6,955 of JBAXIB010000006.1, read as the reverse complement.
CACGTAACGCCGCAAGCGCAGCCGCGTTGCTCGAACCTCGAGCCGGCAGGTCAGTGGTTGCAACAAGGTAGGGCCGACGCTGCTTGGGATCTGCCAGCTGATGCAAAACTGCGGCTCGCCCCAACATGCGCCAGAACGTTTCGCCGCGTCGAAGCCCGACGCGGTCGCTACCTTTGGTCAATGCCCCATAGAGGTCGACCCACCAACTGGCGCCGGTTTGATCGTGGACAAGAAACGGAACCTCGACGCCAGGACCAGCTTTGATGCCAGCCGAGCGCCGTGTTGGTGTCGTGACGGTAAAGCCGCACTGGGTGAGTAACGCCTGAAGGACATCTTTGGCCATCGGTCCATCGACGAGCGCCGTGCTGAGAGTGGAATCCTCCGGTGGATTCGAAGGCGTTGTAGCATGGTCACCCATTGAACTGTCGGCTAGTACACGTTCTTGTTCGGGGGTTGGACCGACGACGCGCCACGGTCGACCATCGGGCCCATGCAGTTCGTTGGCTCGGTCGTCTCGTGCGGCCGCCGCTCGAACACGAGATGCGTCGACGTAGGTGGGGTCGAGGTCAAAGCCGACGTAGTGACGATCGGTACGAATGGCAGCTATTGCGGTGCTGCCCGAACCCATGAATGGATCAAGCACCAGATCGTCGCGGTAGGTATAGAGCTCGATCAATCGCTGGGGCAGCTCGACGGGGAACGGCGCCGGGTGGCCCACCCTGGTCGCGCTTTCGGTGGCGATGTCCCAGACATCGGTGGTCCAGTCCATGAAATCGTCTCGATAAATGGTGTCGCTCGACGGCTGACCGGCGGCAAGTCGCTGCTTGCGGGTACCGGCGCGATCGAACCGACCCTTAGACGCGATGACGACCCGTTCGGTGAGGTCACGAAGCACCGGGTTGGATGCGCTCTGATAGGAACCCCATGCACAGCTGCCAGATGATCCGCCCGCTTTGCGCCAGATAATTTCGCCGCGAAGCAACAGACCGAGATCGTCTTGCAGGATCGCGATGACGTCCGCAGCAAGTGATCGGTACGGCTTGCGTCCAAGATTTGCAACGTTGACCGCGATCCGGCCACCTGGTTCGAGTTTTTCAACGCATTTCGCGAAGACTTGCCGCAGCATCTCGAGGTAGTCGAGATAGGACGATGGAATTTCGTCTCGCGAGAGTTCGGTCTCGTAGGCTTTCCCCGCAAAATACGGAGGGGACGTAACAACGAGTGCAACAGAGTTTGGCTTGATCCGCTCGTTTCCTTCGTCCATCAACCGCGAATCGAGGCACCAAATCTCGTCTCGAATGCCAAATGGGTTGATGACATCGTCGTGCGAGATGTTCGGTGGCGAAAACCGCTCATAAAATGCTGATGCGTTGTGACCTTCTCGGCGACCGACGCCGAAATCTGACGTTGAAGTTGGCCTGCGGCGGGGCTGTGGCTTCGGCACGGCGCTCATCGTAGGACTTCGGCGTGTGAAAACTCGACGACATGGTCTGAGGCGTCTCCGGTGACCGAACTGGCAACTATTGCTGGAGCGCTCAAACTCGGTCGATTCTCAAGCGCATCAACCCATCGCCGCGCCGTCACCCAACGTCGCCTTGCTAGCTCCGCGGTGCATCGAGCATCGCTGCCGACATAGGCCGAGAGTTCGGCGGCAGTGAGTTCATGGACCCGGCCGGCGTCGACCTCAACGGGTTCAAGGCCGACAAGCGACGCGAGGGTCTTGAGCCGACATGACAGGCCGAGCGCGGGCCCGACATCGGCCCGGTAGACCAGGTACGCATCGAGATGGTCGTGCTGAAACCATGATGCACGATACGCACCCGCATGGCCGGGCAGCGGTTCGTGCAAACCCTCGAAAACCACGCCAAGCTCAAGGTGAAGGCCGAGGGTGACGCCAACAATGTCGGCTCGAGTCGCAAGGTAGGGCAAGTCGAATCGGGCGCCGTTCCAGGTGACGAGCACGCCGGCGGGGAGTGCTTTGAGGAATGCATCGAGTTGGGTTAGCAACGACGCTTCATCGGCGTCGTCAAAAATGGCGACGTCATCGCCAACCGAGACCGCGACCGCGATGACGCCACCAATACTTGGATCAAGGCCGTCGCTGGTGGTGTCGGTTTCGATATCGAGGCCGTACAGCTTGGGTTCGCTGTCGCGAGCCTCTTGCACTGCTCGGTGGTCATCTCGTTGCATAGCCCGCACCTTACGCGGGGGATGTGACACACCGGCGCCTAGCGCGGTTGTCGAGGAAACGTCTGTGCCGCAACCGGTCGAGGTAACACGTCGACCTTGCGATAGATGATGAGTCCTTCGATCATGCCAGTCTGCCGCCCGAACCATCTGACCCATCGGCGGCGTCCATTTCCGGTGGTGATTGCGGCCAGATGAACGAACATCCACGCCAATACCCGTAGCTCCCAGACGAACATTCGTGCAGCAATGGTGAACATTGCCGGAAACATTCCCCTCGTGTCGAAGCGATCACGAAATCGGTACGCATTGAACATTGATCCGGACCCATAGCCCCGAAACTGTTGAAATAGGGCACGGGTTGTGCCCCTTGGTCGCTTCACGATTAACGCGCCGGGAGCGAATGTCGTTGCGTAGCCGTGTTCCCAAGCAGACATGCACAATGCAACGTCATCTCCCTTAGTTGACGGGTAGGAATGGTCGAACCCGCCGAGCTCGTCCAACACGTCGATCCAAATCCCAAAATTGCCGCCGATCGCAAACATGACGCCGGTAGATTTTTCGGTCGGGAGATCCACGTTGGCCTCGATCGTGGTGCCGTCGCGGTTTTCGATCATATTTGGACCGCCAACAACCGGGCTGGTGGCGAGCGCATTGGCCATCGAGGCAACCCACAACGGACTGCACACGTCGTCGGCGTCGCAAAATAGCGCGGCGTCTCCCGATGCGGCGAGCACGCCAAGGTTGCGAGCGGGTCCCACGCCGGGCATTGCTGATGCATCGATAATGCGTAGGCCGGGTAAGCGTTGATCGAATCGAGCGACGACTTCGGCGAGGTTGTCGGTGGAGCCGTTGTCTGCGACAACGACTTCCCACTCACCGTCATAGTGCTGAACGGTCAATGCTTCTAATTGCTCGCTGATGACGTCAGCCCCATTCAGTACCGGGATCACAACACTCACGCGATGTGGCGGGCTGGTGTGGCTAATAGGCGTGCGGATGAACGCTGACTGGGTCATGCGCAGAACCTTCGCCGCGAACTGATTCTTGGCGTGAAACTCATTCGCCGAATTTATGAGCAGGCATCGAATGCATTGGCCTTAACGTTGCTCCGCCGCGAGGGCTGCTTGTCGAAGTTCCTGCAATGCATGTTGCAGGCTGTCAGCAATGCGCCAGACATCAGGCACTAGATCCGGACACGCCAGTAGCCCAAAGTCGACTCGGTCGCGATAGCTCATCAAGGTGATATTGAGGCCAAATCCTTCGAAGATCGGACCCATTGGATAGGTGTTGAGTACCTCAGATCCGGCCACATACAGCGGGAACGGCGGACCGGGAACATTCGAAATGACGACATTGAACATGGGTCGATGTCGAGCCGAATTGCTGTTGGAATACAACCTTGCCGCGCGACCAAAGATCGCCGGCGAGGCAAAATCGGCCCACTCCTGCAAGATGTCGGCGCCGATTGCGTTCTGTTGGACCTTGGCTGCTTTCATATTTGTATGAATATGTTGTAGGCGATCGACGGGGTCATCAAGGTCGGTGGCAAGCGACGTCAGCATCATCGAGACCTGATTGCCGTGCGTGCCTTTCTGGTCATCGCTGCGCACCGAGATGGGGATCATCGCCACGACCGCTGATTCAGGGAGTTCGTCAATCGAATCGAAGTATTGGCGAAGGGCACCCGCGCAAAGTGTGAGCACGACGTCGTTGACGGTGCAGCCAAAAACGTTCTTGACTGCTTTGATTTCTGGCAGAGAAAGCGAAGAAGCAGCAAGTGACCGATTGGCGGTAAGCGGCCCGTTGATTGAGGTCGCTGGCGCACTAAATGGCAGTGGCGGCGCGGCAAATGAATCGTCGTTGTTTTGTGCTCGCACCCGAAGCGCGATCTCAACTGATCGCTTGATTGTTTCGATCGCTTTCACGGGTTGTTGAGCGAGCGATATCGCAGCGTGACTCAACATCTCAGTGTCGGTAGGGAATGGGTCGGGCTTCCACTCGATCGCCGGTTCGGGCCGTGGTTCGGGGTCAGGTTCGAGGTCAAGAATCGCGACCATGAGTTCTTCACCTGATGCGCCGTCGATGGCGGCGTGGTGAACCTTGGTCAACATCGCGACATGTCCTTCGTTAAGTCCGTCGATGTACCACATCTCCCACAGCGGCCGCGTGCGGTCAAGCGGAATGGCGGCAAGGTTGGCGGCCAGCGCCGTGAGGTCATGTAACGCGCCATGACCTTCGGGCAAAGAGATGTGACGAAGATGCCAGTCGAGATCAAAGTCGGGATCTTCGATCCACAGTGGATGGTGCAGTCCGAATGGGACCGTCACGAGTCGCCGACGAAACGGTGGAGCAAAGTCCAGCCGTGATGCATACAACGATCGAATGCGTTCAAACGTGACGGGACCATCAGAGGCCGATCCATCGACCACGATAACGCTGGCCACGTGCATGCACGACGTCGGGGTTTCCATCCACAAGAACCCGTCGTCAAGACCAGTCAAGCGTTGCATCAGGCGGCACCTTTCCTTGAGCGCTGCCGTGATCTTGTCATGGAATACCTAACGTGTGGCTTGGCGGTGCCACTATCGCAGGGACGGGTCACACCACGATCTCCATGCGCAAGCCTCTCCGGTCGATCGAGCCGTCGCCCAGGCGTTCCACGTTGCCTGCGAGAAATCGCTTCGCCACAGTCGCGATCACCAGCGCGTCGAGTACGTCGTCAGGTTTCGATCCGGTGGGCGGATGGTTCGAAAACGTGGTGACATCACCCAGCACGCTCGACAGCAGCGCATTGCGTTCGGCGAGCCCGTCAGCGTGACGTTTGACGGTAGTGAGTGAATGGCCGGCGAGTGTGGCGAAACAGGTTTCGGGGTGGCACTCAAAAACCTTCGATTGCAGCGCAGGGGTCATGAGTTCGTCGACTTCGATGATTCTCGGCAACAGGTTAAATGCCTGTTTCGATAAGCCTCGACCGTCGATCGCTCGCGACCGAGCAAGCGCATCGGCGTAATCGACGGATTGCAACGTGGATCGAACCGGAGTCGGAAAAACCGATGATCGACGGCGACCGAGGCGTCGTCGAGCGGCGCGGTCGGCTTCTCGTTGCCCAGAATCCGGCAGGCCGATAGGCATATCGACTCCGAGTGCTAAGAGCGCGCCGCTTCTGACCAACGCGATTGCTTCGGCAAATGTCGACAGTTTGTCTACGGCGACGTCACTACGAATCGCGCCCGTGCTCACTTGATCGTCGCGTTCTGATTCCCATGTCAACGTTGCGAGGATCCAGCCCCCCCGACATCCGTCGAGTCCGCCGACGATCAACCGAAGCTAAACGCGATGGAGTCGAGCGTGGGTGTATCTGACACCTTCGTTGTTGCGAACGTGACGTCATATTGTAAATAGCGGCCCGGTTGGTTGAACAATGATCCCGATGTAGCGATGGTCGCCCACGCGGTCCACGATCCACCAGGGATTGCAGTTGATCCGGAACGGACGCGAATGGTTCGGGTTGTACCCGCAGGCAGCGCACCGGTGAATGTGGAGGAACGCCAGACGGCGTCTATGCCAGCGTCGAGCACCCGGGATGTGAACACACCGGTTGACCCGTAAGGAGAAACCCTGGTCCAGTTCAAGGCGACCGTGCCGGCGGTCGCAGCCGCATCCCGTGCGAAAAATGGCATTGCCGTCGTGAGCGTCGCGGCGTGGGTAACCACTACGACGCCGTCGATTGAATACACCACGTTGCTGGCGTTCCAATCGATACGGAATCGGTGCGGACCTGTATACCAACTGCCGGCAATGGCTGTGGTGAGATTCGTTGTGCCGTTGCTGGTTCGAGCGGCAAGTGATCCACTGGTTTGGGTCGTGAACATCGCCCAAGGAGCCGTGGTGCCATCAGCTCCGAATCCGATGTCCTGGTTTGCCGCACCGCTGAAGGTCGCCGCGAACTCAACCGATCGCAACGAGCTGAACGTGCCCGTTGTGCGGATCCGCGTGCCGTTGAGCACTGCTTGGCCACCACTGACCGTCGTCGTTCCGCCCTTAGCGAGAACCGCGGCACTCCATGTTGTAGGTAGTGCGGTTCCGCCGAATTCGGTTCCCGAAGCAGGTACGAGGCTGATTTCGCCGTCGGCAGTCTCGGCGCCATAAATCGCCGCGCCGAGCGTTCCGGCCGCAAAGTTCGCGGTCGTTGTGTCAGTCGCCGAACCGGACGGAGGCGACGAGACTGAACTGCTTGATGTGCCCGCAGCGTTTCTTGCCGTTGCCGAGTAGGTGTAGGCGGTGCCGTTGGTGAGGCCGCTGACAGTGCAGGTCAGTGCGGTAGTGGCGGTGCAGGTGCGTGCGCCGGGGTTTGAGGTGATGGTGTAACCGGTGATGGTTGATCCACCGTTCGATGCCGGAGCGACCCAGGTGATGACTGCGGATGTCGAAGACGCGAGCGCGGTGACGCCGGTTGGTGCTCCGGGGATGGTTCGTGGCGTGACCGATGCTGATGGGGTTGAGCTTGCTGATGGTCCGGCGGCGTTGGTGGCGATGGCGGTGAAGGTGTAGGCGGTGCCGTTGGTGAGGCCGCTGACAGTGCAGGTCAGCGTGGTGGTGGTGCAAGTCAACGCGCCGGGGTTTGAGGTGATGGTGTAACCAGTGATGGTTGATCCACCGTTCGATGCCGGTGCGGTCCATGAGACGACGGATGACGCGTTGGCGACGGTTGCGGTGACGCCGGTTGGTGCTCCGGGGATGGTTCGTGGCGTGACCGATGCTGATG
>JBAXIB010000005.1:0-131004 GCA_037138595.1 Actinomycetes bacterium | reverse complement strand
CCGGTAGTTGTCGCTCCGGTAGTTGTCGCTCCGGTACCGGCGCCCGTTGTCCCCACCGCTAGCGGTCCGGTTGTTGTTGCTCCCGTTGAGATTGAACCGGCTGGCCTAGAAATTGTCACCCTCGAAGATCTTGAAAGTCAGGTCAGTGAGTCATCGGCTTCTGACAATGACTACGGTGGCCACAATGGATGACCAACTTGATCTTGCGGCGATGGTGGCACGATTCAAAGACCGCGCCAACGCGGTAAAGAGCCGAACGCTCCCGCCAATCGGTGGCGAGGAACGGACACGCTTCATCAAGCAGGCACAGGTCGATTACCAAGATTTCGCGATGATTGGCGATGCGGAAGCCTCTATCGACGACGGCATTTTGATTCTTCGGATCGACCTGAGGCCATCGGGTGACCAAACTGGCGCCTAAATGACTGATGCCCGGTTCGACCTAGCCATTGCGGCAATCGATGCCATGAACGCTGATGATCCAAACGTCATCATGGTTGACGGGGTTGAACGTCCGAAGGAACAAGCCCACGCCGAATTGATGACAGCGTGGATATGGAAGCTTGATTCCGCCCCGAGCGACGCACAACTGTTGGCTGCCCGCGCTCATCACCTGCGTCGCTGGTCGATTCCGCGGGATCAATTTCCTGATGGACGAGTTGGTTACTTGCGGTGGAGGACTTCCCTTAAGGCGCAGCACGCGGACGAGGTCGCCTCGGTACTTGTTGAGGCTGGCTATGACGTTGATGTCATCGATCATGTGCAGCGAATCATCCGCAAGGAAAAGATCAAAACAGACGACGACACGCAGACCCACGAAGATGCCCTCTGCCTGACTTTTTTGCAGACGCAGTTCGTCGATCTCGCCGAAAGATTGGGCGATGACAAGACGGTCGATGTGGTCAAAAAGACCTTGGTAAAGATGAGTGATAAGGGGCGAACCGAAGCGTTGGCGCTTCCGTTGACCGCTGCTGAGGTAATACTGATTGACCGAGCACTGGCCGCAGGCTGAATCGGATTCGATTCACAATCTGCGCCGCGGCTCGCTGGGTCCGCTGGTGTCCGTCGATTGACCAAGGGTGATTCGCAATGGCATGTGACGTCTGCGGTGCCGACAACCCGATCGGTTCGAAGTTCTGTGTGATGTGCGGCGAGCGCATCGCCCTCACCGTTTTAGCCGTGGTTCCTCCGCTGCCCGCGCCGCCTGCACCGCCTGCGCCACCTCCGTCGACTCCGCCATCGCAACCTTTGGCACAAGCCCCAGTTCTCGGCGGCCAAAGTCGGGTCCATCCACCACCGGTTCAGGCGCCACCACCTCCGCTGGCGCCAGCAGCCGTTGAGTTCGATGAAGCGGTTGTTGCACCAATGTCGTTGCCGGCTGAGCCGCCAACTTCGCCGGGAGTTATCGACCCGAACGGTCTAAACGCTCAAGTGATCCGACTCTCGGCGGCTTCACAGCGAAGTTGTCGAGCGGCGCTACTGGTGTTGTCGACGTTGCTCGATCCAGTCGAGGTAGTGGAAGGATTGGTCGCTGGCCATTACCAAGGACGCGATGGGTTGGTCGCGCTTACGAATGTGCGACTCATCTTTGTAAACGACCACGAATGGGCCCCGGATATCCGACTCGTCCCGCTTGGGGCTGGGCTTGCTGTTGAAGGCTGGCAAGATGACCGGACGGCCTCCCTGATCTTTGGCATCGACGGCCAACGGGTGTCGGTCAGCACAATTGCCGATCGATTGATCGCCCAGGAAATGGCGCATCAAGTCAGAGCGAGGGTAGCCGCGCTCTGACCGAACCATTCAAGCAATTGAGACGGCGCTTTTCGCACCACCGGCCTTAGTTGGTATGGTTACAGCTTCCTGCGGACGTGGCTCAGCTGGTAGAGCATCACCTTGCCAAGGTGAGGGTCGCGAGTTCGAATCTCGTCGTCCGCTCCAGAAATGCAGGTCAGGCGCCCTTTTATGGGCGCCTGATTCGCGTCAATGGGTGGCCAGAGTCGCGAATGAGTTACGAGTCGAGTTGCTAAGCTCGCAGTGTGGTCGTCGTGGTTTGCCTCACCCTGGTTAGTTGTGCGCTGCTGGTTCTCGCAGGCGGGTTAAAGGTCAAAAATCCAGCCCCAACCTCGGGCGCAATGCGTGCACTCAAGTTGCCGAACTCGCTCGCGCTCGTTCGATCGCTCGGCATTGCCGAGATCGTGCTGGGGATCGCTGCCGCCATGACCGGTGCTTCGCTGTTATTGGCTTTAGTCGGCGTCGCATACGTAGCCTTCGCGCTCGTTGTTGGACTGGCCCTGAGGGCAGGAACTGATATCCAGTCGTGCGGATGTTTTGGGCAGATCGACATGGCGCCATCTCGACTACATCTTGTTGTCAATGTGGCGTTAGCCACGGTCGCGATCATCGGCGCGATTGTCGGGTTGCCCACATTGGCTGAAACACTTTCGGACCAGCCGCTTGCCGGTGTTCCGTTTGCGGTGGTCACGGCTACCGCTGTCTACCTAATGGTGATAGTGATGACGGTGTTGCCGATGGTTTCGCCGATTCGAGTAGTCCAACTTCACAACCCTGGCAGGATCAAATGAGCGGGTGGCTTCAGCAACAATCGACGAAATTGCTTGAGCGGGTAACCGATCGTCGCGGGTTTCTCGCACGGTCAACGTTGGTGGGAGCGGCAATCGCCACGAACCCGATCCAATATGTGCTCAAGCCTCAATCGGCCTACGCAGCGACCTGTAATTGCCGTGGAAGCTCATGTGCGTGCGGATCGATGTGCTGCGATGGATACACCGAGTTTTGTTGCACGATTATCGGGACCAATACGTGCCCAAGCGGAACCATTGCCGGTGGTTGGTGGAAAGCTGATGGTTCCAATTTTTGTGGCGGGCCCCGCTATTACATCGATTGCAACGTTGCACCTGGCTACAACCCCTGCTCATGTGGATGTGCCAATGGCGATTGCAATAATCGAGCCGCGTGCTGCACCCAGTTTCGTTATGGCCAGTGCCATCAAGAGGTACCGGTCGTTGGCGCGATCATGTGTCGAGTCGTCACCTGCACTGCGCCATGGATTTTTGACCCAACATGCACCACTGCGGCGCTTACCGATAACAAGACCGGTTCTCATGATGCCGCGTGTCTGCACGTCGCGCCGCCAGTCGCCTCGCCTCGAAGTTCCGGCCGCCTTAGTTCGGCCGGATGGTTCCTTGCGGACACACTGATGGCATCGGCCGCAAGTCACTCATTTGTTTATGGGACTTCAGGTGACATACCGATTGTTGGCGATTGGAACGGCGACGGACATGACTCAATTGGCGTGTTTAGAAACGGGATTTGGTACCTGCGTAACACCTTGACCTCGGGCGTAGCTGACATCATCTTGAGCTTTGGCAATCCGGGCGACATACCGGTTGTTGGTGACTGGGATGGCGATGGCATCGATGGGATTGGGGTGGTTCGCAATGGGGTTTGGTATTTGCGGAACACCCTCACATCCGGAATCGCTGAGACGACACTGTCTTATGGCAACCCGGGGGACCATCCAATCGTGGGTCGGTGGCAGGCCGACGCGACCCATGACGGCGTGGGCATTGTTCGAAACGGCATGTGGTATCTGCGAAATCAGTTGACCAGCGGAAACGCGGACCTGAATTTCGCATTCGGTAACCCTGGCGACATCGCGATCGTTGGCGACTGGAGCGGTGGCGGTATCGACACTCCCGGCATCGTGCGCGACTGGACCTGGTTCTTGCGGTCGACCAATACCTCGGGGTTGGCCGACATCAAGACCACCTTTGGCGATCGAACGGACATACCGTTGGTAGGTCGCTTCGGACCAGGACTGGCCAGTGTGCCGGGGGTGGCGCGCTGATGGCTGTTTTGGTCACCATGTTGGCGCTCGCAGTGGCGTTTCTTGGTGTGTTGGTCGCAGGGCTCTTGCGGAGCCATGCCGAGATACTTCGAGGACTCCATGACTTAGGCGTCAACCTTGATCCCGATAGTGATGACAACGATGCGCCGCATCGACACACTCCGAACGGTCGACTCGAAACTCCTCCTGGTGTCCCGCAGCCTCGCTCCAATGAAACTCGAGCCTTCGACGTTTCTGGAATCGACGTTTCGGGCGAGGCAGTTTCAGTGGCCATCGCCGGAACTGACCGTTTGACCTTGCTGGCCTTTTTGTCAAGTTCCTGCCTGACATGTCGGGATTTCTGGCATGAACTTGAATCAGATCGACTTGAAGTCCCCGGTGGTGCGCGCGCCATCATTGTCGCCAAGGGGCTTGATGCCGAGAGCGAATCGGCAATTCGCAAGTTGGCTCCGCGTCGAGTTCAGACGGTGCTGTCGAGCGAAACGTGGATTGACTATGAAGTGCCGGTTGCGCCGTATTTTATTTTGGTTGATGGCACCTTGAATCGGGTTGTCGGCGAAGGCGCTGCGACGAGTTGGGATCAGGTTCGCAACCTGATGGACCAAGCATTGGCAGACGCGGGCTTGGCCGCTGAACGTGGTCGTAACATCTCAAACGGGCCCCGAGCGGAGTCGGCTCGTCAAAACGGCGAGGCTCGTGCTGAACGGATCGACGCGGAGTTGCGCGCCGCAGGCTTCGAACCTGGAGACCCTCGCCTATACCAGCAGCCAGCCTCCGAACCTGGAACGTCGAGGTCGTGAGCCAATGACTGTGATTGCACAATCGGGAATTCAAGTTGACTTGCCTGCTGGGTGGGAAGGACGCATTCAGCGGGGCCCCGACCTCATCGCTCCGGCTGGCGGGGCACTCAATGACGGACTGTTGGCCAACGGCGGCCGTTTTTACACCGTGGTTCACGCGGCGAACTTTGCCTTGCCGACTGAGGTCGCCGATTATGGCGGAGGTGCCGTTGAGGTCATGGGCCGCAAAGACCTGTTGGTGGTGCTGTGTGAGTTCGGACCCGAAAGTGTCGGCCAGCCCATGTTTGCCTCGGCGGGTTTACCTACGGTGACAGCAAATGATTTCGGGACGCAGTCCATGCAACGGGTCATTGAAGGACAAGGCGGATGTCAGAAGTTCTTCACGGTGCAAGGACGTGCTTTTTGTTTGTATGTCGTCGTCGGTTCATACCTCCGACGGTTCCGAACCGTGCCGTTAATCAACGAACTCATTCGAGGAATCACCATCACATGAATGGCGCCAAAAACCCCAACGTCACTTTCCAACTGAACGACCTACATGAGGTGAGGAGTCTTCATGAGTGAACTGATCGTTGTACTCGCAGTCGTTGTCGCAATCGCGGCGGCGGTGAGGTCCACGTGGTCACCGTGTGGCCTGTCGATGTTGTCGACAATCACACCAATGGGCGAACGCGGACGGGGCCGTCGATTCTCAGTGACCGCTGCGTGGTTCATCGTGGGTGCGGTCATGGGAGGACTGACGCTTGGTCTCGGCGCAGCGGCATTAGCTGCGCTTGTCAGCGTCGCTGGTCCATCCGTTGCCATGGCACTGGGCTTGGCGTCCGTCGCAGCATGGATTACCGCTGGATCGGATCTCAACGTCGTCGGGCGACAGTTTCCCAACCATCCGCGGCAGGTCAACGAACAGTGGCTCGACCGCTACCGGGCCTGGGTCTATGGCGCCGGTTTTGGCTGGCAAATCGGCGTCGGCGTCGCCACTTACATCATGACCGCAGCGGTGTACCTCGTCGTAGTCCTCGCCGCGCTAACCGCTTCGCCGTTGGTAGCGTTAGCGATTTGCGGATTTTTCGGCCTCGTTCGAGGACTTGCCATTCTGCTAACTGCTCGAATCACCACGCCTGTTCGTTTGCGGGCATTTCATCGTCGTTTCACTGCATTAGCGGAGCCGGTGAGAATTGCGGTTATCGCGGTGCAATTGCTTGTAGCTTGCATCGCAGCTGCTGCGGTGTGGGGTGTTGTGGCCGCCGCGGTATCGCTCGTGGTTGTTGTGGTGATGGTGTCCATGGCACGGCGGACATCGACCCGACCGGTTCGCGATGCGGGCGTCGCGGTAGCTGGCTAGCTTTGGTGGCCCAACACGATCAGGAGACTCGGACCATGGACGAATCAGTTCGCCAGCACAAATACAGCCTTGACGAGTCGGAAATGCCAACGACTTGGTACAACATCGTGCCGGACTTGCCGAGTCCACCTCCGCCGGCGCTTCACCCTGGCACGCTGCAGCCAGCAGGCCCTGATGACTTCGCTCCCTTGTTCCCGATGGACCTCATAATGCAAGAGGTTTCCATGGATCGTTACATCGAAATTCCCGGCGCGGTCCTTGACGTCTATCGTCAGTGGCGGCCATCGCCGCTGTATCGAGCGCATCGCCTCGAGGCAGCTCTCGGTACCCCGGCGCGTATCTATTACAAGTACGAAGGCGTTAGCCCTGCGGGTAGCCACAAGCCAAATACCGCTGTTCCTCAGGCCTATTACAACGCGAAAGCGGGGGTGAAGAAACTGACGACCGAAACCGGTGCCGGGCAGTGGGGTACGGCATTGGCGTTTGCGTGTGCACTGTTCGACCTTGAGTGTGAGGTTTGGCAGGTCGGGGCGAGCTATGACCAAAAGCCGTATCGCCGACTGATGATCGAGACATTTGGTGGCGTGGTTCATCGGTCGCCGTCGGCGTTGACCGAGTGTGGCAAGGCCTACCTCGAAAGTGATCCGAATCATCCTGGATCGCTTGGCATCGCGATTTCGGAAGCGGTCGAGGTAGCGGCGCAAGACCCAGAAATTCGCTATGCCCTCGGGAGCGTGTTGAACCATGTGCTGCTTCATCAAACGGTGATCGGCGAAGAGGCATTGTTGCAACTAAAGAAAGCGGGCGAGACTGGCCCTGATGTCATCGTGGGTTGCACCGGTGGCGGCTCAAACTTTGCCGGCCTGTCGTTTCCGTTCTTGCGCGAAAAACTTGCTGGAAACATGAACCCGATTATTCGGGCAGTCGAGCCAGCGTCGTGCCCTTCTCTTACTCGCGGTGTGTATGCCTACGATTTTGGCGATGCCGCCGGCATGACGCCGCTCATGAAGATGCACACCCTCGGGCACGATTTTGTGCCCGACCCGATTCATGCGGGCGGGCTTCGCTATCACGGGATGTCCCCCCTGATCTCGCACATATACGAGTTGGGTCTCATGGAAGCGATCGCATTGCCGCAGTCGGAATGTTTCGCCGCGGCTATCCAATTCGCCCGCACTGAAGGAATCGTCCCAGCTCCCGAACCAACTCATGCGCTCGCCGCCGCAGTGCGCGAGGCGCTCAAAGCGAAAGAGACGGGCGAGGAGACGGTAATCCTCACCGCATTATGTGGTCACGGCCACTTTGACCTGGCGGCTTACGACGCGTACCTGTCTGGTGCCATGGCAGACGAAGATGTCACCGACGAGCGTTTATTGGCCGCGTTGTCGACCGTTCCGCAGGTTGACTGATTCACGCGACTACCGCGTTGAATTCGGCGATGTGACGTAACGCTAAGAACCAGTTACAGAGCTCACCTGGCGACATGGTGCTTGGAACAGTTGTTGATTCCACTAGCTCTTGGGCCCGATGAGTCCACTCGGTGACTCCGGTCACGGTTTGTGCGCGCGTGCATGCGGCGACACTGGTAGCTAATTCAGCGGTTCGGTCGCCCGAAATCCCATTTCGGTGAAGCCGCCAATCGAGCAACTGCAGGCCAGCTCGGACCATCGAACAGTGATCGAGACATTCGCCAGCGGCAATGAATGCATGTGCCAATACAGCATCACGCGGGTCAAGGGCTTCTAGGGGCCAAATCCATTCCGCAACTGGTCTTGGCCCCAGCAGTCGAGGAGCGGACCGGTCGAGCACCGTTTTCGCTTCGAGCGATGACGGATCTTCTTTGAGTAGTGCGTCAGCACCACAGGCCATCATGGCGATCGTCACCCCATCGTGGGGCTGGAAACCGATGAAACGATCAGCAAGGCGGGTGGCACGCTGGCCAATTTCGCCCGGAATACCCAGAGCGGCCTGTCCCAGCGACCAATAGCAGCTTCCTAAATGTCGTTCGCGTACCAATGGGCGATACGCGAGTTCGGTTACAACATTCCGGATTCGATCGGTGGTGGGATAATTGATGATTCGGCGGACGCGACGAAGTAAGGCTGGAGCCATCTGCTGTTGCATGCTTGGCTCGCTCGCTGCGACGGCAGCGAGAGCCCAAGGCACCACGGGTGCCATTTCATACTCGGGACCGAACGCGACACTTGCGAAACCGGCCTGAAGTTGGTCCAAACTGATGAGGTTTCTGGACGGAAAGGTCATGGTGGTTCGAAAACTCCTTGGTCGATTCCAGTGACGAAAACAATTCTCGAATTCTGATCATCGCCGCTGAAGATGTGGGCGGGCAGGGTCTTTTGTCCCGAACTGATGCCAGATTTCTGGCTCAATCGCACTCGTTCGCAAACTACGCTGCTCAAGCGATGACCCTCTCGTCTGATGACCTCGTCGACAGCGTTCTTTCATTGATGCCCGATGCGGCAATCGTGATTGACTCTGATGGCCGAATCCTTCAGGTCAACTGGATGACCCAACAGCTCTTTGGCTATTCACCTGAAGAAATCGTCGGCAAGCATGTTGAGGTACTCGTACCCGAAAGATTTCGCGCTGGACATCGATCCCATCGACGTTCCTATATCGAAAGTCCCCACCGACGCGCCATGGGGGTTGGTCTTGAACTGTTTGGCCGCCGGATTGACGGCTCGGAATTTGCGGTCGATATCAGCTTGGCATCAATCAGGATTGGCGATGGATTATCAGTCATCGCTTCGATTCGCGATGTGACTGATCGTCGCGATGCCGAGGCCGCGCAAAGTCGATTGGCCGCGATCGTTGAATCGTCGGCAGACGCAATTATTTCGACGACAGCTGAGGGAATTGTTGTGAGTTGGAACCCTGGCGCTGAACGCGTGCTGGGATATAGCGCGGTCGACGTCGTCGGAGTTGACGTGCGCACGATGATTCCTGAGCCTGGACTTGTTGAGCTCAATGCGCAGCTAAGCGAAGTGAAATCGGGTCAATTTGCTGGCCCACGCGATACCGAATGGCGCCACCGCGACGGCACGATGATCCCGGTGGTCGTCGTTGTGTCACCAATGCGCTCGACGAATTCGGGGCTGGTGGGGTACTCAGTGATGGTCCGAGATATCACCGAACGAAAGCGCACCGAAAATCAGTTGCGTGAACTGCTGGTTCAAGGTGAACTTCAAGCACGTTGGCTGACCGTGATGGCACAACTTCGCCTCGAGTTGCTCGCAAGCGAGGTGCTCGAACCAGTCTTAGAACTCATTTGCGAATCGCTTTGCGAGTTGCTGAAAGTTGAGACGGCGATCACCGCGATCGGTTGGCCAGCAGAATTTGTTGCCGGCAGCGGACTAACCCGACCCGCGTTGAATGTCGGTACGAAGTTCGCGGTGCCACGATCGAAGCAAATGCCCTTTATCGAGGTACTAGCTGATCTTGATAGCGCGCTCCAAGGGCAATTCGGTTCACCCCGAGTGCTATTTGTGCCGATCAATCTCGAAGTCGGAACAGCCGGCTTTTTGATTTGCGGAATCGATGAGGCGCCGGATGAGACCGGAATGTTGATAGCGATAAGTTTGGCCGATCAGGCCGCTTTAGGCATTGAACTCGCTCGGGCAAGGCACGACCGAGAGCAGTTGTTGATCGGCGATGAACGAGAGCGGATCGCTCGCGATTTGCATGACTTGGTGATTCAAAGGTTGTTCGCATCGGGTTTGATCCTGCAAGGGGCATTACCGCTTGTCGAAGACGCGCGAGCGACGGACCGATTGAGCAAAGTCGTGGATGAACTCGATGAGACTATCCGTGAAATTCGGACGACGATCTTTACGTTGGCTCCCCCGCCGATAGCGGCTGCGGGTATCCGGGTCGAACTCCTGCGGGTGCTGAACGATGCCAGCCGAGTGCTTGGGTTTGAGCCGTCGATGCGATTCGACGGACCCATTGACAGCGCGGCCAACCCCGTTATCACTCCACAGATTCTGGCCGTAGTTCACGAGGGCTTATCGAATGTGGCGCGTCATGCCCATGCCACTTCAGCGGCCGTTGAAGTGTCCACTGATGGAAAGGAATTCGTCGTCGTCATTCGAGACGACGGCGTTGGCATCGGAGATATCGAAGGCGGAAGTGGACTGCGAAATATACGATCCCGCGCCGATGAGTTGGGCGGAACGTTCGCAATCGGTCCGATAGACGGCGTTGGAACTCGAATTGAATGGCGGGTACCAGTCAACGAGTCGCGATAAGTGCGATCCTCGATCTACGCCTCACAGTGCGCTGTTTGATGGACACCCTTTGAGGTAACGCCCATGTAGGCGATCGGGACTGATGCCCGCGAACCGGTGAGTCGTGTCACTCTTGAGGTCAAATGCGGCCAATGCAGACGCGATTTGATCGGGGTCGGTGATGACCCGCGAGCGGCCCTGGACAAAGACAACCCATCCGACTTGATCATCCAAATCGAGTTCGTCGACTTCGGCTGCAACCACCGAATCCCGGAACGCATCCAACAATCGAGTGTGACCTTGAATGAGCACGACGATCTCGAGCGATCCGTTGAATTCGATCATGCGGTAGCCAACCAGAACGATATTGGGTAGTGCATTGAGTGACACTGCTAGGCGAGCCTTCGCCCGCGATGCGAGCAACGTGAGACACACATCGTGACCGAGGACCGAATCAGGATCGGTATTGGCAAAGAAATTGGACGGGAACGGCTCCATGCCAGCCATCTTCGACGATCTCAACAGGCGAAATAAGGGCATAACGTCCCAAATCGAAGAAGGTCATTGGTCCCTAGTGAAACGAGTTCTTGCGGTGGAAGATCACATCACTAACCGAGATTTCGATCATTGGGAGTCAAGATGCGAGTACTAATCGTGGAAGAACAGCTGGGTTCGGGAACTCAGGCTGAAAGCGCGTTGCACGCCGCGGGACATGTGACCACCTCTTGTTCTGACCCGACTGCGGCTGCGCCTTGTAACGGGCTTGTCCACAAATCGCAGTGCCCGCTTGACGAAAGTGCAATTGACGTTGCCGTTCTGGCTCTCAACCCCGAAAGTGGTGAGGCTGTTCGCGTTCCCGCTGGATATGTGTGTGCCCGGAGGGCCAGTATTCCGCTCGTAGTTCTTGGCCCGACGGACCGTTTGGGGTTCGCTTCCGAAGACAGCGGACTTGCGCCGACCGCTGACGAACTCGTGGACGTAGTCGAGCAGACCGCTCGGCGCCCATTGCGGGCTCACTCCGAAGCATCAAACGCTGCAGCCCGTGAAGTGCTTGACCAACACGATCTCGAGACAGTTGACGTGAGCTCATGGGTCGAGCGGTCAGCGGGTCGCCTGCATGCTCGGATCGTTACCAGCGAGCCGGTAGACGCAGCCGTTACTCAGATGTTGGCTGTTCGCGCCCTCAGCGCCATTCGTGAAGTTGACCCGACTGCGTCGGCAATTGGTATTTCCGTAGAGACCTAGACGTTCAGGTCGACTTTTTTTGCCGTTCGGAGAGGCGTGCGGCGTAGACAGCTGCCTCGGTACGGCGTTGCATTCCCATCTTCGATAATAGATTCGAGACGTAATTTTTGATCGTCTTTTCGGCCAAGAACATTCGTTCTGCAATTTCGCGGTTGGTAAAGCCCTCGGCCAGAAGATCAAGCAGTCGACGTTCTTGGTCAGTTAAGCCGGCGATGAGTTCGTCTTCAGGGCTTCCATTGCGAAGTCGTTCAAGCACGCCAGCAGTGAGCACCGGATCGAGCAGTGACTGGCCGGCGGCAACTTTCGTTACTGCCTCAATGAGATCGTTGGATCGAATTTGCTTGAGCACGTAGCCCGATGCGCCAGCCATGATTGCGTCAAAAAGCGCTTCATCATCTGAATACGAAGTCAGCATGAGGCAGTGGAGGCCGGGGTCCTTGGATCGCAACTCTCGACAAACCTCGACCCCGTTGCCATCGGGGAGTCTGACATCAAGGACAGCAACATCGGGTCGAATGGCTGGGATTCGACGAATCGCTTCTTCGGCGGTAGAGGCTTCGCCGACCACTTCCATTTCGCCGGTGCCTTCAAGTAAGTCACGTACACCTCGGCGAACGATTTCGTGGTCGTCAAGGAGAAAGACTCGAATCATCTCGTTAGCTTCGCGCATGGAACTGTCCTGGGACGCGAAACGAGCCGCCGGCCGAAGCCGACGACTCGCAAGTCGCACGTCGATTCGTGAGAACTGACGTTAGGAAAATCAGATGGGGCGGACGTTCTGGGCTTCTTCACCCTTACGGCCCGGAGCCACGTCGAACTCGACTTTTTGGCCCTCATCGAGGGACTTGTAGCCTGAGCCTTGGATGTTTGAGTAGTGAACGAACACGTCGTCACCTGACTCGCGGCTGATGAAACCGAAGCCCTTCTCGGAGTTGAAGAACTTCACTGTACCTGTAGTCACTTTTGTCTCTTTTTCTTTGATTGCGAGATGACCTGATTGGCACCCCGTCTAAACACCCTAGGGGACAAATCGCCCCAGCTGCTCAAATCTGTTGCTTTTTGCTGATTTTTCGGTTGCCAATCGTTGCGGCGCATGGGAGTCAGACCATTTGGGAAAACCCGATCTAGGGTGGACAAATGGTTGATCGCCGGCGGTCATGGTGGGGTTGGGGTTGGGAGGATCAAACTCCCGACGCACGGCAAACCGCGGCGATCGCAGCAACTATTGCGTCGCGTTTCGATGTTCCCGAGTTAGCAATTCGCGAACCGATAGCGCTGCGCGCTTTGGATTTACCGGATCCTCGGCTCGTCCCGCCGACGGCGCTCGCGTCGATGTGTTCGACCGACCGGTATGACCGCGCTGGCCATACCCACGGGAAGTCCTATCGCGACATCGTGCGCAATTTCCGTGGCGAGCTTGCGTTTGCACCAGATGTGGTTGCTAAGCCCCGCGATGAGGCCGACGTGATCGCGCTACTCGAGTGGTGTTCGGCCGTCCGAGCCGCGGCCATTCCATACGGAGGAGGATCGTCGGTTGCCGGTGGAGTTGAAGCCGATATTGGCGATGGGTACTCGGGGGCCGTTTCGATCGACCTCACCAATCTCGATCGGGTACTCGAGATCGATCGAGTGAGTCGTGCGGCGCGTATTCAGGGCGGAGCGTTGGGTCCGGTCCTTGAGCAGCAACTTCGGCCCGAGGGTCTGACTTTGCGCCATTTTCCTCAGTCGTTTGAGTTCTCGACATTGGGTGGTTGGCTGGCAACGCGATCAGGCGGGCACTACGCGAGCGTCTATACCCACATCGACGACCTCACCGAGTCGATGCGGGTAGTTACTCCTTCGGGGATCAGCGAAAGCCGGCGCCTTCCTGGATCGGGCGCCGGGCCGTCGCCCGATCGCATGTTCCTCGGTTCTGAGGGCACGCTTGGAATCATCACCGAAGCATGGATGCGATTACAGGATCGGCCGGTGCATCGATCCTCGGCCGGGGTTTGGTTCCCGAGCTTTGGTCAAGGTGTCGAAGCAGTGCGAGTGATTTCACAGTCGGCGTTGTTTCCGACCAATTGTCGCCTCCTCGACCCGGGCGAAGCATCGTCGTCTGCAGGCGCGACTGGTGGCGCGGCGGTACTCGTGCTCGGATTCGAGTCAGCCCACCACCCGGTTGACCACTGGCTCGCTAGTGCGCTTGAGATCTGCGCTGTTCACGGCGGCACACTGCCAGAGCCAGCCCGATCGAGCTCAATCGCTCAGACGACCACGAGCAAACCATCCGAAGCATCGGCTGGAGCGGTTGAAACCTGGCGCAATGCGTTCTTGCGAGCGCCCTACGGACGCGATGCGCTCGTCGCGATGAGCGTGATAGCCGAAACGTTTGAAACCGCCTGCACGTGGGACCGATTCGACGAGTTACACGCGGGAGTGACTGAAGCGGTGACCAACGCAATGCAGGAAATATGCGGCGGCGGAACGATCACCTGTCGATTCACCCATATCTACCCTGATGGACCGGCGCCCTATTTTTCGGTGATTGCTCCGAGTCGATGGGGGAGCGAACTGAGCCAATGGGCCGAGATTAAGGCTGCAGCTTCCGACGCGTTGATCACTCACGGCGGCACGATCACTCACCATCACTCGGTTGGTCGTGACCATCGACCGTGGTACGACCAGCAACGGCCCGACGTTTTCGCGTCCGGACTTCAGTCATTGAAAGCGACGTTGGATCCTGCGGCGGTATTGAATCCGGGCGTGTTGTTCGAGCCATCGCGAGGGTCGCGAACGTGATCGCAAAGCGATTCGTTGTCGTCACCATCATGATCGGATGTGTCTTTTTGGCAACCGGTGCTGCTTCGTCGTTTGCCGAAGATCAACCGTCAGTCACGGCACCGAATTCGACTCTTCCGCCGTCGTCGACCGTTATGAAGGTGATTGCTGAGACTCCTTATTATCAACATGGTCCAACGTTTGATTCGTACCTTCCCGTTGACGGCAAATCACGCCACCCCGCGCTGATCTTGATGCACGGTGGCGGCTGGCAAGGCGGAGACAAACTCGAACTCGCTCCGTTCGCGGTGCGTGCCGCGCAGGAGCAGCATTGGGCGGCGTTTGCGGTGAATTATCGGCTTAGCAACACTGACAAGGTCGCTTGGCCTGACGAAGTTCACGATGCCCAGGCAGCGATCCGATACATCGTCTCCCACGCTGATACCTATGACATTGATCCGAATCAAGTCATGATTTTGGGAGCATCAGCTGGTGCGAACTTGATGGCGCTGGTGTCAGAAGTCGGGACGGTGAACCCGATAAGCGGCAAGGCGGTTGGGACAAACCAAACCCTGGCAGTGCCCATCGTGGGCGCCGCCCTGTGGTCGCCACCGGTCAATCTCGCCCATCTCGTTGCACTCCATGGCAATCCACCCGAAGATTGCGGGCTGCATACATCGTGCGACTTCATTTGGAGCACGCCGGTCATTGTCAACTATCTCGGGTGTCTGCCGGCCATTTGTCCAAAGAAATATGCTGACGCCTCACCGATCACTTGGGTTTCGGCTCGCACTGCGCCGTCGTACATCGCGAATTCGACCGAAGAATTGGTCCCAATCGCGCAGGTCCAGGAGTACGCCACCGCGCTGCAGGCCGCAGGCGTGAAAGTTGAATTCGACATTTTGCCCGGCCAACGCCATGCAGCCGAGTTCGGAGACGAAATCTGGCCCCAGACGGTTGCGTTTTTCTCTGCGCTGCTCCCGCAACAAGCTGATTCGGAATTAGTAGACGTGCCATCCCGCGGCGATGCTCGCGGGGTCGGGATCGCGCTGGTTATCGCTGCGATCATTATCGGATGGAGCTTGTTCGAACTTCGGCGGCGCGCTCATCGTGCGCAACGCCACGCCTAGCCCGCTGAGCGCGCTAGATCGCTAGGTCGCCAGCCGGTCTGAAGCGCAATGGAATCCACTCTCCCAGGCGATCGAGCAGGTACCGATTGGAATGACGCAGGAGGTGGTTGTCTCCGGGCAGGATCTCGACGTCGCCGTGGCCAACGAGCATGCGCACGACGTTGCTGGCCTCCGGTGGCAGTAGCTCATCTGCATCGCCGTGCAGCAACAAGATTGGAGCCTCTAGTAAGTGTGCGGGTTCACAGCCGGCCGATTGGGTAGCAAGCGTTACTACGCCGGCAGCATGACCCCCGAGCGCGATGGCGGCGTTAATTGCGACGGCTCCGCCAAAACTATGGCCGACGACAACAAATCGTCTCGCTCCGACGCGTGCGGCGATGTCTGCCGCAGCCGTGACATCAGCGACGCAGCGAGCCAAATTGTTGGGCGTTCGATAACTAATCCGAATCGATCCGATCCCTGCGTCGGTGAACTGCTCGCCGAGATCGGCGTAGAGCCCGTCGGCTGGTCCGAGGAGTCCGCCCATCGCTCCGCCGCAGAGCAACACCACATCGTGGGCATCACGCGGACCGTGCCACAACAACGTGAGAAGGCCTTTCATCGTGTACAACTCGACGTGATCAACTCGGTCGGTGATCGCTTTTTCTTGGACGGCAAGAACCTGAAGTTCGTCAAGAGGCTGTCGCGGGGACGCGTTGGTTGGATCAGTCATACTCCCCGATGATCGCGCATGACTTGATGTGTCGGGGGATGGAACCGGTCACGCTAAGGTGGGACCTCGCTGGCGGCGTGGCCGAATGGCTTAGGCAAGGGCCTGCAAAGCCCTGTACGTGGGTTCGATTCCCACCGCCGCCTCCCATCGCTGTGACCTGCATTCGTGCAGGTCACAGCTCGTTTTAGGACCAGTTACGATGGCGTTTACTGATTATCGATCTGTCTTCGGTCCGTCTTGTGTCAGCCAACCTCACTGGTGTTCCCGATAACTGTGAGCGGTTGTTTCCGGTTCGTTGCCAGTAACTCGCCATACGAATCGGTGATGTGCGACGATGCAGAATCGACGTGAATGGAAGGCAATGCGATGACGCATCCCTACAACGAGGTTCGTGCGGCGGCTGACGCGTACGTCGCGTTGCGTGGTCAAATTGAGACCGGTGATGCGACGTGGGTCGACCTCGCAGTTTTCTATACCGATGACATCGTCTATATCGACCCAGCCTGGGGCCGGGTCGAAGGCATCGACGAGGTGCGGACCTTCATGGTTGAAAGCATGCTCGGCCTCGAAGATTGGTCGTTTCCGATTGAGTATGTAGCGATTGACGGTGACACGGTCGTGGTCAAGTGGACCCAACAACTTCCCGGTAGCCGTGCCGATGGCTCGCGTTTTGAACAATCGGGCTATTCGACGTTGGTTTACGCCGGCGGCGGAAAATTTTCCTACGAGGAAGATCTGCTGAATATGGCCCACGTGTTGGAGGACTTAGCAGCAAGCAAGTGGCGTCCTCATGCGGGATTCACTGCGCCGCCGACCGCACCAGATCGAAATTTTGATCGGCCGACCTAATGGTCTCACCTTCCCAGTTGGGCCAAGCGACGGTGGCTCATGAAGTTAACTGAAATGTTGGATTTGTCTGTTCACGGCCCGGATACGTTCGTGGGAAACGGACCTCGTTATCCGTGGGGCGGTTTGTATGGCGGACAAATTGTTGCTCAGGCGCTCCAAGCGGCGATAGAGACCGTTGAGGGTCGCTTCATAGCGCACTCGATACGGGCATTTTTTATTCGGCGCGGGGACCACACCGAACCAGTGCGTTATGAGGTTGACCGGATTCGTGACGGGCGTTCGTTTTGTACTCGCCGGGTCGTGGCGCGTCAGGCCGTCGGGGTCATCTTGAACCTCGAAGCATCTTTCCAAGTCCCCGAAGACGCCGCCGATATCGAGACGGTGTCGTTGCCGCGCGACATACCTCGTCCGAATGAACTTGTCGAAGATTCGTGGACAACTGTTTTCCAGCGAGCGTTCATTCCTCGTGATCGACTTGATCTCGCGGATCGTTCTGGAGCGGGGCGTGCTGCAGCTTGGCTGCGAGTCAACGAAGACATTGGCGACACCGTTGCTGCTCAGCAAGGAGCGCTCGCGTACCTGTCCGATGACCTGCCTACCGATGCCGTTGTGCGCGCTCACCCGGTGGGATTAGAGCCGCAAGAAACGTTTCACGAATCACTGTTTACCGCCAGTCTCGACCACACGATTTGGTTCCATCGCCAAACCAAAGCCAACCGCTGGCACCTCTATGACTTCACCTGCCAGACCTTTGTTGGGGGCCGTGGCTTAGCGACGGGTCATGTGTTTGACGAGGACGGCACTCACGTCGCGACCATCGCCCAAGAAGTGTTGTTGCGCGACTCCCGCCAGCGGTGACCGCGTTGGGGAGTATTGGGTGAACTGCCAACCCATCTCGTTCTACGATGCCTGATCGCAGTAATTGGAGGACGTCGTGACGATCATCTCGAATGACTTAGATCTGGTAGAGCGGGCTCGAGCGCTTACCTCACTGATTGAGGCCGAAGCTGATCGCGCTGATCAAAACGGGACGATGACTCCGGCGATCGTTGACGCGCTTTGGGACGCCGGGATGTTCAGCCTGTTGGTTCCCTCCGAACTTGGGGGACTCGAAACCGACATCGTCACCAGTTTGGCGGTGTTCGAAGAACTCGCTTATGCCGATGGTTCGACTGGTTGGACGGCAATGGCTAATGCCACGAGTTCGTGTTTCGCTGCGATCTACGCCGGTGACGACGCGGTCGCTGAAATGTTTGGTACTGATGTCAACGGTCAACCGATTCGTGCCATTCATGCTGGGATGCTGGGACCGATGGGTGAAGCGACGGCGGTCGATGGCGGATATATCGCGTCGGGCAAGTACCAATTTGGAAGCGGTTCGGGCCATGCCACTTGGCTTGGTGCGGGGGTGATGGAAATGGCTGGCGGTGAACCGGCAGTCACGGCACTCGGATTACCCGCGATGCGGGTGATGTTGATGGCACCTGACCAAGTTGAGTTTCAAGGCAACTGGGATGTCATGGGCCTTTCGGGGACGGGCAGCTTTGACTACGTGGTCGATGACGTGGTGGTTCCCGATGACTTCACCTTCTTGTTGCTCGAGGCATCAGCGTTGCGGGGCGGTCCGATGTTCGCTATTGGATTGTTCGCGATTACCGCTGCCGGTCATGCCGGTTTTGCGCTCGGCGTAGGCAAGCGTGCCTTACACGAGGTTTTGGCTCTTGCCCGTACCAAACAGCGTCTTGGTGGTGCACCGATTGCCGAGCAGCAATTGTTCTTGCACGATTTTGCGATTCACGACGCGGCAATGCGATCGGCGCGGGCTTATACCTTCGAGACTTTTGCCGACGCGGAAGCAACCGTCATGGCGGGCGATGCGGCGAGCATCGAACAGCAGCAGCGCATGCGTCAGTCGACGACCTATGCCACCCGCGTCGCTGCTGATGCGGCTCGGTTCGCTTACACCTGGGCCGGATCAAGTGGCCTTCGTAATCCGAGCATCGTGCAGCGATGTTTCCGTGACATTCATGCTGGTACCCAACACTTATATGTCGACAACAACACCTTGACTGGTTTCACCGAAGCGATGTTGTCGAACGGAACGATGTGAACGGTTGCGCTTGCCATGACTGAGGAACACAACGCCGAGTTAGTGAGGTCGACGCGTGACCCGCTCGCCACTGGCCTGCAACTCAAGACGTGGCTCCGCGGTTTATTGCCCGATGGCGCTGAGCCGGATGTGGTGTCGGTGACGGTTCCGGAATCAAACGGGATGTCGAGTGAGACGTTGCTGTTCGACGCAACGTGGATTGATTCAATCAACGGCGACCTGCGACGAACATTCGAACTGGTGGCTCGAGTTGCCCCTGATGTGAGCGACGTGCCTGTGTTCCCCGACTACGACCTTGAATTGCAGTTTCGGGTGATGCAACTGGTGGCGGATCAAACCAATGTGCCAGTTCCTTCGGTGCGTTGGCTCGAGACCGACGCGACCGCGGTCGGTGCGCCATTTTTCGTGATGGATCGCGTCGCGGGACGCGTTCCTCCAGACGTGATGCCCTATCCAATGGGAAGCTGGTTGTCCGAAGCTGACCCAACTGATCAGCGCAAACTGCAAGATGCCAGCGTTGCGGTTGTAGTTGGCATCCACGGCATTGATGTTGATGGCATCGACACCGAGTTTCTTGAACTCGCCGTGCCGGGGGCAACGCCTTTGCGCCGCCATGTCGCGAATCAACGCCGGTACTACGACTGGATGCGCGAAGGCGTTGACTATCCGGTCATCGACGAAGCTTTTATATGGCTCGACGAGCGTTGGCCCGAAGTCGAAGGGCCAACGGTCATTAGTTGGGGCGATGCTCGGATCGGCAACATTATGTTTGACGAATTCGAACCAGTCGCGGTGCTTGACTGGGAGATGGCGGCGCTGGGAACCGCAGGAATCGACTTGGGATGGATGGTCTTTTTGCATGACTTCTTTCAAGACGTCTGTCGCGTCTTTGAGCTCGAAGGAATGCCTGGCTTTATGCGATCCGGCGATGTAGTTGCAACGTATGAAACGCTTTCCGGTCATTCGGTTCCCGACATGGAGTGGTATCAGGTGTATGCGGCGCTGCGCCATGCAATTGTCATGGCTCGTGTGCATCAACGATCGGTGCACTTTGGCGAGGCTGACGAGCCTGAAAATCCTGACGATGCCGTGATGCACTGCGAGCTACTTCGACGCATGATGGCGGGCAACTATCACCGGTGAGTGGGAGTCGACGGTGCGGTCAGGTCAGTCGATCGGCCGCGACGTAACTGCTAGCCGCAGCGGCAGCGGCAATCGCGACGAACGGAAGTGCGCGACGAAATCCTAATTTTCGAACCGCGAGCAAACCCGCGGTCGCATCCACGATGTCCGATAGGGCTCCCGCAAGTGCCCAACTGCGGACCGGTGCACCTTCGGCGAGCGCGTGCATCGTGCCGAGACCGAGCGCGAGATCTCGAGCACCCATGGCGCGAATCGCAACTTTTGTGGCGGGGTTATAGGCCTCGGGGCCAATCCATCGGCTCCCACTGGTTCCGGGAGTGAGTACTAGCGCCGCTCCGACGACGATTCGTCCCGCGTTGAGGCTTCGCAACAGTTGGCGATGATCCATGGTCGAGTCTCCCATGAGTGCTGTCGGCACATGAACTCGAGCGCCGTTTCAGTCGATCGCGAACTCGCTGGTAGGGTACGGAACCGCACTGGACCATTAGCTCAGTTGGTTAGAGCACCTGCATGACGCGCAGGGGGTCGGGGGTTCGAATCCCTCATGGTCCACCCGTTGTCATTTTCACAACGTTTATCTAAGTCGGGGCTACCACGCGTATCTGATCGCTTAGGCATAATCGCCTTCGCTCCAAACCCTGCCTACCCGCGGCGGCCGGCATATCTGCACGACCTGACCGCACGGCACTTGCAGGCGGTGTTGTCCTTCGCGTCCTCCGCGGTATTGTGACCGTTGACCTCACCACCCCCCGAACAGCAAGGACCTCACGTGCCAAACGGTAAGCCAAACATTCTGGTCATCTGGGGAGATGATATCGGGATCTCGAACTTGAGTTGTTATTCCGATGGGCTTATGGGGTATCGGACCCCCAATATCGATCGCATTGCGGACGAAGGTGTGCGGTTCACCGACTACTACGGGGAGTAGAGCTGCACCGCGGGGCGCGCTGCTTTCATCTGTGGGCAGAACCCGATCCGTACAGGCCTGACAAAGGTGGGCTTTCCCGGCGCTGACATCGGCCTGCGCGCTGAGGACCCGACTATCGCCACCGCTTTGAAGGCGCACGGCTATGCGACGGGCCAGTTCGGCAAGAACCACCTGGGTGACAAGGACGAGTTCCTGCCCACTGCACACGGCTTCGATGAGTTCTTCGGCAACCTCTACCACCTCAATGCCGAGGAGGAGCCCGAGCTCGACGACTACCCCATGCCGGCGGACTTCCCGAACTTCAAGGAGCGCTTCGGACCTCGCGGCGTCATCCACTCGTGGGCGAACGGCGATGGCACGCAGCGCATCGAAGACACTGGGCCGCTCAGCAAGGCGCGCATGGAGACCGTCGACGACGAGTTCCTGGCCGCGGCTAGCACGTTCATCCGGGACAAGGCTGAGATTGACGAGCCATTCTTCGTGTGGTTCAACGCGACCCACATGCACTTCCGCACCCGCGTGAAGCCCGAGAGCAAGGGCCGCTCCGGACGGTGGCAATCCGGCTACCACGACACGATGATGGATCACGACGATCTGGTAGGCGACCTGCTCTCGCTCCTCGACGAGCTCGGACTGGCCGAGGACACGATCGTCGTGTATTCAACGGACAACGGCCCGCACTCCAACTCCTGGCCCGACGCCGGCACGACTCCGTTCCGCGGCGAGAAGAACACCAACTGGGAAGGTGCCTACCGGGTGCCCTGCGTGGTCCGGTGGCCAGGGCGCATTCCCGCCGGCGTGGTCCAGAACGGGATGATGAGCCACAACGACTGGTTCCCGACGCTGCTAGCCGCCGCCGGCGTCGACGACATCGCGGCTCAGCTCAAGGCCGGCGCCAATTTCAGCGGCACCGAGTACAAGATCCACCTCGATGGCAACAACCAACTACCCTGGCTCACCGGGGAGACCGACGAGAGTGCCCGCAACTTCTTCTTTTACGTGTCCGACGACGGCGATCTGACCGCGGTGCGCTACGACAACTGGAAGTTGGTGTTCCTCGAGCAGCGGTGCGAGGGCACGTTGCGGATCTGGGCGGAGCCGTTCACCCAGCTTCGGGTGCCGCTGATCTTCAACTTGCGGACTGACCCGTTCGAGCAGGCACCGCTTACCTCCAACACCTACTATGACTGGCTGATGGACCACGCCTTTCTGGCGATCCCATGCCAGGCGTTCGTGTCCCAGATGTTGCAAACCATGTTGGAGTTCCCGCAGCGCCAGAAGCCGGCGAGCTTCAGCCTCGACCAAGTGCTCGCGAAGCTGCAGACGGGGATGCCTAGCGCGTGAACCCGGCGCGCCGATGAGCGACTCGGACTCCGCAGTTACGGTTCGCCAAGTTCCTAGCAGCGACGGGCTCGATGGTGTTCACTTCGACGCGGGCCCGGTCGAGGACCCTGACGCGGCGACCTCGACGAGGTCAGTCTCCACCATGGTCATGGGGGACATGGCCAAGAAGCGAGATAGTGCTTCGGCGTCGAGCCCTGAGGCTTCGAGCTGAGCCATTGACCTGCGTCCGGTCAACGAACGCAGGCACTCGAAGTCGGTCAGCCCACAGCCTTGGATCTGTTCGGCAAGGTCAGCATCGATCTTGGCGACGTTGCGCAGCATGTATGCCGACCCGATGGCCAGCGACGGGTCGTCCTGGGCTCCGGGGCTACCTAGAGCCAGACGAATGTCGTGTTCGTGGGTGGCCATGTCCATCACCAACTGGTAGTTGGCTGGTTTGGGAAGTTCAGCCACCATCACATCGAAGGTATCGCCGGAAGCGGCCCACTCATCGAGGAGATCGTCTAGCGGCATTCCGCTGCGCCGATCGACTTGGGCCTGGGTCCAGGCCTCGGAGCCGACCCCCTCGAGACGGCCGTTGAGCAGGTCGTCGCACACGCCATACATGTGGCAGGACAATTCTTTGGCCGTCCAGGCCGGGCAGGTGGGGACGATCTGAGCAGCCCGCTCCTCGCCGGCGGCACGCAGGACACTTATGGTTCGGTTGCGGATGCCGCCGATAGCGGTGACTACGTCGTCTGAGCTGAATGAGGAATTCATTTCCGGAGCCTATTGCCTTGCCCCTGGAGGGGAGGCGCCGGGCGAGGTAAAGGGTCGGGCTGTTCTCCGAGCAGTCCAGCAAATGGCCAATAGACCACGGCTCGCTTTCGGGAGCCCCTCAGAAACCGCAAAAACTTTCGAGTTTCTTGCCTCAGGTGGGAATTGCACATAGTCCCAAAACCTCCACCCGTTGCAGCGAGCAAATCGGTCCAGATAAAACTACGAGACAATCGTGTCGGCGACTTCAGAAATAGGATCGACGAAAACAACCTTCGCACTCTCCCGATTATGAGACCGGAAGGTCACCACCTTCCGCGATGATGAGACGAGAACGACTCGCTCCACGTCGGATTTCGACACGATCATGGCGTTGCTCGGCTGCACGTCGTTGTGGTGCAAGGCGGTGGTTGGTCGCGATCGCTTCTTTGTCATCGAGAAAAAAATTCCAGTAGGCGTTGGTCAGTGGACACGCTCGTGGCCCAATGCGTTCAGTGGGCAAATATGAACAATCTCCGCAGAAGTTGGTCATCTTTTTGATGTAATTTCCCCCTGCTATGTAGGGCTTCGTACTCGTCAAACCACCATCGGCGAAGGTTCCCATTCCCAACACGTTTGCCTCCATTACCCACTCAGCGCCGTCGACGAAATTCTCAGCCATCCAGTCATTGAGTGCCAGAGGGTTAATACCAGCCAAGGTGGCGGCGTTAGCGAGAACCATGAGTCGCTCAATGTGGTGCGTCCACCCGTAATCACGAAGATGGCCAAGCGTGTGATTGATACATGACATGTCGTGTGCGCCAAAGCTTCGCCAAGTTGCTGGGAGCGGTTTCGTTGCCCCGAGGCGGTTGACACTGCGATACTCATTAGTGCGGAGCTGGTGCCAGCCCCAGACCCATTCTCGCCAGCCAATGATCTGGCGAACGAAACCTTCCACGCTTGCCAGTGGGGCCAATCCAGTCTCGAAAGAAGTGATCGCCGCTGTCAGTACTTCGCGGGGATGGAGTAAGCCCAGATTGAGCGCCACGCTCAGTCTGGTGTGAGCAAGGTGCCAATTCTCGCCACTCGCAGCGTCCTCGTAGGGGCCAAAGTGCGGAATGATGCGGGCCATGGAATCGGCGAGCTGGTCCAGCGCATCGGCGCGGTTGCGCGGCCAAAATTGGAGGGCGTCGCCTCCCGGATGCGTTTGTCCTAGCTGCTGAACGATCCCTTCCTCATCGGAGTTGAGAGGGCGCGACCACGGAGTTGGCCATTCACCTCCGTTTTTCGGCAAGGGAAGTCGGTTCTTCTCGTCGTAGTTCCAGCGTTCGCCGACCGGTCCGCCATCCACCATTAGCACGTCGAGGCGCCGACGTTGATGCCGATAGAACTGCTCCATGGTCGGCACGCGTGGTCCAGAGACCATACGTCGAAAGTCTTCGATGCTGGTGAGGTAGAACGGGTCGTCGAACATCTCTACGTTGAGTCGCTGAAACAGCGTCGTGGCGCGACGGCCTCGAGGGTGGTTCATCCGGATGACGGATGGCTGGTATGCAGCTCGGTGCGCCGCAAGGCCTTCTGTGAAATGACGAGCGCTGCGGTAGTCAACTTCGTAGCCCAATGAACGTACTTTCTCGGCGAAAGCTCGCATGGCTGCCAGGTAGAGAGCAGTCCTCGTCCGGTGTCGCGGAGCGTTCAGCAGCACATCGGTTTCGATCATGACAATGACGGTGTTGGTCGACAGTGTCGCCCAGGGAGCAACATCAGTTGAAAGTTGATCTCCGAGAACAAAGAAGGATTCGGTCATGACGCGTCTTCGAGGGGCACTAGCGGAGAGCAATCGTCGCGGCTAGGGCCGAACCAAGCCACGCGATGGTGCGCAACGAATGCACGACTCGAAGCCTCCGTAACATCGCTGCGCTGCGGGCGACACTGAGTTGACGGTGGAGATCTACCGCCATTCCAACGGTCATGGCTACGGCGGCAAGCGCCAAGACGGCAGTAAACCACCAAGCCACTGCTTGCACGCCACTGGTAAACCACCAGATAATTCCGACTGCTTGAGCGACCCATGCGGCGCCGACCGCCCACGCAATCCGATTGCTGTGGTGTTGGTGGAACGCTGGCCAATCGTCATCGCCCACTAAGGCAAAAGAGGGATACGTGGTGGTACCCACCGTCACGGCGAGCCCCACGAGATACCAACTTGCTGACGACGTCAAAATAATGGCCAACCGCACTCCTTCAGGTATTTTCGGAGCCGTGCCCTCAAGGGCACGGCTTATGAGTCCCGTTTCGTGATGTCGGCCACTGCTAGGGGCAGGTCACGCAGAGCGGTAGCCAGCGAAAGAGGACTTCGCACAAGGAGCCTCACATCTGCACCTCGCTCGCACAGTGCCGCCATTGGATGGTCTGGAATTTTGTCAGCGACCTGGTTGGGCTGAGTGATTAGGGAGTCGAACCTTTCTTCAGTTCAATCAAGAAGCCAAAGACTGGCTCCTCACCGATGTTTTCAGTCGTGTGTCGGTCGGCGGGCTGGTAACTGACACTGCCGCTTTCGATCTCGAGATCTGATGGAGTGGTCGACGAGTGCGGACCGCCAAAGCGGAACGTTCCGCCATTGATCATGATGGCCACCATGTCGGGGTGGGCGTGCGGTTCGGTTCGCTCGCCCGGTTCCATCCGGAGCTCGAGCACGCGGACTTGATCGTTCTCGAAAACAACTTTGTAGGCATTCGAAGCGACAACTGCAGCATCATCTGACATGTATTTCGGCTCCCATCGGTCTGTGCCGTCAACCTACCTTGCCAAGACACTCAATCTTCGTTTCGCCTCTGGCGTCTGAAAGGGTTCGACCTTCGTCCCGTTCCTTGTCGGTCCATGCTCGGGATCTCGACAGCTCAATCACTCAAACCATGCATGCAATGAGGAACCCATGAAACTACTGAGTTATTGGCCCCACGAGCGGTGCGAACACAGTCCCCTGAGCTTCACTTTGATGTCAGGACTACAACATTTTCAAAGTCCGAGGGGTGGTCTCGTCTTAAGGCGATGCACGTGACTGAACGCGAGGATGGTCCGAAATCACCGCCATTTTCGACCGCTCATGTTCGGGGGTGTATCGCTCCGGGTCAGCCGACCCCGTGAGAGCCAACCACCGTGGCGACCGCCGGGTACGGTCCCTCTTCGAGACGCGCACCAAGGCCTGACTGAAATGCCGCGAAGGCGGGTGAAGATTCTAAAGGGTTCATCTCGCCGTCGAGGGTGGCAACGTGGACGAAGGTGACACCGTCGTCAAGCCGAAACACCTCATAGCGAATACCGGGCACGTTGCGTTCGGCGAGCTCGGCAAAGACCACCTCGATCAGTCGAGCGTTCTCGTCGGCGCTTTCGGATGTTGTCCGATAGCGGATCACGCGAGTTTCGATCATGACAATCCGCGCATGCTGTTGTTGCGTGCGTCGTGCGTGAGTTCGGCGCGGCCCAGGATCTCCAGTAGGGGAGGAAGGTACATGCCAAACCTTCCCCGATACCCTTTACGAAGTCCGTACCAGCCACCGACCGGATTATCGGTTGCTCGTCCAAATGCTTCGACGGTGCCCGGCGCTGACTCCTTCTTCTCATCGGCAGCGCCAAGCGGTACCCAGCCGCCCTGAGCGATGAGCCATTCGTGCAGATCGTCGACTGCTCGCCACAAGTAGACGAGCTTGGTCGATCCCACCAGGCAGACCAGTTCGTTTGGATCAGCCTCTTGGTCTCGGTACATCTCATATGCAGAGCTGCCCGGCGGAGTGGTTAGCTTCCACGGAGCGTCCTTAGTGCCGATAGCCATAGGTGCTTCTCCTTTGATGTCGTTGCGGCCGAGAGGCAACAGGGGCACAAGCATCACCCGCATTCACCACTCATACTCTTGTCAAAGAAACTCGGGAGCGTCATATCGTAGTTGCGTGACACTCCAGGTATCGGTCCTGCAGACGTTAGCAACAGTCATTCGGGAGGCGCTCGGCGGTCGCCATGGCCTCGCAGCGCCTTCGGCGGCGACCTCGAATAAGGCCTTCGCGGGAACGCTCAGCCGACTACTCGGCGTTCCATTTTCGGAATGCCCGGAGTCGTGTCGTTGATTCCCCAGCTGATGATGACCTGGGGGCTGATCCGAAAGCGCGGAGCCCCCTCGTGGGATTCGACAACAACCGATCCCACCATTTTGATGCCGCGGGGGCTCCAGGGGCTCACCGCCGCGAGGTCGTCGATAACAACTGTTGCTCGGGGGTTCGCCACGACGTTCTTATGTCGGACGGTATGGGTGATGTCGAATCCGGCCGACACGATGTCGCCCGCGTCGACCGAGAAGACCACTGGGGCGACGTCCGGCTTGCCATCGGGTGATGCCGTCGCGAAACGCATCAGTGGCTGATCGTCTAAGTAGGCGAGTTCGGCTTCGGTAAAGGTGCTCATTGGTAGTCCTTCTGATCGTGGTGCAGGCGCAGACCGTCGCACATCCGTGCAACGATAGCGCTTTATTTGTGTGCGCACGCACTAATCTACTGGTGTGTCCAAAATCCAGACTCCCTTTCTGACCCCAAACGAAGAGTCGGCGTGGCGCTCGCTGACCTACCTGACGAACCACTTAGTGAAGACACTTGGCGAGGACCTTGCTAGTGAATCACCGGTCTCGCTGTCCGAGTACGTAGTGCTCGTCCACCTCTCGGAGGCCGAGAACCAGCAACTTCGGATCGGTGACTTGGCATCGATCTGCGCACTCTCGCCGAGTCGCATGTCGCGACTAGTCGACGAAATGGTAGCGAAGGGTCACGCCACCAAGAGTCGCGGGGCTGACGATGGACGATGCATGTTGGCGACTTTGACACCGCTGGGACTGAGTGCCTTGAAGGTGACGTACCCAACGCAGCTCCGCAACGTTCGTCGTCGTGTCTTTGATCTGCTGACGAGCAGGGACATCCAAGCGCTCGATACTGCGCTAGGGAAGATCCGCGACGGCCTCGAATCGCAGTAGCCAGACCCACGAGATCGCCGTCCGCCGCAAGAAATCGCTCGCGAAATCCTCCGCCCTGATGCAAGTGAGTGATCCAAGGGTAAGGACTCGCGATGCAACTTCTTACGGAGCCGACACCGTGTGGCGCCACAGGATGGTGTTGTCAACCTTTAGTGAACTAGACCAGATCAGCGCCCCCACAGGCGACCAGCTGATCGTGGTGTAGTCGCCCTGTGTACCCACTTCAGCCTCGGTGTACGTGGTGGCAGGGAGCCAGCCCGTGTCGTCGAAGGATGGCGACGTCCAACCATCGGGTTCCGGGAGAATCTCGTGCTGGCAGGTGGTCATTGGATCGGCTGCCTTCACGCAGTCAGGGTTCAACGGTGCTCGAAAGATGACCAAGCCCTTCCAGTCAGCACCGGTGGCGGCGACGACTTTGCCGGTGGTGGTGTCGGTGAACTGGGCGATGAATCCGCCGTCGCCCATCTGCTGGCGGTCGGTCCCGATGTATTCGAGTCCGCTCTCGTTTTCGACGTAGTCCTTGGACACCATGGCGATCGTCACGGGGTAGGTGGCGGTGAACGTGATCGTCTCTGCGTTGAACGAACGCACCGTGGTGATGGGTACGCTGTCTTGGCCGACGAGCGTGCCGTTGGCGTAAAGCGAAAACCAGTTGTCGGCCCACACGTCTGCCCGAAACGTGGTGGGGGTTGCGGCGGCCGGGCTCGCAGCGGTTTCGGTGAGCGTCGTGGCCGTGCTGGAAGACGACGAAGCGCCGCCGCAGCTCGCGACCAATGTGCCTAAGCACAGAAGGCCGATCGGGAAAAGTAGTCGGTGCCTCATGGTTCCTCCTGAACGGGCAAGAGCGCAAGTTACTTGGCAGTCGCCAAGGTAGCAATGCGCGGGCACTGCGAACCGCTTGAGTTGGCGACGCGACAACGTTTTCCTGGGTTAGTTCATTTCGGGTCGAGTCCTAGGCGCCGGCTCAGCCGGGCGTGCTCGTCGACGGATCAGCCGGGTCATTGGGCAGTTCCGTGAAAGCAGCCGATTGAGTAGGGGAACTCATAGGTTGCCGAGTAGTGGTAGCTAGTCGTGACCTTGCCATCGAGCACGATCGGTGAGTTGCGGCCGTGACATTGGTCTTGGGTCTCCTAGGAGAATGCCGGATCGTCGGCGGCGATCGGAAAGGTACCGGTCACATCATCGACCGGTAAGCCGTTGCTGGTGATCGTGCGACTCGTGCCGTCGATGACCTCGCGGTATTTGGCCATGGGCCACGAGACGTTGCCTTGAACCGAGACCTTTTTGGTGGCGTCCCACGTGCCGGCCGATTCGTCAATCCACGGTCCGGCCTTGAACATGCCTCCGTTGGTGAACCCTGCATCGCAGACCAACAAGCCACCGACGTCTGCAGTTTTGGTCGAGACGTGCGAGGTGCCG
This sequence comes from Actinomycetes bacterium, assembly GCA_037138595.1. Taxonomy (GTDB): domain Bacteria; phylum Actinomycetota; class Acidimicrobiia; order Acidimicrobiales; family Acidimicrobilacustridaceae; genus UBA4742. The sequence continues at coordinate 101,361 of JBAXIB010000005.1, read as the reverse complement.
ATTGGTAACTTCGTGCGGTCCACTGGCGAATGGGCCCAGGTGTTGATCACCGAAGCCGCGGCAGTTTCGTTCAACGTGGTGGTGGTTTGCGCAAGCGTCGTGGTCGCAGGCTGGGCTGAATCGCCGGCCGAAGCTCCGCACGCGGTGCTCCCAGTCGCCAGGATAAGAGTCACGAGTGCGACTGCTCGGATGTGCTTGGCTGGACCCCAATCGAATGGTGACGTTTTCTTCATGGACGACAAGGTCGCAAAAAATTCTTGTCATATGGCAAGATAATCGAGATGGACCCGAACAAACCCCGAGGCCGACCGCCCATTCGGTCCGACAAGGAAATCTTGCGCGCCGCGTTGAGCGCGTTCGCGGCCCTTGGTTTCGAAGCAATGTCGGTCCGAGCCCTCAACGCGAAACTCGGTGTCAGTCACGAGACAATCAGCCAACGGTTTGGGTCAAAACGGTCCCTGTACTTCGCAGCGGTCGACTTCGGCATCGCCGAGTTCCTCGCCACGCTGTCTGAGGCGCGGGGAAACCAGCCCAACGACATCGACGACCTTGATGAGATTGGCGAGCTGCGGGCGACCATCCACTCGTTTATGACCGCTGCTAGCCGTCACCCTGAGCTGGGGCGCTTAGTAAACCAGGAAGGCCTTGAGGCGAACGAGCGCCTTGACTATCTCGTCGCGAACGCGTTCGACCCCATCGCTCGTCCACTTGTCGAGCTCGTGGCGAGACTGGTCGAGCAGGGCATTATCCGACCTATTTCGGCGAGGGAACTCTTCTTTTTCGGTCAGGCCGGCGCCGCTCCATTCAACTTGCCGCAACTCTCGTCGGCCTTCGATGTCGTGGACGGACCGATCGACCTGGCTGATCACATCGATCGGATGACCGAGCTGATCATGCGCAGCATTCGTTGAACTCGACTTCATCGGTGCTTGCTGGGTAGCGCCGCCAGTTCTGGTCGATGCGGGTCGCATCGCCGGATGTGACGGCATGCGGCAGTGCATTTTGGATTCGTCAACAGGGGAGATCATTCACGGCCAACAGTGCACTTCGCGCGGCCCCGACCACGCGTGTGTCGCGTGAGGTTCGCGAAGCGCAACTCATTTACGTGTCGCGCTGGGCTCTGGGTCGAGCGGCCGTCGGATTATTGCTCAACGGAATCGGGTGTTTGTTGTTGTGGCAGAACCCGTCCGGAATGCGACTCGCATGGATAGTGCTCACGGTTGGCCCGCTAGCAGTCGCGGCAGCAATTTTTAGTCACCTTGAGCATTATCTTGGTCGGTTTGGTTCTGGGGTGAGTCTCTTATGTATTTCGTTTGGCGCGTTCCTGGTGATGGCGCGCAAAGAGGCACGGCTGTTGGCCGCCGACAAAACTGCCGAAACCGAGATCCACGCGTCGTTCTTCCAACTCACGATCCTTGCGGTGGGGCTTCTACTCGCGGGGTTAGGTCCGATCGAGCTTTCGATCAGCCCGGAACTGTTGTGCCGCCGTCGAGGACCATGCAGAGCGCATCGAGGGTCTGCGATAGGTGTCGGTGAAGCTCCTTCGCGGCACCGGCCGCATTGCCAGCGATTGTGAGTTCCATCAGTGTGCGATGCGCAGTCGATGTCTCGTAGGCAGCGGGTCGATCGGGCAACCCAACGGTGATCATCAGGCTTGCTCGGTCCGACAACATGGTGGCCAGCCGCAGCAGCCATGCCGAATCGCAAGCCGATAACAGCGCGCGGTGAAACGCAGCATGGTCGCTGGCCGATGCGATTCGCGCAGAAGTGAGTGAACTCCAGGTGGCCTCGACCCTGCCGCGGTAGGCGGCGTCGCCAGCCTCGACCGCACGTTCGAGGGCCATTGGTTCGAGCAAGAGTCGCATCTCGTAAATCTCGTTTGCTTCGTGCAAGTCGACCTCGGAAACGCGGGCTGACCCATGCGACTGCAGAACGACAAGGCCTTCAGCGGCCAGTTTGCGCAACGCTTCTCGGAGCGGAGTGGCCGACAGGTTCAACTGCTCCGACAATGTCGAGATCACCAGCGAATCTCCGGGCCGATAGTCGCCATCCAAGATTGAAGCGCGTAACTGCTGGTCGGCCCACTCGGTCAGCGTGGGTGGCGGTTCGCTGGCGGGATTTTTGGTTCCGATCATGATTGCCCCCTGCGACTTATCCCTAATCTCATGTATCCTAATCTCATGTATTCTGTATCCTATAGGATAAGGCCGTGATTCCGAGGTTGGCCGCTCAAGAACCGCTGCAGCGCTCGAGGAGATGATCAGTTATGGCTTTGAACGGTTTGCTTGATATTGAACTGAGCGTGCCTAATCCAGCCGAGTTGATGGATTTTTGGCTTCGTCGTGGGATGGTCCGTTCAACTGACGGAGTTATTGGCACTGAGGACAGGGCGGTGCAGTTACGCATCGCTCAGGGCACCTATCGCCACATGTCGGAGTTGCACATGAGTTGTGAGACCGAACGCGACCTCGCCGACATCGCGACTCGAATTGGCAACCTAGGAGTTCCATCGACAATCGAGGACACTCGCCTTAGGTGTATTGATCCGGTGTTTCAGCATCGCGTCATCATCGATGTGACCGCACCGCATCCGCTGACGCCAACCCAAACCCGTGCTTGGAACCACGCGGGTAGTCACAATCGCGTGAACGAACGCTCCGATGCGATTACCGAAGCTCAGCCCCGCCCGCCGCGTCGACTGGGCCACATCGTGCTGGGCACCCCGCACATTGGGGAAGCCACCGCTTTTTACTTCGACGGCCTCGGGTTCAGGGTCTCCGATCAGTTGTTGCAAGGAGTGGCCACCTTTGGTCGGATCGAAACCGATCACCACAACTTGCTCATTCAGCCCGGTCCCACGTCTTACATCAATCATTACGCGCTAGAGATGGACGACATAGACGCGATCGGCAAGGCCGGTCAAGCAGTGATGGACGAGCGGCCCGACGCGAATGTTGTCGGCATCGGTCGCCACGTACTTGGGTCAAATGTCTTTTGGTACCTCAACGACCCCGCGGGCACGATGTTCGAGTTGTACTCCGACATTGACCAAATCGTCGATGATGAAGCGTGGGAGCGCGACCATTGTCGCCGGGATTGGTTAGGGGCCGATGGGCCAGTTTCGATCGCCGCGTGGGGCCCACCAGAGCCCGACGAATTCTTGAATCCGGCTGACCTGCCAGTCATTGCTGCCGCGCGCGAATCGCTCGGATTGGACTGACGCTATGGATCTTGGTATCAGCGGCCGTTCGGCCATCCTGCTCGCATCGAGTCGAGGCCTTGGCCGCGCGTGTGCCGAAAGCCTCGCTCGCGAAGGTGTGAACTTGGTCGTAAACGGACGGACTGAAGCTGACGTTCTGCGCGCATGTGATGAACTCCGTGACGCTTTCGGGGTTTCGGTCACCCCAGTCGTCGGCGATTCGACATTGACCGAAGTGCACGATGCACTTTTAGCGGCATGTCCGGAGCCTGACATTGTATTACTCAACGGCGAAGGCCCACCGCCAAGAGCATTCGGTGACATCGACGAGGGCCAATGGGCCGAAACGATGCACCGCACAATGGTTGCGCCACTGCTATTTGTGCAGCGCGTCATTGAAGGCATGCAGCAACGCCAATTCGGGCGCATCGTCGCGATCTCATCGGCAATGGTGAAATCCCCCAACCCATACATGTCCATGTCGAGCGGCCCACGTCTAGGCCTCACGGGAGTACTTAAAGGCCTGTCGAAATCGGCGGTCGCACACAACGTGACCATCAACTGCCTGCTGCCCGAGCGATTTGATACTGGCCGCCAACACCAGATGGCCGAGGCAGTGATGGCGTTTCGTGGCATAAGTTACGACGAAGCACGCGCCGAGCAGGTGGCGACGATAAACGCCGGCCGACTCGGCCACCCCGACGAGTTTGGCGACACTTTTGCCTTTGTCTGCTCGCACCAGGCGAGTTACATGAGTGGTCAAAGTATCCAGCTCGACGGCGGCAGTTACGAGGGAGTGTTTTAGGTGGCTTCAGTCGCGACGGACGTCGACGTGGTCATCATCGGCGGTGGTCCTAGCGGGTTAACTGCCGCTCATCTGTGCCAGCAGGTCGGGCTCGCAGCCGTTGTGCTGGAGCAGCGAGCCGGGCCACAACGGTCGCCAGCGGCACACGTGGTGAACGCGCGCACCTTTGAGATCTGGCGACAAGCAGGTGTTGCCATGGATCTTGTGCTTGGCGCGGCGCTGTCGCCGGCCGAGGCCGGTTTGGTTCACTGGGTGACGAAGCTAGGCGGCGAGGTGATCGGCACGCTTCCATTCGAACGTCAAGGTGACGACATGTTGGCGATTACGCCGACGCCATTGCGCAATCTCAGTCAGCACCGGCTTGAACCACTGCTCGTCACGCCCGAACTTGATGTGCGCTATCTCCACGAGTGGATTGGTGCGTCCGAGTTTTCGACCGGTGTGTCGGTCGAGGCGTTGGGGCCTGATGGACCGGTGACCTTCAATGCGAAGTACCTTTTGGCCGCCGATGGTGCCGCCAGCCAAGTGCGAGGGAGTCTCGGTATTGAAATGATTGGGCCGCGTTCGTTGGGGTCGTTTGTGATGGTTCACATCGCCGCTGATCTCAGCGCAGTTGTCGGTGTCGATCCCGGTGCCCTGTATTTCGTGCTCGATCCAGCCAGCGCGGGAGCATTTATCTCCCACGGTCGGGATCGCGAATGGGTGTACATGCACCCGTGGGATCCTGATGCACAGGCCATCGAGACGCTCACGGTCGAGCGATGTGCTGCACTCGTAGCCGCGGCGATGGATGACCCCGATGTCCCATTCGAAGTGCTCACGATTGGCACGTGGCACATGAGCGCGCAGATCGCGGAGCGCTACCGCGATGGCCGAACGTTTCTGATTGGTGACGCCGCGCACCGTTTTCCGCCCACTGGGGGACTGGGTCTCAATACCGGGGTTGCCGATGCGCACAACTTGATCTGGAAACTTGCTGCCGTTGAGTCGGGTTGGCTCGAAGACGATCGACTCGAAACGTACGAAGCCGAGCGCAAGCCGGTCGCGGAATTCAATTGTGAACAATCGATGCACAACGCTTTGAAATTGCTCGAGGTCCCACTGACGCTTGGCATTACCGAGGATGTTCAACAATCGGAAGCGGCGATGAAGTTGATTCTCGCCGACCCTGTTGCTCGGGCTGTCGTCGAAGCAGCGATCGCCAACCAAGCAATCCATTTCGATCTACTCGGGCTGCAATTAGGGCACACCTATAACGGTCCCCTTGTCATTGCTGATGGCACCGAAGTACCTGTGCTGAACGAGCCTGCGCGTGACTATGTTCCGTCGACGAGACCGGGCGGCCGTTTGCCTCACGGCTGGCTACCGGACGGCCGTTCAACGCTGGATCTGATTGATTGCCGGGTGCCCACCGTGTTGGTGAGCGATGGCACCGACATTGCCGATGCTGGGCAACCGTGCGTCGTTAGGTCGTGTCCCACCGGAGTGTGGGAGCAAACTTTCGGCCTTGATGCCAGCGAGTGTCTGATTGTCCGTCCGGATCAGCACCTCGCCTACCGAGGGCCACTCACCGGTTTCACCGAAGCATTCGAGAAACTCGTTCGTGTCGACGCGTCGACGTAACTCTTGGGTCGCCGACGTACCGGATCGTTCGGGTCACGTCGCTGGCCTGACTAGCGTTTGGTCGCTCACCAATTCCGATCACAGAAAGCATGTCCATGGATATTGAAGTTCGGCGAACCGAGTTGGCGACGACGCGGCGCGTTGAATCCTCGGCGGCTGACCTGGAAGAAGGTCAAGCGCTTTTTCGGATCGACACCTTTGGGTTGAGCATGAATAACGTGAGCTTCGGAGTAACCGGCGAAATGTTGGGCTACTGGAAACTCTTTCCTGCCAGCGGAGACGGTTGGGGTCGGATAACAGTGTTCGGGTTTGCCGACGTTGTTGAGTCCCGGCACCCAGATGTCGAGGTAGGCACGCGTGTGTTTGGCTATTTGCCGATGTCCAATCATCTTGTGGTCGAACCGGCCCGGGTGAATGAGCGCGGCTTCTTTGATGGTTCGACCCATCGACGGGACGTGATTGCTCCGGTATGGAATCATTATCAAAGCGTGTCCTCGGATTCGCCGCAGGATCGTGCCCATGAAGCGCAGCGCAGTTTGTTGGGTCCGCTGTTTGTCACCGGATATCTCATCGACGACTTCATTGATGACAACGCCGCGTTTGGTGCCGATACCATCGTTGTTTCAACCTCGTCATCCAAGACGGCAATCGCCGCGGCGTTTTGTATCGCCCGCCGCGGCGGTCGCCAATTGGTTGGACTCACAGCACCGGAACGAGTCGAATTCGTGAGTCGCCTCGGCTTGTACGACCTGGTGTTGTCCTATGACGACTTAGCCAACCTGCCAGGTCAACGTGCCATCTATGTTGATTTTTCGGGGGTGATGCCGTTGCGCGAGGCCATACACGATCGATATGGAAATGGTTTGGTCCATTCGATGGTCGCGGGCATGTCTCATGTTGACGATGCCGCCGGACTCGTCGCGCCGAAACCGGCCGTCGGCGCGAATCCCGAAGTTTTTATGGCTCCGTTGCAAGTACAAAAACGCGCCAAAGACTGGGGTCAATCGGTGTTCGATAGCCGCCGGGATGCGGCATGGGAATTATTCGTGGCCTTTACCGACGACTGGTTGACCATTACCAGCGATCGTGGCGTCGATGCAGTCGAGGGCGCGTGGCAGGCACTGGTGCGCGGTGATGTTGACCCCGCATCGGGCTACCAACTCACGATGTGGCCCTGAGCCGCGGCTTTTTGCGTCGGGTTATTTCGCCCGTCAGGCCGGCGCGGCCGAGTAGTTCACGACAGTTCGAGGTGAACTGGGCCATGGAAGATGTCGCCGTTGAAGAAAATGGCGACCCGAGCCGGGTAAGGAAGGTCGACTACGAGGTCACCATCGAGGTACAGGGGACGACTGGTCCAACCTGGGGGCATGACTCGTTCGGGGCGCGGGGAAGCATCGATGTCATCGCCCATGGTTGCCCCAGTCGCTTGGGGAAGCAGATACCAGCCGTGACCAATGTCGATGAGTTCGAGGGTGCGGCCGGCCGCAAACAAGACTCGATGCGACTTATAAACCGGAAGCACAATCACGTGCTCAAATCCAGGCTCGGGCTTGCCTGGTCGTGCCACTAATCCAAAAGCCCGACCATCGATGGTGACCGCGTCGACCGGACCGTCGACGAGCGATCCGGGCGGTCGCAAAAAGAACGCGGCATCATGCGCGCTGCGCCCAACACCCGACTTGCGGAATGCATCGGGGATTTCGAGGGCCGCGTATTCTTGCGGGGTGATCGGATCCACGGAAAGCCACACGCCATTGGTCGCCGCATCCATGAGTTCGCCCTGAAACTCAAGACCGCCGAGGGACCACTGGTTCGACCAGGTCGGGTCCCCACCGAGCAACTCAATTCGTTCCTGAATCGTGGACATGTTGGCCTTTCATTACCGAATGAGCTGATGCGTGCGACTCACGAGCGAACACTAAGTAGTGGCAGTAAGTCCGTCAATACAACGAGTTGGTGGTCAAGCGCTCAAGTTCGATCACGGCAATGTCCACCGAGGTCGTTCGATTGCGCTAAGAAAGGCGCGATGGACGATGGATTCGGCGGTCAAGAGTTGTCGTTTCAAGCGCGGCTTGACGCGTTGGTGGGCCAACCGGTCGGACCTGCGTCTGCGACGGTGGCGCCCGATCCGGTGAATCAGCCGATGATCCGGCATTGGTCCGCGGCATTCAACGACCACAATCCGGTCTATACCGAGTCGGAATTTGCGATGTCGACGCGCTTTGGGGGCGTCGTGGCTCCGCCATTGATGCTGCAGACATGGACCATGCCGACGCCGCAGCTCACCGGGATCGCCGAACGGGGTGGTTCGCCAGTTGAGGGCGAAATGGTGAGCCCGTTGTCGGTCTTTGATGATGCTGGGTTCGTTGGCACATTGGCATCAAATTCGGAATTCGACATCGAGCGCTATGTGCACATTGGCGATGTGATCTCTGCGTCCACGGTGTTCGAATCGATCTCGGTCGAAAAACAGACTCGCATTGGGCCGGGACATTTCGTGACCTGGGTGACGACCTATGTGGATGACACCGGCGAGGTCGTTGGCCGCCAACGGTTTCGCATTCTGAAGTTCAAACCCGAAGGATTCGCCGCGTGAGTACTCGACTTGGCCCATCCATGACACCCGACACCCAGTTCTTCTGGGACGGCGTGCGAGATCGCAAACTCCTCGTTCAACGGTGCACCGAATGTCACTTGCTGCGCCATCCACCGCGACCGATGTGTCCGGTTTGTAATGCGCTTACCTGGGACACCATTGAATCGTCTGGACACGGTGAGGTGTTCAGTTTCGTGATGCCGGTGCATCCTCAGTATCCGTGGTTCGACTATCCCTACATCGTGTCGCTCGTCGATCTCGACGAAGGGATCCGGTTGGTTTCGAACTTGTGTGACATCGAACCGGACGACGTCACGATTGGAATGGAAGTCGAAGTTTTTTACCGGGAGTTCGACGATGGATTGGTACTCCCACTGTTTCGACCAGCTGGCCAACCATGACCGCTGCATCGCGATACGAAACACTCGATTGGGACGAAGTGCAGGTCGGTGATGAATTGCCGGCGCTCGTTATTGAAGTCACAGCAACCGTGATCGCCGCAGGTGCGATTGCCACCCGAGATTTTATGCCGGTGCATCATGACCGCGGCTACGCCAATAGCCAGGGTGCACCGGACATCTTCATGAATATTTTGTCGGACACTGCTTACTGCAGTCGTTTTCTCACTGATTGGGCTGGTCCCGAAACGATGATCAAGAAGTTGGCGATTCGCCTCGGGGTGCCAGTTTTCCCCGAATCGACCCTGACCTACACCGGTGAAGTTATAGCGACTACTGCTGGGGGACTGGTCGAAGTCGAACTCCGGGCAAGGACCGATCTCGGCGACCACGTTACTGGCACGGCGTTGGTGCAACTGCCTCGGCGCGGTGAGGTCGGGTGACTGGTTGGTTGAAGGATCGCACGGCGATTGTCGGAATCGGCCAAACCGACTTTTCGAAAGAGTCGGGCCGAACCGAGCTGCGCCTCGCCTGCGAAGCGATCAAGGCCGCCCTCGATGATGCTGGACTTGTACCCGCCGATGTTGATGGTCTTGTCACTTTCACCATGGATTCGAGCGAGGAAATGGAAGTTGCGCGCAACCTCGGGATCGCGAATCTGACGACATTTTCCCAAGTGCCCTACGGCGGGGGAGCGGCGGCGGGCACCGTGCTGCAAGCCGCGCTAGCCGTAGCAACGGGAACCGCCGATGTTGTGGTGTGTTACCGAGCGTTTAACGAGCGCTCCGGTATGCGTTTTGGTGATACCGGCAGCGTCCTGACGACGATGCCGCTGTGGCTTTCGTGGTATGCACCATATGGCTTGCTAACCCCAGCGTCATGGGTGGCGTTGCAAGCCCGTCGCTATATGCACGATTACGGAGTTACGAACGAAGACTTCGGCCGCATTGCAGTTGTCGACCGGAAACATGCTGCGACGAATCCGGACGCATGGTTCTACCAGCGGCCGATAACTATTCAAGACCATCAGGCTTCGCGATGGATCATTGAGCCAGTTCTTCGGTTACTTGACTGCTGCCAGGAAAGTGACGGTGGCGTGGCGATCGTCGTAACGAGTGCGGAACGGGCCCGAGATTTGCGGCAAGTGCCGGCGCTCATCACCGCGGCTGCGCAAGGGGCAAGTTTCGATAGCGAAATGATGACGAGTTACTACCGAGATGATCTGACTGGTCTTCCCGATATGGGCGTGGTGGCCAAAAAGCTTTGGGCTGATTCCGGACTCACTCCGGCTGACATCACCACGGCATTTCTCTACGATCACTTCACGCCATTTGTATTGATGCAACTCGAGGAACTCGGTTTTTGCGGGCGAGGCGAAGCTAAGGATTTCGCGACCGTTGAGAATCTTTCGATCGGCGGCACGTTGCCGATCAACACCAGCGGCGGATTGCTCGGTGAGGCCTACATCCATGGGATGAACGGCATCACCGAATCCGTTCGCCAAATTCGCGGTACTTCGTACAACCAGGTTCCTGACGTCGAACATGTGTTGGCGACTGCTGGCACCGGCGTACCAACGAGTGGCCTCATTCTCGGTCGCGCCTAACTGCTGACGGTTCGCTAGTCGCCGCACCGTGCGTGGGTTAACTGCGGGGCACGACTCTCCATGGTTGTCCCTGGAACGGATCGGGCTCGCGGGGCAAGCCAAGCACTCGTTCACCAATGATGTTGCGCTGTATTTCCGATGTCCCGCCCTCGATCGAGTTTGCCCGAGTGCGCAGGAACTGCGTGACCCACTCGGCGGCTTCGTCATCGTCGGGCATCCACGCCATGGCGTCAGCGCCGAGCAAGTCGATCGCCAACACTTGGAGATGTTGGTTGGATGCCGCTTTTGCGATTTTGGTTAACGACGATTCGGGCCCGGGTGCCTGGCCGGCAGCGGCGCGAGCGCGGGCACGCTGCAAGTTCATGGTCAAGACGCGCCCGTCGATGTATTCGATCATCAATCGTTGACGAGCGATCGGATCGGCGAGCGTGTTGCGGGCGGCAGCCATCTGAGCGATTTCGGCATAGGGCTTTCCGCCGAGGATCTCGTCTGATGCTTTTCGTTTTTTCTTTCGAAGGCCCGACAGCGCGTGACGTTCAGCCCCCAGGGTGGTCATCGCAGCGGACCAACCTTCACCCACTGGGCCAATGCGATCTATGTCGGCGACGCGCACATCAGACAGAAACACTTCGTTGAATTCGAGTTGACCGGCCATGTTGATGAGCGGTCGCACCTCGACGCCAGGTGCCGACATGTCGAGTCCGAAGTAGGTGATGCCTTTGTGCTTGGGTTGGTCGGGGTCGGTGCGGGCGATGAGCATTGCTCGTTCGGACTGATGTCCGAAGGTGGTCCACACCTTCTGACCGTTGATGACCCATTCGTCACCGTCTCGCTGGGCGGATGTCGCTAGCGACGCCATGTCAGAACCGGCCCCCGGTTCGGAAAAAAGTTGACACCAACGTTCAACGCCGCTGAGGAGTGGAGGGAGCAGGTGTCGTTTGGTGGCATCGTCGGCCCATTGGTCAATCGTCGGCGCCGCGAGCGGAAGGCCTGATCCGCGTGGTGTATGGGGCACATCGAGAACATTCAACAACGTGAGCGCTTGTTCTGCTTCGGTGCGGGTCAGGCCGCGTCCGCCGTACTCGGATGCATAGTGAGGCGCCACCCAACCGGCTTGTCCAAGGGCCCGAACGATCGAGGGGTTGTCGATGGTGCGTTTGAGTTGATCGACGGTGACTTCGTCGCCTCGGATCACCGCATCGATCCACCCTGACGGCAGAAGTTCGCGTAGTAAATCGTCGAGTTCTCCTCGCCCACCAAAGTCTCCGACGGCATTGCGGACGAAGAATTCGTCGTCACGGTTAGCCACGAGCCATCCGCTCGGCCATGTCTTCGGGAAGCCCATGGGGAAGCGTCCGCTCGTGCAGGAGCGCGTCGGTGCGGGAACGATCATCCCGATCGGCGATCAGGCGTTTCACGCGTCGATTTGTACCAGCCGAGTTCGCCAAGATTTCCGTCGCCAATTGAGCAACCGTCGCGTCGAGCTGGTCATCGGGCACTGACATGTCGACCAAACCGATGTGGGCTGCGGTTGTTCCGTTGATTCGTCGACTCGTGTACATCAATTGCTTCGCCATCGACCGTCCAACTCGTTCAGGAAGTCGGATCGACATGCCCCAAATTGGTACAAGTCCCCATTGGCCATGGGTATCGCCCAGCTTGGTGGAGTCAGCCGCGATCAGCATGTCGCAGGCAAGCGCAAGCTCGAGGCCGCCGGTAAAGCAGTGTCCATGGAGACGACCGATCGTTGGTTGAGGGAGTTGTTCGAGCAGGTCAACCGTTTCAGGTTCGTAGTGGCGGCTCGGAGCATGCTCGCCCTCGGCTATCGCAGCCAAGTCGTGACCCGCGCAAAATGATCGCCCCGCGCCTTGGAGAATCACGCATCGCACCGAATCGTCAGCGGCGATCGCCTCGAGATGTTCATGGAGCGCGACGAATGATTTCGGAGTCAGGGCATTGAGCTTGTCGGGCCGATTGAGCGTAAGGGTGCACAGACCCCCAACGTCGGACCGAAGGACCAGAGTTTCGTTTTCAGACATGGCCTCAGTATGGGCCAGTTTTCAGCCTCGTCGGCGAAAGGTGTTCTCGGGAGTGCCCGCGCCATCGCCGATGCGTTCGAGCGTCACCGTGAAACCACCGAGGTCGGGACGGGTCCATACCATGTGTCCGTCGTCATCGAGTCTGCGGGTGACTTCAATTCCTGGCATGCCAACGGGGCGCAATACGAAAACTTCGTCTTCGTAACTCGCGATGACATGCAGGGGAGTGGTGAAGTCGAAGACGGATACGTCGTGAACACCGTTTTCTTCAGTTCCGTCGGCTAGCGCGTCGGAGATTGTCCCGCCGCCCATGTCGACGATGCGATTGCCGCATTGCTCAATGCGTTCCATGTAGGTATAGAGGGGATCGTCAGTCGGTGCTGGCTCGCCGGCCCGCTCGACTCGCAGCGCTTTCCAGAGCCCGCGAAGATCGGGCGCGCCCGCAACAAGTGGTTCATCGCATTCGGCTAGGACTGGCTCGGGGAAGGTATCGCCGTATCCGCCTGGCGGCGTATGGGCGATGGGAATCTCGCTGGCTAACACCTTGTTGCGCTCGGTTGCATGGAGGTTCTGCTCGCGATCAGGGTTTGGTCAGTTAATGGTTTGGGTTAAGCCGCTCAAGGTAGTTGATTCATTGAAGTTTATGGATCCAGAGTAGGTCGCAGTGATGGTGTGATTGCCCACCGCTAGTGACGAAATCAAAAGGCGTGCGCGGCCAGAGACAAGTTGAACCGTCGAAGCCAAGAAACCATCGACGTAAAAAGTAACCGATCCGGTTGGTTTTCCTGACCCTGGCGACGCGGCGCTAACCGTTGCCGTGATCGAACCGGCATGGTGAAAGGTCGTGGTCGGATATTGCGACACCAATGCGACCGCAGAACCTGCTGGATTGACGACTTGGTCAAGACCAGCATCAGTTGACGAAGCCGCGTAGTTGTAGGTTCCGCCGACGAGCGCGGGGCTATAAACAGCGGTATAGGTGTGAGTCCCAACAGCTGGTTTGACGGCAAAAGAAGCTCTGCCCGCAACAAGCGTCTTATGTGCGACCGGCGCCTGGTTGTCGTAGAAGTCAACCGATCCCGTTGGCGCGCCGGTTCCGGGCGATAGTGGTGCGACGGTGGCTTTGATCGTTGTCGATTGACCAAAAACTGATGGGTTTTGAGTTGAAGTCACTGTCGTTGTGGTCGATGCGGGATCGACCTGCTGGTCCACCGTTGTCGATGTTGATGGCGTCGCCGTTGGGGTTTTCTTGTAAACCGCAGAAAGCGGATGACTGCCTACGGTCAAGTTGGACTTGATGAGCGTCGCGGACCCGCCAACAACGGTTTTGGTTCCAATCAATGTGGTTCCGTCATAGAACGTCATTTTGCCAGTCGTGCCAAGGATGGTCGTGGCCGTCACCGTCACCGGTTGACCTTTGACTGACGGATTTGCATTCGAACTCAAGGTGGTGTCGGCCGGGGCAATGTTGATGGTCACCACTGCCAGGGCTGCGGCCGTCGCACCGGCATTGTCCGTCGCAGTGACCGCGAGCACCCACACCCCAGTTTGGGCGTAGATGTGCGAACCCGTGCAGATGCCGGCACTGATTGTCCCAGGTTCACTGCTTCCATCGCCCCAAGACAGTTGACAGGTTGCGCTGTCGCTCATTCCCGGATCGATGATGGTGGCCGATACTTGGACCGGAACACCGACGCTGCCAGAAAGTTGTACTGGACCGCTGGTCATAGCTGACGCTTGGGCGAGCGGACCGACAGCCCCGGGGACAACCGCTCCCGGATCGGTGATAGCGACATCCGGCGGGGCATTGTGAACAAAAAAGTCAACGTCATAGTCAAAGGCGCTTTGGCCCTCAGCGTCTAAGCCCTCTACGCGAGCGACATACTCGCCGTCACTGGGACAAAGCGCCGACGCGATCGCGATCGACCCGTCGCTGTTCAGTGCTTGTGGTCCGGCCGGAGAAATGTCGCATGTACCGACCGTCCCATTTATCCCATTGACGGTCCACGAGGTGGAGACGGTGTCGGAACTAGCAGTCCAGCCAAGGATCGATGCGTCTAGGGGGATGGCGTTGCCTTCATTGCCGGTAAATGCCGGTGCTTGGTTTGCTGATCCTGTTCCGCTCAAACCGACTGGGGCCGGCGACGTCGTTGATTGGCAGGACGGGTCGTTCATGTCGACGTAGGTGTCGTCATTGTTGTCGATTCCGTCGTTGCACGATTCGGGCTTGGTCGTGCTGAGGCTTTGCGCCTTGATCATGACGACTGAGTCGAGCACTTGATCGCTGGTATCGGCGATGGCGAGTTTCATGTGGTTGGTCTGTCCCGCATTCACCGGTGCCGAACAAATCATCTCGACGCTCAGACCGTCGGACTCGAAATTGAGTGGGTTGGCTGGCGGGTTCGAGAAGGAATTATCGCGAAACAGATTTGGATTCACCACGCTATTGATGGTGTCGATGCTTACCGGGTCGCCATTTGGCAGCGTGGCGCAATTGGTGCCGTTGACATAAAAAGCGAACACGTCATTGAAGAGGTTGACCCATTCCAAGTACTCGTCAGAAGCAAACGTGTAAGTGAAATACACCTGACTTGCCGAAGGAACGAAGTCGAACTCCAGTGATGCCGCGTCATAGGTCGCGGGGTTCACCGTTTGGGTATTGGCAATTAACGCGGTGAGGTCAGCGTCGCCAGGCCCTGCCATGTCACCGGTGGTGCTGTCGGACTTGTTGGGGCCGACAACATCGGCGATGTTGCCGGTCGACAGCACGATGCCGTCGTTAAACGAAACGACAGCAGGGTCAACGACATGGATAGTTCCGGCTTGGGCGTTTGACCCTGAGTAGGTCACGTTCGACACTGTGACCCCAGATCCAACGAGAGCCGAAGCAAGGGTATTCGGGCTCATCCCGATGGCATTGAGATCGGTAGTTGTTAAGCCGTTGCCAACCGTCGCGGTGGCCGCTGATGCCGATGACATCGGGACGGCAAGGCCAGCGATAACGAGTGCGGCGACGGCGACTCGGCCAATGAGAGCGCGCGGATGACGGACCATTTTCGTTCCTAGGGGGGAGAGGATCGTGAAACTGCCTGACGAGTTTGGTCGACGTCAGTCGGTCATGATACCCAGGCCCGGGCCGCATGCGTCGGGAAAATTGATCGAAATGTTGCCGATCCCTAAGTTGAGCGGCTCGCAGGCGACCGCATCACGCCGGTCGTCACCACCCGCTTTGGAGAATCACCGTGGAATTGCCACCGACCACGCCGCGAGGCCACCGATTTTTTCGCCTACAAAAGGTGGCACCGACCATGGTGGCACTGATGTTGGTTTTGGGTGCATGTGGATCGAAATCGGTTTCTGAGTCATCCCAGGCCGCCTCGTCGGCAACGGCCAGTTCCGCGCAAAAGGACTCGATGTGGTCCGAACGCTATTGCGAGGTCCTCGAAATTCAGCTCGCGGATGGTCATGCTGGGGTTGAGGTGTACAACAGCTTCCCGCTCAACGATTGTCCAGAGCAACTGTGGACGAAGCTGGATACGAAAGCGATCGCTGCCGAGTCTGGCGTGAATCTCGCGGTGCTCAATGGACCGCGTTACTGGTTGATGGACAGCGTTGAAAAAGCGGGTGGGTCCACCGGATTGACCAAAATAGATTTTGGCGGCATCGAAATGTATCGACAAGCTTCGGTTGCAATTTCGTCGCTTGCTGATGCCAGTAAGCCGTACTCGATTCACGAGGTCGACCGCTCGGCCTACTTCACGTTTGACGCGGGGCGAACGGTCTATGAATTGATCGACCCAGCCGGCGTGACTTACGTGATGCAATCATGGAGTCAACAACAGGTACCGGCACTTTCGGAGAGCGACTTAGCGGGACTGGGTTCGCGCTTGGCGCTTCCGGCTGGTTGGTCGTATCGAAGCCGTGTCCTTGAGGCGCCATTGTCGATTGATACGCGAGCGGCGAAAGCCAGAGTTATTCAAGATGAGCTTGGCAACAGCTATTCGCAACGCTCAGATATCTAGCGGGGTTCGGTCTGCGAACGACATCTCGTGTGCGAAGTGGCAGGTCAAGGTTCGATGATCGGAAAAAACACGTCGAACTGATCGAGGAGCGAAACGAAATGCTTGAGCGGTTCCGCGCTTCCGGTCACGCGTAATGTTTGTGTCGCGACTGCATCCTCGACGGTCATCAACTCGCTGGTCAACGCGATGAACGTCTGAACTGTGCAGCTCACTGATGTGTCAGCTGCAGGGGCCTGTCCGGTCGCGGTCCGATGGCGCAACGTGCCGCTGACGACAAAGACTTGGTAGGTCTCGCCTCGATCGGAGAATGAGAGATCGAAGGCAAGACTGCGGTTGGCGGCTCGAGGGCCATTGAGTTTGACGGCACAATTATCGAGCACCATCGACGGGGTCATCGCTGCCATGACATCAAGGCTGACCGCGCCGCGAATTCCCGGTAGATGCGGTGTGCCGTTTCGAAGCTCCTGGGCGCCAGTGAGGTAAAACGCGCGCCACGGGCCTGACTCGGCTTGGTAGCCGAGTTGTTCAAGTGCATCAGCCTGCAGTTGGCGGGCGGTGACATTGGTTGGATCGGCGAACACGACGTGGTTCATCACCTGAGCGACCCATCGATACTCGCCGGCCGCGAAGTCAACGAGGGCCCGTTCGATGACCGCATCAGCGCCACCCATGTAGTCGACGAACCGGACCGACGACTCAACGGGTGGAAGCTCATGGAGATGCGCGGGGTTTGCATCGAACCATCCGAGATAGCGCTGGTAGACCGCCTTCACATTGTGGCTAACGGTCCCGTAGTAATCGCGATTGAACCACTCGTCGGCAATCGCTGCGGGCAAGGTGACCATCTCGGCGATCTCTAGCGAGGTATAGCCATGATTCGCGAGCCGCATTGTCTCATCATGCAGGTAGCGATAGATGTCACGCTGACCGCTGAGAAACGACGTGACATCAGCGTCTCCCCAGCGGGGCCAATGGTGGCTGGCGAACGCTACGTCACTTCGATGTGCGAAGAGGTCGAGCGCGTCGTCGATATATTTGCTCCAGGCCAACGAGTCGCGAATCACGGCGCCGCGAGGCGTATACACATTGTGAAGCGTTGCGGTGCAGTTCTCGGCCATACAAACGGCGCGGTAGCTCGGGAAATAGAAGTTCATCTCAGCTGGAGCTTCTGTCCCCGGAGTCAACTGGAATTCAATCACCACACCATCAATAGTGAGTTCGGCACCAGTCTCGGTGATCGATTCGGTGGGCGCGACTAAGCCGCGCGTTCCCATCGGGACGGTCTTGCCCAAGCCGGCGTCGATGTGACCGTGCGGACCCGCGGGCAAGAGCAGCCCATACATGTACATCGCTCGTCGATTCATCGCCGGACCGGCCGTGACATTCTCGCTAATCGCGGCTTCGAGAAAACCTTCGGGGGCGATAATGCGCACCTTCTCGGAAGCGAGTTCTTCGTCGGTAACTATGCCGCGAATCCCGCCATAGTGGTCGCCGTGGCTGTGGGTGAATATCACTGCCACGATCGGAAGCGGTCCGAACTCGTCATCGATAAGGTCTCGAGCCGCCTTCGCCGTCTCGGCGACCGTAAGCGGATCGATCACGATCCAACCAGAATCTGATCGGATGAACGAGATGTTCGAAATGTCATAGCCACGCACTTGGTAGATGCCGGGTACAACCTCGAACAAACCATGAACATTGTTGAGCTGCGCTTGGCGCCACAAGCTCGGATGAACTGACGGTGGTGCATCACCAACGATGAAGTCGAATCGACTGAGGTCCCAAACGATGTTGCCGGCCGCGCCAGTAATGACCGGCGGTTCGATTTGGGAAATCATCCCTTGCTTGGCGCGATCGAAGTCAGCTGTCTCGGCGAAATCGAACTTTGCCGCAGCGTTATGGTTTATCGCGATGGTCTCGGGGCTAGCAGGTTTGGGAGCAGAAGCATCCTCAGTCAAGGCACCCGACGCTAGCGGTTCGAGCTCACAGGATGCGGTTTACATTGTGAATGCGAGATTTCGCGCCGCGTGGTCACCGAGATCGGTGTCGCCACTCACCGCAACCAGTCCGTCGGCAATGGCATTTTCGGGGTCGATGCGGCCACACGCCAACAGCATGAATGTCAGTGAATCCATTGAGATGGTGACATCTGGAGCGGGTAGTTCGTCGACTCGGGCAGCGCGGCCGTCGACTTTGGCCATCAGCCGACGATGCACAGGTCCGTTGAGTTCAATCGCAATGCCTTTGCCATCTTCAAGGCCAATTTTTTTGCCAACGATGTAGCCAAGCGAGCCATGAACCTCATCGAGTGCCATTTCGGCCGCTGGCCCGCCGTCGTCACCAGGTAGGCCGAGCGGAACACGAATATCGCGTTCGTGGACCCAAAGATCGAATTCGCGTATCGCCATAAAACGCCCGTAGGTGCCCGGGCCAACTGGGGTTACCGACGGAGCATCAAATTCGTCATCGGTCATCGTGTTGAGCTCATCAATACGTTGAGCGGTAACGGACCGATAGCTCGCCACGAGTTCGGCCTGGTCAAGGTCGTTGAGGGTTTCGGTGATCGCCGGTATGCGCCCGAACGGATTGTCGTCGCCGGGTCGCCAACCAAGGAGGGCAGATTCGACCGTCGTAATGTGCAACACGACGCCGCGTGCGTCCCACGCGGGACACAGCGATTGTGTCTCCCATTGAGCGGGAGTAAGACTTGCGGCGACATCGCCGAAGGACGTGAAAACCGTGCGCAGATTTTCGATGATTTCGCTGCGGCTGCTCATCAGGTGACCCTTTCTGGGTGCTGGCAAAGCGATCGTTGGCCAGCTGGATTTCAGGCGGGATCGCTGCGGGGACACTAGTGAATTGGCAGTAATCATGTCTATTGTTCGAGGTCAGGTGCTGGTCGGCTGCACTGGTTGAGAACTGTCGTTGCGTTCATGAAAACTCGATCACTTCGACTTGGATGGGAAGTTCTTAGAGGTAACGACGGCGCCACGCACTCCACCTGGTGTGAACGTGGCAACTCTTGGCTCGAATGTTTGACCAATGGCAGGTCAACACCTACGTTCGCGTGATGGAGGGTTCGGGCGAGGAGACGGAACAACCAGAACCCAGTAGCCCCAAGTCGGTGTTCGAGCGTCCGCTGTTTTGGCTAGCCATGGTCGCTGGCGGCGTCGCGCTGGCTGTGGTGTTGTCGTTGCTGGCCGAAAAGACTGACCTCGGAGGTAGGGCCGGCGACGTCGGCCACTATTGCCAGCAAGTCGCCGTCATCAAGCGGACCAACTTCGCGTCGCTCGGCGTCGACGCGACCGACAGTAGTGACCAGGCTGCACAGTTGGTCACCGAACTGCGCGTGCTCGAGCATGTGGCGCCGAGCAATGTCGGCGATGACGTTCACGAAATTCGCCTCTCGGCCGACGATGCGCTTGCTGCTCTTCGTGCCGCTGATAAGTCCGATCCGGATTCCTATGCACGCTTGCTGGTGATATTGCAGCAAGCGCAGACTCGAAGCGAAGACGCAATTGATCAAATGACCGAATACACCCAAGAAGCGTGTGGCATCGACCTCACCCCAGCGGAAACCTCGGTGACATCGACATCGACACGGGTGCCGTAAGCGCAGGTAACTGATCGAGCTATCAGGGAACTGGAACGGTGATGCCGAGTCGACCTCGCACCCCGTCAACGAGACCGCGAGCAAAAAGTCGAATTTTGCTGAGCTTGTCGGGTTCACGAAACAAGATCTGCATCAAAAGGCGGCTGGCGGTCTTAGCGAGGCGGGTGCACGACCGTCGATTGATTCCCTGGATGTGCAGGCGGTAGTAGACCGAGTTCCTTGTCTCGTAATACACCTTCCAGGCAGGTCGACCTGCGGAGGCACGCGTGCGCAGGTGCGACATTTTGGCCGCTCGCACGTTGCGACCAGGAAACCCGTTGCGGGGCAATCGCCACTGGAGGTACTCGGTGTCTTCAGCCCACCAAAAGAAATCCGATCGGGGGACGCCGCCGGTAGCAACAGCTTCGGCGGGGATTAACACGCCACACCAGGATGGATACCAAACCGGATCAACGTTTCCTGTCTCAACGATTGCGGGAAATGCAAGACACTTGCCAGGTGCTTGATCGCCCGCGAAAACCACTTCGTGCAATTCGGCAAGGCAATCGGGTTCGGGAATCATGTCGTCATCAAGGACCCAAGCCGAATCATGGTCGCTTTGGGCGAACCATTGCAGGCCGGTAGCGTGCCCCCCGGCGGGACCAGCATTTTGGGCCTCTCGCACCAGGAAAATTGGTATACCCGAAACGACGCTCGGCACGGAAGCTGGGGGCGAACTGGCGTTATCGACGACGAGAAGCGCCGACGGCGGCAACGTTTGTGCGCCGATAGCTGCCACGCACTTTTCGAGATCGGCCGGACTGTTATAGGTGAGCACGATGGCGAGCGTGCCGCTCAACAGTTCACTCCTGGCGCCATGAGCGGTGCCACCAACGTCGTTACAAACTGCTCGTGGCGCCGGTAGCAGCGGTCGAAACTGCAGTGACCGTCACGGGGATGCCATTCAAGACCGCGTTACCCGACAAGGGGTCGGTCTGATCCTCGTCGGTAAGAATGTTGGAGTTCACCCCGGCATGGCTCTCGGCTACCCCCATGCGGGTGCCAGCCATATCGTGTCCCCAGCCGTGAGGGAGGCTGACCACACCGACCCGGATGGCATCGGTAACCTCGACCGGTGCGATGACTTTTCCAACACGTGAAGCAATTTGCGCTTGTCCACCGTCGGTGAGTCCACATTCGGCCGCATCATCAGGATGAATTTGCAGCGTGCAGCGCGCTTTGCCCTTCACCAACACATTCACGTTATGCATCCAACTGTTGTTGCTGCGCAGGTGGCGACGGCCAACCAATACAAGTGAGCCGTTCTCGGGGCGTGC
The DNA here is from genome assembly GCA_037138595.1 of Actinomycetes bacterium. Taxonomy (GTDB): domain Bacteria; phylum Actinomycetota; class Acidimicrobiia; order Acidimicrobiales; family Acidimicrobilacustridaceae; genus UBA4742. Next base: position 80,144 of record JBAXIB010000005.1, on the reverse strand, counting down.
GAGCGATTGAGCCAGTCGGTCAAGATCACCGATGATGGCGGCAGGTGCAAGTTCCACCTGACCACTAGTTGTCTTGAGCGCATCGGGCAAACGAGGTTGCAGAGGGCCAAGGTCAATACCGTGCGGATTCGCTTCGAGCTTCGCGATGGACAGGCCGTCAGGGACGGCACCAAACCAGTCGCCATAGGCACCAGTTCGGATCATGGCGTCGACGACATTGTCGATTGCACTGTGTCCACCCAACATGGCGGCCAGTTCGTCGACTGTCCGATCGGCGATTGGTGAGTCAGGTCCGGCGATCGCACGCTGCAAGATGTCAGTGATCATCAGCTGATCGATTACAGCGGTATCGGCGTTGGCTCCTTGACCGCTGAGAAGCAGAGCGAGTCGCGAGAGCACCTGATGTTCCATCGGACCTTCCGGTTCGATGATCGGCCCCGACCAATCGGCGAAGTTATGAACAGCCATTCCATAAAAGGCCAGTGCATATTCGCTGCGCTCAAGTGGTGATGGTGCCGGCAAGATGACGTTGGCATGGCGAGAGGTTTCATTGAGATAGATATCCACGCTGACGACATACTCGAGCGATGCGATCGCCGCATCAAGACGTCCCGAATTCGGCGTCGACATGACTGGATTTCCGGCGACGGTGATCAACGCGCGCACTTGACCTTCGCCTTCGGTCTCGATTTCGGTTGCCAACGTCGCGACGGGAAGCTCGCCGATTACTTCAGGCAAACCTTTGACTCGGCTGTGATGTCGGCCGGTGACAAATCCTCGTCCAGGACCAGGGGTGCTTGCCCGCTCGTGGGCAGGAAGTGGGAACATCGCCCCACCGGGGCTGTCAAGATTTCCAGTCAGCGTGTTAATCACGTCAACGGCCCACGAAGCGATGGTGCCAAATTCAACGGTGCAAGTCCCGATTCGGCCGTAGACCGCAGCGGTTGGGGCCGCAGCAAGTTCGCGGGCGAGGCGACGAATGACTTCGGCGTCGATGCCGCACATTGGCGCGACGCGTTCAGCGGTGAATGGCTCACACGCGTGCATCACATCGTCGGTGCCATTGATATAGGTGGCAAGACTGTTGGGGTCAACCAAGTTCTCGCTAAATAAGGTGTTGATAATTGCAACGAGCATGTGTGCATCAGCGCCTGGTCGTATCGCGACGTGTTCGTCAGCTTCTTCGACTGTCCGACTGCGGCGTGGATCAACGACTACGACTTTGCCGCCGCGTGCTTGAATCGCTTTAACCCGACCGGGGAAATCCGGCGCGGTGCACAGCGAGCCGTTTGACTCCCAAGGATTTGCACCAAGCATGAGCAAATAATCGGTGCGGTCAAGATCGGGTACGGGGTAGATCAATGCGCCGCCGAACATGAGACCACCAGAAACGTGTTTGGGAATTTGGTCTACCGACGATGCTGAATACAAGTTTCGACTGCCAAGACTCTTCGCCAAAACTCGGTTGTAAAGCACGCCGGCGAGCGTGTGGGCAGATGGATTCCCTCGATAAATCGCGATCGCATCGCGTCCGTGTTTTTCGATGATTGGCATGAGGCCTCGCTCGATTTCCTCGAACGCTTCATCCCATGACACCTCGTCCCACGTTGCAGTAGCGGGATCATCGCCGCGTCGAATCAGCGGAACGCGGACCTTGTCCGGGTCGCTATGAAGTTTTCCGATGCTTGAACCCTTGGGACAGATAAAACCATTGCTGAACGGATTTGACCGGTCGCCACGAACCCGAACGACTTGATCACCCTTCATGGTTATTTCGAGTCCACACGTCGCTTCACAAAGGGGACAGGTGCGGTGGTGCACGGTTGTATTGGTGTCGATACGGTCTGTTACAGCCACCGGAATCCCCCAGGAAATCTCTCGTTGATGAGTGCTATCCGGTGAGCCTAGGCGGTGGCGACGCTCCTGCCCGTTCCCGCGTCGAGCCTTGCGGGTGCTTGGCCGCTATCGAGGTTCTCGAGGCAGGCCGAGCATGCGTTCACCCAAGATGTTGCGCAAAATCAGCGTTGTGCCGCCCATGATTGTGTAAGCCGGTGCGTAACAGACGTTGCGGGCAACTCGGCTGGCGATCATCGCGTCTGCTCCTGCGACCTGACCGCAGAATGCGGCGACCCGCTGCTCAAACTCAGTACAGAAAGTTTTGGTCGCGGCCGAAAAACCTTTTGGCGCTTGCCCCAACACTTCACGCAACACCAGTAGTCGCCCGATGCGGTAGCTCGATTCGATACGGGCAATCTCTTGGCGAACGATTGGGTTGTCACGATCGGCTAGGTCACGGAACTCGTCGTAAAGTGCTCGATTGCTAACCAGGCGATCAATGCCGCCTCGTTCATGTTCCATTTGGCGCATGACTTGCCCGAAGCTCCCATTTTGTTGGCCGATGAGATTGTCAGCGGGAACTCGAACATCGGTATAGACGACTTCGCAAAAATGCTGATTGCCGGTCATGTCGGTAATTGGGGAAATTGAAATGCCGGGACTATGGAGGTCAACGACGAATTCCGATAGGCCAGCATGGGGGGCGGCTTCGGGGTCGGTCCGGGCGATGAGATAGCACCAATCGGCACTGGCTGCGCCGCTGGTCCAAACCTTGGTGCCGTTGATGATCCAGCCGTTGCCGGCGCGCTCGGCTCGGGTGCGAATCGAGGCCACATCGCTACCTGCGTCTGGTTCACTCATGCCGATCGACCAGGCTGACGTACCTGCAATTATTTCGGGAAGAAACCGGCGACGTTGTTCGGCGGTACCGAACTGCAACAGCGTCGGTCCAATTTGGCGATCGGCGAACCATGAGGTCGCTAATGGTGCGCCGGTTCCGATGAGCGCTTCGAACACCACGAATCGTTCAAGGGCGCTCCGTCCGCCGCCGCCTTCCGCAATTGGCCAAGTCATGCCGAGCCAGCCACGCTCGGCAAGTTCAAGCGAAAACTCGCGTGACGTGCCGATCAGCCACGAGTCTTCGTGAATGTCGCGTCCGGCGACGGCCTGTCGACCAACCTCGATCGCTTCGGATTGGAGCTTGAGCAGCGATGGAGCCCACTCGAAATCCATTTTCAGATCCCGCGTCCCGAATCGGGAGTGAAGCCGGGTCGACCTTCATCGGCCCAGCGCCGGAGCGCTTCCCATGGATAGATGCCGGTGCTGTGGCCATCGTTCCAAACGATGCCTAGGCCCCATGCGCCGTGAAGTTCGGCATTGGTAATGGCTATTGGTTCAGGGTTACCTGGTTTTGGCCACGGGTCGCGGTCGCGGTCGCGGTCGCCGCGACATGATGCACATGGGCAATTGAGGCGCATTTCGAGCAAATCGAAGGTGTGGGAGAGGTCATCGCCGAATACGACGGTCACCGATCGCTCACGGTCAACGGTGATGTCTTGAACCTGTGATCGTTCGTCCACCTTGACATGCTGACACGTGCGCAGCGCATGATGCGCATTCACCTAGCGTGTTGGTTGTGGAATTCAATCTCGCAGACCTTTTCGAGGCAGTCGCAGCCACAGTGCCCGACAACGAGGCACTTGTCTGCAGCGCTGCCGGACAAGTGACGGTCCGGCGAACCTACGCGGACCTTGACGAACGCAGTAACCGACTCGCACACGTTTTTCGTGCTGAGGGCATTCGCGCGCACGACTTCGTTGGGTTGCACTTGTACAACGGCGCGGAATTCATCGAGGCCATGTTGGCGCTGTTCAAACTTCGAGCGGTTCCGGTGAATGTGAACTATCGCTCGGTGCCGGACGAACTGCGCTATATCTTCGTCGACTCGGGAATGCGAGCGGTGGTGACTGAACCAGAGTTTGTGCCGTCGATCGCGGCGATCCGCAACGATGTTCCGGCGCTGATTTCTGTCCTCAGGGCAGGTGCCGACTATTCGGCGGCGCTGACGGCTCAGAGCGCGGGACCACTCGAGCAAGGCGCTCGTTCGGGTGATGACATGTATGTCTTGTATACCGGCGGGACCACTGGCTCGCCAAAGGGCGTGGTGTGGCGACACGAGGATTTGTATTTCGCCGCGCTTGGCGGACGCGGGAGGCCGTCAAAGGGGGTGCCGATGCTCACCGAACCCGATCAAATCATTGATCGGGTTCGTCGCGGCGACCTGATCATGCGCCGTCTGCCCTTGTGTCCACTTATCCATGGTGGCGCCATGTGGGTTGCCCTGCAGACCCTGCTCACCGGTGGCGCGCTCATTCTTGACACGGGCCGACACTTCGACGCCGAGATAGCCCTCGACTTGATCTCGTCGGAACGGGTCGCGTTGGTCATGGTTATTGGTGATGGGACCGCTCGGCCACTCGCGGATGCTCTTGCTCGCGATCGAGCACGCTTCGACATGTCGTCGCTTCAGGTCATTGCATCGGCTGGAGCCGTGTTATCGGCGAGCGTCAAAAGTCAGTTGCAGGCTCTGCTGTCTGGTGTTTCAGTGGTCGACACACTCGGGGCATCGGAAACTGGCGGTCAAGGCCACCTGCGCCGTTCTGACATTGATGGTTCGCTCCAGCTCATCGCCGATGTCGACACTGCGGTATTTGATGACGAACTTCGTCCGGTCGCGCCCGGGCAGATTGGGCGTTTGGCTCGTAGCGGAAACATTCCCCTGAGATATCACGGCGATGCGGAAAAAACCGCGTCGACGTTTCCGACCATCGACGGCGTTCGCTGGTCGGTGCCGGGGGATCTCGCGCGGGTCGAAGGCGATGGTGCGATCACGTTGCTCGGTCGGGGCTCAACGTCGATCAATACCGGGGGCGAAAAAGTCTTCCCCGAAGAAGTCGAGAACGTGATTAAGGGCTACCCCGCCGTGTTCGACGCTCTCGTCGTGGGTATCGACGACGAACGATTTGGCGAACAAGTAGTTGCGGTCATCTCGAGTCGATCGCAGGCGGAACCACCGGTTGTGGCAGACCTTGTTGCCTATTGTCGACTGCACCTGTCGGGTTACAAGGTTCCGCGTAAGTGGATCCTTGTGGATCATTGCGAACGCCTCCCGACGGGAAAAGCACATTACAAATGGGCACGGACCATCGCGTCGGATCCGACGACACGGCCGCTCGGATAGGGAGACGGCGATGATCGTGCCGCGCAGTAGCTTCGTTATTCATGAAAGCAATAGTTCTCGAGTCTTACGGCGAACCTGATGTATTGACGATGCGCGACGTGCCTGATCCGAGGCCCGGGCCCGAAGAGATCGTTGTTGAAATTGTGGCAACCGCGCTCAATCGAGCGGATTTGCTGCAACGGCGAGGTTTCTATCCTGGTCCTCCGATGCGCTTTGAGATCCCGGGTATGGAGTTCAGTGGTCGGATCATCGAGGTCGGCGGACGCGCTGCGCTGTGGCCGGTCGGCGCTGCGGTTATGGGCATCGTCGGCGGGGGCTCCTACGCTGAGCGCATCGCGGTGCATGAACGCCAGGTCATGGCGGTACCGGACGCGATTAAACTGGCCGATGGCGCCGCGATACCCGAGGTGTGGATCACGGCATTTGACGCAATGGTGGTGCAAGGAGGTTTGACGTCGGGTCGAACTGTTCTGATTCATGCCGGTGGTTCTGGCGTTGGCACGGCCGCGATCCAAATCGCCAAGGCAATCGGGGCTCGGGTCATCGTCACGGCTTCGTCGACAAAGCTTGATCGATGTAGGGCACTAGGTGCTGATGTTGCGGTTGATTATCGACAAGACGATTTTGTTGTTGCTGCGGCCGAATTCGGTCGCGGCGTCGGTATCGACGTAATTATCGATGTCGTCGGCGGCGACTATGTCGATCGCAACATCGATTGCGTTGCAGTTGGCGGTCGAATCGTCCAGGTCGGCGTGATGAGCGGCGGCATCACTCAGGTCAATATTGCAAAATTGCTGCCGAAACGCGCTGCACTCATCGGCACGGTGCTTCGGTCGCGTCCCATCGAAGAGAAGATTGCGATTACTCGACGGTTCGCCGCTGAGATGCTTCCGATGTTTGCGACTGCAAAACTTGTGCCGGTGATTGACCGCCGTTTTCCGCTCGACGCGATTGCCGACGCTCACCAGGTGATGGAAGCGAACGACAACGTCGGTAAAATCATGATCGACGTGACTGCAGCAAGCGATCGCTAAGCGAAGCTGAGCGATCGAGGATCGACAGCTAGCGGCTTTCGATACCGACGTAGTTTCTGACGGCGGGGCCGTCATAGAGCTGTCGCGGCCGAGCGATTCGGACATCTTGTTCAAGCAATTCAAGCCAGTGCGCAAGCCAACCGGCCGTCCGCGGAATCGCAAACAGAACCGTGAACATTTCGGTCGGAAATCCCATCGACTGATAAATGAGTCCTGAGTAAAAGTCGACGTTGGGGTACAGCTTGCGGCTGACGAAGTAATCGTCGGCGAGCGCAACCTCTTCGAGTTTCAGAGCGATGTCAAGGAGGGGGTTTTTGCCTGTCACTTCGAAAACCTCGTGAGCGATTTTTTTGATGATGGTTGCTCGGGGATCAAAGTTTTTGTAGACGCGATGGCCGAATCCTTGAAGCTTTACCTTGCCAGCTTTGACCTCGGTGATATAGGCGTCGACATTGTCGATCGATCCAATTTCGGTCAACATACGAATGACCTGCTCGTTGGCTCCGCCGTGTCGAGGCCCATACAGCGCCGCAGCCGCGGCCGATGTTGAGATGTACGGATCGGAGTGGGCGCTTCCGACAACCCGCATGGTGGTGGTGCCTGCGTTCTGCTCGTGATCGGCGTGCAAGATAAACAGGACTTCGAGCGCACGCGAGAGTACCGGGTCGGGCTGGTAGTGGGGCTCTGCGACCTTCCACATCATGGATAAGAAATTGGACACGAAATCGAGTTCATTGTCGGGATAGACGAATGGCATGCCGACGCTGTGACGGTGCGTTCCGGCCGCGATGGTCGGCATCTTGGCGATTAATCGAATGACCTGCTTGTGGCGATTGATGGGGTCATAAATGTCTTTTGCTTCGGGATAAAACGTCGAGAGTGCGGCAAGGGTCGAGACGAACATGCCCATGGGATGGGCGTCGTGATGGAAACCATCCATGAATCGTTTGCGCACGTTTTCGTGAATAAACGTGTGATAGGTGATCTCGTGATGCCATGCGTCGTATTGCTCGGTGGTTGGTAATTCTCCGTGGATGAGCAAATAAGCAACTTCGAGGTAGGTCGAATTCTCTGCCAGTTGCTCGATGGGGTAGCCGCGATAGCGCAGAATTCCATTTTCGCCATCGAGTTCAGTGATGGCACTCGTGGCCGCTGCAGTCACCGCGAATGAAGGGTCGTAAAACCACGTCCCCGGCATGAGATTGGACCATTCCCGGGCATCGACGCCGCCGTTGAGGATCGGAACCTCAACGGATTCACCAGTTCGATTGTCGGTAATCGTCACACTCTCGGCCACAACAACTCCAGTTCTTGATCGAATTGAACCTCAGGGTTTCCAGACTACGCCGTTCAGGTCAGCCTTGATGACCCTAGAGCGGAGAATTGTCGTGAGATCGCGCTACTAGGCGCTCTCGTTTGGTGGACAGCGCTTCGATTGCCGCATGGATTTCTCGCCGTGATTCTGATGGGGCAATGACGATGTCGAGGAGCCCGCGTTCTGCTGCGCGATAGGGGTTCAAAAGTCGTTTTTCGTAGGCGGCTTCGAGGTCGCGCCGCTCACTGATGTTGGCCTGTCGATGCAGAATCTCAACCGCGCCTTTGGCCCCCATTACGGCAATCTCCGCTGATGGCCAGGCAAGGGCAAGATCGTTACCCATTGTCTTTGAATCCATGACAATGAACGCGCCGCCGTAGCTTTTTCGAACAGTCAGGCTGATCCGCGGAACGGTGGCGCGGGCATAGGCGAAGGCGAGCTGCGCTCCGTGACGGATCATGCCGCGCCACTCGAGGTCTTTGCCGGGAGAGAACCCGGGAGTGTCGACCAGCGTCAGGATCGGCAAGTTAAACGAATCGCAAAATGCGACGAATCGAGCGCCCTTCTGCGAGGCGTGGATGTCGAGAGTTCCCGCAAGAATTTGGGGTTGGTTCGCAACGATGCCGACCGGTCGCCCACCAATGGTGGCAAACAGGGTGACGAGATTGGCGGCCCAATCAGCTCGGATTTCGACGATTTCGCCATCGTCAACGATGGATCGAGCGATCGAGCGAACGTCGTAGCTTCCCATTGGCGAAGCAGGCAGAAACTCGCATGCTTCGGGCGTGAGTCGGTCTGCGCGGTCGTCGGTTTGGAGTCGGGGCGGCTCTTCATCGGCATTGGCCGGCAAGAAGCCAAGGACGAGCGCAACGAGATCCTGAGCATGGTTGAGGTCGTTCGCCAACAGAGAAGCGACTCCACTCAGCCGACTGTGGGTAGCGGGTCCGCCGAGGTCTGCTGTTGTTATTGGCACGCCCGTAAAGGACGTCACCATTCGCGGCCCCGAAACAAATGCATAGGCATCGGGTGTCATGATCACAATGTCAGCGAGTCCGAGGAGCAGCGCCGGGCCCGAAACCGCGGGACCTGTGACCACCAACACGATTGGAACTATGCCTGAGCAGCGGACGAGTTCGCGAGCGGCCCGTCCCCAGCCAACCAATGCTGCGACCCCGTCGCCGACGTCGGCTCCGCTTGACGCTAAGTACGCGACGATGGGCAGACGTTCGCGATACGCAATTCGCGCCGCTTCGGCCAGTGTGTCGCCGTCGGCTTCGGTGAGAGCGCCGCGCTTAATGGTGGAATCAACAGTGACGACAATCACTGGCCGTCCGCCTATGCCGATTGCGGCAGCCGATACCGCCCCAGGAACCCGAGCACGGATCGGTGCGGGCAACTTCATGTCACGAGGCTGGCTGAAATGGCGACCTGTGGTCATCGGCTGGGCTGAGTTCGGGTATCGGCGAGCGGCCGTGGGGACTGTTCGGCTGATTCAGTTTCGCGTCCACGCTCAGCGGGATGGATACCACTTTGGCCAGGAGCTTCGGCGGCAACGACCTGGCGAACGACGTCGCGCGCCGCTCGTGCTGGAGCGGCTAGGAGTCCGCGTCGGCGCCACGCGATTCCCACCGAACGAGCATCAAGGCCTTGAATGTGGATCTTCTTCCACTCACCAACAACGCGGTTGGGTGCGGCGCTCGCCGGCAGTATCGCGGCGCCAAAACTTTGGAAGACCAACGACGCGAGAAGGCGCATGCCATCGATTTCGGCTTGGGGTGTGAGGGTGACTCCGACCGCTGATGCTTGTGCGTCAAGCATGTCGCGAAATCCTGTTCCCTGAGGTTCAAGCAGCATCGGATACTTGGCGATTTCAGGCAATGTGACCCGATGTTTTTTCGCGAGTGGATGCGAAAGTGGCACGACCAGCATCGGATCTTCATCAAACAGATTCTCCGCCATCAGGTCCGATTCCTCCAGCGGAAGGTGCACGATCGCCAAATCAAGCCGCCCGTCGACAAGCTGAGGGACCAACGATTTGGTTGTGGCGTCGGTGACGACCATGTGCACATTCGGATGCTGAGCCTGCATGGCCACGATCAAATTGGGAACGAGCCATCGCGCCGTTGTTCCGATGACCCCGATGCGGACGCTGCCTGTGATCTCATCATGCATCGATACGAGGTCGGCGACGAGCGCGTCGAGTTCACTTTGAATGTGGCGAGCTCGCGTTGCGACTGCGATGCCTTCTTCGGTGAGCGACCCGTTGGTGCGATCAATGAGGGTGGTGGAAAGTTCGCGTTCGAGTCGAGCGATGTGAGTCGAGACGTTTGATTGCACAGTATGAAGCGATCGGGCGGCGGCAGAAAAGCTTCCGGTATCGGCGACTGCGACGAGCGCGTTGAGTTGGCGGAGGTCCATCGCCTTTAATGATGGCATACATCGTTAATAACTGTTGGACAGATAACCCCGGTTCCGTCACACTACGAACTACACCGCCGAGTAGGTGGCTCGTTCTCCCCCGGACAGAGCCACCCTCGAGCCGGGTTTGTGGGACAAAGTCCCCATTCCCCCGAAGAAGCTGGCCAACCCCCCGGCCAGCTTCTTCCCGTTTACCGACGTGGACGGAACGTCGAACCGAACTGAGCGATACGGTGCGCCCATGTCAGAACTGACCCCCGACGAGACGGTCAACCACGCGCCGAAGCAAGGCGCCGCATTTTTCGACCTCGACCGAACGTTGCTGACCGGAGCAAGTGGTCCGGCGATTAGCGCTTCGCTGCGCTCGGTTGGATTGCTTTCTGATCGGTCCATCCCCGGTCAAGGCGTGATGTTCCGGTTGTTTAATGCACTAGGCGAAAATCTGCCGTCGATGTTGCTTGCTCGCCAAGCAGCGGCGATTGCGGCTGATTGGTCTCGAGAAACAGCTCAACGCGCCGGCCAACTTGCCGCTGAGACGCTGATTGATCTCGTCCAGCCCTATGCCCATGTGCTGATCGATGAACATCGATCAGCGGGCCGGCTTGTGGTGATGGCGACGACCACCCCGTATGACTTGGTGAAGCCTCTTGCCGACCTCCTCGGATTCGATGCGGTTATCGCGACCCGCTATGGCGAACTGGATGGAAAATACGACGGGACGATCGCTGGCGAGTTTGTTTGGAGTCATGGAAAGTTCCGAGCAGCGCGTTCGTGGGCTAGCGGACATGGCGTGTCGCTCGCAGCGAGCTACGCGTATTCCGATAGCTACTACGACGTACCGCTACTGAATGCCGTTGGTCATCCGGTCGTCGTCAATCCGGATCCGCGCATGCGAGTGCAAGCACTCATTCGTCGCTGGCCGACTCGCTACCTCGACCTGCCTCCCGGTGTTCCGAAACTTGTTGGGTTGGAACCGCAACGACTGCTCTTCCCGTTTGTGCGCCCCGGTCTCGCTCCCTATGTCGATCTTTCGGTGAGCGGTACCGAATGGATTCCGGCGAATGGGCCCGCGATTTTGTGTGCAAACCATCGCAGTTATTTCGACGTGGCTGCGATCGGATTCGCGATCGCGAAAACGGGGCGACCAGTTCGGTTCTTGGGGAAAAAGGAAGTTTTCGACGCGCCAATCGTCGGTGACTTGGCGCGAGCTATGGGTGGCATTCGCGTCGAGCGCGGCACGGGAAGCGACGAGCCCCTCCAAGAGGCGCTTTCGGCACTTGAGGCAGGCGAGATTGTGGTCTTGATGCCGCAAGGAACTATCCCCCGAGGCATGGGATTTTTCGATCCAGTCCTGAAGGCTCGATGGGGGGCAGCGCGGCTCGCGGCCATGAGTGGCGCCCCGGTCATTCCCATTGGCTTGTGGGGAACGGAAAAAGTGTGGCCGCGTAATGCCAAGATTCCGAATCTTTGGAACGTGACTGACCCGCCGACGGTGACGGTTCGGGTAGGCCCGCGTATTGATCTTGAGTTGATCGATCCCGAGATCGATAGCGAACAGATCATGGCGGCCATTGTCGACCTATTGCCCGAACAGGCCCGCCGATGGGGTGAACCAACCCCGGAAGAATTAGCAGCAACGATGCCAACTGCAGTCGTCAATGCGCAGGCCGCGCGTGGTCATGAGTCCGCTCGACGACCGGGAGTCGACTGACGCCACCTGCCGGAAGCGATCTGGCGATCCGGGTTAGATAATTGCGGATTCCGGATTGCCAGTCGAGCGATACCAGGTACCTCGTCCCGCTCGTTTGGCTTTGTACATGGCAGCGTCGGCGAGCTCGACAAGCCGCTCATGATCGGCCTCTACCTCGGAGCTGAACACGATGCCAATGCTGGTGCTCACGGTGACTTCGACGATCCCGTCGCTGTCTCGAAGATCGAGCACCGGCGATCCTGCCAACAAGGCCATCTCGGATGTTCGGATCATCTCGGCATGGAGTTGGATTGGCTTCGCCACCGATTCCATGATGCGTTCGGCGATTGCGATTGCTTCATTCGGGTCATGCACGAGCGGACAAATAACGCCGAACTCATCGCCGCCTAGCCGACCAGTCATGTCGTGGGGTCGAAGCACTTCTTCGATTCGCCGACTGACCGCCATGAGTACTTGATCGCCAGCCCGGTGGCCGAACCGGTCGTTGATTGGTTTAAATCCGTCGAGGTCGAGATACAAGACCGCGACGAGTTCCTGGTCGCGGCGCAGTTCGCGGGCCAAGCGACGGAAGAACTGTGCTCGATTCGGCAGGCCCGTGAGTGGATCATGACGCGCCGCGTGCACGAGTTCGCTGTGGGTACGTCGCCGCTCTAAGGCAAGCGCAATCAGCCGACCTGCACGTTCGACTGCCATTCGAGCACCAGGGGAGGGCGCGCCCGCCGAGTCGCGCCAAACCATGATGCAGGCCTCGGGTTCACTCGTCGCATTTTGTGAAATCGGAAACGACCAACAGCTTTTGAAGCCTTGACTTCGCGCTTCAGTGCGCAGCCAACTCGGCAGCGTTTCGATGTTGGCATCGATGACAATGGCGTTGCTGTGCATGGCTCGAACCCACGGTGCGTCGATCATGATCGGGTTAACCAGGGGAGCGTCTTGCGGTTCGGAGTCGCCGAGTTGGCGATCGACGCTGGCACTTGATGCGGCCAAGCGAAATGAACCGTCGACTGGGCCAACCCCTACGACTACATGACTTTGGCCGAGCTGCTCTTCGACAAGTTTTGCAACGAGTTGCATCGTTTCGGTGATGTCAACGTCGGCGACGATTGACCTCAACACGTCATCAGCTAGGCGACGTTCCGTTACGTCTTGCACCTGCACGACGATGCCGCCAACGTCGCTTTCATCAACTCGGTTGACCGTCGAAGCTCCTAAGACTCCGACCGAGCCATTGGGTCGTCGGTAGCGAAATTCCATTTCGCCGAATTGCCCCGAGATTTGATCGGTTTGTGCGGCAGCGTGGGCGAGCGACTCGACGACGAGATCAACGTCCTCGGCGAGTACATAATCGAAGATATTGCGACCAATGAGTTCGGCCGGCGGGGACCCAATGAGATAGGTCGATGCGTCGCTAATCCACTCGATGACGCCGTCGCCATTGATGACCATCAGCACCCCGGGAGCAGCACTCATGACGCCATGAACGAAGGCAATGGTGGGCAGATCGCTTCGCTTGGACTTGGTCACACACCTACTCCGAAATCGCTCACTACAGGTGTACGCGAGAGTTGGTCTGCCTACAAGGTGCCATATGGACTAAATCATGTGGTGGTTATGCGCTGTGTTGCTGACGAATGATGTTGAGTGCTCCACCGGCACGGAACCACGAAATATGCTCGGCATTCATCGTGTGTGAGCAAACAAATGGCTCGATTGATCCATCCGCATGGCGGATTTCGCACCGAACCGCTCGGTCAGGCGCTAGTTCATCGAGTCCGAGAATTGAAATACGATCATCAACGCGTATGCGGTCGTAATCGGTGGGATCGCCGAACCAGAGGGGCAATACGCCCTGCTTTTTGAGGTTGGTCTCGGCGATGCGAGCAAACGATCGGCAGATAATGGCTTTGGCATTCCGGAATCTCGGTTCCATCGCCGCATGTTCTCTTGATGAGCCTTCCCCGTAGTTTTCATCGCCGATCGCTACCCAGCCGATTCCGTTCTCGTGATAGTGCTTAGCTATTTCAGGAAGCGATTTTTTTGTTTGATCGAGTTGATCGATGCCGGTGCCGGCTTCGTTGGTGAATGCATTGATTGCGCCAAGGAAAAGGTTTCCGCTGATGTTTTCGAGATGGCCGCGAAACTTGAGCCATGGTCCAGCTGCGGAGATGTGGTCAGTGGTGCATTTGCCTTCGGCGCGGAGCAGTACCGCGAGATCTGTAAAGTCTTTTCCGTCCCACGCGGCAAACGGCTCGAGGAGTTGCAGTCGATCACTCGATGGGTCGACCGCAACTTTGACGTTGGAACTATCCGATGGCGGGGTGACGAATCCGTTCGCGCCTGGAGTAAATCCCAATGCTGGTAGTTCCTCGCCCCGAGGGACTTCCAACGTGATCTGCTTACCGTCTGGCGCCGGAAGTGAATCGACTAACGGGTTGAAATCGACTGTACCGGCGAGGGCAAGTGCAACGACAGTCTCGGGCGAGGTGACAAAGGCCAGCGTGCTAGCGAAGCCATCGTTGCGCTTCGGGAAGTTTCGGTTGTACGAGGTGACGATGGTATTCGCGTCACCTTCGTGAACGTCGGTGCGGGCCCATTGACCAATGCACGGTCCACACGCGTTCGCGAGGACCGTCGCGCCGATGGCCTCAAGGTCGGCGAGAAGTCCGTCACGTTCGATTGTTGCTCGGACTTGTTCGCTTCCTGGCGTGATCAACAATTCGGTCTTGCAGGTCAGGCCTGCAGCGGACGCTTGGCGCGCAATGCTGGCCGCTCGGGTGATGTCTTCATAGCTTGAGTTCGTGCACGAACCGACGAGCGCGGAGCTAATTGCGGTCGGCCAACCCTTGGACCGCGCTTCGGCTCCAAGAGCCGAGACGGGTCGAGCTAGGTCAGGGGTGTGCGGCCCGTTGATGAGTGGCTCGAGACTCGAAAGGTCAATGTCGATTACTAGGTCGAAGAATCGCCCTGGATCAGCAAGAACTTCGTCATCGGCTCGCAAGTCACCTGCGACCTGATCTGCTGCGTCGGCGATGTCGCCGCGGCCGGTTGCGTTGAGATAGCGACTCATTGCTTCGTCATAGGCAAATAGTGAGGTCGTCGCGCCGATTTCAGCCCCCATATTGCAGATGGTGGCTTTGCCCGTGCAGCTAATAGCCGATGCTCCCGGCCCGAAATATTCGACGATCGCGCCGGTTCCGCCCTTTACCGTGAGGATTTCCGCGACCTTCAAGATGATGTCCTTCGGTGCGGACCAACCGCTGAGCTGACCGGTCAGATTCACGCCGATCAACTTCGGCCAACGAACATTGAACGGATAACCGGTCATGACGTCTACTGCGTCGGCACCACCAACCCCGATTGCGACCATGCCTAAACCGCCTGCGTTTGGCGTATGGCTATCGGTTCCGATCATCATTCCGCCCGGGAATGCGTATTGTTCAAGCACCACTTGGTGGATAATTCCCGAGCCCGGCTTCCAGAATCCGACGCCGTATTTTGCTGACACTGATTCAAGAAAGTCGTACACCTCGGAGTTGGTTTCGAGTGCCGACAGCAAGTCGACTTTGCCGTCGTCTCGAGCTTGAATGAGGTGGTCGCAGTGCACCGTCGATGGAACCGCAACCTGCGGTAATCCGGCGGTCATGAACTGCAGTAAGGCCATTTGTGCCGTGGCGTCTTGCATCGCAACGCGATCTGGATCGAGATCGGCGTAAGACTTTGCCCGCTCGAGTTGTTGGCCTTGTGGATCGCGAAGGTGATTGATGAGAACCTTCTCGGCGAAGGTCAGCGGTCGGCCCAGGCGTTGGCGGCCGAGGGCGGTGCGCATCGACAGTCGGTCATAGACCTCGTTGACGAGTTCGATCGGTGTTGTGGCCAAGACTGCCATGGTCTTGCTCCTCGTTGATTGGTATGGCGGCTCATGGACGGAAGGTCCATGCGTTGACAGGTGGTGTAGACAAGTATAGGACAAGTACTCAATGGTAGACAAGTAGCAGACAAGTGAGACAAACCCGTTATCAGCACATTGCCGAAGCACTGCGAGCTCGCCTCGATTCGGGCGAACTCGGCGCGGGTCGACTACTGCCGAGCGAGTCAGAACTTTCCCACGAATACGGGGCAAGTCGAGTCACGGTGCGGCGAGCGCTGGAACTGCTTCGCCTGGAGGGGCTTGTCGATTCGCGCCAAGGATTCGGTTGGTTCGTGGCCGCCGACCCGTTGCGGCAGGTTCTCGGTCGACTCGGAACTATTGAAAGTCAACTTGCTGGCGAAGGGGTGCAATCGGAACGACGGGTACTTGATTTCCGATTTGTTGCTGCTCCTCCTCGGGTACAGACGATTTTAGGGTCCGAGACCGTGTTGCGAGTGCGTCGCCTCAATATGGCTGACGGCGAACCGTTTGCATTGGTCACGGTGTGGTGCCCCGAACGTTACGGTGCCGAACTTTCGCGAGCCGATGTCGAGCGATCTCCGTTTTACGAGCTCATCGGTGTTGCACTCGGCGGAGCGGTACAAACTATTGGCGCGGCGGCAGCATCATCCCATGATGCTGAACTGCTCGGCATTCCGACTGGCTCACCAGTGTTGCGCTGCGAACGAATCACTTCGTCTGAATCAGGCGTTGCCGTACTCGTGAGTGAACATGTTTTTCCAGCGCATCTCACCGAATTCGTCGTCGATCTTGCCCATGCCGATGCATCGATCGCGCCGAGCGGACTTCGATTGGTCGACTGAGTCGAGATGGTGAACCGTTGACGATGTATGAACGAAGCCTCAATCGATGGCGCCATGCGAGCGAGGTGCTCGCGCGGCTGACGCCGCGATCAGCGTTGCTGATCGTTGTGGCGGCCGCAGTCGCCCTGTTGATAGTGATTGCCCTAGTTGATCGAGGTGAGCCGTTCGATCGCCAGGCGGCAATTGACCAGATGGTCGCTGACAGCGACGGTCAGATCACCCACGCAGTTGCGCAATGTTATGTCGATCGCATCGCGAACGATGTCGGCTCGCGCTATCTCAATCGAGCGGTCTTGCCATCGGCATTGATCGAAAGTCAGATGACTGCAGCCCGCGTCGATTGCACTGGCGTCGAAAACCTCGCTGCATCCAACAAGAACGCGGGGGAACAAGCCCCCGATCCTGCGGCCATAGAGGCCGGCAATTTGCCCAGACACGTAGGTGACGATGCGACCCTTGATGCGTTGTTTGCGCGGTGCGGCGATGGGGATGGTCAGGCCTGCGACGAGATGTTCGATGCCGCGCCAGTGGGATCAGACTATGAATCGTTCGCCCTCACCTGTGGGCATCGGACGAGCGAGATTCGTTGCGCATTGGTGTATACGTCGGCGTCAACGACGTCAGTTGTCGCCGGGCCCTAACAATCACCGCTACGTACGCGGTTGTTAGCCGAGGTCGGGCCATCGAGCAGGGCGTCGCCGCTTCGGGCCGCGTTCACCAAGCGACCACGTGCGTCGCCATGCGCCAAGTTCGGGGCCTTGAAGCGAAGGTGTCGTCGCCCCATGGGCTCGCCTTCGGGCTTGCCACCAATCGGTTGCTTCTTCATCAGCGAGTGCCGCGACTGCGGCTTCGATTCTGACTGCGAACTTTCGTGAATCTTCACCCGCATCGGCAGTCATTGGTCGACCAAAGGTGATGGTGGTCGGCGACGGCGATGGCACCGAGTGGCCCTTGCGCAAAATGCGACTGGTTCCCTCGACGTGCACGGGGATCACGGGGACTTCGCAGCGCAATGAGAGGTATGCGGCGCCCCCGCGAAATGGCTGTCCCCACCCATCGGGGCTTCGTCCACCTTCGGGAAAGATCAGCATGGACCAACCGTCATCGATGAGCGATGCCGCTTGGTCGGCAGACTTTCGGCCGATCTTGGTTCGCTCAATGGGGATCGCCCCGATGACCAACGCCGAAAGCGGTGCAGTCAGTTTGTTGCCGAAGAAATAATCGGCCGCCGCGCCGACAATCATGTGATGCCGCCACGGATCGGGAATCGCCGACAACATGAGTGGCGTATCGAGATGGCTGTGGTGGTTGGCGGCGAAGACGGCGGCTCCGTCGAGATCGTGGAGTTGGTCGAGACCTCGAATGGTTGGCGACGCAAGTACCCGCATCATTGGCTTGACCACGCCCTCGACCATCAACACTCGTGCGAACCGCGCCGGGTAGCGGCGGGCCCAAGCAGTGTCGTAATCGGCACCGAGTTTGCCGGGAATCTTCGGAAGTTCGACACCTTGGGGTGTGGTGGGCGGGCGAAGCGGGAATGGCACCCGACGCATTGTCGCGGCGGTTGCCCCTCGCATCTGGTTCGAAACGGTCGAGCGATTCACCGGAATTCGCCGGACCAACTCGAACGCGCTCGCGGCCGGGATGCCCGATCGCCGTCGGTTGGACGTCCAGTTCGTGGACCGCTCGGTCACGTCACATCCGCCATGAGAACCGGCGGGTTGTGTAGATGGGTGATCGTCCCGGCTGGACCAACCGTGTCCGATGCCATCTCAAGTGCGTCTTGGAGCGTGGAGGCGGGCTTGAAACCGAGTCGCCGAACCGCACGGACATCGCCGCCCACGATGATGACCTGGCCAAGATGTTGCAGCGCATGGGCACCCCAGTACCACATGTAAAACGGATGAACGCCGTGATAGGCGTAGGACGTGCGATAGAGATGGCGATACCACTCGTCCTCCGCGAATTGGGTCTCGTACTTGGCTTCGATCTCGACTGGGTCGGTGGTGTCGGCCAAGACCTGCTCAAAGAAATCGATATAGCTCGGATGGTGAACGGGGTGGAATTCCCACGGTGTCGGATGACTCATGATGAGCACGCCACCTTGACGAACTGGCGGTTTTCCTCGGTACAAGTTGAAGAAGTAACCAAGGCCGAGACACATCACCAAGATGGGATTCATGATGGAGTTGACGTTGTAAGGCGAGATATAGGGAAGCCCCATCGTGATGATGTCGGTTTGACCTTCGACTGGAACGAGGTGCTGTTTCAAGACGTTGGCAGTAGTGATTTCATGAACTGCTTCCACTTCGCCAGCCTGCACCGAAGTCAATTGGTGCGGGGCCTTCCAACTTTGAAACGCTGAGCGCCGTGTTCGGGGGGACATCCGATCAAGTCCGGCCTTCATGCCCATGAATGTGATGCGATCTCGCGTCGTCCATTCCCATTCACGTTTTTGCAACACGCTCAGTGGGCCAGTCGTTCCGAACACGTTGTTGTTGATCGTCGTTTCGATCTGAAAAATGTTGATTCCAGAATCTTTGAGGACTTTGCCCATTCGCCAGTTGGACGTGTGGAGTTCCGAGTTCGGGCGGTCCATGAATGACTTGCTGTGTTGCATCGTCTTGACGTTGTGATGGTGTTTGATGCTGGTGTAACTCGACAGACCTGTAGCGGTGCTTTTCCAGCCGCCATCCATCGAAACGATATTGATATTGACGTAGACGAGCAGGTCGCTTTCGGCGGCGCGTTTGTTGATCTCGACTACCTCGCCGTGATCGGTGGTTCCGACAACGGTCAAATTGTCAGGGTCTTCTGCGTCGTGGTTGTACAGCAGTCCTTGAGGTGCGAAGGCGTCGTACACGCGGTCTCCAACGGCGTGACGCAGTTCGTCTTCGGTCATGCGTCGATGCAGTGCCAAGGCGGCGATGAGTTCGACATCGTCAACTCCGGCCGCGGCAGCGAGATCTAGCACCTGCTCGATGACGCGTTGGCGAATGTCGGGGCGACGCATCGGCGGCAATGGCAGCGAAATATCATCGAATGCAATGGTGAGTTTCATTCCGGGAAACAAAAGCGCGGGAAGCGGTTCACTATCGCCCTGCGGCTGTAACAGTGCGTCATAGATGGCACCGTCGATATCTTCGAGCGAGTCGATCGGCTCGCCGGGATAGATGATTCGCGACCGACCCGGTGGGAGTCGTTCGAGCTTGAAACTATCGCCGTGATGGAAAAGGATCGGCGGAGTGGAGCGATCAACATCGAGGACGAATCCTGGTCTAGGCACGGGTCGAAACCTCTCGGAGGTAGGTGGTTGCGAGTGTCATCGGTTGCGTTCTTTTTCCGCGCGCAGGTCAAATGCGATCTTCACCGCGCCGCGTGATCCGGCGTTCGAGGCATGAACGATGGCGTCGTTGACCCGATGTAGGGGATAGGTCGCGCTGACCAATCGTCCGAGGTCGCATGCGAGTACTAATTCGAATGCTAAATCGAAGGTTCGACGACTCGCCGCTTTTGCCTTGCTCGCAGATGGCACGACTTCGGTTCCGTAGGCATAGGCGCCGGCAAGGGTTATCTCGCGCTGCCACAAACCGGTGAGGTCCAGATGCACGTGACCCGGCATCCCGACCATCGTGATGCGTCCCTTGGGGCGGACGATTTCGAGCGCGTTGGACAAACTGTCTTGGCTTCCCACGCAATCGACGACGACGTCGGCTCCGCCGGTGAGGCGCACGATGTCCCCGGACCCGAGAGCGAGCGAACCAGTTGCTCGACGCACGGCACGTTTGATCTCGGCCGGTTCTACAACTATGGATGCGCCGAGGCTAAGAGCGAGTTCCCGTTGCACTGGATGTTTCGCGATCGACACGATGGTGGCAGTGGGTGCAAAACGCCGCAACGCGGCGATGGTCAATAATCCAAGCGTGCCGCTGCCGATCACCACCACGGTGTCGGCGGGCTGAACCTGAGCTGCTAACGCACCATGAATCGCGCATGCGGTGGGTTCGACGATCACCGCTGCTTCATCGCTCATCTCGGCAGGTACCGAGTGAAGTTGGCTTGGGTGAGCGACCATTTCGGTCGACCATCCTCCGCCGGTGTCGCAGCAGAATCCGCTTTGCAAACCCGGCGATAGGTCGCCGAACGCGATTCGTTCGCAATTGCCGAGGTCACCTCGTGAACACGCGACACAAATCGGATCAATGTTACGAGTGACACAGCCAAGGACGGGTTCAAGAATGACTCGGTCGCGGCCGTCGGTCCCGACTCGGTCAGCTACGACTTCATGTCCCGGAATAAACGGGAACGAAACAATCGGTTCGAAATAGCGGGACGATCGGGCATCGATTGTCGCAAGATCACTGCCGCAGATGCCAGCTAAGCGTGGTCGGATGCGAACCCAATCGGGTCCTGGCAACATGATCGGGTCCGCGTCGACCAGTTTGAGTGGACCGACCCGAGCGCCCGCGCCCGGAACTGCGCGTGCCGCAAGCTTCGCAGCCCCATAGCGAGGAATATCGCGGTCGAATCGCAGTGACTTCATCGGCGCGGCGCTCCAATGGGAAGCAACACGCGCGGTGAACCGGGCGATTTCTCCCACTGTTCGACGAGCCATCCCCGCTTGCGGGCGAGCGCAGCAAGGCGGGTTTCAGGGTTGACGGCAACCGGGAACCCGACGGCTTCGAGCATGGGTAGATCGCTGGTTGAGTCGGCATAAGCGACCGACTCGCGCAGGTCAAGGTTGTTCGCCAACGCGAAATCCATTAATGCCTGGGCGCGAGTTTCACCGGTTGGCGGCACGTTTGCGAGTTCGCCGTTATAGGTAGGTCCGTGTCGGCTCGTTGACGGATTCACCCCAAGTTGTGGACACACGATGTCATCAAAAAGCGGGCGTAATGGCTCAATGACGAAATCCAATGCGCCAGTGATCAGCACTGTTCGATGGCCGAGGCGGCGGTGTTCGCGAACTCGGCGGATCGCTGCCGGAAAGGATTTTGCAAGAATCATTTCGCTGAACATCTCGGCGGAATCCTCACGGATCTGATCAAGAGGCGCGCCGTCGTAGCGGCGATAGAACATTCGAAGAAAGTCGCTGCGATCTTTGCGATCAAGGGCGAGCAGCGCGGGACCTTCGGCAATTGTTTGCGCAATAAACCGCATGCGATCACGCGGCGAAAGTCGACGCGTGGCGAGCCAGGAGTAGGAAGCAACGACGTTCGATGCGATCAACGTGTTTTCGAGATCGAACGCCGCGAGTTGTCGTTCGGGAGCGAGTACCTGTGCCCGAAGGCGATCGTGGCGTGACGGCCCGGTGCGTGCACCCGGTGTGGATTTCACTCGGCCGTGTTCGACTACCGACGGAAGGTGAATCTCGGTGACGTAGTGGGTCCAGTCGATGACCCGGGGGTCAAAACAGAAGTCGGTTTGATCGGATTCAGTTTGGCGATCCCACAGTGCGAGCAGTCGGTCGAGGCCATAGACCGCTTCGCATTCCGCGTAGGCGCCGTAAAGTTCAACATACGCGAGGGCCCGGTCAAGCTCTTCGCGGCGTTCTTCGACGGTTGCGCTCAATTGGGCTTGGCGCCCGCGAAGGGGGAGCACGCTGAGCACCTTTTCGGCTCGGTCGAGGCCCAATTTCGCGCGTTTGAGTTGGGTTTGCACTCGACTGCGACCGGGGAACGACCATTCGGGCACAACGATCGGCTGCCCATCGTTGTCATAAAGCGGGTGCTCTTTGAACCACGCGCTCGTGAGTCGAACCATGCGGCGGTAACGGAGGGGATTTTCCGAACCGGACGCCACCTGAATGACTTCGGGAACCTGCTCACCCGTTGTTGGATCGGTGTCGGGGCCTTTGGCCGCCACCGCAATGAGGGCGGCAACGACGAGGTCGACAGGGATCACGTCGACGATGCCTTCGGGTACGCCGGGGAACTCCTTGAGCAGTCCGCGGGCATAGGAGATGATGACCGGCTCAGCCATTCGGAAACCGCGGATCCAACCCGGTCGCGGTTCGGCCAGCGCCGATTCGATGATGGACGGACGAACAATGCTGATCGGCACGTTGCCATGTGTTTCGAGCAACGCGCGCTCACCCAACGCTTTGGTATAGGCGTAGGCATCGGGCCAGCCGAGCGAGTTCGCGCGAGCAATGCCGGCTTCGACGAGCCGATCGCTAACCCAACGGGTGCGAAATTGTTCGGTCTTCGCGGCCAACGCTGGTGTTCCTGGAGCGCCGAGTTCGGCTCGAGCAGCGGCGCGGAACTCGCCGAGTTTGGCCGGGGTACGACTTTGCGCTTCGTAGTCGCTGCGCATTCGTCGAGCGCCTTCGACTTCCCGCCTCCAGTCAATGTCAACCGAAAATGGATCATCAGTAACCATGATCTCCGGGGCCGAACCGCGACGATTGCCAGCGACGTAACAAGTCGATACAGCAACAAGGTGTGGCGTGACCTGAAGTTCGTTCAGGGTCGCAGCGATTCGAGTTGGACCGAGTAAGTTCACTTCAACCGCGCTGTCGAGTGGCGAATCAAACGAGACCGTGGCCGCCGAGTGGATCACGATGTCGCATGTTGCCAAGGTCTGACGTCCAGCGTCGTCGAGGCCAAGACCGTCGGTGCTGACATCGCCACCGACCGCAAGCACTCGACGCTTGGTCATCTCATCGAATGACTCAACACTGTCGGGTGCGCCGCATTCGGCGCGCAACCGGTCAAACGCGTCATTTTTAAAGATCTCGCGGGCGACGCGTTGTTCAACGGTCGAACGCTTCCCGGGACGGACAAGAACCACGATTTCGCAATCGGGCACATTGCGCAGCAATCGCTCGAGGAGCGCGGTGCCGAGAAATCCGGTTGAACCGGTTATGAACAGGCGCTTGCCGGCAAGGGCGTCACGGATCACGTAAGAGTGTCTACCATATGGTAGGGGCGAAGGCGATGATCACCTTAAAACCCTAGTGCCGCAATGGTTTTAGGGTCCGAGCAGCCAACGCTCTGCTGTTCTACCATTCGGTAGATGACGACTCGTGAGCGTGTCCTCGAAGCAGCGCTTTCGTCTTTTGGCGGAGCAGGGTACGACGCCACTTCACTGGATCAATTGGCGGGCGAACTCGGAATCCGAAAACAAACCATTTTGTACTATTACCCGTCGAAAGCTGAGTTGCTCGATGCGGTCATCGATGCCAGTTCGGCCGAACTGGCATCGAGTCTCGAAGGGGCATTAGCCAAGTCGGGTCCTGGATGGGATCGAGTTGAAGCGATCATTCGCTCAGTTTTTCGCCTGGCATTGCGGCGGCCAGAGCTACTCGGATTACTCCGCGAGGTCAGTCGTTTGGGAGCGCCAGCATCGACCCGTTTGAGCGACAACCTTGATCCGCTCGTGACCCGGGCCCGCGAGTTCCTTGAAGCGGAAATGGCCGCCGGTCACATGCGAACAACCGATGCACGCCTCGTCTTGTTGTCGACGTATTCGACTGTGCTGGGTGTGGCGACCGAGGTTGAGGTGTTGCGGGCGGTCGGGATCGAGCCAACACTTCGCTCAATGGTGATCCGTCGTCGTGAGTTGCTGCGCTTTTTACGTTCCGCTCTAGTGGCTGATGACAATGGAACGCGTTGACGTGAATTTGTAAGCCCACATGCGGCAGACTTATCCGATGACCGCACCAGCAATTGTGTTGGATCCGCTGATGGCGATCGCTGACGCTGACGCGATGGTTCAGTTATGCGAATCGTTCCCCTCATATCGCCTGTATGTGACTGAGACGAGCGATGCCGAGTTTGCGCCTGAACTCTCGCAACGCTTCGACGCGGCCGCACACTACGTCCGCAGTGGAGGTCGATTCGGTCGAGACGAACCGGCATCGACACTCGCGCTTCGAACCAACTATCTACGCGAGAGCTATGCCTACGGCGACGATATTTTTGCGCCCGGCATTGAAGGTTTTTTACATCACGAGGCACTTATCGATGCAGCTCGCCGACTCTTCGATCGACCGGTAATCGAACCGAAAATTGCCTATGCAAATATCTTGTTGCCTGGCCAGGAACTGGCGGTGCATACCGACGTGCCGGAATTCCGCGGCGCGAATCGCAAGTTGTTTCCGCAGTGGCTCATGGTAGTGATGCACCACTCGGGCCTCTTTGATCGCTGGCGCATCCATATCGCGACGGGCCTGGCCTATTTCGCGGATGATTCGACCGGGATTGCCCAAGGCGGGGAACTTGCCTATTGGCCCGATGGACCGGCCGGTTCAGCTTCGGTGCTTTCGAAGCAACACAACCTCGCCATCGTGCTCGATGCCGACTCGGTATTCCACGGAGTCGATCGCGTCGGTGCGATCGACACCCAGCCGTTCCCGGTTCGGCCTGGCAATGTCCTTGACTTTGACGGAACAAAATGGGTGTTGCGGACCGAACGGGGCAGCGACGAGACCCTCGAAGTTTTCCAGTGGCACGACATTCGCTTTTCGGTTTCTTGGAAGGCGTATTGCTTTGCCGATGACGCGGAACGCGACGCGTGGCGCACCCATGCTGATGACCTGACCCTCGACATTATTTTGACCGAGTTGGTTGCCGACCTGCGCCGTCGCGAACTGCTCACCGTAGATGAACTGACCGAGCACGAACTGGGACTTTTGCTGATCGAAAGTTATATACGGTTCCCGGAACCGACTCCAGACCTCGCCTGAGTTGACGTGGTGAAGTGCGGCGTAGATCGCTATGCCGGCACGTTGACGCGAATGGTTTCGATTCGCCCAGTTCGAGCTTCAGTGGTCTCGGCGAGGTCGGCCGAATCCGCCGTACAGATGAACAGTGTGTGTCCGTCACTGCCGCCAAGCGCGCAGGCATAGGAGCTGCGCCCGGTATCGATCCACTCGAGGGTGCCAGTTGGTTCCGAAATGCGCATGACACCGCAATTGATTGGATCAGCTACCCAAAGGGCGCCGCTGCTGTCGATGCAAATTCCGTCAGGGACATTCGGCCGCAAGTCAGCCCAGACTCGACTGTCAGCGAGTGATCCATCGGGCGCAATCGTGTAGGCCGAGAGGCGTTGTCCGAATGATTCGGCCACGATCAGGGTTCTGTTGTCGTCAGTGATGACCGCTCCATTTGGGAACATGAGTCCTTCGACGACTACCCACGCGTCCCCATCAGGTTCGACACAGACCAATGTTGTTGTTTCGACAGCAGCGCCTCCATCGAGGTCAAAGCCGTAGTTGCCGATATAGGCGCGACCGCTTGCGTCGACGACCATGTCATTGCAGTGGAACGGTGCCATCGACGAAAGGTCGGCGACTTCAACGAGTTCGTCGTTATCGAGTCGCATGAGCTTTCGCTCAATCATCGACACAACGAGCAGGCGGCCATCGGGTAACCAGCCGATGCCGCCTGGCATGTCGTCCATCGTGACAATGACCTCGGCTTGGCCGTGTTCGGTCGAAGCCCAGACTTTCCGATCATGCATGTCGGAAAACCACAACCGCCCGTCGTGCCATCGGGGACATTCAGGGAACACCAAGTTATCGATGAGCGTGGTGAGGGCAGAGGTGGCCATTGGTTACTCCGGTTGGTTCGACGCAAACAGATTGGCGTTCGGGTCGAAGGAACGCTGGCGACTCGCCCAACCATGGTTCATTCGGTTCGACGTTTCGACACCCGTCGATTGAATCGTTCAATTGCCAGTCTGATCAGCTCGTTGACGAGATCGGGGTAGGACAGGCCGCTCGCGGCCCACATTGGTTGATACATCGAGTTCGGTGTAAATCCCGGAATGGTGTTGACCTCGTTGACCATAAGTCCGCGACCTTGCTCGTCGTAGAAGAAATCGACGCGTGCCATCCCCTCGCATCCGAGTGCCTTATAGGCCTCAATCGCCATGGCTTGTAATGCTTCGGTGACGTCGGCCGGTAACTCAGCTGGAATTATTTGTTCGGCTCCGGCGGTGCCGTATTTGTCGTCGTAGTCATAGACCTCGGCGGCGGGCCGGATTTCGCACGGCAGCGATGCAGTTGGATCGAGGTTACCGAGCACCGAACATTCGAGTTCGCGCCCGTTGATCGATTCTTCGACTACGACATATTCGTCGTAGTGACTTGCGAGCGCACATGCCTGAATGAGCGCGTCGCGATTGTGGGCTTTGGATACGCCCACCGACGAACCGAGGTTTGCCGGCTTCACGAACATCGGGTACCCGAATTGCGCTTCGAGGTCATCGATCGCCCCGTCGTCGAGTTGCTGCTCATGGAACGATTTGAATTTGGCTTGCGGGATACCAGCGGCGTCGAAAACGGCTTTCGCTTTGCTTTTGTCCATTGCCAATGCTGATGCGAGGACACCGCACCCGACGTACGCGACTCCGGCCATTTCGAGAAGGCCTTGTACGGTGCCGTCCTCGCCGAAAGGCCCGTGCATAAGTGGAAGGACAACCACCGCCTGATCACCTGCCGATTTCACAACTTGCCATGGATCGGTTGGCGTCCCAGTCGTTGGCAGCGCTCGGGGAAGGTCGTCTCGATTACCGGCAAGGAGTTTCGCCGCATCAGTGGCGATCACCCATTGGCCGTCGACGGTTACTGCCACTGGAATGATCTCAAAGCGCGCCGTATCGACGTGTGAAAGGACATTGCGGGCAGTGATCAGCGAGATTTCGTGCTCGGCTGACTGGCCGCCAAACAAGGCGACAAGGCGAGTGCGATTGTGCAGGTCGATTGCCTCGGTGACCTGAGGTGCATTCGACTCAGGTTGGCTGCTCATCGGCCGCAATCTAGCGCTCACGGCAACAACGGTCGTGGACACATTGGGTTCGGACCTGCTGTGATCACGGTGGGTACTGCACCTGGCTAGCGTGTCGCCGATGAGGATGTGGGCACACGAGATTGCCGTTGCCACCGGCGGCGAGCTCATCGGGCCTGACGTGTCGGTCGATGGTGCGTCGATCGACAGCCGGGACCTCGTCGACGGGTCGTTGTTCGTCCCCATCGTCGATGTGCGCGATGGCCATGACTTCATTGAGCTCGCCTTGGAACGCGGTGCATCGGCATTTCTGACTCAACGGAGTCTGGCCGAGACGCCTGAATTGGCGCAGGCCGCCATGAATGCAGGCGTGGCGGCGATCATGGTTGACGACACCGCTGGTGCATTGATGGCGCTTGGTCGCGCCGCGGCGGATCGTTTGGCCCATGCCCCGGGCTTTGTTGGTGTCGCGGGGATCACCGGTTCAGTGGGTAAGACGACGACGAAAGACCAGTTGGCGGCATCGCTGGCGACGACCTTTGCCACCGCGGCAAGTCTTCGATCGTTCAATAATGAACTCGGTGTGCCACTGACGTTGATCAACGCTCCAGACCGCACGGTCGTGTCGGTAGTTGAAATGGCAGCGAAAGGCCGAGGTCATATCGCGTTGCTTTGTGACATTGCGCAGCCAACTATTGGGATTGTCACCGCCATCGAAATGGTGCATACCGAGATGTTCGGTTCGATGTCTGAAGTTGCCGCCGCGAAAGCCGAACTTGTTGAAGCGTTGCCCGCGACTGGAACCGCTTTTCTGAATGCTGATGATCCTTTGGTCGCGGCGATGGCTGATCGCACGAACGCCAGCGTGATGTGGTGGAGCGCCGCCGGTTCGCCGGCGTTCATTGGCGCACCGACCCCTGATCTCTGGGCATCGGCAGTCACGATCGACGATCAATTGCATCCGTCCTTTCACCTTCATACGCCGTGGGGTGAGTCTGATGTTCGTCTCGGGGTGCGCGGTCGGCACAATGTTGGTAACGCACTTGCTGCTGCGGGAGCGGCACTCGCGCTCGGCGTGACGTTGGAAGGTGTGGCTACTGGTCTTGCCGGGTCGGTGATGTCTCCGTGGCGCATGGACCTGCAAACCTCCGTCGGTGGCGCGTTGATTTTGAACGATTCGTACAACGCTGGTCCGGCATCAATGGCGGCCGCGCTGCGAGCATTGAAGGCGTTGGACGTGCCCTCACATGTTGCGGTGCTAGGCGTGATGGCGGAGTTGGGAGACGGCGGCATCGAAGCCCATCAGTCGATTGCTGACCTGGCCAACGAATTGGACATACGCGTTATTGCGATTGACGCACCCAATTACGGTCCGACTGTGGAACACGTTGCCGATCGAACCGCTGCGGTTGAGCTTCTGTGTGCGACTGGAGCGCCTGGCGTGGGCCAAGCGATTTTGGTGAAAGGCAGTCGCGTCGCGGCACTCGAAGTGGTTGCCGCTTCGTTACTTATCGCCACTTAAGTTGCAGGTGAACGCTGTTTCCGTTCATGCAGGTCGGCAAAGGGGATGAGCAAGATGGCGACCGTGGCGCCGCCAAGCATGAGTGTGGTGATTGACGTCGCTCGCACGATTGGACCGCTGAGAAGCGCGCCGATGGCGACGGTTCCGCCAAAAGCCATTACCCAAAGTGCCATGACTCGGCCGCGAACTTGGTCGTTGAGTCGCATTTGCAGCACGGTTGCCAGCGAGGTGACCGTCGCGAAGTAGAAGAACCCGACAACGAGCGCCGCGGGATAGCCCATGATCGGTGATCGGGCGAGCGAGAAGACGATAATTGCGAGCGAGAATCCGCCCAGCCCAACTTGGGTGACGCGTTCGAGCGATCGGCCAGACAGGAACGTTCCAATTGAAAGTGAACCGATTACTGCACCGAGTCCGAAACAGGCATAAAGCAGTCCGTATTGGCTGCTTTTGGGATCGATGCCCAAGTTGTTGTGTGCCAACGTCGGCATTTGGGTGATGAAGCACAGGCAAAACAGCGAAAAGAGTGTCATGGTCGTCAGGCATCGCCCGATGACGTGGTCCTCCTTGGCAGCGACGAAACCGCCGAGTAGCCGA
Source organism: Actinomycetes bacterium (assembly GCA_037138595.1). Taxonomy (GTDB): domain Bacteria; phylum Actinomycetota; class Acidimicrobiia; order Acidimicrobiales; family Acidimicrobilacustridaceae; genus UBA4742. Next base: position 51,006 of record JBAXIB010000005.1, on the reverse strand, counting down.
CGGAGACCTGACGGCGCGGTGTGGTCGACGTGGACGTGCGGAAGCGACACAGTCAGTAGCGCTCCGATAATGAACAAATAGCTGAATGCGTTTCCGACAAATACCCAGGAAATGCCGAACACGACATAGACGACTCCGCCGATCGCCGGCCCGATGACTCGCGACAAATTCATGTTGACCGAGTTCAATGAAACTGCCCCGGCGAGATCCTTACGGTCCACGAGTTGCGGGAGCAGCGAACTGTAAGTGGGAGCATAAATCGCCTGGCCGATGCCGATAGCCAAGGTGCATAGGAACAGCCAGACTTTTGATGGCTGAGCCGAGTGCGCGATCCACGCGATGCCAAGAGCAAACAGTGTTTGTTCGATGCTGACCAAGATGAGTAGTTTTCGCCGATCGAATATGTCGGCGAGCGTGCCGCCGACAATTGATAGCAACAGCAGGGGAATGAGCTGAGCGAAACCCAACAAGCTGACAAAAACTGGCGACCCGGTGATCTTGAATGCAAACGCGCCGAGCACGACGTTTTGCATCCAGCTTCCGATGTTTGAAAGCAATGCTCCGAGAAAGACTCGCCTGAAGGTCGGATAAGCAAAGGCGGCACGGGCCGTCCCAGCGACGAAGGTGCGGTCGCCTTCAAGGAACGCGTCTTCGGCATCTTCGAGACTGATGTGAGTATCGGCCGGAAACTCGTCGATGAGTTTGTCGTCGGCTTTGTCGTCAGCGGGGCTTGACACGCGAGATGGACCTGACTGTCACTGCGAGCGCCGAAATGGCTGGCGCGTCTGGCGGGTGGTTTACCCCGAGGCTAACGGTGCCGGGAGTCGATGCGCGAACCGAAACTTGGCCGATGGTCAGAGGTGGCACAATTACTTGCCCGACCGCTGCTCGACCGACGCCGTTGCCCTCGCCGTGACCTGGGTTCCTTGCGGCCCATGGGGCAGCGATTTGGCGAAGACGTAGCTGACCCGAACATGCACTACGACAGTAATTCGTCCCGGTTCGGATTCAATCACTTCGGGCGGGCCAACAAGGTCGCGCACAAACCCTTGCGATTCGAGCGATTGCACCACCGCTCTCGACACTCGATCCGAGTCGAGTTGGTAACCAACGCCGCGCCGAAGTGCGCCCTCGTCGAGTCCAAAAGTGACGGCGTCGTTTGCCGCGCTCGATACGGCATTGATCGCCGCTCGTTGACGCAGATGGACAACGGTGAGGTCGACGGCGATCGCACCAAGTAACAACACGATCAGGACTGCGGCAGGCATCAGCATCAATACGCTGTGTCGAACATGTCGCGTTGGCGGCACGCTTGGGCTCGTCATCGCCGGATCAGCACGTGCCGGAACCAGACAACCCGGATCGAAATGGATCAATGCGTTCGCTGTAATGGGAGCGCACGTCAAATGCATGGCTGAACCCGCCGATCCATGGAAGTTGCAACGCCGGGATTGGATAGGAAGTCTCGCCAGTTACCCGCACGCAGCGCTCGAATGGTTGACCGCCTTCGTGGGTGACGCGCACGGCGAGTTTGTCGACGCGTCGGCCGTGCCCAACGATTGTGGCTGCTGCAGCTTGAACAGCGGCGATTCTTGCGCTGACGTCATTGGGCGCTTCTACGTAGGCTCTGACCGCCTCGTGGGCAGCGGCATCAACAGCAATTTTTGCGTCGACAACAGCCCATGCATTGGTTATGAGTAACGCGCCGACGACGAAAAGTAACAATGCGAATGGCAGTACTTCAATACTCGCGACCTGACCGGATTCGTCGCGCCAACGGCATCGTCGAAAACCTAGGGCACTCATCGCAGGTCTTCTCGTCGTACGTGTGCAGTTCGGTCGATGCGATCAAATCCAAGGTTTGCACCGAGTCCGGGTAACAGGAATCGCGGCGTTCGGCCTCGGACCCGGAGAGCGACAGCCTGGTCGGTCGATTGACTCCAGTCAAAGGTCACTTGACTAGCGAATTGACCCAATTCAGCGCGTACTTTTGCTTCGGCTTCGGTTTGTGCGCGTTGCATCGAACTAAAATCGCGATCGGCAAAGCGATGGCCAGCAACGATGTGAGCTCCGTCGAACGCAGCGCTAGTTACCGCCGAAACTGCGTACAAGTTCACCAACAACTGCACCGCCATCAAGAGGAACGCCAAGAACACGGTCACACCGGCGATGACTCCGAAAAGCCCGGCACCACGGTCGGAGCGTGGTTGGGATTGCGGTGGATCAGCCATTGCCGATCTGTTCAACTTTGTGTGAGGTTGTTTGGGAAGTCGACTGCCACATCGCTTGGAATCCAACCCACATCGCTGCGCCGAGAAACGCCATTATGAGCACGGCGATAGCGGTACTAATGACGCCTTCTCCTCGATCGTTGCGTCCAACAATTTGGCGGCGAGAATGCACTGCGGTTCGTAGCAATGCCGATGTCCAGATGCACGTAGTTCTCATTGTTTGGCCTTTCTTGGGTTTGGGTTGGTTTCGGGTTTGGTTTGCTTGGGTTGGAACAGTGAGTGCATTGATCGAATCCAGGGCGTGTATTACCCGGTTGTAAAAAGCCGCATGGCTTCGATAAACGGCACGACCATAAACAGCACTCCAGGAATCAGCGTGGCGGCGGTGACGGGGATCCACACTTGTTGTCCGCGTCGTTCAATCGTTTCGATGAGCTCGCGTTGGGTATCGCGACGGATGGTTCGGGCTTCCTCGGATATCAGCGTTGCAAGGTCGCTTGCGTCACGATTCATCGCGAGAATCGTGACGAGCCGGGAGAGCGCATCGACATCGGCTAGCTCGGCCCATTCCCTCATGGCGTCAATGTCCGACAGGCCTTGTCGCATCCGCCCACATACTTGAGCGAGGTCAGTGGCACAAGCTCCCGAGCCGCGTCGAGAAAGTCGGTTTAGTGCAGATCCCACGGAATAGCCGGCGCCGATCAACATCGCGAGTTGTTCGCTCACTACTGGTAATTCGAGAAAGATGCGGCGTTGCCATCGAGTCGACTCACGGGCAGCACGTTGTTCGATGAGCAAAAAGATCAGTAATGGAGCGCCTATAAGGAATAACAAGCTGATAATCGGTGTCGGCTGGATCACGAGCAGCAATGCGGCGCTAATTCCAAGCGCGGCGATACTTGCGCCGAGCTGGCGGGTCCGAAACGCGGCGACGCTGAGCGAAGCGTGGGATCGTGCGAGGCGAACGCCGAGCTCTTCACTCACGCCGAATAGTCGGCTCAGGGTTGCGCCAAGTGATTGAGCGAGCGGATTGAGAACTTCCCGAAACGACATCACTGACCACAGTCGGTTCGTTCCCGATCGGTGACTTGCCCCAGGGGTATAGGTGCTGATGCGGTCGACGAGACGTGGTCGACGGAACCACGGGATTTCGGAGAACAACAACGTGCATCCGGCCCACCCGGCGAGTACGGCCAAGGTTAAGAGTCGAATCATGGAAATACTCGTTGTTCGTCGGGCAGTCGCATGATGCGGCCCGACCACAGCCAGCATGCGGCAACAAGCGCCAAGGCAATTACCACAACGACCTGACCGAGTGGGGTTTGATACGCGGCGCGACCATTTCCGATCGATAGTCCAACGACGGCCATTCCGAGCGGCACGATCAGTACGAACCGGCGAGCGAACTTGACGCCGGCCTGTTTCGCCCGAGCATCTTTGCGGCCTTGAAGGTCGAGTCGTCGGTCCTCGGCTAAGGCGTCGAGCCGGCGGTCAAGGTCAGTTCCGCCGAGTTCTTGGGCAATGAGCAATGTCTCACACGCGGAGTCGGCGGTGGGATCGGCGAGTCGCCGTTTGAGTACATCGAGCGTGCGACTGAAGTCGGTGGAGAGGAGCCATTCGCGATGTGCCGCCTCAAAGGCAGGCCGAAGTTCGGCGGGGCCATTGAGTCCGACTTCGAACAACGCCTGGGGAACCGATCGACCGGCACCCGCGGTGAGCGTTCGGATTTCATCGATCAACCGCGGCCAGGAATCCCGGGCTCGCTCGACCCTGCTCACGCGGCGCTTTCGGTAGGTGGCGATCGGCATGGATGCGGCGAATGATCCGAGCACGAGTGCGGGCAGTGCCGCGCCGAAAAAGAGCGCACCAGCGGCAGCACCCGCAACAAACAGCGTGCCGATGACTGTGCCAAATTCAATGCCACCGACCTCGCCGAGTCCCGCTTGGGTGAGCCACTCACGAACCCGCTGGCTCGCCTGGGGCATGACGACGCCAGCATTGGCGTTGCGCGGGCCAGGTCCGAAACCTCGCCATCCCGCGACTTGCGACGTGTAGATGAGGTGGACGCCGTATCCGGCGATGACGGCGAAGATCAACGCTTTCAAAACGACTCCCAATGGGCTCGGCTGTCGTCGTCGAGCGTCGTCTGCAAGTCAATCCCGACCTCATCGAACGAGCGAGTGGCGCGAATTGGTAGGTTGCCGCTCCACGCGAGTTGATCGTGGGCGTGCCGTCTCGAGAACAACTCGGTCACCGTAAACTGAGTCGATTCGGGACCTGCAGTGAGATCTTCAACTGCGATGATCTCGGTTACTTGCGGCCCGTCGAGGCCTCGGCGGCAGAACACCACAAGGTCGATTGCCTCGCTCACCAAACTGTTCAGCGCCGAAAGCGGCACGTCGTTAGCGGTATCCGCTAGTTGGCAGATAAATCGGAGCCGAGTCAACGCTTGGCGGGCTGAGCCAGCATGAATGGTGGTAAAGCCTTTCACTCCAGAAGACAACGTAAGTAGGAGCGGGAGCGCTTCTCGGTCGCGGACCTCACCGACAATTGCCACATCGGGGGCCATCCGCAAAAAACCTGAGACCAGCCGACGCAGGTCAATCGGCGGACGGTCCGACCGAGCCGAACGGGTCTGCATACTTGCCACGTTCGCGAGCGGAACATCGGCCTCAAATACTTCCTCGGCGATGACGACGCGCTTTGATGGATCAAGCTCAGCGGCGCAACACGACATCAAGGTGGTCTTGCCAGAGCCGGGAGCACCGGCGAATACGATTGACATGTTGGCGCGAACGCATGCTGAAAGAAATCGTGCGACTTGATGGCTGAGCGTGTCGCGTTCGACTAATTGGTCGAGCGATCGGAAGCTCACCCCGGTGAACCGGCGGATGTTGACCATTGGATATCCACCGCGACTTACATCGGCGTGCACGATGTGTAATCGCGAACCGTCATCGAGCTGCGCGTCCTGCAATCCTTCGGCAGGGTCGAGCTTGCGGTGGCTTGTCGATGCGTCGTCAAGGAGTTTGGTCAACGTGCGCGTCAGGTGATCGCCGTCGTGGAAAATCTCGTCGTGATAGCCCGATGGTCCAGAGTGCCGTTTGACGAAGATGGCAGTGGGCGCGTTGATCATGATTTCCCAGACGTCGTTATCGTCGAGAAGCGTGGTGAGCGGCCCATACCGGACCAAGTCGTTGAATGCGCGTTCGGCAAGTTCGTCGGGAGTTGCGAGGTCGAATGGTCGAATCCCGCGTCGAAAGTCATCGGCCCAATGCGTGATCTCGTCGGCGATGAGGCTACGAAGACTTGCCTCGGCATCGGAGGACTCCATGTCTAATGAACGATCCTTGGCGCGGCGCTGGACCCTCCGCTCGATTTCGACGAGCGGATTGAGTTCATCGTCGGTCTGTGGATCGATCGCATTCATCGGGCGACTGCTCCTCGGTAGGCCCAGACCTGACGAGCGTTGGACTCGATCGCTAGGGTTCGAATGACTCGGCGGATGCAGCCGATGTCTCGACCCCGTGGAGAAGTGCCGTGAGTGAACCTGCAGTGCTGATCGAACGTGACGGACACATCGTGACTGTCACGCTGAACCGGCCTGAAAAACGCAATGCATTTAACGCCGAAATGTTGTGTCGACTTTGCGACGCATGGGACATGATCGACGGTGACGACGACATTCGAGTCGCGATCTTGACTGGCGCTGGCGACGATTTTTCGGCCGGCGCGGATCTTGATCGGTTGGTCGGAGCGATGATGTCGGGAAAGCCCGCGCAAGATGAGTTTGAGGAACGTATCCGAATTGACTTCTCGCTTATCTTCAAAGGTTTCTTGAAGGAATACAGGACTCGCAAACCTTTGGTGGCGGCAGTTGAAGGATATTGCTACGCCGGCGGCCTTGAAATTTTGCAGGCAACCGACATTCGGGTGGCAGCCGAATCGGCCAAGATCGGTTTGACCGAAGTGCAACGCGGGTTGTTCCCCATGGGAGGAACGGCAGTGCGTCTTACCCGGCAAATTCCTTGGACCAAAGCCATGGAAATCATGTTGCTTGGCGAACCAATCGATGGTGTCGAAGCGGAACGTCTTGGCTTGGTCGGACACGTAGTGCCAAAGGGACAAGCCTTGGTGAAGGCTCGCGAACTGGCTGAACGTCTGGCAGCCAATGGACCACTCGCGGTTCAAGGAATCAAAGCTGCGGCTTTGGCTGCCGACGCGCTTCCCGAGGCCGAGGCGTTTGCAAAAGAAATGGAAATTGGAATGGGCGTCATGGCAAGCAACGATGCGCGTGAGGGCCCAAAGGCATTTCTTGAAAAGCGACCCGCCAATTTCACTGGCACCTGAATCCCGGGCGGTCATCCGTTTGCCTCGTGGGCGCTCCAGGAGCCGAGCGTTCCCGGTTTTACCTCGACTCCATCGAACGGGTTTGGGTCGCTCACTGAGTCGGCCATCCTCGGTGCCACGCGATCCAACCAAGCGCTGATGGCATCAGTAATTGGGTGAGTCAACGCGCGTGGTAACGGTCCCGCGGCATACGCGACATCGTCGATCCCTCGACGATCGGCAATGAACAGCGGTGCTGGAAGAACTGCAAGGTCGGTAGTTGACCTGCGGCCTAGCTCGGTTATAGCGCTGGCGATTTCGGCTCGAACGCGTCCGCGGCGCGGAGCACGAGTCACCACTGGCAGCACCCGTTGGGACTCGACCCCAAGGCGATGTAATTCGTCAATGGTCATGATCATTCGGCGCAGGCCCACGATGGTTGGCGGTCCGACGACAACAGCAACATCGGCGCGTAAGGCCGCTGACCGAGCGAGCATGTTGCGATCCTCAACATCGGTCGACCCGACTTCGGAGTCACCTTCGAAGTCGGGCTCAATGTCGGCAATGACGATGCGAAACGCGTGCAGGAGGCCGTCCAAAGAGGCATGGACCGCACGCGGCCGCAGCACCGTCCAATCTCGATGGCGGCGTAAACCGAGCAGCAAGTTGTAACCGCGGCCTTCAACCGCGAAGGTCAGTGACCGGATGTCATCGCTGGTTGGCATGCCACTGCGGTGGGCGTCGACAAGTTCCTGCACCCCCGGGATCACGTCACCGGCGTCGTGCAGCAAAGCTTGATCGGCATGCAACGCGAAATCAGCCAATACCACCTGCCCACCGTTTGAATCGGTGATGGTCAAACCTTGGGCCGCAGCAATCGCCAACGTTGAGGCGCCCCCACCCGAGGGTCCAGTGACAACGACGAGTCGGCCGCGGTGTGCAGCCTCGGATGGTTCGGGGCTCGGGTCAAAGGTGAACTCGGGGCCGGCGAGTGGGTGAGCACAATCAACCAACGTGGCAAGCAAAAGCGAGCGGTCAATGGTGTCAGGAAGCACGGCATTGACACCCAAGCTGGCCCAATTACGTCGTGTGTGCCCGTCGCTCACGATAATGACGGCGGCGCCAGCCTCCCGTGCGGCATCGATCAGGTCGCGGTCAATTCCGGGTAACGCAGCGTCGAGAATGACTGCTGAAAACACCCGACCCGATCGCAGTCGGGCCGTGAGTTCTTCCGGGGCAACACACTTAACGAAGTCGATAGGAAGTGCGGCGCTGGTCGACCAACGGCTGAGATCACGAAACCACCGGGCCCGCGGTCGAGCGAGGCCGACGACTCGATAGTGCTCGGTGGTCACGGTTGTGCCTCCTCGACTGTTTCCGGGGTGGATGCCGTTTGTGATCCATCGCCGGGTGCGCCAACTGACGAATCACCGGCTGACTCACTCGCTGAACGAACCAAAGTGATGGCTGCAATCTGGCTGGCATGGGCGGTGGCAACCACATCGCCGTTTTGTTCGAATGCAACCGTGACGACCACTTTGCCTGTGGACCCAATCGTCGCTTTGCCTGCTTCTTCGGTGTCGAGAAGTCGCACATGCTGGGCAATGAATTTGGTCTCGGCGGTTGATCCTGTTCCTTCAGTCGAGATGATGTCGATGAACTCGCCTGGTTGCAGATGGCCGTTAACGGCGCGCTCGCGTTCGACGGGAAACGAAAACTCGTAGCTGCCGATGGTTTCGCGGTGATCGACTACGGCTGAACGAGAAACGATCTCGTCGCTCGCGAACGGAGCGACAGTGACCGCGCCAACGAGTGACGCAGGATCAACGAAGACTCGGTTGGCAAGTTCGTCCGGCACATCAACAACTGCGTCACGGACGTCGCCGAGTTCGATGCGGTGACCAACGGCAAGCGGCCGCGTCGTTACGACGAGGTGGTTGCGGGGGCCGCGTGTCGCCCCGGACGCGAGTGAGAAAACCAATACAATTGATGTCGCGACCAACAGGCCACCAAAGATTGCTCGACTCGATGGAAGGACCGGGCGTCGAAGGATGTGGCGGGATTTCCCGTCGCGTGCGTCGGGTCGTCGCCAGCGATTCGAGGTCGCGGACGTGCTGGCCGTCCTCAGTGAGGTCGAAGTAGTTGGTGCACTGGTGTTCACGAGATCCGCCGCTCCGCCAGCCGCGTTCGTCTTGGTCGGTCAACGTAGGACCCAGCCACCACTTCATGCAAGGTGACATTTGTCACATAATTTGCTCATTAAGAGTAATTGGCGTTGGCTGAAACTGGTGCAAAAGTATCGAAAACTATAGGGTCGCATCTATGAGTGACCTGCAAGCTCCCGAAAGCGCCGATGACAACCAGTGGCTCAGCACGGTGTTGGCGTCGGAACGTCTTGGCGTAACTCCGCGCACGCTCTACCGGTTTATCGACGAAGGCCAACTTGCGGCCTATCGGTTCGGACGGGTTATTCGGTTGAAGGCTGCCGACGTAGATGTGTTCATTGAAGCGTGCCGAATTGAACCAGGGACGCTCGAACACCTTTACCCCGAGACCACCGCGACTTCAGTCACTGAACCAAGCGCAACATAGGTAACCGATGTATCAGCAACACGGAGCGCGACGACGTCGCGCCCAACGCTGATGATCTCACCACTGATGACATCACCGTTGGGATCAGATAGGGCGACGATCGTGCCCACGCCCGCGAGATCTGCCAGTCGCGATCGCATCGTGTCGTAACCAACTACCAGTCTCGGTCCGTTGGCTAAGGCGATACTCGCGAGCGGTTCGCGGCCTTGTCCGCGAAGGGAAATGATTGCTTCGAGAGCCACAAATAGCTGCCTCCCGTCTTTTGATTGCATCGCGATGACGTCTTTTCCAATGCTCTGCAAAACGCCGTGGTGCTTTCGCCCCGTCGATACACCTATGGCAACGGGATGGCCTTGCTCGACCTGGTCGATCAACGCGCCAAGAAACGTGGATTCCTCTTCGTCTTGTCGTTGCATCCACGACGCCCGGCGTCGCTCGGCGATAGCCGCATCGACCTGCGATTCAGCGAGCCACTGATTGAGGCCGTCGAGTGCTTGGTCAAGCGCGAGGTCATCGGGGCCATTATCGGTCAGGTCAGAATCAGGCTGGAATTGAGGTCCATCGGGCATGCCATTGATCGTAGAGCCGTCGCGTATCGGGTCGCGAGGGGGCTGCTTGCCTCGCGGGGCGAGGCATTCACTACGCTGAGGGCTGGATCCGATCATTCACGAGTAGTTGAGGGCAGCTGAAGGCTGATGGCGACAACGCAGGTCAAGGTCAACGTACCTGGCAATCACTTGATGACTGGGTTACTGGGCCAACGCGATGAACTGCTCCGATTGATCGAGAAAGCCTTTTCCGGCAGCACGGTGCACGTTCGGGGAAACGAAATTACCGTCGACGGCGAAAATGCTGAACGCGTAGGACGTCTGTTTCAGGAACTGGTGGTGTTGTTGCAACAAGGTCATGCGCTCGAGCCAGCAGTGATCCGGCGCACGATCGACATGGTCAAGGCTGATGAGTCGCCATCGGAAGTACTGACCTCTGAGGTGTTGCGGTCGTCGCGAGGACGAACGGTGCGTCCGAAGTCGAGTGGTCAGAAGCGCTACGTCGACGCCATTCGCAACAACGTCATTACGTTCGGACTCGGGCCAGCCGGCACGGGCAAAAGTTGGCTGGCGGTAGCAATGGCTGTTCAAGCGCTGCAGTCAAAAGAAGTTGAACGCATTATTCTCACTCGTCCCGCAGTCGAGGCTGGCGAACGTCTCGGGTTTCTTCCGGGCGACCTGATGGCCAAAGTCGACCCATACCTGCGACCGTTGTATGACGCGCTCTATGACATGGTTGAAGCCGAAGGCGCGCAACGCATGCTCGATCGAGGTTCGGTTGAAGTCGCGCCACTCGCCTTCATGCGCGGCCGCACGCTCAACAACAGTTTCATCATCCTTGACGAGGCACAGAACTCGACTCCGGAACAGATGAAGATGTTCCTCACCCGCATCGGGTTTGGTTCCAAGGCCGTCATCACCGGCGACACCACCCAGGTCGACGTTGCTGGTGGTCGTAGCAGCCTGCCCGGTCTCGAGCCGGTCCTTGGCGGAATCGACGGGCTGGCATTCGTGCACCTGACGAGCACCGATGTGGTGCGTCATCGTATTGTGCAAGACATCGTGAATGCATACGAACGCGCTGCGGATGCTTCGGTGGCTACGCCGGTAATTCCGGAGACTGCATGACCTTGCGTCCGCCGCGGGCGTCTCCTCGGCGCCGCGGTGCCGGTGAGGGTGTTGTTACTGTTTTCGTGGCCGACGAGCAGCGAGATCAGCCGGTTGACGTTCCGCGCTGGGGTGGCCTCGCCGAAGATGTCCTTCGGGCCGAAGGTATCGAAGGCGAAGCTGAACTTTCACTTCTCTTTGTTGACCGTGAAACCATCGCGACGCTCAATGGTGACTTTCTTGGCGTCGACGGGCCTACCGATGTCTTATCGTTTCCGATTGACGGCGAACTTGCGCCGAGTGGACGGTGGCCTGACGACGCAGGACCCGGTCCGGATCGACGAATGCCCGACCTTGATGATGTTCCGATGTTGCTCGGCGATGTGATTATTTGTCCAGACGTCGCAGCTGAAAATGCGCCGCTGCATGCCGGCGTGCTCGATGACGAACTTGCGCTTTTGGTGGTCCATGGGATTTTGCACTTACTCGGAATGGATCACGAATCCGATGATGAACGCGTCGCTATGCAAGGGCGGGAGCGTGCATTGCTCGCGGAGTTCTACGGCACAATGCACCGTGACCCATGGACATGACGGAACTAGCAACAATGCACGTCGGCAATTACCTAGCGAGCACGAATCTCGTGGCGTTCGGCGCGGTTACGACGCTCAATGTTGTGGCGATCGTGGCGATCGTGGTGCTGTTGGTTGTCGCAATGTTTTTAGCGCTCGCCGAGACTGCTCTTAATCGGATGACCCGCAGCAAAGCGGTAGCGCTCGCGGCCGATGGACGATCAGGCGCAGATCGACTGGTGTGGTTAGTCGAACACCCTGACCAGTTTCTCAACTTGATATTGCTGACCGTTCTGGGATGCCTGTTGATCCAAGCGGCACTTGTTGCGGTGCTTGCCGAGAGTTGGTTTGGTGGATGGGGCGTAGCGATAGCAGTTGCGCTTGAGATTGTGATCGTGTTTGTGATTGCTGAGGCTGCTCCGAAAACCTGGGCGATTCAGCATCCTGAACGTGCCGCGCTCCTTGCTTCGGGGCCGGTGATGATCTTGGTGAGGTTCTGGCCGATCAAAATGCTTTCCCGTGGACTGATCGGAGCGGCGAACGTCATCCTGCCGGGAAAAGGGCTGAAGCAGGGGCCGTTCGTATCGGAAGAGGAACTTATGGCGCTGGCCGATGTGGCGGTCGAGGAAGATGTCATCGAAGAAAAGGAACGCAACCTCATCGCCCAAATCATCGAGTTTGGTGACACGATCGTTCGCGAGGTGATGCAACCGCGACCCGACATGGTGACGGTCGCCGGACAGGTCCAGGTGCACGATGCTATGGAAGTCATGATCCTCAACGGCTTTAGCCGGGTACCAATTTTTGGTGAAGGAATCGATGACGTAATTGGGATTGTCTACGCGAAAGACCTTATGCGAGCAGAACGAGATGGTCATGGAGACGGTGTCGTTGCCGAACTGATGCGCTCCGCGAAATTTGTTCCCGAAACCAAACGCGTCGCCGACCTGCTGCCTGAGATGCAGGCCGAGCGAGTCCATATGGCGATCGTTGTCGACGAATACGGCGGCACCGCGGGCATCGTGACGCTTGAGGACCTCCTTGAAGAATTAGTCGGCGAGATCCTTGATGAATACGACTTCGAGGAAGCCATTATCGAACACCTCGAAGGTGGTGGCCTGCGCGTCTCAGCCGCGATGCCGGTTGATGAAGTCGACGAACTTCTTGAGGTCGACCTACCCGAAGGTGATTGGGACACAATCGGCGGACTGTTATTGCATCTGTTGGGCCATGTCCCTGTCGAAGGTGAACACGTTTTGTGCGGTGATCTGCTGTTGACTGCAGAACGAATGGCGCGACGGCGAATTGGCCGAGTCTTGATTACGCCGCTAACTGAAGCACCCCCCTCGCGGATTGAGTCATGATGAGAACCGGTTTTGTCACAATTGTTGGCCGCCCAAACGTGGGAAAGTCAACGTTGCTCAACAAGATTCTTGGTACCAAAGTCAGCATCGTTTCGGACAAGCCCCAGACAACTCGTACGCAGGTTCGCGGCGTACTGAATCGGGCCGATGCGCAAATTGTTTTTGTTGATACCCCTGGAATTCACAAGCCGAAATCGTTGATGGGGGAGCGACTCAACACGACTGCGACCGGTGCCATCAGCGATGTTGATGTTGTGTGTTTGGTCGTTGACGCGACGGCTCCGATCGGTCCCGGCGATCGATTCGTTGCGTCGCGGGTTCCTCGGAACGCAGTTGTGGTGGTGAACAAGGTCGACCTTGCTTCGCCCGATCAAGTGCTTAAGCAACTGGCAAAGGCTGCTGAGCAACTTGATCTGCAGGAGTACTTTCCGCTCTCGGCTCAGACTGGTGACGGGGTCGGCGAACTTGTTACTCACCTCCTTGGGCGTATGCCCCAAGGCCCGCAGTACTACCCGGACGACATGGTTACTGATGTCCCTGAAGCGTTTTGGGTTGCGGAGCTTGTTCGTGAGCAGCTCTTGGCGATCACTCGTGAGGAACTCCCACATTCAATTGCAACTCGGGTGACCGAGTGGGAATGGCCACGCATCCGATGCGAAATCTTGGTTGAACGCGACTCACAAAAAGGAATCGTGATCGGGAAGAAGGGCGCAGTGCTCAAAGCGGTGGGGATTGCAGTTCGCGCACAGCTCCCACCTGGAGCATTTATCGAACTCTTCGTCAAAGTTGACAAAGATTGGCAGCGTCAAGCCCACGCGCTTGAACGGCTTGGCTACTGACACCTCGCAACAAGCTGATCACCGCGTGTTCGTAGACGCTTCGCCACCGTCGCGAATCGTTCGAAGAAATGATTCAGCTACTTCGAGTTCGCGAGTTCGCGGCATTACTGGCAGCGCCGACACCATGTCCCACCGGTAGTTCGCGCTCGTTGCCATGCGGGGGTCAAGGACGGCGATGACGCCGCGATCGGTTGCCGTGCGGATTAAGCGGCCGGCACCTTGGGCCAACATCGTGGCGGCACGAGGAAGGTCAATGGTCCGAAACGCGTCGGCTCGGGCCCGTTCGCGACGGGCTTGCAAGAGCGGATCGTCGGGTCGTGGAAAAGGAAGTCGGTCGATGGTCACCAAGCTCAGCGATGGGCCGGGAACGTCGATTCCCTGCCAAAAACCCATGGTTGCAAAAAGCGAAGTTGTTTCTTCGGCGGCGAACTTCGCGATTAACGCCGGTTTCGGCAAGTCGTTTTGGGTGAGCACTGTCCACGGCAACCGATTTCGTAGCGCGTCAGCAGCCGCGTTCATTGCTCGATAGCTCGTGAACAATGCAAGAGTTCGTCCGCCTGCAGCCACGATCAATGCTTCGATCTCTCGATGGAGTTGTTCATCGAAATCGGCCGAACGAGGATCAGGCAAGTGAGCCGCGCAATAGAGCAGCGCATTCGAGTGATAGTCAAACGGGCTCCCGACGTCTAGCTGGTCGAACGTGCCGTCCGTCAGGCCGAGCTGCTGGCCAAGCGATGGCGAAATTGTTGCACTCGTCAGAATCGCGGTTGGGCCATCCCAAAGGGCAGTGCGTAACACCTCCGCCACGTCAATTGGAGCAACACGAAGGACGGGATTATCGGCTGAGCCTTCGATCCAGGCGACATGTGAAGTCGGAATGGCGCCAATTGAGTCAAGGTCATCAGCGAGGGTGCTAGCGGCTTTGAGGGCACGCTGCTTGCGCGCTCCAACATCGCCTGGACCTTCATCAGGAACGGTGCGAAGCATCGTCAACAACACTTCGACGCGACTGCGACCGTCGAGAATTGCATCGGCTAGGTCTGGGTCCATCGTGTTGCGGAGTCGTCGGCCCACAAGCGCGGAGAGCGCGTCGCCGACCCGTTGCCCGGCTGCTTCGAGGTCAGCGGCAATCTTGGGGTCCGCGATGATGGTTTGCGCAATGCGGCTCACGGTGGCGAAGCGTCCGCCGGTGAGGTCGAGCCCGAAGGTTGCAGAGATCACATCTTCGAATTGGTGTGCCTCGTCGATAACCACGACGTCGTGTTCGGGGAGAAAGGCGCCTCCGGCTTCAAGGCTGAGACCATACAGATGGGTGTTCACGACAACAACGTCGGCTTCGGCTGCGGTAGCGCGCGCTCGTTCAGCGAAACACACACCGCCGCTGGGGCAGTTGTTTGCTCCTGGACACTCCCGCGGGCCAACGCTTACCGCGGCCCACGCTTGATGAGATGGCTCCGCAACAAGCTCGGCTCGGTCGCCTGTCGCAGTTTCATCCGCCCATTCGGCGAGCGTGCGAACTTCATCGCTGACTTCGCGGTCGTTGGTTCCGTCGAGGGTGAGTTGCGCATTGCTCGTCACCGATTCATGGACGCGTTGCATGCAAAGGTAATTCGACCGACCTTTCAGCACTGCGAATTCGAACGGGCGGTCGAGGTGCTCGGCAAGGAACGGCAGATCTTTCCCGGCGAGCTGGTCTTGGAGCGCCTTGGTCGCGGTGGCAATCACCACTTTGACTCCGCTCACTATGGCGGGCACGAGGTAGGCAAGCGACTTGCCGGTACCGGTTCCCGCCTGAACGATCAACGGTCGCCGGTCGGTGATGGCTCGACCAACAGCGATGGCCATGTCGACTTGTCCAGGCCGATCCTCGCCCGCTGGAAGAGCTGCGGTTACATGAGCGAGCGCCGAGCGGACATTGGAATCGATTCGCCGATCGTTCGCTGTCGCCGGCGATGAGGCTCGGCGTGACGGCGATTGGTCTGTGCCGTTGGCCGGCGATTCCGACAGCTCGGCATCAGTCACCTAGCGACCGTACCGGACGGTGAACCCCTTTCGGCTCGCGCGGTGCCGCCAGGGGGTCTGAGGTGGACGGTAGGGTGCGGCAGTGCCTCGCTCTGTGCCCCGTCCAATGACTCGTGACATCCCTGGAATCGACCCCAATCGAATTCCACGCCATGTCGCATGTGTGATGGATGGCAACGGTCGTTGGGCTCAACTGCGTGGGCTTAAACGAACCGAGGGCCATGCTGCCGGCGAAGAGGCGCTATTCGATACCGTCGAGGGTGCACTCGAACTCGGAATCGAGTGGTTGACTGTTTACGCGTTTTCAACCGAGAACTGGAAGCGTCCGGCTGATGAAGTGCGCTACCTGATGGGTTTCAACGAGTCGATTCTCGAGCGACGTCGAGATGAAATGAACGAGCGCGGCGTGCGGATGCGCTTCGCTGGACGACGTGACTGGCGGGTGCCGAAGCGATTGATTCGACATCAAGATGCGTCGGTCGAACTGACAACGAAGAACCGCCGAATGACTTTCACCATCGCGTTTAACTATGGCGGTCGAGCGGAAATCGTTGACGCGGTTCGTGCCTTGGTTGAAGAAGGCATTGCCGCGGACAAGATTGACGAGCGGGCGATTCGCAGGCATCTCTATGACCCTGATATGCCTGACCCCGACTTGATGATTCGCACTTCGGGTGAGTACCGCATTTCGAATTTTTTGCTTTGGGAAATTGCCTATAGCGAGCTCGTCTTCACCGATGTGCTCTGGCCCGATTTTCGGCGGGAGCATCTTTTCGACGCGGTGCGCGAATACCAAGAACGCGAGCGCCGCTTTGGCGGGGTCGAGCAATCATGATTGACCGGGTCTGAGCGTGACCCAGCTGTATCGAGATGAAGGTGTGGTACTTCGCACCTACAAGTTGGGTGAAGCGGATCGCATCATCGTGTTCTGTACGCGTAGCCATGGCAAGGTTCGCGCCGTTGCCAAAGGCGTTCGCAAGACCAAGAGCAAATTCGGATCGCGCCTTGAGCCGATGAGTCATGTTGCGCTCCAGCTTTATGAGGGTCGTGACCTAGACATCGTTACTCAGGCTGAATCGATCGATCACTTTCGAGTGATCCGAGACGACTTTGATCGCATTACCCGTGCTGCTTCGATGCTCGAAGCGGTGGACCAAATGTCCCAAGAGGGCGGGGTGAATCCTCGCCTCTATCAGATGTTGCTAGGAGGGTTGCGAGCCCTTGCCGCCCACAATGGGCCAGTCGTGGTGCCTGCATTCTTCTGGAAATTGTTATCGCTCGAGGGGTACCACCCCGTACTCGATCGGTGCGCAGAATGTGGCGGCGAAGGTCCTCTCACCGCGTTTGATCTCGAGTCCGGCGGATTGTTGTGTGCGACTGATGCGCGAGGCACTCGGGTATCTCCCGACGCAGTCGAACTTCTGAAACGCATTCTTGGTGGTCAACTCGGTGCTGCACTCAACGAACCTGAATCCGCCGCGACTCAAGAAGTTGATCACCTGGCAAGTCGGGCAATTGAGCATCACCTTGAACGCCGATTGAAATCGTTGAGCGTGCTCGACCGAGCGTAAACGCGTCGGTTGTATCCGCGAAGTGCTACGAGATAGCGGTCCATTGCTGGGTCTTGTCGTTAAATTGCAGCCACCGTTGTCCGGTCGCGTCCCACTGGATATAGGCATTGCGGGCCGGGTCCCACTGTGGCGTTGTGGGGTCAGTTCCGGGCGCCGGAGTGGCTGGCGGCGTGGTAGTGGCTGGAGGCGCCGGAGTAGCTGGCGGTGCGGCGATACGCATTGTCGAGGGCATCGCTTGCGCGTCGGGCGGTGAGGGATTGGTTTCAGTTTTGAGTTGAACCGGCACGCCGATATATGCGCTGTCGATCATGTAGGTCTTCGCGGCCATATCGCCCACGCGGCGGTGACCAGTGGTGGTGATCATCGTGACTAGACCGACAACCGGCAAGCAACACGGTAGGTAGTCGACGACGCCGATCACCGATCGAACAACTGCGATTCCGATTCCAATTGGCTCGCCTTGTTCATTGACGGTGGCGAGACCCATCGCGGCGGTCCCGAGTGTTCGGGCAGTGATGCCTCGCTGCACCAAGAACACGCCGACCAAGTAGGTGACGAACACCACCATCGGAAGTGCC
This sequence comes from Actinomycetes bacterium, assembly GCA_037138595.1. Classification (GTDB taxonomy): domain Bacteria; phylum Actinomycetota; class Acidimicrobiia; order Acidimicrobiales; family Acidimicrobilacustridaceae; genus UBA4742. Next base: position 33,253 of record JBAXIB010000005.1, on the reverse strand, counting down.
GATGGCAAGCCAGCGACGTGGCGGTCATTGAATGTGCTGCACATCGCGGCACCACCACAAGCATTGTTGACGGTCAACGCGCTCATCAGCGGTGCGTTTGGTTCGGAGTACAAACTAAACGCCACGTACATGCTCAGCATGTACAAAACCCACCCGAGACCAACGTCAATGATGGCGGCGACTATTCGTTTTCCAGCCACATCGGTGGGATCGATGGGGGTTGAGGCAAGCTCGTAGGTGCTCACAAAACTCCATGGTGCCACGCCTAGCGACGAAGTGCTCGCCACCGTGGGTCGGTCTCGGAGATGGCGGGCACTACGATCCGGCCCCATGGCTGCTGAATCTGATGCTGAGACCGATCTGTCACCCGAATCGGACCTGATGGACAAAATCGTCAACCTGTCGAAGCGGCGGGGCTTTGTTTTTCCGTCGGCCGAGATCTATGGCGGATTTCGATCCACCTACGACTACGGACCAATCGGCGTGTTGCTGTTACGCAACGTGAAAGACGCGTGGTGGCGTTCAATGGTCCAGTTGCGTGACGACGTTGTGGGTCTCGATGCCGCCATTTTGTCTCCGCCCGCGGTTTGGCAAGCGTCGGGACACCTCGAAAACTTCACTGATCCCCTGGTTGATTGCAAGGTCTGTCAGGAGCGCTTCCGGCTCGACAAACTTGACGATCCGAAACTGTGTCCAAATTGTGCTGCAGTTGATTCATTCACCGACGCCCGCGAGTTCAATTTGATGTTTCGGACCCAAGCTGGCCCGGTGAGTGGCGCTGGGACCGAGGTGTATCTGCGTCCCGAAACGGCGCAGGGCATGTTCGTTGATTTTGCCAATGTGCTGCAATCGAGTCGAAAGAAACCTCCGTTCGGTATCGCTCAAGTTGGAAAGTCGTTCCGGAATGAGATCACGCCGGGAAACTTCGTCTTCCGAACTCGCGAATTCGAGCAAATGGAAATGGAGTTTTTTGTACCACCCGATGAAGCCGGCCAATGGTATGAGTATTGGTGTCAGCAACGGTTCCAGTGGTATCTCGATCTCGGCATCCCTGAGTCAAAACTTCGTTTGCGCCCGCACGCCGATGATGAGCTGAGTCACTATTCGAGTGGAACCTCTGATGTGGAGTTTTTGTTTCCATGGGGTTGGGATGAGCTCGAAGGGATTGCCAATCGCGGCGACTATGACTTGACTCAACACATGAATGCGTCGGGCGAAAAACTCGACTATTTCGATCCGGTCACCAACAGCCGTTATACGCCTCACGTCATCGAGCCGGCGGCTGGTGCAACCCGCACCATGATGGCTTTTTTGTTGGCGGCCTATGACGAAGAAGAAGTCAATGACGAAACTCGCGTCGTGCTTCGCCTGCACCACCGGTTAGCGCCCTACAAGGTGGCGGTGCTGCCGCTTTCCAAAAAAGACACGTTGACGCCATTGGCGCGTGAGGTGCTCGGATCATTACAGCCTCACTTCATGTGCGATTACGACGAAACGCAAAACATAGGTAAGCGTTATCGCCGTCAGGACGAACTCGGAACACCATTTTGCGTAACGATCGATTTTGACTCCCTCGATGATCAGGCCGTGACCGTTCGGGAGCGTGACTCGATGGAACAAGAACGCATCGCGATCCCCGAATTGGTGGAGTACCTCCGTCTGCGGCTTACCTGACGCAAATGACTTCGGTACCCGGTCCCCGCGGAGCTGCGCTCATTCGCGACGTTGTCGCTCGCGCTCAAGACCCCATTGATTCGATGACGCGCGTTGATGCATTGCTGACAGTGACGCCGGCCGATGTCGAATTGGTGCTGCACCCGCAAGCACAGATTCCTGCTGATAATCGGGCTGAGGCCGGGCACGTGCTCGCCATAGGCATCGGAGCATCTCCTGGTGTTGCGAGCGGCATCGCCGTATTTGACACTTGGCGGGCGATGGATCTCGTGGACGCGGGTGCTCGGGTCATTCTGGTGCGTCCGGAGACGTCACCTGCCGATGAGCCGGGTATGGCAGTTGCCGATGGCGTATTGACCTCTCGCGGCGGTCTAGCCAGCCATGCGGCGGTGGTCGCTCGCGGTCGTGGCTTGCCGGCGGTATGTGGCGCCGACTCGCTGGTCATTGATGACGAATCACTCACGACGGCGACTGGCCTCGTTGTGCGAGAAGGTGACTTCATCTCGATCGATGGATCGTCCGGCGAAGTGTTGGCCGGGTTCGTATCGGTTGATGACCACGATGTGCCTGATGAACTTGCGGTGCTGTTGGGTTGGGCCGATGAGATTCGTGCCGGATCGATAGCGGTTCGTGCCAATGCCGATACCGCTGCCGATGCGCGACTGGCTCGGTCGTTTGGCGCTGAGGGCATCGGTCTGTGCCGCACCGAGCACATGTTTTTAGGTGCCGATCGTTTGCCACTGGTACAGCGCATGATTTTGGCTGACACTCCTGAAGTCGAAGCCGAAGCGCTTTCGCAGTTGCACGTGGTGCAACGAAGCGATTTCGAGGGCGTCTTGGAAGCAATGGATGGGCTACCGGTGATCTTTCGACTGCTTGATCCACCGTTGCACGAATTTTTGCCCGATGTTGGTGACCTCGAAGTCGCCGAGGCACGTGGTGTCCTAGATGACGAAGGGGCGAACCTTCTTGCCGCGGCGCGTCGATGGCACGAGCACAACCCGATGCTCGGCGTGCGTGGAGTTCGGCTCGCCATTTTGAAACCGAACCTGTATCGAATGCAGGTGCATGCAATTGTTGAAGCCGCGTTGGCACGAATCGATGCGGGTGGCTCGCCGCAGGTGAACGTGATGATTCCGCTGGTGACCGCAAGTGCGGAACTCACTTTGGTGCGTGAATGGGTGATTGACGAGGCTGCGGCCGCGTTGGGCGATCGATTTGGTGAACTTGAGTTGCGTATCGGAGCCATGGTCGAGACGCCTCGGGCCGCGTTGTTGGCCGGTGAGTTCGCGAACGTCGCGGACTTCTTGTCATTCGGGACTAACGACTTAACGCAGATGACGTTTGGTTTCAGCCGTGACGATGTTGGTCGGTTGCTTGATAACTACCTTGGGCAAGGCCTGCTACTCGACGATCCATTCGCGACAATCGATATTGCGGCGGTGGGAGAACTTGTCGCGCTGGGTGCTCAGCGGGCCCGGGAGCAAAACCCGACGATCGAGCTTGGAGTTTGCGGCGAGCACGGCGGCGATCCAGCATCGATCGCGTTTTTCCGATCGGTTGGCTTGAGTTCCGTTTCCTGTTCGCCGTTTCGGGTACCGATTGCCCGGCTTGCCGCCGCCCGGGCCTGTCTCGGGGCTTAGCGGGGCGCCCGAAAAAGTCGGTCGATCCGTTTGGCCGTTCAGACCATCGCAGTGCGCTGGTAGGTTGCGCGACTATGGGCATCGCTGACGAGGACATCTTGCGGGTGCGCGAGTCGTCCGACATTGTCGCAGTTATCAGCGAGCATGTGCAGCTCAAACGGGTCGGTCGCCGATTCTCCGGGTTGTGCCCATTTCATTCCGAGAAGTCCGGTTCATTTTCGGTTAATCAAGAACAGGGGCTCTATTACTGCTTTGGTTGCGGTGCGAAGGGTGACGTGATCACGTTCGTTCGCGAGATCGAGCATGTCGATTTCGTGGGAGCGGTCGAGTTGCTTGCGGGCAAAGCAGGCATCACGTTGACCTATACCGACAAAGACGAGGGAGAAGGTCGCAAAAAGCGCGCCCGTTTACTTGCCGCGACCGCGCAAGCCGTCGAGTGGTACCACGAGCGTTTGTTGTCGGCACCCGATGCGGCATCGGCCCGCGGGTATTTGCGGTCGCGTGGTTTATCGAGCGACGAAGTGCGCTGGTACAAGCTGGGGTGGGCACCCGAGGGTTGGGACGAAATGATTCGTGCGCTGAAGTTGCCCGACGACGTTGCCGTCGACGCGGGCCTCGGGCGCAAAAATAGCGTCGGACGCGTCAATGACTTTTTCCGAGCTCGCGTGCTGTTCCCGATCTTTGACGTCAAAGGCGATGCCGTCGGGTTTGGAGGTCGCATCATGCCGGGCGCCGAAGGATCAAAGTATTGGAACTCAACTGATTCGGCGATCTATTCCAAGAGCAAACTCCTTTATGGGCTCAATTGGTCGAAAGGCGCGATCGTCGCTGCCGATGAAGCGATCGTCTGCGAGGGCTATACCGACGTGATCGGTTTTGCCGCTGCAGGGATTCCACGAGCGGTCGCCACCTGTGGCACTGCGCTGACCGAAGATCATTTCAAGACGCTTAAAAGTTTTGCGCGACGAGTTGTGCTGGCTTTTGATGCAGATGCCGCAGGACAAAATGCCGCGGCTCGGTTCTATGAATGGGAAAAGGCCTACGACATTGATGTCGCGGTCGCTGAGATGCCAGCCGGTGTAGACCCAGCCGACCTGGCGCGTACTGACCCTGAAGCGTTGGCCCGAGCGGTCGCCAATGCCAAGCCGTTCTTAGGCTTTCGCGTGAATCGTGTTCTGGACTCGGCGTCGCTGGTATCTCCCGAAGGCCGAGCGCGGGCCGCGGAAGAAGCGATGGGCGTGATCGCCGAGCATCCGAGTGAGTTGGTGCGTGATCAGTATTTGATGGAGGTCGCCGCTCGCACACGAATTGATCCAGCACAATTGCGGGCAGGCACCTTTACCCGTGCCCCGCGAAACGCGCCATCTCGTGGTCGTGCAGTGCAACCATCGGGCGAAACTCAGCGATCGCGTCCAAAGGTTCAGCGCGATTCACCCGAGATCGAGGCGCTTCGACTGATGCTCGCAGACCCGGAGGGCATCACCTCGATGTTGGTAGATGCACTTTTTGCCGACGAGGTGAACTTGGCGGCATTCCATGCGTTGAGTTCGTCGTCGAGTTTGCTTGAGGCGGTTGATTCGGCGGACCCGCCGGTATCGGACCTCCTCCAGCGTCTCGCGGTCGAAGATACTGAGGCCGATGTCGCCGACGTGATGGGTCGATTGGTTGAGCAGGCGGCAAATCGAGAGTTGGTAATTATTCAGTCCGAGGTCGCCGTTGCCGATGAGTCAACAGTATTTGCACGGTCCGGCGAAATGGCATGGGTGAAATTGCGTATGGAGGAACTTCGCGAGTCGTCAACCAGTCTCGTCGCAGGAGAGCAATTGCTAACGTGGCTCGCACAGCGCCCCCAGGAGACCCGATGACGAACAGTGATCCCTTGGTCTTGCAAGGCGAGGCGATCTCAGCTGACGAGCTTGATCAGATTGATTCACTGGCGCGAACGCAGCGCACGCTTACCCGGACTGATCTTGAACAGTGCATTCGGTCAACTGCGATTACGCCCGAAATGGTCGAGTTTTTCCGGCTTCGATTCGCAGCCGAGGGCATTACTCTTGACTCCAGCGTCGATGATCCGCCGTTGAGTTTCCTTCACGCCCTCGAGGCTGAGGTTGATCGGGCCGAAGGTTTGGCCGACGAGAACCAGCACGACCTGCTTGACCGCCGCGACGCCATACGTGACGAAGTAGGCGATGCCCCCTTCGACCACCGCGAATTGTCCAATGAGCCCCCGCCTGATGCGGCCGAGCGGCGTCGAGTTCGCATGAGTGCGACAACGCCAAAGGATGCGATTCGGCGCTCAGCCGAAGCGGGAATGGCCGGTTCAGCCGACCCGGTTGGCATGTATTTACGTGAAATCGGTCGGGTTTCGCTGCTCACTGGCCCCGAAGAAGTTGCGCTTGCGAAGCGAATCGAATCCGGCTCGATCGCCGAAATGCGCCTTGCTGAGTTAACGGCCGCCGATGCCCTTGACGATCTTGATGTTGCTGAAAAACGAGCGCTTAAGCGCACAGCTCATGATGGCGCTGATGCCAAAGCAGCACTGACTCAAGCCAATTTGCGCCTCGTCGTTTCAATCGCAAAACGGTATGTGGGTCGTGGCATGCTCATTCTTGATCTAATCCAGGAAGGCAACTTGGGTTTGATGCGGGCCGTTGAAAAATTCGACTACACCAAGGGCTTTAAGTTTTCCACTTACGCGACCTGGTGGATCCGACAGGCGATCACGAGATCAATTGCTGATCAAGCTCGTACGATTCGCATTCCGGTGCACATGGTTGAATCGATGAACAAAGTGCACCGCGTGCAGCGTCAGATGTCTCAGGAATTTGAGCGTGAACCAACGGTCGAAGAACTCGCGGAGCGCGTCGACATGACACCGGCGCGTGTGCGAGAGATCATGCGAATATCGCTTGATCCGCTATCGCTTGATTCGCCAATGAGCGAGGAAGATACCTCGAACCTCGGTGACTTCATCGAAGACAAGGGTGCTGAAGTCCCGGCCGATGTTGCGGCACGCAAGATGCTCGCCGACGCGGTCGTTGAGGCACTCGATCAGTTGAATGATCGCGAAAAGGCTGTCGTTCGCCTGCGGTTCGGGCTTGACGACGGACAAGTGCGAACGCTCGAAGAGGTTGGCCGAGAGTTTGGCGTTACCCGTGAACGAATTCGCCAGATCGAGTCGAAAGTGCTGGCGAAACTTCGTCATCCGCAGCGCAGTCAAAAGCTGCGTGATTACCTCGACGGCGAATAAAGATCGCTCGAATAATCGGGTTCAGTTGAACGTCGGTCAGTTGAGAGTTGGGTCGCCGCTGTAATCGAATGGCGATGGCATCGAGTCAGTTCGCGGAGTTCCCGCGCCGAAGGCCGCGTCTTGGACGGCGCCTCGCGCTCGCATCATGTTGTCGTCGACGAGTTCGACTACCCGACTGCGAAGATCTTGGTAGGCGTCACTTTGGCGCATCTGGGTCAAGTACCGATCGATTTGTTGATAGCGCTGCTGTCCGGCTTTGGTGCCGTAGAAGTAGCCAAGCGCAAACCCCATCGCCAACCCGGTTTTGAATCGCATCTCTATTGTTTAGGTCATAGTTCGAACCTGGGGCAGGATTCGCCGTGAAAATCCCCGAGGGTGCAGATGAGTAAGTGACCCCATTGGAGGCTGCTAATGTCGGACTCCGCCCTTCCGGGGTAGCTCAGCTGGCAGAGCACCGCACTGTTAATGCGATTGTCGTGGGTTCGAGCCCCACCCCCGGAGCTGCGGTGGCCCTGTGACCACGAATGGCCGCAGGGGCGTCTGAATTTTTCATAAGGTGCCCACTTCGGGCCTGTAGCTCAGTGGTTAGAGCAGGGGACTCATAATCCCTCGGTCGATGGTTCGATCCCATCCAGGCCCACCGGATTGAACTGCAGATCGCGTGGGGTCAACTCTTCATCTGCGCCGCAGTGCAGGGGTTTGTCCCGATGTTGAGGGTGCCGTTGGGGCACGTAGTACTCGACCATGTCGCCCCGGTAAATTTCGTGGTTGCATCGGTGGTGGCACCGGTCAAAAAAGCTCCGGTCAAGTCTGCGCCGGTTAAGTCTGCGCTGGCCAGGCCAGCGTGTTCGAGATGAGTGCCATTGAGCTTGGCACGATTTAGTTTGGCATTATTCAATGTCACCCACTGGACGAATGCTCTGGTGAGGTCTGCATCGCTCAGATCAATGTCTTGTAGGTACGAAGCGCCGTTGTCATCACCTAAAATCGTGCACTTCTCAGGATTGACCGTGATGTCGCAGTCCAAGTGAGCGTGGTTCAAATCGAAGCCCTCGGCGCTTGTTCCCGACAGGTCGAAACCGCGGCAAACCATATTCGGCCCGAACGTGCACCCATTGACCACCAGTACTGTGGTCGTTGTCGTTGTCGTCGATGCCGTGGTCGTTGTGGTCGGTTTTACAGTCGTCGCGGTGCCGGCGGTGCCCTCAGTGCTGCTGCGAGTGGCGAACGCGAGCGCTCCAAACGCGACGAGCACGGTCGCCACGATTGCAATGATTGCCCGCTGACGACGACGGCGATGTCGTGGAGAACCACCGTTCGACGCCTCCGCATCCGCGGTCAAGTCGCTTTCGCCGAGGTTGTTCATCCCAGCATCGTATCGGAATCAGCGATCGCACGTTCACCGATGAAATGGCGATCCCATGTCATCGTGACGCCCATTCGCGTCAACGCGCAATGAGCTTGGCAATCCTCGGGCATTAGTCAAGATCGCCCCCGTGAGGTTGGCCCCGTCAAGATTAGCGTGCGTGAGGTTTGCACTCGTGAGGTTGGCCCCAATGAGGTCGGCGTTGGTGAGATTGGCGCCGGTTAGATTGGTCCGGGTGAGGTTGGTGCGGGATAAGTCGCAGTTGGTGAGATTCGCGTAATAAAAATTGGCTCGAGTTGCATCCGCGTCGGTGAGGTCCGCGTCGGTGAAGTTGGCTCCCCAGAGGTTGGCTCCCGTGAGGTCGCACTCAGCAAGCCGCGCGAAAACAAGCGTTGCTTTAGTGAGGTGGGCATAAGCCAAATTGGCATAGGTCAAGTTGGCTCGGTTCAAAGTGGCTCCGCTGAGCCGAGCAAACGAAAGCTCCGCTCGGGACAATTCCGCCGCGGTCAGGTCGGTGCCGGGTTCGATGGCGTACCCGTTGACGATGAGCAGATCGGCCATGTCCAAACTTTCGCTAGATGCCTGACCAACCTACCGACTGCCGAGCCCAATTGCGGCCTGTCAATACTGATTCCCCGAGGTACTTCGGCATGATCAGTTCGCATTGAGAAGCGTGTGAGAACATGAGCGCCATGACTAACCTGAAATCAAAATCGGTCGCCGTGGTTACGGGCTCGAACACCGGCATCGGAAAGGAAACTGCGCTGAGCTTGGCATCGTCGGGGATTACGACGGTGTTGGCCTGTCGAAACCTGGCCAAGGCCGCGGTCGCAGCTGACGACATTCGGTCTCGTTCAGGTAGTGACGATGTGCACGTGGTCGAGTTGGACCTCAGTGATTTGGGCTCGGTTCGTACCTCGGCCGATTCGATTTTGGAACGCTGGAACCGAATTGATGTGCTCGTTAACAATGCTGGAGGCGTATGGTCATCGCGTGAACTGACGGCTCAGGGATTCGAGCAAACATTTGGTGTCAATCATCTTGGTCCGTTCGTATTCACCCATTATTTGCTCGATCGACTCAAGCAATCCGGGCCGAGTCGGATAGTGAACTTGGCATCTGTCGGCCACCATTTCGCGAACCGTGGAATGCATTGGAGCGACCTGAATGCAGAACGCAAGTACGTGGCAATGCACGCCTATGCCCAATCAAAACTGGCAAACATTTTGTTTACCCGCGGTTTGGCAAAACGTCTCGACGCGTCGGTTGTCACCGCGAATTGCTGTCACCCTGGTCCCGTGCGCAGCGGATTTGGCATGGACGGCGATCTTGGCGGATTGATGGGACTAGGAAACAAAATCATTCGACCATTCGAGATTTCATCGAAGGCCGGTGCAAAGACATCGATTTACCTTGCAACGTCGGCTGAGGTCGAAGGCTCCACGGGTGGTTATTACGCTCGCAGCAAGGTTGGGCGCATGTCGAAATCGGCGCAATCAGATGAAAACGTCGAAAAGCTTTGGACAATTAGTGAACAATTGGTCGCGGACGCTGGGTTCGCTGTTACCTGATCACTACCTCATCGACGTCGACCATTTCGCGTCGATCGAGTCGCGTGCTAGCGGCGGTTGACCTCAACTTGCCAGCGCCCATTAACCTGAATTGGCGCCAGCGTTGTCGCAGCGGTCAACAACCACGACAAGATGGTTCGGCAGTTATTCTCGATGTCGTCGCTCGGGGGCACCCGCAGGACGAGTCCTCGTCGGGTGCTGTCGGTTACCACCTTCCAGGCCTTCGGCACCGGACTGCCTCCGTCGCGAAGTTGTCGAACACCGAATCGCCCGGCGGGGTGTTCGAGTCCGACCGAGTCGGGGTCAGTGCCGTTTCGCGTTGAGCGGCCAGGAACCCAAGTGCCCTCAAGGGTGATCGGCTTTCGCCGGCCGAATAATCCGAGCGGCGAAGCGACGGGATCAGATGCGAACTCGGTCATAAACTCAGCGGGATTCTCGACGGGCCTTGGTCGTATGTTGACCCAGCCATCGCGCGCTCGGGCGATGGCGACCATCTCACTGAGCGCCGGTTCAAGGTTGTCGGTCGTGAATTCGAGCACTTCTCGCCGTGCGCTCATTGGTCGCCGCTATTCATCGAGCCACTTTGGAGCGCGCTCAAGCAAATAACTGCTCACTTCGTGACAGCGGTCAAGGATGTCGCACAACTGTTCCTGTCCAAGGAAGATGCGATCGAGCCCAACCTCGACGCGAGACACGATGGTGAGGCTTCGTTCGGCGGCATCGGTAACCGACGCGAACGAGTCAATGGCCGAAACTTCGAGCGGCAGTACGGTGCCGCCTACGCCGGCCATCTCGGTGGCAAGAACCAACAAGTCTGGGCCTTTGGGTAGGGGAGGCAGGATCCAGGTGAACACCAATGGGAAGGTGAAACCTTCCGGAGGATCACTCGACTCGGCGAGAGCGAGCATCTGGTCTTCAAAGGTGAGCATCGTGCGAGGGTCAACCTCAAGTGACAGGTGAAGATCAAGTGGGCCGCCGCACGCATCCTCAGGATGGAGGTCAACCTCCCATGCCTGACGCAATGAGTACGTCTCGACAAAGTGCCGTTCGTCGTGAACGTGAAACTGATGGTCGACTGCGTGATCTTTCAGATCGGCGACAAAGCCGGGGACGTCGATGACGGCCAAGTCTGGGTGCTCCTCTGGCGTGGCTTGCGGTTGATGAGCCCCAAGCCTGCCACGACTCGGCCCGCACGGCTACCGTCAAGGTCGCGTGGACGATGACAACCTTCTTAATCTGCTTCACGAGACGGCCGAAGCGATTGCTCGCGCACTGGGCGATCTTGATGACTGGGCGCTTGCAGGCACCCGCGATGGTCAATATCGCAGTGACATCGCAGCTGACGCGGTAGCGCTGCGTATTCTTGAATCTGCGGGTGTGGGCGTGTTGAGCGAGGAATCCGGACGGCATCGTCCTGATGCTGCCCTGACGATCGTTATCGATCCGCTCGACGGATCAACTAATGCATCGCATTCAATTCCTTGGTATGCGACCAGTCTGTGCGCCGTCGATGCTGATGGAGCGCGCGCGGCGGTGGTTCGAAACCTTGTTTCCGGTGAGGTGTTTCAGGCCGTTCGCGGCGGGGGAGCGACTCGAAATGGTGTGGCGATTCATCCCTCTGCTGCGTCGACGATGTCGGAGTCGATGATTGGCCTGTCTGGATTTCCGCCGACTCACCTTGGATGGCGACAGTTTCGAGCGTTGGGCGCGGCGGCCTTAGATCTGTGTGCAGTGGCTAGCGGCGTATTGGATGGCTATTTGGATTGCAGTTGGAACGCGCACGGGTCGTGGGATTATCTCGGCGGAATGTTGGTGTGCAATGAAGCGGGGGCATTGGTGGTCGACGCTGAGGGACGTGACTTAGTGGTCCTTGGTCATCACGAGCGGCGAACCCCGGTAGCAGCGGCAACGGACAACTTGCTCAATGAGCTGTTGGCGGCTCGGCGCTCGTTCCCCCGCACAGACTGATTGCTGCTCGCCCAATTCGCCCGGGCGCAAAGAGTCGAAGCGCGCCATGGCTTGGCCCCTAGGCTTGGTGTATGTCTGGTTGGCCACATCGCTTTGCGTTGAGCGTCTTCCGTTACTTTCCGCCGTTCCTTCGGCGCTGGTCGGTGCGATTTGTGTCCCCATCGTTCACGGTTGGTGCGATCTGTCACATTGAGCGAAGCGATGGCGACGTCTTGATGGTTCGCCACGGCTATCGGTCGGGCTGGGGAGTTCCGGGCGGGCTGTTGCAGCGGGGCGAAGAGCCAGCGATGGCGGCAGTGCGAGAGGTGTTCGAAGAGGTCGGACTCCGCATCGAACTGGTCGGTGAACCGGCAGTCGTCGTCGATCCCGATCAGCAGCGGATCGATCTGATTTTTCGCGCTCGGCCGGCGGCAGATAGTGAATCAAATCTTGCCCGTCCTTGCTCGCCAGAAATTATCGAGGTTGCATGGTTTCGGGCTGATGCGCTTCCGCGACTCCAAGTCGAAACGGGCCAAGCGCTCGTGGCGTTAGCTCGATCTGCTCGATCCCCACAGGCGCGACCATTTCGGTCTGATTCAGATCGCTAGTTGGCGCCGCCCAGGCATGGGATATCGGCCGTTGGTGGGCGGGGCCGGGTTCGAACCGACGCGAACTCGGGTGTAAGCCGAGCGCTCTACCAGACTGAGCTACCCGCCCCAGCGGAGTTCACCGTAGTCGGCTTGGCTGTGACGCGAAAACTGATCTAGTTTCCCATCGGAAGCTCCTCGTTCCCTCGTGCTCCGCCGCTCGAGGTTGAGCGAGGAGCTTCCTTGTTGTCGAGATGTGGACTTGGTGCACCAGGCGTCGGAGTAAGTTGGCGGCAGCCACAAAATGGCATTCGGTAGGTCGATTCTTTTGAGAATCGCCGAGTAATATAGAGGGGGACCAGTGCGGAATTCACCCACAGTGTGCCGGCGCGCCGTGAAGGTTCAACTGGCGACACTCGCGACGACACAGAAGTCGGTCGCGGCGCAATGAGCGATGCAGACGACTCAGCAATCGACCTGAACACGACGGATCCGTCAGCGATCGATCCGGTCGAACTCCTAAAGAGTCGCAGCTATATCGGACTGTTGTTATTTGGCGCGCTGATCGGTATCCCCATCGCCATCATTTCGTTTTCATTTCTCGTCTTCGTCTCGAAGTCGGAAAATTATGTCTTTCAAACACTGCCGATCCAGCTCGGGTTTAGTAGCGAGCCATGGTGGTGGCCGGCTATTCCACTCACACTGAGCGGCCTACTTGTTGCCGCAGCGATCACGTATTTGCCAGGAACAGGTGGTCATCGTCCCGCGGAAGGTTTTCACGCCAGCGGAGCAGTTCAGCCGATTGAGTTACCGGGAATCCTGCTTGCGGCACTTGCGTCGCTCTGCCTTGGAGCGGTGCTTGGTCCCGAGGCACCATTAATCGCGATAGGCAGCGGCCTCGGCGTGTGGGCGGTTCACCTGCTCATGAAAGGAGCACCTGCGGGCGCAAGTGTGCTCGTCGGAGCGGCGGGAAGTTTCGCCGCAGTAAGCGCGTTGCTTGGTTCCCCCCTTGTTGGTGCGTTTTTGATGCTCGAACTGACGGGAATTGGTGGCGCGTTGCTGGGGGTGGTCTTGGTCCCAGGACTGCTGGCATCGGGCATCGGAGCGCTGGTGTTTGTTGGGCTCAATCAATGGGGTGGTTTCGGCGAGTTCAGTTTGGCGATTCCCAATATCCCGTCGTTTGAATCGCCAACGGTTAGCGAATTCGCGTGGGCAATTGCGATCGGGCTCGTCGCGTCACTGGTGGGAACCGGCATTAAAAAAGCGGCGATTGGTTTGCAGCCCATCGTGGCTCGGCGTGCCTTGATTTTTACTCCGCTGCTTGGCCTAGCGATTGCGGCGATGGCAATCGCATTCGGGCAGCTCTCAGGTAAAAGTTCATCGTTCGTGTTGTTCTCTGGCGAATCGTCGTTGGCAACGCTGGTCGAACAAACAGGGCAGTGGTCCGTGGGTGCGCTGGTGTTGCTGTCGCTTTTTAAAGGAATGGCGTATGCAGCATCGATGAGCGGTTTTCGCGGTGGCCCAGTCTTTCCTGGCATGTTTATTGGAGCCGCTGGAGGTATGGCATTGTCCCACTTCGCCGGGTTACCAATGATCGCCGGCGTGGCCATGGGTATGGGTGCGATGCTCGTCGCGATGCTCGGCATGCCCTTAACTTCAGTGTTGCTGACCTCGGTGTTTTTGCAATCGGACGCGGTGGCGCTGATGCCGCTCATCATCGTCGCGGTCGTAGTCGCCTATGTCGCTTCGGCGCGACTTACGCCTGACGGACCAGCCGAACCGATGAGTGCTGTGGGGCCAAACCAGACTGACGGGCCAAACCGGGCTGCGCTGCCTTGATTGACTTGCTGCGGGAGTAACTGCGGTCGCGTAAGTGGTCAAGCAGGCGCGAGTTGCATGACGCGCTCGACAAATTCATTGGCATCATCGGCCAGATTTGAACGCTTGATCGCCATTCCGCCGAGTACATCGGCACCATTTTTCGAAAGGACTGCTGACAGCTTGTCGAGGGTTTTGCCTGGGTCGAGCGCGTAGGTACAGAAAACGACGCAGCGTTTGTTCGAAAGCTCAGGTAGTTGGGCAAACTTTTTGCGCTTGGCGGGTTTTTGGCCGACAACGAACAGTCCATCGGTCCAGCTACCAGCGATGACGAGATCGGCGCTGCTGATTGCCTGCGGGTCGGCTGCGCCGACAGGAAAAATCTTGGATGCCACGCCCCGGTCAAAGAACGCGTCAGCGATCAATCGCGCTGCACGCTCGGTATTGCCGGTGAGGCTTTCGTAGATGATCACGACCTGCATGACGAGTCCTAGCTGCCGGGAACCGAAAGGTTGTTTCTAGCAGGCCTGACCGCTTCGTGAGAACAGGACTACTGTCGCAGACGATCGCAGGGCCTGAAGGAATCAGTCGATGGGAGAATCATGAGCGATATGTCTTCGGAAACCAACGATGGCGCCGATGACGCGGGATCATCGAAACCGATCGAACGGGTCGTACTCAGCGAGTCAGGTGAGGGCCGCCAAATCTCGTCCGCATTCGTCGCTGATTTCGGTCGGTTTATGTCCGAGACGGTTCGGCCAGTATTGCGTCAGATCGCGATTGATGGCGGCGATCCTCAACTCGTTGTCAACGGACTGGCCGAATTGTTGCGATTGACCGCTGACTCAATCGAGTTGCCCGCTAGCGCCGAACGCTGACGAGTTTACGGCCGAGGCAAATTCGGCACCCGACACTACGCGCGTCGAGGAAGTGCGCCTACGTTTCGATGTTCAGTTGGGACCAATTGGTGAGCCACGGCCGGCTCGCGGATCGAGGCCATTGCTGCTTCGTCGCTTTCGCCTGGCACCTGGAGTGCACCTTCAGAGCGGCGAATGAGTTCGTCGATGGATGCGAAGTCAATCTCGGCTAACAGGCGATGGACTGCTTCAAGCGTATGGGGGTCTACCGATTCGTAGCGTTCGGTCATGTGATGCCTGCCTTGGTCTCCGCCCAGAGAACAATGGTTCGATCAGTGTAGAAATCGATACGATCTCACCGGTGGATGGTGGCGAGGTGCCGGTCAGATTGAGCGCCACAATTCGAGGGGTGTTTTATCCCGCGGCCCGGTGAATGGTAGCGGGATGTCTTGGCCGTCGTTACTCGCTGATGCGTACGCGGCACAAACGATTTCGAGTACGAAACGACCGAACCTCGCACCGATTGTGGGTTCGGTTTCTTGTGCGAAATCGTCAACGAAATCGTTCAACTGGGTGACATAGCCGAATTGATGAAGTTGCGGAACCTCAACCGATTGCGGGATCTCAGGTAACGCGACGGGCTCGCCGTTAACTTCGAGTGAGAGGTAGGGAAGCAAGTCGGCGCGGACGACGCCATCTTCACTGGCCGCTTGTAAGTCCCATTGTGTTTCCGCCGACTTCCAGCTTGCGACGACTCGAGCAACAAGTCCCGTGCTCAATATCAACTCGACCTCGGCATAGTCATCGACTTCGATATCGGCCGCCCCAGAAATACGCGCCCGAACAGCATCGACTGATGGTCCGCCGCCGGCGCCATTTTCGGCTTGTATGCCCGCCATGAGTAGCGCGACTGCTATCGGGTGAACGCCCAAATCGAAAAGTGCGCCGCCACCCCATTCCGGGCGGAGGAAATCACCCCAGTCGGGCCGTCCTTGCATTGAACGAACTTCAAGGTGACGTAACGGTCCAAGTTGTTTTATTGCTGATTGAGCGGCAAGCACGATGGGAGCGAAGGCCAAGTTCTCGGCGTAACCGAGTCGCCCGCCGGCATCCGATGAGGCTTGGACCATGGCATCGGCATCGCCGAGGGTGGTGGCGAGTGGTTTTTCGACAATGACCGAGGCTCCAGCGGCCAAGGCATGCAACGCGTCGGTCGCATGGCGTGCTGGTGGTGTCGCCACGATGACGACATCTGCCCCCGCCGGCAGTTCTTCATAGGTGCATGTCTTCGCTTGTACTTGGTTGGCGCGGGTTTGTGCTGATTGTCGAGTTCGCGATGCGACGTAGGTGATGTCGACATTTGGGATGGCTTGCGCCGCGAGTCCGTGAACAATGGTGATGTGCCCTGCGCCGGCGAGGGCGAGTGTGGTGGGCATGGCTGATCAGGTGCCGGTGAGGTTGGCGACGATCGGCGCCAGAGCATCGATGCCGTCGTGTTGCACCACGATGTAGGAAAATCCCCACCGGTCTCGGCGTGCTTCGAGATCGGCGGTCATCTCGTCGATTGTCCCGAATAAGGCATGCGGCACCTCGAGCATGTCGTCGACGCTCAGGCCAAATAGTTCAGCCCACACGGCTGCGGTACCGAGCCGATCGTCGGTGACAACGCAGCCAAACATCAAATTGTTCAATTCGATGTCATCGAATCGGTCGCCCGCAGCTTCGCGGACCCATTGCACTTTGCGGTCAGTTGCGGCCGCGGTCGCGTCGGCGGCTGCGTCAGGGCCGATAGCCCCAGTTTTGAGATTCGGATTGATGCCGACGATGTCGGCTTCACGTGCGGCGATCCCAAGAACTCGTTTGCCGCCGCCACCGATCAGGAACGGCGGGTGCGGTTTGGTCGTTGGTTTGGGGAGTGCATCCATGGCCGAAATCGCGTAGTGATCGCCCTGAAAATCGAACGGTCCATCGGCGAACAATCCTTTCATCACTGCGATGCCTTCGACCATGCGATCGACGCGCACACCGGGCGGGTCGTAAGGAATGCCAGATTGTTCGTAGTCGGTTGCCATCCAGCCGGCGCCGATACCAATTTCGAGGCGGCCGTCAGACAAGATGTCCATCGTTGCCATTTCTTTTGCGAGCACCACTGGATGCTTGTAATCGTTGTCAAAGACCAGCGCGCCGACATTGAGTGTCGTCGTCGCATCTGCTGCTGCCATAAGTGCCGGCACCGGAGCGAGTTGGTCACCGAAATGATCGGGCATAAACAACGTGGAAAAACCGAGGTCCTCACATTTGCGGGCGAGTTCGGCCCATTCCTTGGCGCTCGTAGCCGTGGAAACTTGGACACCGAATCGGAATTTACGGGGATGGCTCATGGGGCTCCTTCACTCTCAACATGTTGATTTCGTCTCAGATGCAGTCGGCACCGTAGTTCGGGTCTGCTCACTTAGTGCTACAGATGAGCTCGGATGCGACTAGAAACAGCCTATGGCCTCCCTTGAAGACCTTCTCGTTCTGCAACAACACGACACGACCGTCGAGCAGTTACGCCACCGCCGGGTGACATTGCCGGCTCGTGAGACGTTGGTGAATCTCACTCAGGAAATGTCAGTTGTTGGCCTGCAGCGAGATGACGTGCAAACGCAGCGGGATGAAGTGGCTCGGACGCAAAAACGACTGGAGGACGAGGTTGCATCGATCGAAGAAAAAGTCCTCAATGTGCATGGTCAACTTTACGGAGGTTCGATTACCTCGCCTCGTGAACTCCAAGCCTTGCAGGATGACGAGATCGCGCTCAAGCGTCATCAAGGAACGGTTGAAGACAAAGTTCTTGAACAAATGGAAGCGGCATTGCCGCTTGATGACGAGATTGACCGCCTCGGCCGTCGCCGGTCGGAACTCGAACGAGCGGCCGCAGAGGCTTCGACGACAATCACAGTCGACGAGGCCGAGATTGATGCTGCGCTTGATGTTGTAATCGATGAGCGTGACGTGATTGCGGCGGGACTCGATGCAGAGTTGATTGAGCGTTACGAGCAATTGCGTCACGACTTAGGAGGGATCGCCGTAGCGCGCCTTGTCGGCACGAACTGCGGTGGATGTCACCTCACGCTTTCATCGGTCGAGTTGGACCGGGTTCGCCATCAGCCGCCGGACACGTTGGTCTTCTGTGGGGAGTGCGGCCGCCTTCTGGTGCGCTGATCCTTCGATGTTCTTTTGGTACATCGGCGTCAGCGTCGCGTTCGTGTGGAACGTTTTTCGCAGTCCAGCGCTCGACTATCGGCTTGTCATGGTTGGGTCGGTCATTCCCTTAGTTGATGTGGTTTTCGGTGGTCCGGCGTTTCTCCATACGTTGTTATTCGCCGTGGTGTTGCTTGGCGCGATCATGGTTACAACTTCACATCGGCGGCTTCTTCGCCGACGACTGATTAGCTTGCCCATCGGCGTGTTGACGGGATTAGTCCTCGATGGAGCTTGGGCGACGAAGTCGGTCTTCTGGTGGCCAGGTTTCGGAGTCGGATTTCCTGGAGGTGGTTTGCCGGAACTGCAGCGAGGCATGGGGTGGCTCTTGCTCCTTGACATCATTGGCATCGCTTCGTTGGCTTGGTGTTGGGTTGCTTTTGGTTGGTCTGACAAGAAGCGGCGGGAGCTGTTTTGGCGAACGGGTCATCTCGACCGGGAGCTTCTGCGATGACCGTGCTGCAGCAGTTCGCTGAGTTGTTTCGAGTGGAAAACGCGAGGCGGTTTCGGCCGTGTTGATCATCGTCAGGCATGGACGTACCGAGGCCAATGCGGCTGGACGATTACTTGGTCACCTTGACCTTCCGCTTGATTCACTCGGTGAACGTCAAGCCGTCGCGTTGGCCCAAGCCGTTGGGCCGGTCGATCGAGTGGTGTCGAGTCCACTGCTGAGGACTCGACAGACTGCGACTGCCTTTGGGCTCGACGTCGAAGTGGATGAACGTTTTATTGAGCTCGACTATGGCGACTTCGACGGGATGCCGCTAACTGACGTGCCGAGCGAAATGTGGCGACAATGGCGATTGGACTCTGACTTTGCTCCGCCAGGCGGCGAGTCGCTCAGTTCGCTGCGGTTGCGAGTTGAATCGGGCCTTGCTGATCTTGCTGCGGAAGCACAGTCCAAAAATATTGTCGTATCCACCCATGTGTCGCCGATCAAGGTGGCGATCACGTGGGCGCTCGGAGTTGGCGATGATGTCACCTGGCAGATGTTCGTTGCCCCAGCATCAATCCATCGGGTGGCGGTCTTAACGACCGGCACGTCGCTGCGTACGTTCAACGAAATAGCGCACCTGCAGACGATTTCTGACTGAGGGCTGCTGATTCGGCTTGGGCGGCAAGGCCAGCGACTTCCGTGGCTCGGGTAGCCGCCGCGGTGCCTCTGCCAAATCGCACGAACCGAGAAATGGAATGTGACGCTGGTAAACGAGGCAACCGCGGCGGATCGGGATGGGCTAGACGCCAGTCACACCCGTGCCCTCCACCCGCTGATTGGATACTACGACATCGACGGCGGCGGTCTTAAGTCGAATAAGCCGACTGACCCACTTGTTGGGGCCATTGGGCCCACTCGGTTGTCAGCTGAAACCTGACCGCACTTCGCCAAGCGCGGCCGGGTCAATCAAATACGGGAGGTAGAAGCCGACTCGATCGGCGAAATCGCCGAACCTTCGCATGATTTCAGGCCCTATTGCCCCAGGCTCACCGGAAATAGCCAATGTGGTGAGCATCTCGTCGTCGATCAAATCGGCCATCGCATCCCATTGGCCCAACTTCGCGAGCCGATGTAGATCGAGCTGGAGATCGCCCCACCCGTGCGCTTCGAGGACTGGTCGATACGCCGGTGTTGAACCGTAAAACGCGAGCATGGCTTTGGTGCCGTTGCGTGCAGTCTCGAATTCACTTTCATCGCGCCCGGTGCAGACAATCGTGGTAGCTACAACGGCGAATTCGTTACGTGTCCGCGAAGTGGACTCGAGCCCTCGTTGGACTTCAGGCATCGTGAATGTTCGAAAAAATTGCTCCGACATAAACGGGTGCAGCATGAGCCCGTCGGCATTCGCTGCGACTGCTCGAGTGAGTTTCGGGCCGAGCGCACCGACATAGATTGGTGGTGGCCCAAACGGATTTGGCCCAGGATTAAACGTGGGTTGCATCAACGTGAAGGTGTAAAAGTCTCCGCGAAAATCGAGCCGTTCCCCGTCTTGCCATGCGCCGAAAATGGCCTTAGTCGCTGCGACGAACTCAACCATTCGGGCAACGGGGTGATCCCATTGCGCACTGAAACGGCGTTCGATGTTTGCCTTGACTTGTGTACCAAGACCGAGCATAAAGCGACCGCTTGAAAGTTTTTGAAGATCCCACGCGGTGTAGGCAACGTGCATAGGGCTGCGCGGAAACGCGATGGCGACGTTGGTATAAATCGCCAGTTCTGTTGCATCAGCGGCCAAGGCGAGCGGCAAAAACAGATCGCCAATTCCTTCAAAGGTGAACACGCCGTCGAAGCCCAGTTCGGCAAGGTGTCGGGCTTGGCTGGCCGCTTGAGCCGGCTCGGCAAACAGCACGGTATCGATCTTCATCCGTTGAGCATGGCAGCCCAAAGGGAATCGGGGTAGCTGAGTCCCGAGGGTTCCGTTACGGGATGGTGACGATAAGGGCGTTTGATGCCGCTGAGGTGCCCTTGGTGGTGGACCCACGAACCGTTATCGACGGTGAGCCTGACGTGATGCCATAGACCGCGAACGCTTTGATCGACCCGGCCACGGCTGCGACATTTACACCATTGACGTACACGTACCAGGTTGTTGCGCTTCCGGTCAGCGTGACCAACACGGCGGTGCCTGAAATGACGGCGCTGGAGAGCACGGGTGCTGCCGGGGCGAGAACCGCAAAGGCGGCGCTGGCGCGGGAGGCGCCGACGAGGCCGAGACCATCAATAGGAGCGACGGTGTAGGTGTAGGAACCGGTTTGGGTAGCGATTTCGGCATCAACCAACACCGGAAGGAGTTGATCAGCAACCCAGACGCCATTGCGGGTGAACCGATAGGCCGCAGCATTTGCCACTGAAGTTGCGGTAACGGTGAGTGATTGTTCGACAACTTTGACCGTCACGGCTGTCGGTGCAACGAGCGGCACGTCAATCGCCGCATTCGCGGAGTTGAGCGACGAGCCAGTCGAGGTGATGCCACGCACGGTGTAACCATGCACGCCCGTTGGTTGGGCGCTCAATGTGATTGAGGTCGCGGTACCGGCGGCGGTGGACAACTTGGCGCCGTCGCGATACACCCACCAAGTCGTTGCCGTTGCTCCGCTGAGTGACAAGGTCACAACTGGTCCGATTGCGCTGCCGGTGATCGTGGGGGGAGCCGGTGGGGTCACGGTGATCGACACCGACTTTGCCGGTCCGACTCGATTGTTGGTGCCGAGTGCTCGCACTGAATACGTAACCGTTCCGGGGATTGAAGCTCGTTCGGTGTCGACAAAGGAGTTCGTGGTGAGCGTGGCGACGGTGACGCCATTGCGATCGAACCGGTACTGCGACGCGTTGGCCACCAGACCGCTCTTAACCAAAATATCCACACCAGAAATAGCGGCGGTGAGGGTGGTTGGCGCCGTCAACGGCGGCAACGTGACGGTAATGGTCGCGGGTGCTGACAGTTGCGAAGTGCCTGCCGTCGTCACTGCACGAACCGTATAGGTGTTCGTGCCCGTTGGCTCGTTGCCTAGGCTGATCACCGTTGCGGTCGACGACGTCGGAGCGACGGCAATTCCGTTTCGGTAGGTCAGCCAAGTGTTGGACGTGGAATTCGACACGGTCAGCGTGACCGATACGCCCGATGCCGTGACGGCGATTGTCGGAGCGAGCGGAGGGGTCATGGTCGTCGTGACTGATTGGGCTTGGGCGAGTTCGCCGCTTGGACCAATCGCTCGCACCGTATAGGTCGAGGTCCCAGCGACGGTGGCACGGTTCGGGTCGGTGAAAGAACTTGCGAGGCCTGAAGCTACGACGATGCCGTCTCGTTCAAATTGGTAGCCCGACACGCCGGGCGATGTAACTGGCGATGCGTCGATCTCAAGGTTGGTACCGGCAACGGTTGCGGTGACGCTGGCGGGAGGAGCTGCATCCCATGGCGCGGTGAGTGCAAGTGCGGCGACAACCGAAACCTCGCCGGCGCCGGTGGCGGTATCGCGCCCAGCGGGAGCAGTGTCAATTGCCGACATGATGAGCGCAGTGCGAATTTGTGCTTCGGTCCAAAGTGGGTGTGCATGGCGAACGATCGCCGCACTAGCAGCTGCGAACGGAGCGGCCATTGAGGTACCTGACATGGTGGCGTATCCACCGTTGAGATACGTCGAGGTGATCGAACCACCAGGAGCAGCGACGTCAACGTAGGCACCGCGAGTTGAAAATGATGACGGCAGGCCAGTCGAATCGATGGAACCAACGCCGAGGGCATGGGGGTCAGCGCCGGGCCATGATTCGGATCCGCCAATTCCGCCGTTTCCAGCCGCCGCAACGACGACGACATTGTGCGACGCTGCGTAGGCGACCGCGGCCGCGGTGGCAGCTGAGTACGCGCCGCCAAGTGACAAGTTCACTACCTGGGCGCCATTGTCGACGGCCCAAACGATGCCAGCCGCAACGTTGCTGTCCCAGCCGGCACCGGTGTTGTCAAGCACGCGCACCGGCATGATGTGGACGCCGGGAGCTGCACCGGCGATGCCCGACGCGTTGTTGGCAACCGCGGCGATGATCCCGCTGACGTGGGTGCCATGGCCAAATCCGTCGACTGGAGTCGTATCTCCATCGACGAAGTCGTATCCAGCGACGATGTTGGCATCAAGATCAGGATGTGCTGCGACCCCAGTGTCGACGACGGCGACAGTCACCCCGGTGCCAGTCGAGCCATTTGTCGCTGTCCATGCGACTTCAGCTTGGGTTGAATCGAGGCCCCATTGCATCGAGCGAAGCGGGTCGTTTGCCAGTGCTCCGACTGGGACGGCCCAATTCACCGATGCATCAGCGTGATTGGTGACGACTGATCGAACCGCATCAGCCGAGTTGGCACCTTCGACGGTCGTGATGGTGGGGCGACCATTGGCGTCGATGACCACAACGTTGAGCGTGTCATTCGTTGGTGGTTTCGCGGCCCACAGTTGGTCGCTTCGCGCTGTGAGTTCCTCAACGCTGGGAGTCGGCGTTGGGTTCGTGGCTGATGTCACGGGGGAGTTGCGCGTTGGAGGGGTGCTGTCTGGTTCGGTAAGAGCACTTTCAGCGGAATCATGCGATGACATGGCGACACCGTTCGGATTCGCGGTGACGTCGGCAAGAGCGCTGGTCGTCAGCGGCAGGACAGTTCCAGCGAAAATCGCGACGGCTAATGCTGCGACGAGCTTGAAAACGCGACGATCGGTGGCCACACAAATTGGCAGCCGAGCTGACGATCGAGCCGAACGAGACATATAGGTCTTTCGGTCTATTGACTTGTCGACCTTTAGTGATTCGTCAGCTATTTTTTGTTGGCGGGGTCGCTCGCCTGGCCAAAACCAGGAACGATTCTCGTTAATCACGAGCGAACTGACGCTGAAGCACCTGAGCACTATGACCTAGGTAACCCCGAGAGTCCAGAAAAAAATAGGCCAAATGGCCTATATGTCCGAATTGGCGCGAGCGCTAGCGCAGGCCGATCGCTCCAGTAAGGATCACGCCGGTCATGATGGCGCCGGTGAGATCGGCACCGGTCAAGTTGGCGCCCGTCATTTTTGCGTCAGTTAAGTCAGCTCGAGAGAGGTCGGCGCTGGTGAGATTGGCCACGGTGAGTCGTGCGCCGTTGAGGTTTGCACCCGTGAGATCGGCGCCGGTCAAGTTCGCTCCGGTCAAGAATGCGCCAAGCATGATGGCATCGTAGAGGTATGCCCGAGTCATCAGGGCTCCGTCAAGAATCGTGCCAGTCAAGTTGGCTCCATACAGGTTGGCCCCAGCAAGGTTGGTTCCGGTGAGATCGGCGCCACTTAAATCGGCTCCGGTCATTTTGGCCCCCGTCATCTTAAGACCCGAAAGGTCAGCACCCGCGAGGTCTGCGCCAGAGAGGTCCGCGCCAGGCCCAATGAGGTAGCCGTTGACCGTATTAGGCTGATTCATACGCCGACCTCAATCTTCCAACGACACTGTATCGGTAGCGACTGATTGTCGTACCGGCGATTCGTAACGTCAATCAGTCGCATTCGTTTGTCGGCTAGCGAAGCGATGAATGCCTAGTGCCGATGCTCGCAAGTATGTCGCGCCCAGTCAGCGGTTGCGAAAACACTGGAGACGGGTCGCGGTGTCCAACGGACCTGAACTCTGGCGGCGGAAAAGCCGGTTCAAACATGTTTTCCGGAAGAGTTCTCAAGCTTTCGAATCTTGCGGCCGATGGGGCCTTCGGGACACAATTATTTACTTGTATGTGGAGCCATGCCCATTGGCCCTGCCTGCTTGACCACCCCCGGGAGCACGAAATTGACCGATCAAAGTCTTACGGCATCGCCTTCTGGGGCGGTCCCGGCTCCGCTGCCGCTTGATGAACGAGCGCGAGTGAGTGAACTTTGGGAATCAAACATTCTCGATAGTGACCCGGAAGACGTCTATGACGGCATCACTCGTTTGGCCGCGCAGATCGTTGGCACGCCAATCAGTTTGGTGAGTCTGGTTGACGTCGATCGTCAATGGTTTAAATCGGCGGTGGGACTCGACGTGCGTGAAACGCCGCGAGACGCAGCATTTTGTTCCTACGCGATTCTCGAACCATCAGCGGTGTTCATTGTCGAAGACACCCTTGTTGACTCGCGATTTGCCACCAACCCATTAGTCGTCGGTGATCCGAAAATTCGATTTTACGCAGGGGTTCCGTTAGTGACCAAACAAGGTCACGCGATGGGAACGTTGTGTGTGATCGATCGTGAGCCGCGAAAAGTAAGTCAAGGCCAACTTGACGCCCTGCAGACATTGGCGATGGTTGTTGTGTCGATGATTGAGGCTCGCCTCTTGGCTCGCAGCGCTATCGACGCGCATAAGAGTTTAGTTGAGGCTAGGAAACAGCAAGCACTATCGAACGAACTGTTGTATCGAGCAGAGCTTCGAGCCGATTCGATGTCGAAATTTTTGGCGATTTTCGAAGATGCTGCCGTGGGCATCATGGTGCTGGGCGAAGACCTACGCGTGCAGCAAGCGAATCGATTTAGTTCCAGGTTGGTCGGATTGTCGGAATCAAGCATCGTTGGAGAACAGGTGACCGGTTTCGTGCATCCCTTGGATCGATCGGCAATCGAGCGCACATTCCAAGAGTTGTTTGCAGAAGTATTGGTTGAGGCGCATCTCGAGGTACGCATTCTCGACGGAAGCGGCACGCTCTTCAGGGCTTCAATGTCGTCGTCATTCGTCCGCGATGAAACAACGGGTGAAGGCTCGGTTGTAATGCTTGTTCGAGACGCGTCCGACGAAATCGATCTTCGCGATCGGCTCACGCACTCAGCGCGACACGATCACTTGACCGGAATTCCCAATCGAGCGCTGTTCGCAGATCAACTCCCCGCAACGTTGGCTCGTGCCGAGGCTGAAGGCATGCATATTGCGGTGATGTTTATGGATCTCGACGGGTTCAAAGAGGTGAACGATACGTTCGGTCACGACGTTGGCGATCAGTTGCTGCGCGCCGTTGCGTTGCGGATTAAAGGTGCGCTGCGGCCCGATGACATTGTTGCTCGATTAGGTGGCGATGAGTTCACGGTGTTGATCGCCGTTGCCGATCAACACGACGCGCAGATAGTGGCGGGTCACATCGTCGAGGCGATGAAGGAGCCGGTGAACCTCAACGTTGTATCGGTCATTGTTTCAATGAGCACGGGAATCGCTATCTCGGTCTCGGCCGCGGATACGCCAACCGAATTGCTCCGTAACGCCGACGAGGCGATGTACCAAGCGAAGAATCTCGGAGGCGGCCAAGTGGTGGTCTATGGCGGCGCTAGCAAGTAGACGTCAGTCGTTTAGGAGCGGTGCGATAGCCGGGTCATCAACTGTTGTCTTGCCATACCAGTGGAAGCCAATGTCAATAGCGGGTGCGAGAGGCATTGCCGGCAATGGCCGCGGGCGCGGTCTCAACACACTTGGCACCGATTTCGATTGGATCTTGGGTAATTGCTCCAGCCAATGATCCGTCGCGAATTGCGGCTTTGATTTTCGATCCCGAGGCGTGACCGATCCCAGTAATCGGCGACGTCGATGTCGAGTCAGCAATACCGCCGTGCACCCCGATCGCCGAACCTTCATTCATGGCAAAGATTCCTTTCACCTCTGGATGTTCGGCAATGATTTGGCGCGTGAGCGCCGCAGCGGTCTCAGTTGACGTTGAGCAGCCAGCGGTTGAAAGGGCCAGCAGGCCAATCGTGACGTGAACACGAAACTTGACGTGCATGATTTGAATCCTCCTAACCGGAAGAGCGGATGACGACCCAAACCTCGAATGGTCTGCCGTGTCGTACCTTTCCGAGGTACTCGTTGGTGCAGGGTTTCACAATCGGCGATGCGAATAGTCAGTGGTAATGTTTTAAAACTTGAGCGAGTAATCGCGATCGCGGAACACAATGGTCAAACTGGACGTGATCTCGGGCTGAGAGTTGGGGGAGTAATGCAGTGATCAGCCCGTACTTCATTGCCTTCGCCATGGTGCTCCAAATTGGGGGCTACGTCATTTATGCGCGCAGCACCTGGCGGGGCGAAGCCGAGCCCGACCTAGTGTCGTGGTCGTTGTGGATGGTGATTCCGTTTTTGGCTTTCGCCACCGAGATGCAGCAGGGCGTAGGCATCGAATCAATGGTCACCTTTCTTGGTGGAGCAGGTCCACTGCTCGTCGTCATGGTCGCGCTGTTTTCAAATCGACCACAATGGGAGCTGCATACTTTCGATTGGGTCTGTGGTTCGATAGCAGTTCTTGGCGTCGTGTTGTGGCTGGCGAGCAGGAACCCTCTACTGGGTTTATGCGCGTTCCTCGTCGCGCAAGCCTCGGCCGGATTGCCGACAATCTTCAAGGCTTGGCATGAGCCCACGACTGAAAATGTATGGACCTGGATGGCCGATGTTGTGACTTCGGGAATCGCACTCTTTATCGTTACGAACGTGTCCATCGCCACGGTTGGATTTGCGCTTGAAGAGATGATCTTTGCGGGGATTGTGACCGTTCTCGTACTTTGGAAAATCGGTCCGCGTCTTCGGGGTGAGGCGCACGTCAAAGGAAATGAGCACGCGCACCTCACGCATCGCGAGTGGCTGCATACGCACGCATTGACCACCCATTTTCACCCCGAACTTCGTCCTCACCTCCCGCGCCACCGTCCGCGCTACTTTGAACACACTCGTCGCAAGGCGCTTGGTTTCGATGCTGCAGAGCCCGACCAGATCGGCCCAGACGAAGAGCCGTTGCCGTCAGTCTGAGGTGAGCACCGAGCGCAACACTGCGCCAGCTTCAGCTAGTGCTTGGTTCGCAACCGGACTGATCGGTGCCATCGAGAAATACGCATGAGTTAATGAGTCGTAGTGATAGTGCTGCGCTTCGGATCCGTCGCGGCGTAACGCATCGACGTAGGCCGTGCCTTCGTCGCGTAACGGGTCAAATCCGGCGGTGAATACTGATGCCGGTGCGACGCCACTGAGGTCGCTGGTAAACAAAGGCGAAACTGCGGGGTCTCGCCGGTCGATTTGTCGCTCGAGGTAAAGGTCGATGAACCATGTCATCGTCTGTTTCGAAAGAAAGTATCCGGTGGCGTAGTCATCGGTGGATGCCAATGACAGCGTCAGATCAGTGCTCGGATTAGCGAGTAGCTGATGGCAGATGTTGGGCCCGCCCGCGTCTCGGGCTTTGATGGCGACGAGCGCGGCGAGGTTGCCTCCAGAGCTTTCGCCGCCGACAGCTAGGCGTTGCGGATCGCCGCCAAGTTCGTGACCGTGGGCTGCGACCCACTGCACCGTTGACCAGCAGTCGTCGATGCCGGCAGGAAATGGATGTTCGGGAGCGAGCCGGAAGTCGACCGATACCACGACAGCGCCACTGCTCTGGGCCAAACTTCGTGGCGGGCCGTCGCCACTTTCGAGACTGCCTAGGCACCAGCCGCCGCCGTGAAACCAAACCAAAATTCCGGGCAGTGAATTACTGTTGCTTGGGCGGTAAACACGAATGGCCACCTCGCCGCTCGGGCCAGGGACGGTGCGATCCTCGACATGGGTTATTGGTGGCGTATCGGAATGGATCATGCGCATGAGTTCTAAGTCGCTGGCGCGCGCATCGGCGATGGTGGAATCGGAAAGGTCAGGGGCGTTTGGTCCGCCAAGCTGATCGAGAAACCTGTGAATGTCGGGGTCGACGTCTCGCGTATTCATCGCCAAGGATCTTTTCGTCTAGGGCGCAATTCGATGGGCGATGGAGATGGTATTCCCGTTCGTTTCTTTCGAAGGCCGTAAATTGCATTCGCCTAGGCTTCGTCGGCTTCCAAGGTCACCTGACCACCACCGTCGACGGCGAAGTTTGCGAACCGGTGTGGGTATCGCCGCGCAACTTCAGCGAGTGTGATGGGAGCGAAGCGAACCCCGGATGTAGGTGATCGCCGCGGTGATCAAACACGCCGCCACCGCGATAAGGCACCAAAAGAAACCGGCAAAGTCGAGGATTGTCCCCACGCCCGGGATGCCGGGCATCGTGTTGCGGATGGCTGGTAACGCGAACAACATCGCCCCGAGCCACACGAACAATGAAAACTCGAGCGGACGGTCAGTTACTAACGCGGCGTATGTGATAGCTACCGCAATAACCGCAAGCGAAATCATGACGATGAGTTCGAAAAGCGCGAATCCGCGTGTGGCGGTCCCGCGTTGAACATTGAGGTTAACTGCTATTGATCCGTCGTCGGCACCGGCGTCATTACGCGATGACGTCGTGACCCAATCGTGTTGGCGAGCGCTAATCACCAGCCGCATGGGCACTACGTCGCTGAGTTTCGTGACCGTGGCGCCTTCTTTGACCACCGTTGTGAGCCGCACTGTGAGCGCGCTCGAGTAGGTGTCGAAAGGGTATTGACTTAGGTCCCCATCGAGGTCGAGCGCCAGCTGAACTGGTGGCGGGATCTCGCCGCCCGCGAGATTTATGCTGCCACCTGCATAACCATCGGCATCAAGGTTGATGGTTTGTTTCAACGATCCATCAGGGTTAGCGAAATCACCGTGCGGGACAATGGTCAACCGAACGTTTTGAATCGCCGAAACTGCCGAGACCTCAACAACGCGCGCACCTACCTCGACGTAATTCGGCCCGTCAGAACCGGCTGCACCATAAAACGTTTGGGGGATTGCATCTCGAGTTGCGGTCTGATCGCGGGAGACAAAAGTGGCAATTTCGACGAGGGCCATGATCGCTATGGCTCCGAAAATCAATCGTTTGGCGATGCGGCGACGATCTCGAACTTGCTCGCTTTCATAAAGGCCATCGATATCTGAATCGGTCATGGTGGCTTTTCCCTCGGATGTCACTTCCCTGTTTTACGAGATTCATGAACCGTGATGCAATTGTTGTCAACGCGAACGCACCTGTTGTTACCATTAGGTTGCTTCGAATGGTTTCTGACCTGCCCCCGTTGATCTCAATCCGGGGTTGGACTGTCGAGAAAGATCCCCGCTACCCCGTTTTCCTTGATGCGATGCGTAGCGCCGACATAGACGTGATTGATCTCTACGTGGACAGTGCTGGTTTCACCGATCTGGGCTGCTGGGCGCGTTCCGTGCTCGAAGCGGATGATCCATCAACTTGAGCGATTGACGGCGCCTCACCCCGAATCCGTGGCCAGTCTCGTTGGTTCATGGGTGACCCATCTGGCTCAGTTGACGGCGACGGCAGTTTTGCAATGCAGTCGGTGGCGAACTGGTCGTGTCCGGTTGTACGACGCGAAATTTCGCATGCTGGGAAACTGGACCGGCGCCACACTCGATGTTCCGGTTTTTCAATACAACGCGTCGAAAACGCTGGCCGAACATGACCGTGACCAGTCGATGGGCATGGCGCGTTACTTGACCGCTGGTTTTCGAGTACGGGTGATTCCGAACAGTGATCATCAATCCATTTTGGTCGGCGAATCTGGAGCGGCGTTGATCGCTGCGATAAATCAAGATCGAACTTCGGTGCAAGCAGCAATGTCCTAGGCGGCGCCCGCGGATAACGACCGACCACCAACCAGCCAGACGCGATGACAATGCCAACTCCATAGTTTTGCAACTAGGCGCGTCGCAATGCCCGAGTGCTTGTCGACAGTGCTGGTAAGTTCGCCAGGTGGCTTTTGAACGTGATTCGATCCTCGGATCAATGTCACTTGTGACCGCTCATGTTTGACAAAGGGGCTGCGCCGCGGTCCGGGACAGTCTCGGTGCTTCGCACGGAACTCTTCAGTGACGCGGTGTTGGCCATTGCACTCACGTTGCTGGTGCTTGACCTTTCTATTAACGAAACACGTCCCGGCGAACTCGGCGCGACGGTGTTGCAGCAGGTGCCAACTTACCTGGCGTTCTTTGCCTCCTTTCTGTACATCGCGGTGATTTGGCTCAATCACCACTCCGTGTTCCACAAACTGACGATGGTCACGCTGCCGATACTTTGGGTGAACTTCGGTATTTTATTTGTGGCAGTACTGCTGCCGTTTCCGACTGCGGTCCTCGCCACAGCGTTTGAGATCGGCAATGACGCCGACCAACGCGCCGCAGTGCTGTTTTACGGTGGACTGGCATTTCTGATGGGGCTGACCTGGAACGTGCTGTTCTTAGTGATTTCCAAGAGTCCCAAAGTTTGGTCTGATCCCAACGATGGGCCGATGTGGCGGGCAGTGACCAAGTGGTCAGTCGGCGGGGCGTTCGGCTACCTGGCAGCCGTGCTTGCCGGCTTCCTCATCTCGCCGTTTGCCGGCATCATCGGGTTCATCCTGCTCGTCGCCTACCGGGCCACGCAGGCTTCCCGCATTACAAACTGGCATGAGCGGCACGCCGTCTGATTCGAAGATCGACTCGTTGGCAAAAACCGAGTCGCTACGCGGCCTTCTGGCCGACGCAGTGCCAGTTCAGCGTGAGGAGCTCGGCTTCCTCGGCGGCGATGTAAGACTGGCTGTTTTGGTTCATCCGTTGCATGAGTGTGTTGGTCTTGCGGGGGATGATCCGGACTTTGGCGAGAGCCTTGAAAATGGTCTCGTACCGGTCGAAGAGCGCGACCTCTTTCTTAATCAACTCAACCGCGCTGCGGCCGACCGATGAGATGAGCTCGAAGCCCGCGTCGCGATAGGCATCCTCCCAGTACTGGTAGTACCAAAAGCCCCCAAATACGGTGAGTTCGCGAGTGTGTTGGATCAAGGTGCGCTGCTGGGCATCATCGCGGTCGTAGGCATCGAGAGCCGCAACGTCGTCGATGACAAACCGTCCGCCTGGTTTAAGTACCCGCATGACTTCGGCGAAAGTGAACGTGAGGTCGCTCACATAGGTCATGGGTTGAATCGCGTACACCGCGTCGAAACTCGCGTCGTCGAACGCCAGCGGCTTGTTGAAATCGCCGACGGAGAAGTTGGCCGACGGCAGGTTCGGGTTTCGATGCGCTTTTTCGATCTGCGACGCGTCGAGGTTGATGCCATATGGCGTCGCCCCCGTGCGCTCGGCGATGTGTTCGGCAATCGCGCCACAGCCGCAGCCGAGGTCGAGCACTTTTTTGCCGGTTCCGAGCTGAAGGTCAGTTGCAACGATTCGTTCAAACAGAATTTGGTTTTGTAACACTGACTGGTCGGGATCGATGGTCGGCGGCATGTACATCTTTTCGACCGAGCCGAGCGTGCAGAGCAGATGGATGACCTTGTAGAGCGCCTGAAGTTCGTCGCTGCTGCCTTGGCGATAACCCTGAGGCGGAATGCCTGCGTCGTAGTCGGCTTTGGTGTTCTCGGGGGAGTCGACGAAAAGTTCGCCGTAACTTCCCATGAAGGCGTGGTAATCGTTATTGCTGATGGTAAGCAGACCCCAGAGGGCACTGAGTCGGTCGAGGATCGTGGTCGGTTTGTGAGACGGCATGTCAATTCTCAGGTGGGGTTGGCGCGTCGGTCCGGGCGCAGCGGGCGCGAAAATAGCAGCGACGAACTTGCTCGGCTTGGGCGGTGACATACGCGGCGTCGCTAGATCGCCTCGTGCAAGTAGCTGAAAGTTCAGTTGTCAATCGATTCATTTCGATGATCGGCGGCCCTTTGATGGCATTGGACCCACCGCGACCGTGTTGATTTCGGGTTAGGGTCGGGTCAGATTTTTTCGCAGTCCAACAACAGGGGTACAGATGAAGCATTGTCGGGGTAGTGCGCTAATTGCCGCGTTCGCGTTGTTCGGCGCGATTGTTGCGTTGTCTGGTTCGTCGCCCGCCGATGCTGGTCAGTTCCCAGGGACGAACGGCAAGATTGCTTACACGAAGGTACAAGGTGGGTGTGAATGCTGGAACGTTTGGGTGATTAACGCCGATGGTACCGGCGACACCAAACTCACGGTTGAAGCGCCGCCGCCCGCCCTGCCCTGGGTGGCCGAACCCTCGTGGTCACCGGATGGAACCCAGATCGCATATACGAACTACGACAACGGCGATATATATGTGATGAACGCGAATGGAAGTAGCCCGCACAAGATCACAACCTCTGGGTTTAACTCGTTAGCGTCGTGGTCGCCCGACGGCGCCCACATCGTGTTTGAGAGTGGCAGGGATGGTGATCAGGAGATCTTTGTCATGAACGCGGATGGGACGGGTCAGACTCCTCTCACTGCTAACGAATTCATCGCGGACACCGACGCGCAGTGGTCGCCCGACGGTGTCCACATCGCATTCAAGAGCGATCGGGATGGACACGAGGAGATCTATGTCATGAACGCGGATGGGACGAACCAAACGCGGCTCACGAATCGTGCCATAAGTGACCTCAGCCCGGATTTGCCGTCGTGGTCTCCTGACGGCACCCACATTGCATTCTCCGCTTATGGGGTCGTCGATTTCACCACCAGGATTTTTGTGATGGATGCGAACGGCAGCAATCAAATCCCGCTCACTAGCGGTGACGCAAGGGACTATTTTCCGTCGTGGTCACCTGACGGCGTGCACATCACCTTCACCAGCGTGCGCGATGGCCACGACGAGATCTATGTCATGAACGCTGACGGCACCGGTCAGACTCGGGTTACGACGACGGTCGACGGCACGAGTTGGGGTTCGGCGTGGCAGTCGATCCCAATCGTTGTGCCCACTACGACGACTACGGTTGCGCCGACAACGACTGCTGTTCCGGCCGATGTAGCAGCAGTAACCGCCACCCCAGCGTTTACCGGCTAGCTCACCCAGACGGCGTTCTTGACCATCGCGATGACATCGTGCCATCGGGTTGGAAGTGGGCGAGCGCGGCAGCTTTAAGCTGACCATCCCAACGGTTTCCTGCCCTGTG